>NZ_JAJFTC010000030.1:0-16024 GCF_020733125.1 Enterobacter cloacae complex sp. 2021EL-01169
TGGAAAAAATAGCCTAAATAGGCTGATTCGATGTGTTTGCGGGAAAAAAATCGGCCCAGATCCGCGAAATTTTAATCAGCGAGTCAGCTTGGGAAGAAATGACCTGCTTATTCGCACCTTCCCTAGAGTGCAATATGGTGTGCCTGAATATAAAACTGGCTCAATACATACTTAAAAGTGGTAGTCGTTAGAACTAGACTGTTAATGATACAATTCTCCTGTTATTTTATTTTTATAAAAGGTCTCAAATATGCTCAAAAACAGATTTTCTTTATTGTGTCTTGCTGTGGCATCGTCACTTACTCTTACTGCTTGCGATGTAGTTGATGCTGCCTATGACGAGACTTTAAATGATAATGCACCCGAAATTGTAATAGCTGGAGGATTCAAAATTGATATCCAAGGTAATGCAGTTCCGGTTGAGGGATATGATAATTGCTCTTTGAATACTCTTCAGGGAAGCGTTGATACGGATAAATCAAATTGTATTGTTCTGGATAGAACACGTAAAAAAGTACCGGTTCTAGTTCATTTGTCATCCGGTCCCGTCAAAGAAGAATGGAAGATCGAGCACCAGGTTGAAAAAACCAAATCCGGCAAAAATTTCATCCAAACTCGTATGATTAGACCTGACGGTAACTTTGTAGTGCCTGCATCCTCAGAACGAGGGATCTTTAGTGGCAAACATTACAGTCAAGCCAGCTAAGTCAAGTCTATCCGTTCAAACAGAAAAAGGTTTCTTAAAAATGACGTTATCCGCTGCATTGCAAGGCACTTTTAAAGAGATGAGGAAAGACAATACAGTAGGCATCACAGTTCAAACTTGTTCAGATATTTTTGACAGCAATGTTCCTCCGGCTTATGTTTTCTGGCTTTATCGTCTCAAAGCGGGAGAAACTTTGCCGCGCGGAAGGTTCTTCAGAAAAAGAAAGCCAATCATCAATGTTATGGCAGTTGTTCATGATGCTGCATTCGAAAAATAACTGCGCTATCAGGAAAGTTACTTTTATGAACGTAATTGCAGCTGGAATTTTTTGCTTTATTTTTTACCCTACAGCTTTCGCTTATGCTTGTTATAAAAAGAGATGGCTAGAGTGGATTTTTCTTACTTTAATTATAATTTTTGCTTCTGCCATTTCGATTCAACAATACAATGAAGCGAATTTTGTAAGTGAGTTAAATTACCCTATGTTTATCTCCGCCATATATGGCCTGTCACTGGCATGGTTTCCTTTTCCGATTGCTTATGTTGTTCTGCGCTTCCTTCTTGATGATTTACAGCATGAGTACCCTAAACAGTGAGCAGATTTTAAGACTCATGAACAACATCGAAAGCACGAAACAGTCTGCACAAGGAAGATAAGGAGTATTCTTAGCAAGATATCTTTGTACCTGAAGACATAAAGCTGGCATCTTTTTCCTTATAGAGTGTATTATGATTAAGTAAATCCTTATCAAAGAATTAGAAAGTGAGGTCGTATGTCTGAAGCACTCAAATCGTTAAACAATATTCGTACTCTTCGCGCCCAGGGCCGCGAGCTGCCTTTAGAAGTACTTGAGGAAATCCTCGAAAAGCTTAATGTCATTGTTGATGAGCGTCGTCAGGAAGAATCATCCAAAGCTGCCGAACTGCAAGCTCGTCAGGAGAAACTTGACGCCCTGCGTAAGTTAATGGAAGAAGATGGTATCAACCCGGAAGAGCTGCTTGGCTCATTCCAGGCCAAATCTACGGCTACCAAGAAAAGCCGTGAACCACGCCCGGCCAAATACTCATTTACTGATGAAAATGGCGAAACAAAAACGTGGACTGGACAGGGCCGTACCCCCAAAGCTCTGGCAGAACAAATTGCAGCCGGTAAAAGTCTTGATGATTTCCTGATCTAACTTTTGCCACCAGTTTTGATAGAGGCCACTTCGGTGGCCTTTTCTCATACGGAATCAATTTCAGGTACAGAACATATGAAAAATTCAGAACCTAAGAGCTGTGATCCCTATGTGGACAGTTTGATTAGAAATGCAGATGCAAAGGAAGCCAGGTCATTTCTCAAAATATTGAAGCCCTTACCATTCCTTATCGTTATCATCGCTGTATTCTTTTTTTGGGTATCGTTTTCCCGTTTATTATCCCAGGTCGCGTAAAACCTTTTTAAAGACTCTTCTTTACCAGATATGCTCCCTCACCGGGATGGTTTCAACCTCTTCAGTTTCCCATATTGGCAAAACCTTCAGGAAATAAGACGATACCCTCCACGCTTTCCATTAAAGCGGGATGACGACGCCCAGTTCTTACGACCAGACTCCACGTTTTCGATTAGGATGCCTTTGGGCCCTTCTAACGAGGCCACCTCAACAACTCGCACTTTCCGGATCAGTCTTGGATCCACTTCTTCCCAGATCTGGCCAACTGTAATATCTTTTTGGGTTTGCATTTAATCTCTCGCTGTCATTTAGTGAACAAGACTAATCCTCGCCGTGGTTCAGCTTATGGCTTTATTTACGCTGACGATCCTTAGCCTTAAATTTTTGCCATCGTATCCGAAGGTTTTCGATGTTAACCGGAACCTGCATGCGTGTCGTCTCTATCTCATTCCCATGCCATTTCAGGAGATCATCATCCAACTCCCGGGCCTCCCGGCTGAAGTAAATTTTCATAGTGTCAGGGTTTATGGCGCAATGGTCATTGTCGAACAGTGTATGGATATCACGGCGAAGTAAAATTCCGTTCGTTACGTCGGGAATGCCTTCTTCATGACGTGGCGTTAAGTGCGCGGCCTCAGTACGCCAGGGGGACCTTACGCCGGTGACAACACATCGCCCGTAGCAATTCAACCTAACATCCCGGGCGAAAGGACCTTGGTCAGGACTGGTGACAGAAGTACATTCCTGGCCCTCTTTGTAGATACGCTTCGGGAAGTCGATAGTGGTTTGAGCTGTTTGGGAAAGTGACACATACGTAACCCCTTTGTATCTCTTTATCCCACCATTAAAAGTGGTAGGAATCGAGCTGGTTATGGCCACCAGTTTCACATCGCCCATTTCGACGATCTTAAGGCTCTTATTAGCGGCTACATGTAACTGGATGAATTTACCTACGTACACATCATGGTTCTCATCTTGTCTTTCAACACACAGAACGACATGGTCGAAGGTTCTCTTGTCAGAGATTACCCAGTTGCCGGTTTTCACACGGCCTGCTTCACTCACCCCTGCGGTAAGATCGGGTATGAGCGTCCCCTGCATGCCGTCAGTTCGAATTGAAAGAATTTCACCCGATAAACCCAGCTCTGCAAGCTCACTAATAAACGGTCTTTTCATCCGGCTTACCGGTTTTGGCTTCGTCATTTTCATCTTTGCTGTAACACCTCAGTACCCCATTGCTCGTTCCTGGCGGGACAGCCGTTCATCAGCAGCCTGAAGACGCTCATCACGCCGCCGTGCTGCCAGAACCCGTCGTTCTGAAAAAGACATAGCCGCTACGTTTGGTACGCTGAGCTTACCGTCACCGGCACAAACGTCACAGCGAACATCAAATGCTCCGGCAAAATACTTTTCACGCATTTCTGGCTCCCACTCAGCCATTTCTGATTGGGTGAATCCATTTTCAAAGGCCGGGTTTTCCATGGTCCCGTGGCCTTCGCACTGGTGACAGATTATGTACTTAAATTTGCGCATGTAACGCTCCTGTATATGATGGATGAACCACTCTCGTTCAGGGTTATGGCGAAATGTTTATCGCCGCAGCGAGAGATTCAGTCTTGCTATCAATATTCCTGAAGGTTGTCCGCCTGATTTCAGGGAAAGCATTCATTCACTGGCCGGTTCTACCTTATTATTCATACAGATTAAAGTAGTTGTGCCTACTACTGCGGTCACCTTCCTTGACAAAGTAAGCAAAGTTTGAAAAATTTAACACCGACGAAAGGCCATACCTTCGTTAGTGTGCGAAAGCCGCTTGCGAGCGACGGAATAGGTGAAAGCTTTAGTCAGGGTTAATTACCCTGTCTGCGGTGATGGGATGGCTCAGGCGTATATCATCACTCCTTCCAAAGTCCGTACACACTCTTTCAGCCTTTGCAGAAATGCAGGGGCTGTTTCATATCAGACAAGCGCAATGAAATTTTCAAATGCTTTCCAGAAATTCAAAGGCCTTAAGCTTTATCTGTATCTTACGGTCCCCGCACGGAAAGTAACTTTCCTGAACAGGAACCGCCTTGCCAGCCTTAACTTTCTAAACGGTTAAAGTTACACCAGGCTGTAAATGGTGAAACAGTTTTTGAAGCCCATGAAACACCGCTGTCGGAAAGATAACTAGCCCCAAGACGTCTAACTTCTTTTTGATGTAGAGCTAATTCTTTCGGATCGGCAATATCTTCCACCACGCTCATCATGGCAATCTGAACTCCGGGAGATGCCATTTTATAAGCTGTCGAGCTTGCAACTGAATTTTTCAGGATTGCCAATCTTTCTTTTTCTGGTCGCCCGTTGTCAGACGTATTCGCGTACGTTGTACCCGCAACTAACAATGGAAGACTGGCGTTGGCACAGAACTGCATAACGCGTTTTTGCTGGAGCTGTAATTCAGTGGCTGCAAATGCTTTACTGCATCCGAGGATCCCGATAATCATCACTAATGCTGTTTTATACATAAAATTGAAACCGTCCTTATTGAACTTTAAATGTTGCGGTTAACACTGTGTGGAGATGTATGGACTGGATAATACCCACATGCCTGCGCCTGCCAGTATACCGGCTCAGGTATTAAACCTAAGAGATCTGGTGCACCGGATTTTACCTTTTCATTTCGGTTTTATCTTGAGCCTGGCTCTTGAGTTTAAATTTAAAGGTATGGCGCATGCAGGTTTCACTGACGGGTTTTCACACATCCCGGCTGTAACCCATCATTGTTCATGAGCCAGGCCCTGGTATCCTGCCCAGCGTACGGCCAGCCGCTCTAAGTCCAGATCGTACACCAGCGGTGTGATTTTACGGCCTTCAAACAGCTCGCCCAGCTCAATGCCTGGCTTAAAATGAACGGTCAGGGTGGCCGGATCTATGCCCATAAGATCGGCATCAAACAGAGCATGCATTGTTGGAGTCATCAGGATGCCATTAGACGGATTGTACCGGGTTCCATGTTCAATGTGTGCCGCATCCAGGACACCGCCATTAACCCAACCGGTTACCGCACAACGGCCCGCGAAATTCTCGATGAGCAGAGCTTTAAATTTACCCTGTGCCACGCCACTACGTTGCGTCACTACGCGCTCGCAGTGCTCACCCTGGATATCTACGTCAGGTTTCCGCTTTGGTTCGCTGGTGGCCGTCTCAGCTTGTTTTAGGGTGGAACGTGGATAGGCCAGGTTATATGCTGCGCCTGTGGTCATTTGCTCGATGACCGCAGGTGCATAACCTTCTGCTTCCAGCTTACGATATGCAGCCCGGTAGTCTCTTTGGGTTTTCAGCGGGTATATCTTTCCGCCTTTACCATCGAAAGCGATAAACCAGAAATCGTCCGTGCCAGTTTCCAGATTTCTGCAACGTTTCAGATGCCATCCGCCTTCTCTCGCCCAGATGGTACGGTTATTTCTGGCATTCGTTTTGTCATAACCGTTCTCGTCAAGCCAGCTATCAAAGCTGGTCAGCCCCAGATCCTGAACCTCCAGAGAAGGCACTCGAATGACCTGCAAGGTATGGCGGGGTCTTGGCTCTCTCATCTTGATCTCTTCCTAGCGCTGGTCTGGGAAATACGGATATTGCGGGCCATATTCATAGTCATGCGGGCCTGGCTCAACTTCCCAGAATGGACGGCCGCTAATTGTCTTTGGACCGCGCTCGTTTACGATGTCTTCTACATCCTGAATATTAAATGGCATCGTTGCCAGTAACAGCTGATCTTCGGGTGTCAGCGTCACAGTTGCACCGTCGATACGGCTGTAAAGGTCGGCAAACTGTTTACCTGCACCGTGCAACCGGTGCTCCGCTACACTTCTGATTGCGTGTAAGTCCAGCTCCGCCGCTTCCATGCGATCCACGTATAGTTTCATTTCTTTACGCAAAGCGCTCAGCTCACGGGCTTTAATAAACCCGCAGGCGTACCCACCCAGGGCGATAACTGCAATGATTGCTAAAATTGCCATTTTTTTCTCTCACGTGATTGCGGCCGTTACTCTAGTCTTAATGTGAAGTCTGGGAATTCGCTGGATGTTAAGTACGTTTTCATCCCCAGACTGACAGATGCTAAGGCGCGATCCCAACACTCCATTTGTAAGTATCAGGCCCATCTTCTCCGCTGGTGGCATCTGCTACAATCTGTGCATAACGTTCTCCAGCAAGTTCTCTTACCATCTGATCCACGACCCATTGCAGATGATGCATTTCATCGGTTCCGCCGTAACGACAAGCCAACTCAATAGCCCGCTCTATTCTTTTTTGTTCTTCAGTCATACTGAATCCTCACGCTTACATCAGCTATTCTGAAAACATGCACACTATAAATTGCGGCTGTCATTTCTCAGCCAGGCGCCTGCATTGCTGCCTCATTCCATCAAAAATACTTTCCGCAAGCTGCTGGGGGAACTGGTCCGGAAGAAGCCCGCTAACACGTTCAATGACACCCGGGGTTCTGGCGATGATTTCCTCTATCATCGCCTCTGTCTGCTGTTTACTCAGGCCGGTTATCTCACCATGCCTGATCCAGTGGCGTCGTTGTATTCGATATATCTGGTAATAGTTGCTACTGCCACGTACGGCCATCGCCAGTTTGCACTTCTGCCAGGATATCTGATTGTTCCCATGACCGATCACCGGCCATGCCGACAACACATCATAGAGTGGTGTAAGGTGATAACGTCCCTGTGGCCCAATAGAAATACTGAAATTTTTAGCGTGGCCATCTGTTGCGGCCATCATCCAGAAAACTATCTGCGTCATAAAAAACTGCGCTTTGTCACGCTCAGCACGGTCTGAATTACTCAGAACTTCCATAATTTCCGATATACCTGGCCCGCCGTCCGCCTGATATTTTCGTAATGGCGAAATGCCCAGGGCCTGACACATATCCTCCTGGGGTAAACGAATGATCCATTGTCCGTTTCCTGACCATTTTCGGTCAAAACGTTCTACCACCAGCGCTTTCTGATCTTCAAAGTGAGCAATCTGCGTTCTTGCCACGGGGAGCCCGTACTGTTCGAGAAGTACCGAGCAGAGCCATTCATTTTCAACCGACGAGCGCATGTCGGCTTTCATGTTCCCCACAAGTCCGAGCGGTAGCTTGAATATATGCGTCGTTGGTGTATTACCCTCCGGCATACACCACCGATCTTCATGCCACAGTAGGGCTGTTTTCTCCTGAGCACCGGCAATAGATAAACGTAAGTCGTCGTTATCTTCTGGCCTGCCCGGTAGCAATGTCTCCGTGGTATTACGCAAAGTTGCCGCAATTTCTGATTCAGTAAGCGGGTGATACTTCACGGAATATAAATCTGTGGGTTCATCTCCGTCATGAAGCAGCTGTATCGCGCCCACGCAGTCTTTTCCCAGCTCCGTCAGAAGATCAAAAGGCTCCAGGCTATCGGCCTTGTAACGCATTGCCAGACGTCTGCGTATGCCTTCGCTGTCCGGGAGTAAATTATCAAAATAGTCACGTACCACATTTCCACGCCAGACCTGGTTCCCGGGAGTAAAAGGAAGGGACAATGACAGCGGCCTTCCCTGTTCGTCTGCACTCCAGTCAGGAAGGTATTGTAAGCTGTCTACCCCTTTACTTTTTTCCCAGTATCCGACTTTGATTCCGTTCATCCAGATTGCCAGACGCTGCTGTTTCCGGCTCATATCGTTACCATTTCTCCTGTCGTGCAGGTGAGTTTGATTTAAGCATTTCTTCCGTCTGCTTCCCCTCTGAAGAGGCGGTTGTCGAGGAGAAGCTGATTTTTACGCCCAGGATAGAAAACACCTTGAATAGCCGTTCAATGCTCGCACTGGCAGGGTTGGCTTCCAGACGTGAGTATGTCTGTTGAGTGACCCCTAACCTTTCGGACAGGTCTTTTTGCGTCAGGCCATTCGCCTTGCGAAAACCAATGAGCAAGGGACGCAACTGGTTGAGCGTGTTTAACGGGTAATCATTATTGATCATAAGCTGGCCTCAGTAGTTCCTCTGATACACCTTGTACGCTGTTTTCTAAACATACACCCTAAAAGCTGTAATATCAAATTAACAGCCTAAAAGCTGTTAAATAGAGAGTACAACCTTTAGGCTGTTACTAAGTGGCAGCATAAATCTTTATGAGGTTTGATATGAGAGAACTATCAATAATAAGCCGTTACGCTCGTACAGCATCCGGTAAGAGAGCTGACAGATCAGGATCATCGGTAAACGAGAAGCGGAGTATCTTATGGCCCTGTTGTGAGCTGTATAAATAACTACGAGCTACTCTCTGCCTCGGGGAGGAGGCAGAGAGAGTATTAAAAGCAAAGGCAGACATTTTTAGCAGCTGGTGGGCTATGGGGTTCCGGAGGTGCTCCGGTGAATGTTACTTGACTGGCAAGTTTCCTGCTCTGATGGTCAATGCCTCGATGCTGTCTATATTGTTCTGAAGCCGTTCCAGTTCTGCCTTTTCAATACCGGCCCAAAGCTTTAAGTGTCGCTGATAAAGGGACCACTTGAGTGAGTGAAAACCATTCCAGGCCAACCCCATCCAGGAGGCGTAATTCGCATTGAGAATATTGCCGGTGATATACATTTTACCTGCGTTAACAGCACTGGAAGTTCCATAACCCAGGGCAAGCATCATCCGGAAGCGTGGATTTAGCCGCAACGGCATGGTATCCAGTAAGGTCTCCCCAAAAGCTCCTTTTCCCAGCGATACCTGTTTCGCCACATAGAAAACCCGCATCAAAACTTCCATTATGCTCATCGGAATACTTGTCACGATAAACTGACGAAAGTCATACCCGTTGACATACATGTACTCTATTTGTTTGCCGAAGTTAGAACTCCCCACAGGGATCCCCTCAAGCATACGAAGTAGCCCCATAAAAGGAGCCGGTAACCCCATGCCACGGTTTCCTTTTGCTGAGGGGGCATTAACATCCGATGCCAGGTGTCCAAACATTCTGGCGATGAGCCTGAAAATATTGGTTTCGTCTGTAACGCCTTTACTGGAAGGATAAACCACGATCTGTCCATTCTGAACCACCGTACAGGTCCCGTTCAGCATATCCTTTATACCGAAAATAATGCCCAGTACGGGATCGTGTGACAAAGCTCTTAAGCGGTGATTTGTGGGAGACAAAACGCCACCGGCCGCACCCACTAAATCGCTGCTGATCGAACTGTCTGGTGCCCCTATAGGGAACAAATCTGAGAGTTTTGTACTCAGGTCCTCCGGCAAAATGGCATTGAAGGCTTTCTGCACCTGTTTATTGAAAATACCATCCACTTCTGCCGTAAAGCTCACCGTAGGTTTTGGCGGGGCTCTGACGCAAAGTAAATCCAGCATGGATGCTATGAGCCCGCATCCGCAGGCAATAGCATAATCCCAGGCGTCGAGTGCGTAGCGATCATTAAATTCTTTAATATGATTCTGGATCCGGGCATCTACAACAGCCAAGTCATCCGTGGAGAGTATTGTGGCCAGTCCAATATCACCGCATACACGCTGGTTAGCCTCGCTATATATAGTCTTGAGACCAGTAGAATGCATGGCAGTATCTGAAGGGGTCATTTCTCGCAGATGATGTTCTTTAAGCGCCAGATGCTCCGCTTCATCAAGTTCAGTGCCGCTGATTAGCCCGGTCAACTGTGCCTTAAGGCTCTCTATATCACTGTTAATTGTCTCGTGAGCGTTCGCGATATCCTGACCACGGAGCTGAATATAACGGATGGCCCTGAACTCATCATCATAAGGAGACTGACTCATGTGTTTACCTCACCGCGACCAGGCTACCTTTTGGAGCTTTCTTAGTAAGCATGTCGATTGTTGCCTTGATGCCAGCAATTTCTGCCTTAAAATATTCCGCATTCGACATCAACCTTTCCTGAACTTCGTAGAGCTTTTGGATGGCCTGACTAAGGGCGGCTGTCAGTTTCGCATTTTTTTTGTGTTTCACTATCGCGTACCCGCCAATCCCTAACACAGCTACAGGTGCGGCCAATACCGCAATGCCTGCAACCATACCGCCACCGACGATAGACCCTGCTGTAGCGAGCCCGGAGGTTATGCCTGCTGCTGACACTCCCGTTGTACCAAGCGTATAGAGAGCACCGAAGGAAGCCGCTGCGCCTACGCCTGACCCCGCCAAAGCTGCTGCGCCCTCAGTAATACCCGGGAACTTATTTTCAAGCGCCTGAAGAGCACTTGTAACTTCATCCATTGCCTTCTTGCGAATTTTTTCGAGCTCTTCAGTTTCGGTAGCGTCCATTACAGGCCTCGTATTCATAACTTGCTGTGTGATAGGTGAAAAAGAGCACCATAAAAGTGATGAAGAAATCATGACTTACTATTGTGGCACTTTCGAGTTCATGTTTGTCAGTTTCAATGCTGTTGCTGTTAGTAAGGGCAGACGCCATATCGGGCAGACCCAAAATAACTATCGTGCCAGCGTCATTTTGGAACTGACTTTGCTAAAAATCAGTAGCGGACTGAACAGACATGTGTGGATTTGAATCTGGGCAGGTTCCAGACATTATTCCAACCAGACTTCCAATGACAAAATGCTCGTCATTCTCGGAGACGACATAGGGTCCACCAGAGCAACCATCGGTGTTGAAATGTGCTATTACAAAGCGAGTTGTGAGATGTTGGGGAGAATGATTTGAGCAATTTAAAGGCCAAATGCCTGAAACTTCACCAGGGAATGTCGAAATTGTTGTCTCATTCATTGGATATCCGACACCCAATGTACCCATGCCAGCTGCGGGAGCCAGGACCTTAAAGTAACTACTTACAGGCTGTTGTATTCCAGCTGGTAATACGATTTCTGCACTGTCAACAAACGGAATGCCGTCTTTAAAGTCTGCCCTGTCATTAGCCTCATTGAGAATGAAATCGACTAGAACAGGCTCTTCGTTCACCAGTCCTTGATGGTTAAGAAATTTGACGTAAAGTTTAAGTGTATTGCTGACGGGATAAATTTTTCCAAGAGCATTGGTAACAACATGGGCTGCGGTGAGAATCTTTTGCTGCTGACCATTATCGAAACCAAACGCAGTTGCTTCGAGATGGCTACTAAAATGAGGATCATTGCTTACATAGATTTTACAAACGTAGTTTTCAAACATTATTTCCTCCTTTTGCCGGTACCTAATCAGTTACACGGCTGCATGTTATAAACAACTAAACTCGCTTCCTGATATTTGAGTTTGTATGTTTTGCCAGGCACCAGCTCACCTCTGAAACACGGTTAGTCTCCTCCATGACATGGTTATGGCGATGGTCAGAAACTGTTATCGACGAAAGGCTGGAATTCCTTTAATGGCATTATCCATTTCAAGTCGTATGTCCTGAACGGGAGCGTATATTTTTATGATTCCAGATCTTAACCCTGAAACATTCCCCGTATCAAAACTGACCCGTTACAGATAAGTCACCACCGGTGCTGTCGATTAATTTAGTGAATTGCATGTCCTCATCCCATAAAGGGTAGGGCCTACCCCCGGCATCGAGCAAACCTGACCACCCTGCCCTTATTAAGACCCCACATGCGGCAATGGTGCCCTGTCCACGCCGCCCGCGAACTTTGAGGAAATGGGGAGAAAATAAAAAGAAAACAAAAAGTTATCGGCTGAAGTACCGGCGCAGATCGGGAATCAGGCGAAGCCTGACAGCACGTTAGGGCCTGGCAGGGGGCTTGAGGGATGAGGACATGCAATTGTGATAACCTTCCCGCCACGGGGTCGGTTAAATTCGTATCCTGCCGGTGCAATTCCAACGGCCGCGTTACCAGTTCGCCGGGTAGCATGGCCAGCAAAGCCAGGCATCGAGCACCCGGGTTTCACTGACGGCCGCTGCATAGACGCCGGTATCCGGGAAGAAATAAACCGGGGTGGCGTTGTTCAGCTGGTCGCCTTCATCGGCCAGAGCGCCGATCACCTCATGAGGCTTAAGCAGCATATCCGTTAAATATTCATCCGGGTGGATGGCATTCAGCGATATGGCCATCTCCAGAAATTCATCCAGGGTATGGCGGGTACGATACCCCCGGAAAACCTCGTATGAAGGCGTGACGCATTCACCATCCAGGGAACAGGCATCGTAACCGGCCAGCTGCTCTTCGGTGAGTCCGGAGGCATGCTTTGCCACAAGATTCGTAAATTGCTCTTTATCGTCCATCACAATCCTTACGCTGTAGGGGCCTGTTTGTGTTATCACTGCTTCCGGTTTTTACTTCGCACAACCCGGCAGGTATCCGGTCGCCCGGGCGTCCTTTGCGGTCTTGTTCGCCCTTCGCCTGAATTACGTCAAATCCCTTTCACTACCCGGCCGCAGGGTGACACCTCCCCTTTTCTCCGGAAGCGAAAGAGGAAGAACAGTTTAACAGCCCGGATCCTCAATAATTTTCGCGTAACGGACTAAATAACCGGTTTATGCAGCTTCTGATAACCACAGACCGCGATAGAATAAAACGTCTGGTGAGGAACCGGAGTGTTATGTAAGCGGGGGGTTTAACTGGGTATCTGTGTAGTCCTATTTAGCCAGATATCCCGAATAAAAACCTCAACGATTAGGTAAACGAAATGGATGGATTCTGGTCGATGTTCTGTTTGTTTGTCGTGGTAGTTTCACTGCATAAAGCCCTTTCTGTAGCAGCAGCACGAGCAGACGCAGCAAAATTAAATATGCTTCTCAGAATGAGAAAGTTTAAAAAGTAGCTTTCAAGACATCTGAGAATTCTTTTAAATCCTCAGAGGAAGTTATATGTTTAGGCTATTTGCAAACTAAGGTTGGAATTCCATCATTCTAGCCTTAGATCTTTGATCAAGTGAAGTTGCTCACTTGGTTGGATTTTACCGTTTCCTGACGGCTTTTCAGAAGCGAGGGCTGGTTGGAATGCCTTCCAGCTAGAAGTCTTGCAGATGCTCTCCGGGCATTAACTCATTGTCGAATCTGCACCAGTATCACTAGGTTGTTGAGCGGGCGATTAGCTTTTTCACTGAGCCGCTGTACACTCGACTGCTTCAAGAAGCACTACTTACCATTTGCCTGCCGTAAGGTCTGTTCTTAGCTGGATTTTTTTGGGAGGATACGCAGTCATGACAACTCAATCCAGCTCAATACAATACGCTTACGCGCTAGACGGCGAGGGCACCCTCACGCACATTGGCGCTGCCCTGCGCTCACATACTTACACCTGCCCAGGTTGTAAGAGCCCCCTGACCCCGGTAATGGGCGAGTTCAACGCTAAGCACTTTCGCCATTCGGAAGAATGCTGTGCCCTTGAAACCTATCTTCACAAGTGCGGCAAAGAAGCATTCTTCTATCGCTACCAACAAGCTCTCAGCCGTGAAATGCCTATTAGCCTTGAGCTGGAGCGCCGGGTTGCCTGTAATGGTTCTCGTTTAGCCTTGGTTAGAGACGAAGCACGTCAGTGCGTAAAATCCGTGCCTGCACGCTACAACTTGACTCAATTTTTCGATCAGGCAGAGCTGGAAAAACACGATAAGGTCACAGGGCTGCGACCAGACGTGATGTTGTATGATACGACTGGCGAAAGGCGTTGCTACGTAGAGATTTGTGTCACACACCCCTGCTCTCAAGACAAGATCGAAGCCGGTATCCCGATTCTTGAGTTTAAGGTCCAATCTGCCTCTGATATTCAGATGTTGCTTACCGGGGCCTACTCGATCAAGGAGAAGATCCTGAGAGTATTCAACTGGCTTCCCCCGTTTCAATCTGTGGACACCTGTAGCGGCGTCTGCTCAGTAGGTAACGTGGATATGTCTGTCTGGAGTTTAAGTGGTTCCGGCCGACTCAACGAACAAACGATGCCGCTCGCTGAAGTGGATTTAACAATCAATTCTGACGTGAACACATGGCCTAGATCGTTAGGGGCCGCTGAGCTGGCTGATAACTTACGAGCTTTTATCCGTCACGCCGATCCTCATTCACTATTTCCCAACTGCATTATGTGCGAGCAAGCAGGCCGATGGGAGGATGGCTATCTGCAATGTCACAGTAAGGCAAAGATCGTTCCCTACACCGAGGCCCGTCAGTGCGCCAATTACAAGGTTAAGGCATGACCAAAAGACTGACTTGGGAGCAGAAAAGTATTGTCAGCCATGACACCGGACATGCGTTGGTAAAAGCCGTACCTGGTAGCGGGAAAACAACCACACTTGTAAAGCGCGTTGAGCGGCTGGTCAAGACGGGAACTGATCCTCGCTCCATTCTGATCCTGATGTACAACAAGTCGGCGCAGGTGAGCTTCACGGAGAACTTGAAGACGGCACTGATGTCGAGCGTGATTCCAGAAATCCGCACGTTCCACAGCTTGGCCTTAAAGATTGTTGGTTACGGAGAACGCCAACAGATAATCAAGAAGAAAGACCTCATTACTCCAAGCGACTACCGCTATGAGCAACTGGTAAAGCAAGCCTACCGCTATGGCTTTGACCATGAGGCGAATTATATTGACCCCAATGAAATTGAAAACTTCGAGCTGTTTATTGCTCGCTGCCGGGCGGCGGCCGTAACTCCTGTTGATGCTGCCAATGATCCAACGTTCAGCAACATCAAACGGGAGTTTATTCACGCCTATGGCCGCTATTGTGAGCTGCTGGAGGAAAACAGTCTGCGAACCTTTGATGACTGTTTGATTGAGGCTGTCGCACTGTTGCGTAATGACAGCAGCCTTGGTGCCCACTTCAAGCACATCATTGTTGATGAATATCAGGACGTTAACCTGATACAGCATGACATGACCCGCTTGCTATCTAAGTCGGATACGTCGGTTATGGCTGTTGGTGATGTTAACCAGTGTATTTATGAGTGGCGTGGTGCTCGACCAGACTTTATCGGCGGACTGTTTGAAAGGCACTACCCGAATACGAAGGTGTTTCAACTGTCATGCACGTTCAGATTTGGCCATGAGCTTTCCTTGATGGCTAACTCGGTAATTCGGCGCAACTCTACAAAGCTGACCAAGCTTTGTGTCAGTCATCCTAGCACCCCCAAAACAGAGGTCAGATTGCACTTTGATAACTGCCTATCCAAGGTGCTATCAAACCTCTCGGTGAGCAGTGGAACACAAGCCATATTGTCCCGCACTAAGGCGAACCTTGCTGAGGCGGAAATTGCTTTACGCCTGTGTGGGCTACCTTATCGCTACCTCAATGGTTCAAGCGCATTACACACCCGCACCGAAATCGGGATACTGGTAGTTGGCGTCTTGCTGTCTGTGTACGGCGATCTGCGGCTACTGGAAAACCATCCCAACAAACAAGCGATTGTTTACGGCTTTCTGAAGGAGGCTGGTTTTAGATGGCAGAAAGGGCAATTCAAAGCGGCGCTCAGTGGATTGATGGCTCCGCACGCCGACCTATGGTCTGCTCTAGGTCAGTTATTCGAGGGCGCACAATACCAAAAAGATCGGCTGGGCAGGCTCGCCACTATCTGCCAGAAAGACGGAGAGGAAACGCCTGCTATCGATGTGTTACGACGCCTGAGTATGGAGGGTTTCATTGATAGTGTTGGCTCTGAGGGTGTAACTCGCACTGGATCGAACGACCAGCAACGAGGGGTCGTGAGGATCGGGGAGCTACTTGACTCCAGTAAGATCGATTCCCGCACGTTTTTAAACCTTATCTTGAATCCAGGCGAGGCTGCTACTGACTGCGATCCCTTCATCCTTTCCACACTGCATGGTTCCAAGGGGCTGGAGTGGGATAACGTAATACTGATCGGGGTCGTCTCAGAAAACGGAATCTATGGTCACTCCCGTTTTTGCAACACCGATTTTGACGACAAGTTGGCTTGCTTGAATCTATCCGGCGTCTGAATGGGATTTTATTCCCGCGCCTTGATGAGTT
>NZ_JAJFTC010000031.1:0-10771 GCF_020733125.1 Enterobacter cloacae complex sp. 2021EL-01169
CGGGGGAGACTTACCCGAAATCTGATTTATTCAACAAAGCCAAGTCTATCAGTAAAGAGAATGAGAGATCAAAGTGGTCATTTTAATTGAGCTGGATAACGGACATTTCAATTGAGCCTTGACAAACTGTGTAACTGCAATATTCTAATGTTACTTTTACCCGTTTAGTGATGTAACTTTTTCTGGCATAAAGGATCAAATCCTCAGGCCATGGAGACATCAGGATGCTTGTGACCAACTCAGCCTGATCAACGTCATTCAGTCAGTTGTTGAAAAGCGCATGCGCCGTCGTGATGCTGCTCAGCAGCTTGCTTTGACCGAACGTAAGACACAGCGGCTAATGAACCGCTTTCGTGATTCTGGCGCCGCAGGACTGGTAAACCTTCGGCGTGGACGCCCCGATAATCACAGGCTTCCTGAGTCACTGAAGCAGCGAGTTATTTCGTTACTTCATGATCATTACAGCGACTATGGACCAACACTGGCCGCAGAAAAATTACGCGAACGTCACAACATCACAGTATTTGTTGAAACGCTCAGAAAATGGATGATAGCTGATGGACTCTGGGTTCCTTATTCACGTTGCAGGCCCGCGTTCATCAACCCAGATACCGGTGTGACTGCCTCGGATAACTTGTTCAGATTGATGGTTCTCCATATGACTGGTTTGAAGGTCGAGCGCCGAAATGCTGCCTGCTCGTCTTTATTGATGACGCGACTGGTCGCCTGATGCACCTCCGCTTTGGTGAGACTGAATCAGCCTTTGATTACATGATGGCCACCCGCGAGTATCTCGAGCAACACGGAAAGCCCCTTGCGTTCTACAGCGACAAGCACGGCATTTTCAGGGTCAATAATGGTGGTTCAACCACAACCGGTGTTACCCAGTTTGGCCGTGTGCTTTCTGAACTGGGGATCGAGCTGATTTGTGCCAACAGTCCACAGGCTAAAGGCCGCGTGGAGCGGGCAAATCAGACACTTCAGGATCGGCTAATCAAGGAGATGCGTCTTGAGGGAATCAGCAGTATTGAAGCAGCCAACGCCTGGCTGGATACATTCATCGCTGATTTCAATCGTCGCTTCGCAAGACCAGCAAAATACCCCAAAGATCTGCACCGACCCGTGGCTGAGAGCAACGAAGAGCTGGATGATATTTTTGCCTGGCAGGAGCTGCGTAAGCTGTCTAAAACGCTGACATTCCGCTATGACAAAATGATCTATCTAGTTGAGCCTTCTGAAGAAAACACTCGCATCGCTGGCGAGAAAATAACAGTCTACGACTATCCAGACGGCACGCTGGCATTCAAATACGGTTACCGTTCACTCAAATATCAGGTATTCGATAAACTGGAATGTGTCGACCAGGGGCAAATTATTGATAACAAACGTCTTGGGGCTGTTCTGAAGCTGGCGCAAAGTAAAATGGATGAACTTGAACGCGATGGTAAGCGTGACCGGAGCAAAAAGATGCCCAAACGACGAGCTCAGGCCAGGGTTCAGGAACAACTCAGGGCGATTAATCCGGTTCTGAGCAATCCAGAGGAGTTCAGGGCCAGCTTAAAACGCTAGCCCCTGCTCTTTTTGGTTTAAAAGTTGAATTTATCTTGAGCGATTCACTGGATACTATTTCCACCTTTGCTCTTCCAGTGAATCAAATTTCTCAATCACTTCCCATGGAACCAATTTCAACTTTTCCAATTCTTCTAAAATTTCTGACGCCTGAGCTGTTGGAGGGGTAATACTCGGAAGCGTACTTGTAATCCAGTCAATTACGCGACACTTTAGCTCATCATTACTGGCTAAAAGCCGGTTCTGATATGCTCGGATGTCACCGAGAATCACGAGTTCTGCCTGAGACTGGAAGGTGGTTCCAGCTTTGGGGTCATCAAGTTGTTCAAGCAGTTCACAAAGCGCTTGTCGCGCACAACTTTCGCTCACTGGAGGGCGAGTTGTAAACCATAGTTCGCATATAGAATCAGGCAGAATGATTGTTGTTCTTTTTCCACTTTGCTTACGGACGTAGTTAATTTTCACGTCTAAATACCAGCCAATTAATGATGAGTTAATTTATACTCAAAGTGGTGGCTTGAGTTAATGTATACTCAGCAAGGAATTAGATGTTTCTCTTGTAAGATTCCTGATAATTGCGCTCGTCATTCATGCAGGAAACGTCACCCCCTCGTCTCTTCCAGTTTAAAACCCCATTTCCACCACTCCTTTATGTCACTTTAGGTGACATTTCAAACTTGCTAAATCGGGTGACTTTTTAATCTTGCAATAACATATAAATCAATGGGTTATGATTTTTCGGTTGCACTTTGCGCACTTGGTCATAGCTTACAAAGAGTACATATCGGCTACATGCGATTGCGAAAATCTGAAGATCTACTTTTGACCTTCAGAAGGTTTGTAGTCGGCGCAAATTAAGACAATTATTGATATTTCGTTGTTAAGATATTCCACGCTCGTGATATACGTGAACGGAAAGACTGTGGAGATTTTCGTTTATCTAAAACTAGTTGATTATAATTATCCATCGGCCGGTACGCTGGTAATGGTTCCGATAATATTTTTCTTGCCTCATCCTGATTTTCGGGTTCTTGTATTGAAAATCCATTCAGCGCCGTAACAGCTTCAGCATTTACTTTAAGCAAACCATCCCAGCTACGGTTCAGCACAAGGAATTCTCCAGATTCGAGAGCACTATGTTGTATTTCGTTTTGTCTTGGAGCAATGGTTTCAGCTGATAATAAAATATCCTCAATAGCCACGTCCATATCAACACCAACCAGGTAGTCAGCATTGTAATTGCTGTTTTTACCCCATGAGGTAATCACATCATGAGGTATGTCAATAGTTCCTTTATTAACCATCTGTGCTGCGACAGCATGATGATATACCGCTTTGGCATAATCGTCATTCTTTGTAATCACTTCATCTGAGCTTTTATACCCTCTGCCAAGCCTAATATGCGTTTTACCTGCATAGAATCTCTGCGTATGGGCGTAGATTTCAAGAAGCTCATTGCATGCTTCATCTACTACCTCTGGGTGTTCTTGTAAATATTTTAGAATAGGTATATATAATCTTTTTTCATACTTGAGAGTCGTAAATGAAAAGTCAGCCATCCACGGTAATCTTTCAATCTTTAAAGAGCGCATCGTTAACCAGGTAACAATACCTTTTACGATATAAAAACCATGGCCTGAACTCCAGCAAGCCTTGAGTTCTCCAACTCTTGCGCTGCCATCAGAGTATGTCAATAAATCGTGCAATAAAATATTATTTATTTCCCACCGACCGTCTGAAGTTAGTCCCATTTAATTTATTTCCTATATAATAACTTAACGTGATAGCCGTTTTTTAAAAACTAGCAAATATGTTTAACGAAACATAATGATTCGCAACATGTCATGCAACATTAGCATTTGTGAACTATGTCTCGGCATAAAAGCCATTTCTGGTGAGACATGATTCTAATCTTGAGAAAGCTAAACTAAAGTACCATACGTATCTAGCCCCAATTTTTGGGTAGCGCTTATGATTTCTTGCAGATGATTGTTGTTTTCAAGGATGTTTGGCGATAAAACGAAATTATTAAACTTCATCAACATAGCAATAACCAACTTCAGAAGGATTTCCATTTGAGACGTTTACCCGTATATCTTGTACTCGACACATCCGGCTCTATGCACGGAGAGCCTATCGAAGCGGTGAAGAATGGTGTTCAGACGCTGCTTACAACACTGAAACAGGATCCGTATGCACTTGAAACAGCCTTTGTGTCAGTGATCACCTTTGACTCTTCCGCCCGACAGGCCGTACCTCTGACAGATCTCCTGAGTTTCCAGTTGCCAGCACTGACAGCCAGCGGCACTACATCCCTTGGCGAAGCGCTTTCTCTCACGGCCAGTTCCATTGCTAAGGAAGTACAGAAAACGACAGCAGACACGAAAGGTGACTGGCGTCCCCTTGTGTTCCTGATGACGGACGGAAGTCCGACTGATGACTGGCGTAAAGGCCTGAACGACTTCAAAGCGGCACGAACCGGCGTAGTCGTGGCATGTGCAGCCGGTCATGATGCCGATAGCAGCGCACTTAAAGAAATTACTGAAATAGTGCTTCAGCTGGATACTGCTGACAGTTCGACGATTAAAGCTTTCTTCAAATGGGTTAGTGCGAGTATTTCGGTAGGCAGTCAGAAAGTTGAATCCAATAAAAAAGAAGTGATTGGTCTTGATGACCTGCCACCGCCGCCACCAGAAGTGAATGTGGTTTTATAACTTTATTGATTAAGGGGATGTCATGTCTATCAGTCTGAGCAAAGGCCAGGGCGTAAGCCTGAAAAAAAATGAATACGATCTCTCGTCCGTTACTATTGGCCTCGGTTGGGATATCAATGAAGATAAGAAGGGTTTTCTTGGCGGGATCTTTGGCAAGAAAGAAGAAGAGTACGACCTCGATGTGATTGCTTTCCTGTGTAATTCAGCTGGAAAGGTTACCGACCTTGGTGATAGAGAAAATGGCAAACCAACGCTTGTGAATGGCGATATCATCTTTTTTAACAGCCTCCGTCACAAGTCAGGCAATATCTGGCTGACGGGCGATAACCGTACTGGAGCCGGTGATGGAGACGATGAGCAAATTATTGTTCGCCTGAATTCCCTTGACGCTAAGTACGAGAAAATTGTGTTTATCGTCCAGATCTACAATGGCGAAAAGTTACAGCAGCACTTTGGCAAAGTTCAGAATGCCTTCATTCGGGCTGTAGACGCCCGTAATATTGAAATGGCGCGGTTCGATCTTTCCGGCGGACCGGCCTTCGCCAGCCAGCGTTCCATGGTTTTTGCTGAACTGGTCCGCGAGTCTACGGGCTGGAAACTAAGGGCAATTGGTGAGCCTTCAGAATCAGATTCGTTTGTCTCACACCTGAGGAATTACGTCTGATGCGCCGCCTGCCTGTTTACCTGGTTATTGACACTTCCGGCTCGATGCGTGGTGAATCCATCCATTCCGTTAACGTTGGAATTCAGGCGATGCTTAGTGCTCTGCGCCAGGATCCATACGCACTCGAAAGTGTACATATATCAATTATCACCTATGACAATGAGGCGCGTGAGTTTATTCCTCTCACGCCGCTGGAAAACTTCCAGTATTCGGACATCGTGGTACCAAGCGCAGGCGGGACGTTCACCGGTTCAGCCCTTGAATGTCTGATGCAGTGTGTGGACAGAGATGTGCGTCGTTCAGATGGCGATACCAAAGGAGACTGGCGTCCCCTAGTATTCCTGATGACTGATGGTACACCTTCTGATAGCTGGGCGTACGGTGAAGCAGTTAAAGCTATCCGTGGCCGGAGTTTCGGCCCTATCATCGCCTGCGCCGTTGGTCCCAAAGCGGGTCATGAGCATTTAAAACAGCTCACTGATAAGGTTGTGTCTCTGGAGACACTTGATTCAACCGCGTTTGCAGGGTTCTTTAAATGGGTTTCAGCCAGCGTTTCTTCCGGCAGTACAAGTGCGGGTATTAATAGCGGATCAGATACCCTTCCACCTCCTCCACCAGAAATCCAGCTGGTGCTCTGACAGACGTGAAGGTGCTGCTCTACCTGGCAGCATCTTCCTGTACAGAACCTTTTTCCGCAGGCTGTTATCAGCCGTACGAGGAATATTATGAGACGCCTTCCCGTTTTTTTTGTCCTGGACTGTTCGGAGTCCATGATCGGTGAAAACCTGAAAAAAATGACTGATGGTCTGCAAATGATCGTCGGAGATTTAAGAAAAGATCCACACGCACTTGAAACCGCCTGGGTTTCGGTAATCGCATTTGCCGGTATAGCCCGTACGATTGTACCTTTGCACGAAATTTCCTCATTCTACCCTCCCCGCCTTCCCGTTGGCGGCGGCACGAGCCTCGGTGCTGCATTGAGAGAACTGACCGTGCAAATTGATACCCAGGTAAGGAAAACCACTCATGAGACTAAAGGCGACTGGAAGCCCGTCGTCTATCTTCTTACCGACGGACGTCCGACTGACGACACAACTACAGAAGTGAAACGCTGGAAAGATCACTACGCGAATAAGGTGAACCTCATTGCCGTTGGCCTGGGCCCGTCAGCGGACCTTAATATCCTCCGGCAGCTGACAGAGAATGCCATGCTTTTCACAGAGTCTCAGGAAGGCGACTTTACGCGCTTCATTAAATGGATCACGGCCTCCGTTACTGCCCACAGCCGCAGCGTTGGGGACGAAAAACAGCCGGAGCTCAGCCAGACTGAATATATAGTACGCTTGGCCAAAGATGAGCATATAAAGGCGTACGACGAAAACTGCGTTACGCTCACCGGCCGTTGCAGCAAAACACGCCGCCCTTACCTGATGAAGTATGAACGGCCACCAGCAACGGTTTCCGGGCTGGACTTCAAGCTTAACCTCAACAGTTTTAACATTGCCGGATGCTATCCCATCGATGAGGACTATTTTGCCTGGTCAGACGCCACCGCGACCGGTTTGCAGGTTAACACCAGTGAACTGCATGGCGTACCGGGGTGCCCGCACTGTGGTAATGCCAGTGCGTTTGCCATGTGCTCATGTGGGAAGTTATTGTGCATAGACGGCCCGGATGACGTGATCTGCCCATGGTGTGAAAAAGGCCTTTCATTCAGGAACGATGGCGGGAACACTAATTTCGACGTAAACAGAGGGAGAGGTTGATGTCACAAGATACTTCACTTGAACAGAAGGTTATTCGCTTAGTGCTTTCTGAGCTGGGCCTGACTGTTGAAGACGATCAGCTTTCCCTTTTAACGAAGGATCCAGCCCTTTACTCCGGGATTATGCAGCTCATTAAGCGGATTAATAGCCTTGCTCAGGTTTCCTCTGCCGGGGTTAACGACAGTGATAATGACTCATCTGCCGTCACGTCTGCATCAGGTCTTACCGACGAGCAGCAGCTGGTCGGGAATGATGCGGATAACCCGGGCAGCGACGCTCCTGATACACCAGAACTGCAAACCCTGCCAGAAAATGAACCACATCCTCCGTTCTGGAAGCTGATGCCTTTTTACGCATTTGATAAACCGACAAACAATGAAGGTGTGAGCCCGGTATCTCCTGCACTAAAACCCGGGCAGATACCGACAGGCCAGCAACGGACAGGCTTAGCGGTGCAACTTCCTGCTCCCCCAGGAGCGAGAATAACCATACCCAACGCCCGGGCTGGCGAACATTTTTCGTCACCGGTCGCCATTGCTCTGGATGATGGCCAGCAGTCAGCTGTCAGGGACATAGTCTTTCCCCGGGACATAGGTCTGTCTTATGAAAAAGAACATCAGTTGCTTACAGGTACTCCCACGGAAAGTGGAGATTTTGAGCTTACAGTACGCTGGTCATGCGCTTCGCACGACGACTGCGAGACAAAAGTGCTTTTGGTAGTAAACGCGGACCCAAGAAGCCTGTGGAAAGTGATTGAACCACCCGCTGACGCTTCCTACCCTAAGTTGCATCTGGACTCAGCTGGCCTGGTCAGGGATAACATTCGGATTGCTGCCGCCAGTCGCCGGGGACGCTCCCATGAGCATGCCGGGAGCTTCAGAGATGATGACTTCTATATCAACCACTGCCATGAAACAGGATGGTCAGTCATGCTGGTCGCAGACGGGGCCGGTAGTGCGGTAAATTCCAGAGAAGGCTCCCGGATAGCAGTCAGGACGGCAGGCGATTACCTTTTCAGGCAACTCAGTGGAGTGAAAGGCATCCATTTAGGCGAGCATATCAGGGCGTGGGAAGGGAGCGACCAGCAGGCAACCATAAACGCCATGCTTCATCATTTCAAACAGGCAGCAACGCTTGCGGTCAACAGCATCCAGAACGAAGCAATTTGCGCAGAACAACCGGTGAAAACCTATTCAACAACCCTTCTGGCAACTGTAGCACTACGAACTGATAAAGAGCTGTTTGCTGCTTCTTTCTGGCTTGGTGATGGTGCGATAGGAGCATACAGCCCTTCCGGTAAAATCCGCATACTGGGAAACCCCGATAGCGGAGAATATGCAGGGCAAACACGCTTCCTTGACCAGAACATTATTGCAGACCCGTCATTTACCGGCCGCATTAGTGTGGGCAAATGGAATGACGTATCTCACTTGATCCTCATGACAGACGGCGTTTCAGATCCTCTGTTTGAGACAGATAATGGACTTCGTAGTGACGAAAAATGGACTCGCCTCGTTAATGAACTCACCCCTGCCCTCGCAGAAGCCAGTAATGCGCCCGAGAGGTTAGGCGAATGGCTAAACTTTTTCTCCACAGGGAACCATGATGACCGCACTATTGCGGTGTTGTGGTAAGAGAGACGCTTTTTCGGTGATCAATATGGCAAATATCGTTACGTGCAAAACAAAGGACGGCGAAACAGTCCAGTTCGTAGATGAGGTGATTGGGTCGGGCTCGATGAAGGATGTTTTCTTTTCGCCTGATAAATCTTATGTCGTCGCTTTTTATCATAAACCGCAGAATGAGCAGGCCCGGGAACGTATTGATATGATCACCGGCCGCTACAGGCAAAACATTTTTGGGCAATCGGGGGGTGAATACTGGAAGGACCTTTTTTGCTGGCCAACCCACGTTGTTGAGCACGAGAATAAAATAGGCATTGTGGTTCCAACATATCAAAGCCCCTTTTTCTTTAAATATGGCTCCAAAAACGATGATTTTCTCGGCATAAAAGGCCGCGAGAAAGAAGGCAAATGGTTTGCGAGCGCCAGCAATCAGAGTAAATTCCTCGACCCGCGGGAACGAGGGAATACGCTAACCTATCTCAAGGTCTGTCTGCTGCTGACAAGAGCCGTCAGAAGGATGCATGCGGCTGGCCTCTGTCACAGCGACCTTAGCTATAAAAACGTGTTGATCGATCCAGAAAACGGCCATGCCTGTATCATCGACGTAGACGGCCTGGTTGTTCCCGGAAAGTATCCTCCCGACGTGGTGGGAACACCGGATTTTATCGCTCCGGAAGTGGTTAAAACCAGCCATCTTTCCAAAGAAGATCCGAACCGTGTACTGCCAAGCATAACTACTGACCGCCATGCGCTTTCGGTGCTTATCTACATGTACCTCTTTTTCCGTCACCCTCTACGTGGCGGAAAAATACATGACATGTCGGATGAAGTACGTGATGAGAGCTTATCGATGGGTGAGAAGGCTCTCTTCATTGAACATCCGGTAGACAAAAGTAATGCAGTTAAAGTCGGTCAGTTATCCTCATTTTCACTTCCGTGGGCTGACCCGGCTAAAATACCGTACACAATTATGGGCCCGTATTTGTCGTTACTGTTCGAACGAGCTTTCATTGATGGCTTACATGATGCCACTAAACGACCTACCGCCGATGAGTGGGAAACAGCTCTAGTAAAAACAGTCGACCTGATACAGCCATGCCAGAACAAGGATTGTGAACAGAAATGGTATGTTTTCTCGGGTAAGACAAAACCGGTCTGTCCATACTGCGGGACACCCTACAAGGGTAAATTACCCGTGCTAAATCTGTACTCTTCGCGTAAAGAGGGCAGCTATCGTCCTGATGACCACCGGTTGA
The DNA here is from genome assembly GCF_020733125.1 of Enterobacter cloacae complex sp. 2021EL-01169. Taxonomy (NCBI): domain Bacteria; kingdom Pseudomonadati; phylum Pseudomonadota; class Gammaproteobacteria; order Enterobacterales; family Enterobacteriaceae; genus Enterobacter; species Enterobacter cloacae complex sp. 2021EL-01169. The sequence continues at coordinate 9,595 of NZ_JAJFTC010000031.1, forward strand.
TGGTATGGAGCGGGCAATCTATCTATGCGTGGCATGTGAATCGTCTTATTGCGCCAAATGAACGTACAACGGAAGCGCAAAAAAAACGCGTAGGGTATTTTGTATTCCATAACGACCAATGGTGGTTAGTAAATGAAGGGATACAGGGTCTCATGACTTTACCAGATAAACGACAAATTGCGGTTGGGGAAAAGTTGGAACTAACGGACAATGCTCAGTTTATTCTATCAAAAGAAGAAGGCGGCAGGTTAATAGTCGTTCAATTATTAGAAAACTAAGGGATGTTCTAATCTGAATGAAAATATTTGGTTAGTATGATTCGGGCATTACTCGGGAGCTTTAATACAAACTTAAGTTTTAGCTCCCAAGTTCTGTCTGTGTACTTAGTCCTGAATTTCACCTTTTAATGTATGCTGCAATTCACTTAAATGCTTAGCTCGATGGTAAATCTCATGACTCTCCTCTATTCCCGCAGCCGTCATTATATGATCAAAAGATGAACAAGAATTCAATATCTTAAGGTCATCTGTAATACATTTATCAACCAGTTTTGATTGCTCGTCTTCATGGACTGACCCCACGCCCGTAGACAAATTCTGTCCTCACGATGAGGCCTGTTCGAAGGCCTCCGGACTGAGGCCGCCGAGGTGACTGTGGCACCGGGCCCGGTTGTAGAACACTTCAATGTAATCGAAGATATCGGCCCGGGCCAGATCCCGGGTTTTATAGATGCGTTTTCTGATCCGCTCTTTTTTCAGCGAACTGAAGAACGATTCGGCCACCGCATTATCCCAGCAGTTGCCACGCCTGCTCATGCTCGGGGCCAGGTTATTAGCCCGGCAGAAGCGCTGCCAGTCGTCACTGCCGTACTGGCTGCCCTGGTCTGAGTGCACGATGACCTCGCCGTCCGGTTTTCGCCGCCAGACGGCCATCATCAGCGCGTCGAGTGCCAGTTCGCGTGAGAGAGTGGGCTTCATCGACCAGCCGACCACATTACGGGCGAAGAGATCGATAACCACCGCCAGATACAGCCAGCCCTGCCAGGTGCGGAGTAGAGTAAGAGGCAGGGCGTAGTCGGACTATTTCCCTGCCTCTCCTCCCCGAACCGGACGTGCACCTTTCAGCGCATCCGGCTCTCCATTTAAATGCTGGCGAACGCCATTGCCACTTCTGTAAA
>NZ_JAJFTC010000032.1:0-9481 GCF_020733125.1 Enterobacter cloacae complex sp. 2021EL-01169
AATGGTGGAAAAAATAGCCTAAATAGGCTGATTCGATGTGTTTGCGGGAAAAAAATCGGCCCAGATCCGCGAAATTTTAATCAGCGAGTCAGCTTGGGAAGAAATGACCTGCTTATTCGCACCTTCCTTAGCCACTACCTGCCCGACACTGTGGGTGAGGATTTATCGCTGTATTTTGCCCGGGAGTCAGGGGTGCTTCTTGAAGGGGGCTTGCTGTTTGTCGACAATGGGGAAGGACATATCCGGTTAAATCTGGCGTGCCCACGGACTATGCTGACAGCAGGGATGAAAAGAATTTCACAGGTACTGCGGACACCGGCCCCTAACAGGGTATAACCCCTTTCTCTTTGGCCGTTTGTCCTGTCAGGATGTCGTCAGAACCCGGCATAACACCCTGTGCCGGGAACAAAAAAGGCACGGATGAACAGGTTGTGAATATCCTGAGTGAAGCCTGCTGATGACATTTCTGGCGACAAAAAAATGCCGCCCTTAAGGGGCGGCTTATGCCAGCGTCACGGGGTTATCGTCTGACCGCCATGATGCCCGCATCGACATCCCAGATAGCGCCCGTCACCCATGAGGTTTTGTCAGACAACAGGAAGAGAATAGTGTTTGCCACATCTTCGGCAGTTCCGACGCGTCCCAGCGGGTGGAAATCGTTCAGCGACTTCATAGCATCTGCGATATCCGCTTTGTCCATGAAGCCTTCGTATATCGGCGTATGAACAATCCCGGGAGACACCGCGTTGACACGAATACCCGCGCTGGCCAGCTCAATCGCCAGATTACGCGTCAGGGCATGCAGACCCGCTTTTGCCATTGAATAGGCCGAGGCCGGCGAGTCACCCAGTGCAGCCTGAGCACCAATCGAACCGACGTTGACGATAGACCCTTCGAGCTTCGCGGCGAGCATGTTCTTCACGACATCCTGTGTAATAAAGAACGTGGCTCGGTTCAGCGAAAGATACATGTCATAATCGGCAAAGCTGTGCTCGGTAAATCCTTTGGGCATGAAGATACCGGCGGCATTCACCATCAGGCTGATATCGCGATGGTGAGCATTAATTTCCTGACGGATAGTTTCCATACCTTCTTCGGTCATCAGGTTCGCCGCGATGACCGCAACCGGTCCCAGAGGGCTCAGTTCTTTTTGCACCGCTTCGGCTTTGTCTTTTTTATTCCCGGTCAGCACGACACTGCCGCCCGCTTCCAGTACCATGCGTGCCACGGCCAGGCCCATGCCGCTGGTACCGCCGACGACGAGCAGTTTTTTACCTTTGAAAAAAGTGTTCATTTTCTGACTCCATTACTGGTGGGTAAGACGTTGCCGGCAGCGTGAAACTGCCGGCGGTTGACGGATTAAATACTGCAGCCATCCGTTCCGCAGGTCTGACCCGCAGTGGCTGAAAATTCGGTTTGCTGTTCATCCCAGACCTGACGCAGGGCATTCAAAAAGTTATCTGCTGCCTGAGCCCCGCTGATGGCATATTTTTCGTTCATCACAAAAACCGGAACGCCGCTGAGGCCAATAGACTGTGCGTGGGCTTCATCGTCGGAAACGGTGGCGCGAAAATCGTCATTTTCCAGGGCGGCTTCAGCGTCAGCTTTCGGCATACCGGCTTCTACGGCCATGGCAACGAGCTGCTGACGGTCAAAGAGAGAGCGACCTTCGGTGATACTGCCATGATAAAAACGTTCTTCCACCGCGTCCGCAATTCCGGCCTTACGCGCGGCAACCAGCAGGGTGTGTGCATCTTCTGTATCACCAAACATCATGCCGTCGAAGTTGTAGATCAGACCTTCAGATTTACCGGCGGTGCCCACCTGATTCATCATCAGCTCCGCTGAATGCTGACTGCCCAGCTTTTTAACGATGGCATCCTTAAAAGGCATCGCGGGAGTACCACCGGCCAGACGGTAGCTGTGATGGCGGATCACCACCTGGTCGCGAAATTCAAAGCGATTCAGACCCTGTTCAAATCTTTTTTTAGCAATCCAGCACCACGGGCAGACCAAATCTGACCAGATATCGATGGTAAGGGTGGGTTTCAGCGTTTGCATAATGATTCCTCAAAGACGTTGGGCGGTCGGATCTCACTTATCAGAGAACCGCGACCGTATGGGATTTATTGCGCCTGCCAGACCGGGTAATCGGTATAGCCTTTTTCCGGGGAACCACTGACGCCGTAGTAGGTGGCGCGGTCACTTTCTGCCAGTGGCCAGCCGTTTTGCATTCTTTCAACCAGATCCGGGTTAGCGATGTAGGGCACACCAAATGCCACCAGATCCAGCTCATCATCTTCCAGAGCCTGCTCTGCGATATCACGGGTAAAACCGCCGGCAGCGATGATGGTGCCTTTAAACGTGTTGCGAAAACGGCGGCGGAAGCCTTCCGGAAGTGGCGCTTTGGTGTACACCGGCTGATAGTAAAGGTGTACGTAGGCCAGTTCCCGCTGACCGAGCGCGTCGGTGATGGCTGACCAGGTTTGCTCTTCACCTTCATACGGCGCGAGGTCATAAATGCGGCCGAACGGTGACAGGCGCACGGCAACGTGGCTGTTACCCACAGCTTCCGCCACGGCGTCAATGGTCTCCAGCAGGAAACGCTGACGATTTTCCACCGAGCCGCCGTATTCGTCGGTGCGGGTGTTCAGTTCGCTACTGAGGAACTGGTCAAAGATGAATCCGTTTGCCGCCATGATTTCCACGCCGTCAAAGCCGGCTTCCATCGCCAGGCGTGCGGAGTGCACGAAGTCTGCAGTGATGCGTTTAACTTCATGCGTTTCCAGCGCGCGTGGCTGGCTTGGTACAACCGGGCCCGGTTCTCCGGATTCGGTCAGCGCAAAAACGGTGGTATTGACCGCCTGAACGGTGCCCGCTGAAACCGGCGCTATGTGGCCTGGCTGAAGAGAGACGTGAGACATACGGCCGACGTGCCAGAGCTGCGCGAAAATACAGCCACCTTTGGCGTGAACCGCTTGTGTCACCTTACGCCAGCCCTGGACGTGTTCGTCGTTGTAGATACCAGGGGTATAAAGGTAACCCCGGCCTTCTTCTGAAACCGGCATCCCTTCGGTGATGAGCAGGCCAGCAGAAGCACGCTGTGCATAGTACAAAGCCACGACCTCATCCGGCACGTCATTCATGGTGCGGGTGCGGGTCATCGGTGCCATGACTACACGGTTTTTTAACGCCAGGCCAGACAGATTGTAGGGGGTGAAAAGCTTACTCATCGTATACCTCACAAAAAACAAAAAGGAGTATCCCGGCAGGGATTTGCACAGCCCGGCAGTATCATCGACTGGACGTCGCGCACTGGAGTTGCATAAACATCTGATGGGTGGCAATATACCAACCATCTAGTAGGTAGGTCAATGGGTGTGTCGTATTTTTTTGTCATAACGCAGCCATTTCTGAATTGTCACTCATTTTGCGAGGTCATCACCATGCGTACATTAACAGCTTATAACGAAGATAATTTCCGCCAGATAGAGCAGTACAAAGGAATATCGGTGGTACGTTTCTCTGCACCCTGGTGTCCGCCCTGTCAGGCCAGCGAAGAAATGTTCAGTCAGTTTGCAGACCGGCTCGATGGAGATATTCAGGTGGGGAAAGTCAATGTAGATCAGGCGCCGGTGCTGACAACCAAATACGAGATCTGGGGGCTGCCGTCTGTGCTGATATTTCATGAAGGGCAATTAGTTAAACGCATACCGGGTGTGAAACCTGCATCGGTATATGCTCAGGCTATTGCGGACATAAAAAAAGGGCAGTAATGCCCTTTTAACGTGGAATTTATTAATGCTTAACCGCGTGCCTGACCGACGGCATCCAGAGTGCGGGCTGAATAAATGACCGCCGCGCCAGCGTTGAGGTTAATCGCCACGCCCAGCGCTTCAGCAATTTCAGCGTCGGTTGCACCGGCTTTCACAGCGGCGTCGGCGTGAAAAGCAATACAGCCGTCGCAGCGGGTTGTGACTGCGCACGCCAGGGCAATGAGTTCACGCACTTTTGCGCCCAAAAGGTCAGTTTTGTTACCTGCGTTGCCCAGGGCAACCACGCCTTTCATGGTCTCGGGGGTCAGTTTGCCCAACTCGCCTAAACGTTGCATTAACTCTGAGCGATAGTTGTTCCAGTCCAGCATAGTGTCATTCTCCTGAATGAGGGGTATTAAGAAGCAGTTTTATATACTTAAGGCTGTTGGCGAAGACTTCGGGTCTGGCCGTTGCATGCGCCACTACGCTTGAGCCTTCACAGACATTAATGATCATCAAAGCAATATCTGATGGTTCGGCATGGGATGAAAACTCACCTGACTCCATGCCCGCCCTGACGACTTTTGTGAGCCACTCGATTTGCATATCGAAATAAAGTGATGTCTGTACAGTAATTGCCTGAGGCAGATTGGCGGTCTCTGCTGACAACGCACAACACAGTGGCAGTAGCGAAGCTTTATGGCTTTGCGCGAAGATATCGATGTAAGCCGCAATTCTTCTCTCCGCGCTTTTCTCAGTCGCCTCTATCTGCTCAAATACGCGTTGTGTATCAGAGAACGCCTGTATTACCACCTGCTCACCCAGAATATCTTTGGTCGGGAAATGGTGATGAATACTGGCCTTGGTGATACCCACTATTTTTGATAAATCAGCATAGCTGAATGCTGAATACCCTTTTTCGCGCATCAGGTGTTCTGCTTCGCTGAGCAGCCGTTCCCGTGTCATGGTTGTCATAATTACTCCATATAATCTACTAGTTGATAGATTATATTGTTGCTATTTTTCCGTAGCAAGTTGTATCACTGACTCAGTATCGTGCAGAGCTGAACGTCACTGCCATCCTGCATTCTGAATGGCAGCATTACATCTCTGACATCACGCCAGGCGTGTAATCATTTCAACCGGATTAGCCAGAGTATCGTGGATTGGCGAATTCTTTTGCATTTCGCTGACCAGCGCTTCTAACTCCTCGCGACTGGCGGTCTTGCTCGTAAGGTGAACATCGACGCGAATAGATTTCGCACCTTTACGCACGTTGCTGTCCAGCCCAAGGAAGCCGTTGAGGTTGATATCGAAATTAAGATCCAGCTCGATACCGTCCAGGTCGATCCCTTTTTCAGCAGCCATCATGGTAAGGGTGGCGGTATAACAGCCAGCCAGCGCCTGCATGATGTATTCAGTCGGGCTCATGCCGGTATCGGTGCCGAGTAAACCTGCGGGTTCATCACCGATATTAGAAAATTTCCCCACACGGCTGGTATCGATAACGCCGTTCTGGATTGTGGCGCCGGTCTCTGTGCGAACGGTTAATCCGCCGCTGGAACGGGCTTTCATCTGGAAAGTCAGGTTACCCAGGCCAGGCTGGCTGCGAACTGCTTCACGGGTATTGTGGATCGCAGCTGCGTCTGCAGAAGGTTTAACGGTAGTAGACATAATGGCTCCTGTAATTTCTTGATAAAAGGTATAGCTGGTGTAATCAGTACCAACCATCTAGTTGGTAGATTAATGTCGCGAACCTCTTTTGTCTACTCTTTTATAAAAAATAGGGGGAAAAGAACCCAGCAGGCTGTTTTATTTCATAATAACCATTTGATTTTTTTTTATAATCTTCCCAGCCGCTCACTCTTGCAGCAATCCAGCCTTTACCCGAAGGATAGTCTGGCGGGTGGTATTAAATTCCCGGGCAATAGCACTGATACTGATGCCAGCATTTAGGCGCTCTGTCACTGTTTGCTTTTGTTCCTCGCTCAGGATGGGGGGGCGACCGAAGCGTTTTCCAGCCGCTTTTGCCCTCGCAATACCTGAATACGTTCGCTCAAGCAGCAAATCTCGCTCAAACTCCGCTACAGCAGAAATTACCTGCATAGTCATTTTTCCGGCCGGACTGGTCAAGTCAACACCTCCGAGTGCGAGACAATGAACGCGAATATCTAAAGCCGCCAGTTGCTCTACTGTTTTTCGGATATCCATCGCATTACGACCCAGACGGTCAAGTTTGGTGACAATCAGTACATCCCCATTTTCCATGCGATCTAGCAACCGGATAAATCCGGGGCGTTCGCTGGCAGCAACCGAGCCACTGATATGCTCCTCAATAAGTCGTTGGGATCTGATGGCAAAACCCGCCGCTTCAATTTCACGACGCTGGTTTTCTGTGGTCTGTTCCAGAGTTGAGACCCTGCAGTAGGCAAAAACACGTGACATGGGAAACTTTCCGTACGAAATGGATGTCCGAATTATAACGTGTGTCCGAAATTAATTTCACTAAGTTTCGGACATGTGCTGTAAGTGGTGTACGAAACCGACCGGTTTCGGTCACAGCGAACAAATAACAGATGAAAACTATACGCGAGGGAAGCATTTATGCCACGGCGACAGATACTGAGCAGTGAAGAGCAGGAACGCTTACTGGTTATACCAGATGATGAAATTATTCTGACCCGAATGTGTTTTCTGAACGAACCGGATATTGCGCTCATTAATAAGCACCGACGGCCAGCGAATCGCCTGGGCTTTGCTGTATTACTCTGTTATCTGCGTGGACCTGGATTTATTCCGGACAAAAGCAGTGCTCCTCACAATGGCGTTGTATCCAGGGTTGCTTCCCGACTGAAACTTCAGCCTGATTTATGGCCGGAATATGCATCCAGAGAGCAAACCCGCTGGGAACATCTGACCGAACTTTATCGCTACCTGGAACTATCCCCGTTCAGCCGGTCAATGCAAAAAGACTGTATCCGCCATCTGCACCCCTATGCCATGCGAACTGACAAAGGATTTATGCTGGCGGAAGAAATGCTCAGCTGGCTACATAACAATAATGTTATTTTCCCTTCTGTTGAAGTGATCGAACGGACGCTTGCCGAAGTCGTCACGCTCGCTAACAGATCGGTATTTTCGACACTTACCGCGCAACTGGAAAAGCAGCATAAATCAGCACTCGACAGCCTGCTCATATCAGAGGGTGAACAACCTTCCCGTCTGGCATTGCTGCTACAGCCTCCGGGTAAAATAAACGGTAAAAATGTGCTGCAACATATCGACCGGCTTAATTCCATCGCTGCGCTGGGGTTGCCTGATGGTATTGCACTTTCCGTTCACCAGAACAGGTTGCTTAAACTGGCGCGTGAGGGCCGGAAAATGAGCAGCAGGGACCTGGCAAAATTCACCGATGTCAGACGTTACGCTACGCTGGTTTGTATAATAACAGAGGCCAGGGCCACCCTGACTGACGAAGTGATTGATCTGCACGAGCGTATCCTGGGTAGTCTGTTCAGCAGGGCAAAACGCACGCAGGCCGAACGGCTCCAGCAAACGGGAAAGCTTATTCAGAGCAAGCTGAAGCAGTACGTTACCGTCGGGCAGGCGTTACTTAACGCCAGAGAATCCGGGGAAGATCCCTGGACTGCAATAGAAGATGTCCTTCCCTGGCAGGAATTCATCAACAGCGTGGAAGAAACGCGGTTTCTTTCCCGTAAGGGCAATTTCGACGCGCTTCATCTGATCACCGAAAAATACAGTACGTTGCGTAAATATGCCCCGCGTATGCTGTCAGCATTGCAGTTCATGGCGACACCTGCGGCGCAGGCGCTCAGCGATGCGCTGGACACCATAACGGAAATGTACCGTAAACAACTTCGTAAAGTGCCGCCATCAGCGCCAACAGGGTTTATCCCTGAAAGCTGGCGAAAACTGGTGCTCACGCCTTCAGGCATCGACCGCAAGTACTACGAGTTTTGCGTACTGAATGAACTCAAGGGTGCATTACGTTCCGGTGATATCTGGGTAAAAGGATCGCGCCGCTACAAAAATTTTGATGATTATCTCATCCCGACTGCTGAGTTTGAGAAATCCCGACATAATGACCAGTTACAGTTGGCCGTTCAGACCGATAGCCAGGCATACCTTCAGGCCCGTATGACTCTTCTTGCATCTCGGCTGGAAGAAGTTAACGCGATGGCGCTTGCCGGTGATTTGCCCGATGTAGATATCTCAGATAAAGGCGTAAAAATCACTCCACTGGAGAACAGCGTTCCTTCAGGTGTTTCGCCCTTTGCAGGTTTGGTCTATGGCATGCTTCCCCATCCGAAAATTACGGAGATACTGGAAGAAGTTGATAGCTGGACGGGATTTACGCGTCACTTCGCGCACCTCAAAAATAATAACGTCAGACCAAAAGACGGAAGACTGTTGCTGACCACCATTCTGGCTGACGGCATCAACCTTGGGCTGACAAAAATGGCGGAATCCTGCCCTGGGGCCACAAGATCGTCACTCGAAGGTATTCAGGCATGGTACATCAGGGATGAAACTTATTCAGCGGCACTGGCCGAGCTGGTCAACGCACAGAAAGAGCGGCCTCTGGCCGCATTCTGGGGCGACGGGACAACATCGTCGTCAGACGGGCAGAACTTTCGGGTAGGCAGTCACGGACGTTATGCCGGTCAGGTCAATCTTAAATATGGTCAGGAGCCGGGCGTGCAGATTTATACGCATATCTCAGACCAATACAGCCCGTTCTACGCCAAAGTGATCAGCCGGGTGCGCGACTCAACCCACGTGCTTGATGGCCTGCTGTACCATGAAAGCGATCTGGAAATTACCGAGCATTACACCGATACCGCAGGCTTCACTGAACATGTTTTCGCCCTGATGCACCTGCTGGGATTCGCTTTTGCGCCAAGGATCCGTGATCTTCATGACAAGCGGCTGTTTATTCATGGAAAGGCCGAGCGCTATCCGGGGCTTCAGTCTGTCATATCAACAACCTGCCTGAATATCAAAGACATTGAGTCGCACTGGGATGAGGTATTGCGCCTGGCAACCTCGATTAAGCAGGGGACAGTCACCGCATCACTGATGATGAAAAAGTTAGCCAGTTACCCAAAACAGAATGGACTTGCCAAAGCGCTGAGAGAGATTGGCCGCATCGAACGGACACTATTTATGCTGGACTGGTTCCGTGATCCCGGTCTGCGCCGACGCGTGCAGGCGGGGCTGAATAAGGGTGAGGCCCGTAATGCCCTTGCGCGAGCGGTCTTTTTGCACCGTCTGGGTGAAATAAGGGATCGTGGGCTGGAGAATCAGAGTTATCGCGCCAGCGGGCTGACATTACTGACAGCAGCGATCACGTTGTGGAACACGGTATATATAGAAAGAGCTATTGAGTCACTAAAACGAAAGGGTATCCCGATAAATGAGCAACTGGTCTCTCATCTTTCTCCCCTGGGCTGGGAACATATCAATCTGAGTGGAGATTACGTCTGGCGTAATAATCTTAAGCTGGGATCCGGAAAATACCGCTCATTACGTACAGTCGATACCGCTTTGTACAAAAAACAGTCTTAGCGTGGGATAATTAATGAGATGGTCACTCCCTCCTTCCCGGTACTATGCTGAGGACAGGCTTTCATTCGGAGAACTATCATGGAAAACATTGCGCTCATTGGTATCGATCTGGGTAAAAACTCTTTCCATATTCATTG
>NZ_JAJFTC010000033.1:0-9064 GCF_020733125.1 Enterobacter cloacae complex sp. 2021EL-01169
GAGCCGGGGCATTCTAAAACAATGATGGCCGCATTTATTGTGGCTATCAGGGGAACGGTCACACAAGCAGTATTGTTAGGTCTTGCGGCGACAATTTCTCATACCTCTATTGTCTGGCTCATTGCACTGGGCGGGATGTATATCCGTCAGAAATTTACGGCAGAATCAGCCGAACCCTGGTTCCAGCTGATTTCAGCCATCATTATTCTTGCCACTGCGGCATGGATGTTCTGGCGTACATGGCGCGGAGAAAAGCTTTGGAGGATGGAGCAGGAAGATGAGCATGGCCACGTTAATCACCCTCATGATGAAACCCGCGTCATTGATACCGGTCATGGCAGCGTTGAACTCTCAATTTTCGAAGAAGGTCAGCCACCCCACTGGCGTTTACGCTCGCTCAGTGGCAGGAAATGGGAGGCCAGCGATATTACTCTGGTCACTAACCGGGGTACAGGGACATTTTCACAGGTGTTTGATTTCGTAGAAAAAGACGGGTTTATGGAATCTGCCCAGCCGATCCCTGAGCCGCACAACTTTGAGGTTTGTCTATCTCTAGGCCATCGTGGTCATGTACACGACTATGATGTGGAGTTCCGCGAGCATGATCATAACCACGATCACTCCGCACTTGAGGGACTTGATGTTAGTTCACTCGAGTATCAGGACGCGCACGAAAAAGCACATGCTAACGACATCAAAAAACGCTTTGCTAATAGCAGCGTAACAACCGGACAAATTATCCTTTTCGGCCTGACGGGGGGTCTCATTCCTTGCCCGGCAGCCATTACAGTTCTTTTACTTTGCATTCAGGTGAAAGAATTTACGTTGGGAGCTGTGCTGGTTCTTTGCTTTAGTATCGGATTGGCAATCACACTGGTAGCTATCGGTGCTGTTGCAGCTGTAAGCGTACGACAGGCATCAAAGCGTTGGGACGGGTTGGATGTTTTAGCCCGAAGAGCACCATACTTCTCAAGTGCTTTGATTGCGTTAGTGGGAATTTATATGGGTTATCACGGATGGTTGGGCATAACAAATTGAGAGGTTTTATTAGAATGCTGTTATTCACAAAACTATTTATTGTTCAATCGGATAATTGAAAAAAATCGGGCTCCAATACTGGCAGCCCGCAAAAAACCACTCAAGGAAAAACAGAGGGCGTGATATTGCGCAGGGTTAATGAAATAGGATATACAAATGAACAAATTTGCATATGTTATATAATGAATAGTTTATTTCAACATTAAAACATGAACTACAACCAATTGATGCTACTTGTACACAATAGCGGTTGCATACGTATTATCGGAAGAATTAAGTGACGAAATTTCGAAATGAGTCCCACCCAATGAATCTGCTTTCTTTGATAGTGACCCAATTACTTCTGACTGCGTTGCACTTCCTGCTTTAAAGAAGCTTACCTCACCAATTCGTACCGCTCCTTGAGGTGTGGGGTTTAAATAGGTGACTTCTGAAGCTGCATAACCACTTGAAATAAATAGTAGCAATGACAATGAGAGGACGTTTTTCATGATACACCTTTTTTCCAGTTCAGTGGCAATTATAATAACGCACATGGTGTTGAAAATAATTAACATAAAAGGACAAAAGAAACACAAAAACAGACATGATTATTGGTTATTGTTAAAAAGTAAAGGGATTGAAGTTGTTATAAGTGGTTAATATGTTCACTCTTAAATTCTTTAGGTGATACACCATATATTGACTTAAAGGTTCTACAAAACGATGATTGATTGCTGAAATTGAAATCAATCACTACATCAATGATTTTGCATTTTTTATTTATAATTTCATGAGCAGCATACTCTATCCTTTTTCGTCTAATATATGTACCTAAAGACATGCCAAAATGGTGTTTGAAAATTTTTTGAAGATGCCATTTACTATATCCTGAAATAATAGATAAATGATTGATTGATAACCCTGTTTTTATAGGTGCATCTATTGTAAAAATGATGGTGTTTAAGACGCTAAGCTGAAATTTGTCAGTTCTACACATTTGAAAGTCACTTGGCTTAATGGTGTGGTTATATGTTTTTGCGGTACTTTTCGGGGGTTGTACCCGAGAGTTTTTCAAACATAATAATGAAGGATGATGTGTTACTATAACCTAGCAAATAAGATATCTCTTGGATGGTTTTTTCTGTCCTCAATAATGGTAGCGAATTTAAAAAACGCACTCTTGCTCTCCATTCACGGAAAGACATATTAAGTTCGCTCTTGAATTTCCTGGTGAGGGTTTTTTCTGAGGTGAAAACAATGTTTGCCCATTCGTTTAGCGTGCGATTACTTCCGGGGTTAACCTTGAGATAACTCAAGATTGGCTGTAAATACTTGTCTTTTGAGTTTGGAAGGTAATTCATCGCCTTTGAGGCATCCTCAAGTTGATCAATAAAAACTGTGGCTAAACTCTCACCCTTTCTCCCGGAAAGATAAGAAATATTTTTTGTCAAAATCGTATTTATTATGGCTCTACCTATTTCAGTAAGATTTATAATACAGGCTTTTTCAGGTAGGTTGTTGCAAAGCTTCAGAGGTATACAGATTGAACAATATTCAGTGGTTTTGAGATTATGGCTAGAGTGATTCAACCCCGCAGGGATCCAAATAGCATATTGCCAAGGGGCCAGCAAGGTGATATCACCCTCAATATCTGTTTCAATCATACCTGAATTTATAACGTTAAGCTGTCCCCACGCATGGTTATGCAAGCCTACCTCAGTATGCGCCGTTAGAACATCGTTGAGGATTGTTATGTGTTCTTGAGAAATGCTTACCGTAGAAACTATCTGATGGTTGGTATCATTATTTTTCATAAATATCCTTCAGCTCTAAAAGGATGCTATAAGCACACATTGATAATTTGTGAACTTCGCCAGTTTCGTTGCTGATAAGTTCTTCAAGATCATCTAATGTTTCATTTTCCATCATAAACATATTAGTTTCAAGCCACTTGTTTAATTGTTTATCAATAATGGTAATGAACTCACTGTTCTTTTTGTATTCAAAAATATAATGGAATATAATAAATAAAGATGAAAGATTTGTTAAAACTAAAAAGTCGTCAGAAGTACACTTTTCCAGGGAATCTGAGAGACGTAATCTGTCATGTGTATGCCTTACTACATTTGACATGTTTAAGTTTTTCTTTTTCAGAGCATAGACTAACTCTTTGATTGTGGCCTTAATTAACTTTTCATTTTTAATGCGTTTTTTCTCAGGAAAAATTATAGAGATCCCAAGTCCAGTAATGATTAAACCTACAGTTGCTCCAAGGCTATTATCCATAAATGTTTCATAGGACACAACAGAGGTATTGCTCGGCTGAAGCCCAAAGTAAAATGTTGTCAGAAATGTTACTCCGAGAAGAAATGTTTTACCAACAAATAGAAATCTACTACCGATTATTAGCACTGGGAGTTGAGCTATAAAGAAAATTGAGGGTGATATGAACGTATATTGAGAACTGTAGATTGTTTGAATATAAATCCATCCTACAATCATGCCTAAGATTGTTCCATAAACCATATGCTTGCCGCCAGCTACCGGTGCAGGATAAGTTGTAAGTAAGATCATATACACAACTCCCAGTGATACCATCACATGACCACCAGACCAACCGGTAATATACCATGTAATTAAAAGAATACCTGTTATAGTGAATGCTCGGATGCCACGTATTACTGCTTCAAGGGCTGATTTGTGTTCAAGGAATATATTCGATATTTTTATCTTGCTGTGGTCGAATTTATTTATATCAGCCCTGCACATAAGTGATTTTTTGATAATGTTTAAAAAATCACTTTTTATATCAGCAAGCTTCTCTCCTTCATTTTTTAGATAATGACGGAGTGTGTTTGAATATAAGAAAAGCATCATGGATAAAATGGAGAAGGTTTTAAGGGCGCCTTTAGATTTAAAACCCAAACCGTGTTCATATACAATATTTCTCTTATTTGAGATTAATGTGGAAATATCAGTGAACAAATTTTTAATTTCTTTCCTTTCAATATTATTTGCTTCCGCAACTTTCTTGTTTATTCTGATTGTTTTCCTGAATATGCCACGCATATTTTTTTTGAAATCATAATCACTTCTCTTTAGAAGCATCAGCACTGATGTTACAACTAAGATTACCACTCCCATAAATACACCAGTACTTCTTGTAATAAGGTTAAAGTATGTTTCTTCAGGGGATAAAATTAATGGCAGTGCAACAAATGCATATGTGTTTGCACCTAACTGAAATAAATGCGAGTTATCTGTTGGAACCAAACTTATCATCACGCTCATGAATGATATCCATAGCATGGAAAAAACGATGAAATATAGTTCATTACCGACATAAAGGTAAGCTGATATAAATGATGCCATTATTCCCAGGATAGTGCCGATTATCCTATTACGAGCTTTTAAATATTGAGCGCCGACAAAACTTTGTGATACAACGATAGCACTCATTACAGCCGTAGGGCCCCCTGATATGTTAAAGTAAAATGATACGAGCTCAATTATAAAAACAGAAAATATTAGAGAGAAAATTCTCATTTCGTTGTCAAAGTTTTTCATGGTTTTCAGATATAGTTACAGTGCAAGTCATACCAGATACAAGAAGATCATAATTATCTTGATTAGAAGGAATTGCGATTCTTACGGGAATACGCATAGGTAGCCGTACCCATTCAAAAGTTGGGTTGACCTCATGTAGTTCGCCTTGAGAGCCCTTGTTACTATAATCAAGAATCCCTTTAGAAATGCTTTCTACGCTTCCATTAAATCTAATTTTATCATTTAAAAGAGTAACTACAGTTTTTTGTCCTTTCTTTATGCGATTAAGTTGATCTTCTTGAAAATATGCGTATACATAGAAGCTGTTGTCTTTAACTATAGAAACAATGCTTTTACCGTTAGCGATGTAGTCGCCAGTATGAACTAACAAATTTGTTATATATCCATCAGTGGGAGCAAAAATTTTAGTCTTAGACAGGTTGAGTTCGTCACGCCGACTCTTATGAATTGATTCCTGATAGTCTGACTTAGCAATATAATAATCAAAACCAGCATTGCTGACCTCCTCATTGCTCAAAACTGTGCCAGATAATCCATTTTTTCGGTGATATGTTTTGGCAAGTTTATCCATATTGTATTTTTTCGACTGTATGTCTTGCCTTGATTCTTCGGCCAGGATTGTATAGTCGCTATCGTCGATTGTGAAAAGTAACTGTCCTTTCTTGACGTGCTGATTATCCTTTACTGCCACGTCTGTAATATAGCCGTCGACTTCCCCCACCATAGTAATTACATCAGCTCTTACTCTTCCGTCTCTTGTCCATAATCCATTTATTTGAGAGTCTGATATTATATAAATAGCAGCGCAAGATATTACAAATACAATTATAGTGAATGAAATGCTTTTAATATTTTTCATATTTAAAACCAATAATTAACGGATAAGCTTAACATATATATAGAAAATGAAAGCATTGGTTTATGCCATACTTTATGCCAAAGTTTGGTGTGTTTGACTAATGCCATGGCTGCAACATAAAGAAGATACCCTTGTACCATCACTTTGAATATATATGGAAAGGACATTCCGAATAAAACCAAATCAGTCATTTTATACTTCTACCAAATCAGTTATGTTGACAATATTATTTCATGTATTTTTAAATTCAGATCAACAAAAACAGACCGATCATACACAAAAAAAGACATGTTCTTTATTCGTCATTATCCTTAGTATGGGTATTCTTTGTAAGAGGCAATATCGTTCAGAGAAATCAAGTAGAAATTTGTTAAATGTAATCAGCTTAAAATTACCCGAGCGATGGATGGTTAAATGGTGTTTGTAGGTGCTGTTAACATTACTCTTGTCATTGTGCTAATTCCAAATTCATTATTGAGTATAAAATAGACAGGATGATTTAAACAGACAATTAAAACCATTAAATTCTATGATGATAGCCTTACATTTGTAGATAAAATCTCACGTGCATTGAGGACAAGTTGATAACGCTGTTGCAGTTCTGGCAATGGAGTCAAATGCGCGGAAAGGCTTGCGTTTTAGTACCGGAAAGATCGAATGTATAGAAACTTCTTGGTAAGGGTATCAGCCCAGCCGGTCATAAGTACATAAGCTAAAAACAAAATTGTAAGGTTTATGGCTCAACGTTAGTACATACAAAAATTTACAAAAAGTAGTATTGACCCTATAGCTATTGCAGGGTTTTTAATGTTCATCAACAGGAAACGAGCATTATGCTCAGATGATGAACATTAACTAAACTAGGATTTATCTATATGAAAAACATCAAATCTATCGCCGCTGCCTCTTTGTTATCCGCTGTGTCCTTCTCTGGCCTGGCACAGAACATTAGTGTTACTGACACAACTCTTGATGGCGCTGAAGCGCAGATTGCGGCTAAGGCAAAAGAGGCAAAAACCTCCTACAAAATCATTTCTGCATATACTGGTAATCGTGTGCACATGACCGCTGTTCTGGGTGAATAGGAAAATAATGGGTTAGGAATTTATCGAGTGTTGATGGATATTTTAATTCCTACCAAGAATAATCAACACGACTAACCGTCAAGGTACATTATATTATTCTAACTTTTTCCTCAGGTAGACATTTAGGGCCAACTGTTTCAGGCCCTTTTTTTTTGCGTTTTTTTAGAAAGTCATTACGGTTTTTGAGTCAATAATACTAATCGGATAGGCATAAACTAAAATGCTGATGGTTCGAAGTGATATTATTTCAGTTCGGAAAGAATGATTTTCTCAACCGCTGTGCGAGCTTTTATCGCAGATTGCAAATCCTGAAGGATATGAGCTCTAACAATTGCACCTTCAAATAGCATATTGATGGTTTCCGAAACCTCAATAACGTCTTTTTCAGAGGGAAGTATTTTAGATACATGATGCTTAATTAATTCGTACATTTCATTTTTATTTTTAGCGCAAATTTTATGAATTAGATTTTCAGGGTTGCTAAATTCGGCACTGACATTGATAAAATAGCAGCCATAGAAAGGGGGAGATGCAATAATTCTTCTATTTATGGAGTCATCAAGATCATTAAACAACTCTAGAATTGTTAGTCGTCCATCTTCTATTTTTTTGATGCGTGATTGTAACCTGGAGAAGTATCGCAGGTCACAATATTCCACTGTGGCTGCAATAAGTTCTTCTTTACTTGGAAAGTAGGTGTAGAGGGTTTTCTTTGCAACCCCAGATTCCGATATCACACGATTGATACCGACAGCATGCACGCCGTACTGATAAAAAAGATTAAAAGCAGTAGATATTATTTTTTCTTTTTTGTCCATTGGAGCTACGCCTGTTCATTGTAAAAGTCGAATATTGACATAAGGAGACAGATCTGTCTACTCTTGTTTGGAGTGGGAGACAAATCTGTCTCCTTTGATATTCATTTAATGAGGCTGTTATGCAAACTATCTCCAATCCTGAACACTTCGAAGTGCTAACTAGCACCTATGACCTGGTTACCATAGGATCCGGCTCTGCCGCTAGGGCAGCCGCAAATGAGGCTCGTAGGCTTGGTAAGTCTGTAGCAATGATCGAGCATGGAACAGCCGGGGGTACCTGTCTTAATGTTGGGTGCGTTCCATCAAAAACACTTTTGGCTGCGGCTGCTACTCGTTTTGCTGCATTGCATCAAAATTTCCCTGGCATTAAAACGTATGCAGAGCCTGCAAATCTGGCATTGTTGGTTAACGATAAAGACCAAATGATTACTCAGTTCCGTGATACATTTCATGTGAAGGGACCCGTTGAAGCTGGGATCAATGTTTTACTTGGTACTGCAGTATTCACTCCTTCTGAAAACCGCGATTGTGTTAGTTTGGTTGTCGAAGGCTCTGAAGACTCGATACAAGTTCAAGCGAAGCATGTAATTATAGCCAGTGGTGCGAGCCCATTTATTCCAGAGATACCCGGTTTGCTCGATGTGGATTTTTTAACCTCTTCTTCCGCAATGTCCCTTAAAAGTGTGCCGGAATCTTTGCTGGTAGTTGGTGGAAACGCTATTGGTTTGGAGCAAGCACAGTTATTTTCCCGTTTGGGTTCAAAAGTCAAAGTAATCGAGGTTGCACCGAGAATCGCTCCCTTTGAAGATCATGCTATCTCTGCCACTTTAAAAGAGTCGCTTACTAAACAGGGTGTTGAGTTTTTGACCGGGGCAGACTTAAAACAAGTTAAGGTGGGTGGTGATTTAGTTATTTGTACGGTTATCGTCGGTGAGGATACTCACGTAATTACGGCAGAGAAAATTCTTATCGCAACAGGGCGCCGCCCTGTGACTGAAAAACTGAATCTGGACGCTGTCAATGTGTCGGTCGGTGCGCGTGGACAGGTCATTGTCGATAAGCATCTAATGACATCGAATCCACGGATCTGGGCTGCAGGTGATGTTACAGGTGAAGCACAATTTGTTTACGTCGCTGTTGAACAAGGAAGATTAGCGGCAAGCAATGCACTTGGGGGCGAGCTCTCCTCTCTGGATTACAATGCCCTCCCTCGGGTTACCTTCACCTCCCCTGAGTTGGCTTCTGTAGGTTTGACTCCATTGCAAGCTGAAGAAAGAGGAATCCCATATGAGATCCGAGAACTCCCTGTAGCTTTTGTTTTACGTGCTATTGTCAGCCGCCATAGCGATGGTTTAATCAGACTGGTTTCTGATAGTCAAACCGGAACGATTTTAGGCGTTCACATGGTCAGTGAATCCGCAGGTGATGTGATAGCAGCTGCGACCTATATTATTTCCGCCAATATGACTGTGCATCAGTTAGCAAACATTTGGTCGCCTGAGTTTACCATGACGGAGTCACTGAAGAATGTTGCAAAAACTTCCCCTATAACTAACTGATGATTGCATTTTAACCATTGCCGGCGTGATTCTGGCAATGGTAATTTCCTCAGGCATTAAACGATTACAGATATATCGGTGTGTTTATATAGAGGAAGGTTAATGAATTTCTAACGTAATCAATTATTTGTAGGGCCAATATTGTTGAGGGGATTT
>NZ_JAJFTC010000034.1:0-7502 GCF_020733125.1 Enterobacter cloacae complex sp. 2021EL-01169
CGGAAAGTCCTCCCTGCGTCCGCTGATGGCCGGCAGCAGCCCGTCGTTGCCTGATGGATCCAACCCCTCCGCTGCTATAGTGCAGTCGGCTTCTGACGTTCAGTGCAGCCGTCTTCTGAAAACGACACCACCCTGCCCTTTCCCTGGCGTTTTTTGTCGCGTGTTTTAGTTGCATGAAATAGAATACTTGCGACTAGAACCGGAGACATTACGCCATGAAAGACAAGAGCGCCGCCTGTCGTTTTCAGAAGGCGACTGCACGAAATATCAGGAGTCGGCTGCACTGCCAGAACTGGCCGCCTGCAAGGCAGCGTAGAGAGCGGTTTTTCCTACCTTGAGGCGTGCGGCGGCCTCGCGGACATTCAAGCCGTTGGCGACAAGCTCCCGCGCTCGTTGCAACTTGTCGGCAGTGACAACCGGCTTGCGTCCGCCTTTGCGCCCGCGTGCGGCGGCAGCGGTCAACCCGGCCTTGGTGCGCTCGCGGATCAGGTCGCGCTCGAACTGGCCCAGCGCACCGAACACATGGAAGATGAGCCGTCCGCCCGGCGTGGTGGTGTCGATGTTTTCAGTCAACGAGCGGAAGCCGACGCCCCGTGCTTCCAGCTTGCCGACCGTCTCAATCAGGTGCGGCAGGGAGCGGCCAAGCCGATCCAGCCGCCAGACGACCAGCACATCGCCATCGCGCAGATAAGCCAGCGCATCGGCCAAGCCGGGCCGGTCTGCCTTGGCCCCGGATGCCGTGTCCTCGAAAACCCGTTCGCAGCCTGCATTGCGCAGCGCATCCGTCTGCAAGGCGGTGTCCTGTTCCGCCGTCGATACCCGCGCATAGCCGATGAGTGCCATTTCCGCCCATTTGTCCGTTATACCGTCCGCCTATCTTATTGTCCGTCATCCCGTTGCGCAAGATGTTTTCGGACAGGCGTCCGGTTTGGCCGCCTAATGATCGTTTGGCGGACAAGGCGACTGGCATCAGCCGAACAGCTCGCTATGGGAGCCAAGCCGCGCCAGTCGCAGGGTGTCGGCGTCGGACTTGCGGTAGATCAGCAGCAGGTCGGGCTTGATGTAGCATTCGCGGTAGCCCGCCCAATCGCCGGAAAGATCGTGGTCGCGGTATCGCACATCCAGGGGCTGATCGGTCGCCAGCGCGACCAGAACCGGCTTGAGGTCATCATTCGTGCAGCGGACTCCTGATACTGTTCGTTCAATAGACGACTGCACAACAGCCTTCAAACCGCGTTGTCTGGTGCAGTCGTCTTCTGAAAATGACAGTGGCCAGCAAATCCAATCATGTAAAGAAAACCATCGTTATTTTTACGCCTATTTTGGATTGCGCAATCCAAAATTGAAACACTAGATATGGTGGCCGCGATCAGCTGCCGGCGCACAAGATGTTGTGTTGGTGATGGCTGTTGCGGCACTGTTGCAAATAGTCGGTGGTGATAAACTTATCATCCCCTTTTGCTGATGGAGCTGCACATGAACCCATTCAAAGGCCGGCATTTTCAGCGTGACATCATTCTGTGGGCCGTACGCTGGTACTGCAAATACGGCATCAGTTACCGTGAGCTGCAGGAGATGCTGGCTGAACGCGGAGTGAATGTCGATCACTCCACGATTTACCGCTGGGTTCAGCGTTATGCGCCTGAAATGGAAAAACGGCTGCGCTGGTACTGGCGTAACCCTTCCGATCTTTGCCCGTGGCACATGGATGAAACCTACGTGAAGGTCAATGGCCGCTGGGCGTATCTGTACCGGGCCGTCGACAGCCGGGGCCGCACTGTCGATTTTTATCTCTCCTCCCGTCGTAACAGCAAAGCTGCATACCGGTTTCTGGGTAAAATCCTCAACAACGTGAAGAAGTGGCAGATCCCGCGATTCATCAACACGGATAAAGCGCCCGCCTATGGTCGCGCGCTTGCTCTGCTCAAACGCGAAGGCCGGTGCCCGTCTGACGTTGAACACCGACAGATTAAGTACCGGAACAACGTGATTGAATGCGATCATGGCAAACTGAAACGGATAATCGGCGCCACGCTGGGATTTAAATCCATGAAGACGGCTTACGCCACCATCAAAGGTATTGAGGTGATGCGTGCACTACGCAAAGGCCAGGCCTCAGCATTTTATTATGGTGATCCCCTGGGCGAAATGCGCCTGGTAAGCAGAGTTTTTGAAATGTAAGGCCTTTGAATAAGACAAAAGGCTGCCTCATCGCTAACTTTGCAACAGTGCCATACTGTGTAGTATCATAATGCATAAATCACGATTTTTGATACTGACATTCAGTACCGTTTTGGGTGGTATCAAAACTCATAACATTTGAGACGGTTAAAAAGAGAACAGAACACCCGTTTACGAAAGGATGCGTGATGGCTGCTGATTTTCTGACCGACAAACAGACACAGAACTACGGGCGTTATGCCGCAGAGCCAAACGAGATCCAGCTGGCACGGTATTTTCATCTTGATGAGCGAGACCTTACTTTCATCAACCTGCGTAGGGGCAGGCATAACCGGTTGGGAATTGCCCTTCAACTCACAACTGCCCGCTTTCTGGGAACCTTCTTGTCCGATCTCATGCAAATACCGCCCGGTGTCCAGTTTTATGTCGCAAGGCAACTTAACATCCGCTATCCAGAGATCATTTCCCGCTATGCTCAAAGGGAAAACACACGTTGGGAGCACCACGGGCTTATCAGGCAGCACTATAGCTATCATGATTTCGGTGATTTCCCGTGGTCGTTCAGACTGAAGCGATTGCTGTATACCCGTGCATGGCTCAGTAATGAACGCCCCGGACTGATGTTCGATTTTGCCACCGCGTGGTTGCTTCAAAATAAAGTGTTGTTGCCAGCCGCATCCACCCTGACGAGAGTCATTGGTGAAATCCGTGAGCGTGCGACCCGCCGCTTGTGGCGAAAATTGGCCGCGCTGCCAAACCGTTGGCAGACCGCACAACTGGCTGGGTTACTTGAAATCCCCGAAGGACAGCGACTCTCAGTGATGGAGCACCTAAAAAGAGGCCCTGTCACTATCAGCGGCCCCGCGTTCACTGAAGCACTTGAACGTTACACTCGCCTGCGCAGCCTGGAGTTTTCCTGTCTGAATTTCACTGGGCTGCCCGCCATACAGCTCCGCAATCTGGCACGCTATGCCGGAATGGCATCGGTGAAATATATCAGCAGAATGCCAGAAGAACGGCGGCTGGCGATCCTTACCGCATTCGTGAAAGCGCAAGAAATCTCGGCGCTGGACGAGGCCGTTGACGTGCTGGATATGCTGATCCTCAATATTACCCGGGAGGCGAAGAAAACCGGGCAGAAAAAGCGACTTAGGACGCTCAAGGATCTTGACCGCGCGGCGTTGCTGCTGGCGCGGGCATGCGCACTTTTACTTGATGAAGATACCGCCGATGATTTGCTGCGAAAGACCATATTCAGCAGTGTGTCTGTCGCCAGACTGGCAGAGTCCGTGGAAAAAGTGAATGAACTGGCCCGCCCCCAGGATACAAACTTTCAGGATGAAATGGTGGAGCAATACGGACGGGTAAGGCGTTTTTTGCCCGCACTACTGCGCGATCTGCACTTCCGTGCGGCCCCAGACGGTGAACATACCTTGGCTGCCATCCATTACCTGGCAGAGCTAAACGGCTCGAAAAAACGGATCCTGGACGATGCACCTGAACATATCATTTCAGGCCCTTGGAAACGCCTGGTGTACGATGCTGACGGTCGGATACAGCGAGCAGGTTACTCGTTGTGTCTGCTGGAGCGACTTCAGGATGCGCTACGCCGTCGTGACATCTGGTTGGAAAACAGCGATCGTTGGGGTGATCCGCGCCAAAAACTTCTTCAGGGGGAGGAATGGCAGGCGCAGCGGGTTCCAGTCTGCCGGGCATTGGGTCACCCCACTAATGGCAGTAAAGCATCGGAGCAATTGGCCGCTCAGTTAGATGAAACCTGGAAAACGGTGGCATCACGTTTTGATCGCAATACCGCCGTGGACATCTGCAATGAAGGTAAACATCCTTCGCTGACCATCAGCAGCCTGGATAAATTGGATGAACCACCGGCGCTGATACAACTGAGCAGCCGAGTCAGACAATTGCTTCCACCCGTTGACCTGACAGAACTGTTGCTCGAGATTGACGCCAGAACTGGCTTCACCCGTGAATTCAGCCATGTCAGCGAGTCAGGTGCCCGTGCGCAGGATCTGCATATAAGCCTGTGTGCGGTGATGCTGGCTGAGGCCTGCAATATCGGACATGAGCCGCTGATCAAGCACAATATCCCTGCACTGACTCGCCATCGTCTGAGCTGGGTGAAACAGAACTACATCCGAGCAGAAACGCTGGTTAGCGCCAATGCGCGGCTGGTTGATTTTCAGTCCTCGTTAGCGTTGGCAGGATACTGGGGGGCGGGGAGGTAGCCTCCGCTGATGGTATGCGTTTTGTCACGCCAGTGAAAACGGTGAATTCTGGCCCCAACAGAAAATACTTTGGTTCAGGGCGCGGCATCACCTGGTACAACTTTGTCTCTGACCAATATTCGGGTTTTCATGGCATAGTGATTCCTGGAACACTGCGGGATTCCATCTTTGTGCTGGAAGGGCTACTTGAGCAACAAACGGGACTAAACCCGGTTGAAATCATGACGGACACAGCAGGTACCAGTGACATTATCTTTGGCCTGTTCTGGCTACTGGGATACCAATTTTCACCTCGTCTGGCGGATGCGGGTGAGGCTGTGTTCTGGCGGGCCGACAAAGCAGCGAATTACGGGGCGTTGGACAAACTGGCGCGGGGTTGTGTTGACCTTTCTAAAATCGAAAGCCACTGGGATGAGATGATGCGGGTTGCCGGTTCGCTGAAGCTGGGCACTATTCATGCGTCAGAACTCATTCGATCGCTATTGAGAAGTACCCGACCGTCAGGGCTTGCTCAGGCAATAATGGAGGTCGGAAGAGTTAACAAGACACTGTATCTTCTCAACTATATTGATGATGAGGACTATCGTCGCCGGATCCTAACACAGTTGAACCGGGGTGAAGGCCGCCATGCCGTTGCAAGAGCCATCTGCTACGGTCAGCGTGGCGAGATCAGAAAACGTTACCGCGAGGGGCAGGAAGATCAGTTGGGTGCGCTGGGTCTGGTGACAAACGCAGTGGTGCTGTGGAATACGCTTTATATGCAGGAAGCCTTGTCGCACCTGCGCAGCATCGGGGAAGGGCCAGAGGATGAACATATCGCGCGGCTTTCGCCTCTGATGCACGGTCATATCAACATGCTGGGACATTATACGTTCACACTACCGGAGGATATTATGAAGGGGGAATTGAGGCCGTTAAATCTCAATTTAAACAATGAATTATCTCCTTAGCGTGGTTTTTTACATCATTGGCCCTCAAACCCCATGATGATGGTTTCGAAACGTCTTAAGGCCAAAGACTATCGAACGGTTTCCACGGGATTTAACGTCCTGAGCTCTAAGCCAGGGCTGATAACTTTGGCCATAGCCCACTCCTATGCCGTCACCTAGCGCATTTTCATAATCCAAATAGGATTTGAGACGCCTACCCCTACCCATGATCGTACCCAAAAAACGACATTGATACGTACCTATATGTGCATTTTATAGTCTCCAACCCTATAACCACACATTCAGTAAGCATACAACATTAGCGTCGTTTTTTGAGAATGGTTACAACTTTAGTGCTTTGTGTACAACTTTATTGTCTTCGGACAGTAGGACCCTCTAAAACCAATAGAATTTACGTAGAAACGCGTTTAGTAAAGGCTTTACTAATTACTAATGACTAACATATTAGCACTTTCAGATCTGTCAGCAATAACCCCGGGCGGCGAAATAATGAGAAGAGTTCTTCCGGAGAGCCTTTTCTTTCTATCTGATTGATTTTTAACACTTTTAAATGTCAGCTTTATGTAAACCTGTGGGATTTACTCCTAATTAAATCCCATAGTATGAAAATTAGGCATTTGCAAACCTTAATGACGTGACGTTGTCACGTAAATCAATGGAATTTAGTCTCTAGTAAAGAGTTAACTAGTGACTAACTGCCTGATCGGTGTGCTTGAACGGTGCACTTCAGGCCGGATATAAAAATTGATGAGAGATATACAGAAAATGATGGACCGGCTTAATAAGCCAGCCTTTCTTGGGATGATTGATGATGTTGAACACGCTATAAAGCGAAAATGCCCCTTTTTAACCTATAGGTTGGGCACTATGAGTAAGATACAATCAAATCGCCAGTCAGATGGCTAATTTCATTTTGACCAAAGCGGGCTATTTCAAGCGTTATCGCTGAGACGAGGCTTCAATGACAAGTACACTTGACCCATCACACAAGCAAATTGAAATGTGGCGCAGAGCTACCGGTTCCGAAGGTGGACTCAACGAATACCGCAACTGGGTTCTGGAAAATAGTATGAGATTTACAGCATACGGTATCCATACCGTTATCGTCGAAGGTGAGGCGAAGCATATAACAGCGCTTGATGATGTTACCCTCTGTAACGAGTGGGCGAAGCTTAAAAGAGAAAACAATAGGCTTTACGCAGCAAATGAAAAAATTTGCTCTGGCTGGCGTGGTTTTGTGTTGCGTTTGTTAGGAATAACACTGTCATGCAGAAAACCGGTCATCTTACTGGGGGCAGACGCGAAGAATCAAAATGATGCCGTGAAAGGGGCTGATTTGTAATTTTCAGGCGAGCCCACCGTTCTTAGAAAGCTGTTCTATGGGTATGTAAGGAAGATAATGTTCTCTGAACGCTCAGTACACTTAATCACTTCCTGTACAAAGGGCAAGAATCATCAGGGCCACGTCTGGCCGACATTGGACATAGATCCAAAACAAACCCCGGACGACGCAGCATATGCCTGGAGTAACATTGTAGACGACGCCAGAAGTAATCAGGCGGTACCGGCATTGTCCTTGTATTCAGGTAATCACTGGTCTACGGCAAAGGAAATTTTAAACTCAACCAGAAATCTGGAGTTGTGGATAATCTCTGCCGGGATGGGGTTTTTAAATAGTCGAGATCGGGTGCCCTCTTACGAGGCGACATTTCATCAAGTACCATTCAGGCATGATCTCTGGTGGAAAGCCATCACAAAATCACTAGGAAAGCATAACCGTTGCGCAACTATAAGCCAGTTAATGCAGTCCAGTCCGAATGATGAATATTTGATTGCGGCTTCGCCTGTTTATATTGCTGCTGTCCAGAATGACATCCTGAAGGGCATTGAGAGTTTGACTCATCCTCTTACGCAACTAACGATCGTGACATCAGGGGCATATGCTGGCCCACTTGAAGAATACTTAATTAAGAGTTCTTCTAGGATGATGAAAGAGCTAGGGAAGGTGCGAACAAGTTCCTGATATGAGATCATCATATTCATCCGGAGCGCATCCCAGAGGGACATCATGAGCCATCAACTCACCTTCGCCGATAGTGAATTCAGCACTAAGCGCCGTCAGACC
>NZ_JAJFTC010000035.1:0-7157 GCF_020733125.1 Enterobacter cloacae complex sp. 2021EL-01169
AGTAAACACTCCTGAGCTTTCTGCGCTCATGATATGCCTCCCGGTAGTTTAAACGGACCAGTGAAGCTTACCATAGCGCGGACATCTGAATTGAGCCACAGGCGGACATTACTATTGAGCCATTACACAGTTGGTGCGCACAACAAAGATTATGTTAAATGGAATAATATTTTAATTAATAATCAATTAGTTATCTTACAGAGGTGCTCCTTTCCGGTCTCACAACCTACTGTGGTAACTTGAGAAACAGTGTACGTTCCTGGGTTTGCGATGGCTTAAAGCCATGATGAAGATAAAAACTTTTGGCTTCTTCAGTCAGTGCATGAACCATAATTGCACGGACTCCAATATTCTCAGCTACACGATAACAGCGCAGAACTGCATCATGCAGTAAATCG
This sequence comes from Enterobacter cloacae complex sp. 2021EL-01169, assembly GCF_020733125.1. Lineage (NCBI taxonomy): Bacteria > Pseudomonadati > Pseudomonadota > Gammaproteobacteria > Enterobacterales > Enterobacteriaceae > Enterobacter > Enterobacter cloacae complex sp. 2021EL-01169. Next base: position 399 of record NZ_JAJFTC010000035.1, read on the forward strand.
GCCCCGAGCCCCTTTCCCCGGAATGAAACATCGACTGCCAGGCGAGCAAGTATGATTACCGGAATAGGATCTGGCATGTTGCGCCTGAGACTTCCCGTTGCTTCCACGTGGTTAACGCTGCCGGTGGCCAGAGAGTAAAAACCGGCAACCTGTTTCGTGTTTGCTTTACAAACTACGAACGTTCGGGCAGCCCCCAGAGCCTGGTTTTTCAATCCTCTCTGTTTAAGCCAGTCATCAAGTACAGTCTCACCACTGGCGAACTCAGCAAGTTGATGGCAACTGGATAATGGTTCTGGTGCTGTTACACGTCCCACTGAGGTTTCCTTGCCAGCAGTTTATCAATGGCAACGTTATCCGCAACTGGTGCATCGAGCATATCAATAAACTCTGCGTACTGCTCATCGTTAAAATTAAAAACGCGACGGTCGAGGATAACATTCTCGGCCGCCTGGCATGCCATTTCCAGAATGAAGTCTGTGCGTGATTTATGGAGAATCTCTGCTGCAGCATCAATAAGTGCTCTTTGAGATTCTTTGGCTCTGAGGTTGAGCTGAACATCTGATTTCATGAGTGCGCTCCTTGTAAAGCAATTGCTATACAAGCATAGCATAAAGGTGTTGTATAGCAAATGCTACACGGATTTATCCAAATGCAGTGATAATACGAAAGAGTCAGCGTGTAATTACTGTGCTAAAGCCCCTCCTCTAAATTTCTCTACCCTGCCCAGGCAAACCTAATCAAACCCAACTCGCTGACATTACTGTGCACGGCGCCGGTTAAAAATCCCTTCAGGACAATTAGCACGCAAACGATAGACGCTAATCTGGCCTGACATCTGGAAATATTGCCAGCGAGAAGGTAGTATTCGGATCGTCAGCGATCGTCTTGTGGTGGGACAGATTGTTGATTCAGATTACTTTTGTGACCTAACTCAAACTGAGGGTTTGACTGCTTTGTGGTGAGGCAGGCGGGTGGCAAAGAGCGTTTACGGGAGAAATGCGGACTTCCGGAAACAAACAGGGACAGGACGTGTCCGTTAAAACGTTCAGGAGCAGGTAACGGGATTTCCCGGTGCCTGAATGCACAAACCCCCCGATAACTGTCATCATCTTGGCGGAAGACACAGATATCAGGGGGTCCAAAAGCAGGCGCGTTGCCTGTGAAGGATTATAACGCATGCACCACATAACACAACACCCGGCCGCCATAAGAACAGGCCGCCGTGAATGACAAGCAGATTTCTGTTCACTGGTCTGAGCTTCCGGCCGAAGAGTTAATCCGTTTCTGGCAGGACGTCGATGCCGGCACACAGGATAATTTTCTTACTGAGCCGGTCAAAAAGCGGACCCGCCGTAAGCGCGGTGAACACTCCACAAAAGCCAAATGTGAAAACCCGTCCTGGTTCCGTCCTGAGCATTATAAAAAGCTCTCCGGGGAACTGGGGCATGCCTACAACCGTCTCGTGATGTTCGACAAGCGGACCGGCCGCCCCAGACTGCGTGTTCACGTTTCCCGTCATCCCCTTTTTGTCACGGGTCGCCGTAAGGCAGGACGCAAATATGGTTTCCGGCCGGAACGCCGGTGCCTGATCGACTCCCTCTGGCCCCTGCTCATCAGTTTCTGTGATGGCGGCAAGCATACCGTCGGCATGTGTATCTCCAGGCTGGCCAGAGAGTTAAGCCCGAAGGACGCTAAAGGAAATGTCATCCCGGAAACGGAGGTGACAGTGTCACGCTTATCCCGCCTGATTGAAGAGCAGGTACGCTTTGGTGTGCTTGGGCTGGCGGAAGAACGCACCTGGGATCGTGAATCCCGCTCCTGGCTGCCGACCTATGTCTATATCACCCACCTGGGATTCCAGATGCTGGGCGTCAATATGGACAAGCTGTTTAAGGAGCAGGATAAGAAGCTCCGTCAGAGCGCTGAGCGCGAGCAGCTGATCCGGGACGGGGTGATTAACGAACATGATGATGTTCAGCCCCACTCCGCGCGTAAATGCTGGTCTGCCCGTAAGCGCCGTGAAGCACTGATTTACCGTCGTAAAAAAGGCGCTGAGCGTAAACGTGCCAATAATCTGATAAAGCTGCCGGTGGATGAACGTCTTCATGCCATGGAAAAATGGGTTTTCAAAACCCTTCCTCATGATGAGGCGTACTGGTGTACGCCGGAACGACTGACACAGCTGGCGATTCAGCATCTTTACCAGCTGGACCTGGCGCTGTCACCGCCGGACTAGCCGCGATATACGGCACATCATCTCCCTCTGTTCACATGCCCCTCGCCGGGGCTTCTGGTGCTGGTTTTTTCCGGAAAAATTGAGCATTTTTTGTTCCCGCCGACCCGGTCGGGCGGCATTTTCTGACGCAAACGCATTGCCCTGATGGCCAGGAATAGCGATGAATTCTTTTTTCCACAGAAATCCGCAAACGAATAAGTCACCTTTTCCGGAAATGAAAAAAACAGAACCCGCAATTTAATCTAACCCCTTTTTTTTATCGCTCTGTTCATTTCATTCCAGAGTGGATCTTTGTCTTCCGCCACTCTGTGGATAATTAAAAAGGCCTTCGCATGCAGCGGCCTCACGGCCGCGCGCTCAGATGAAAATCAAAAATACCTCCCGTCGCAAGCGACGGGCCCCGTTCTGGTCAGAACCTGACACCGTCTCCTGGCCTGACCCCTACTAAAGCGACGCCGCCCCGGCCCGAAGGGCCGGAACACCCTCGCTTTAAGAGGGATGTTGTAACTAGAAATCAGAGCAGCTGCAGCTAGAGTCGCGTTAAGCCCGCTGTACACGCTCGTAAGCGCCTCACGGCGCTAACGCGGAGATACAGCCCGTCAGCGGCCCCAGGCCTTGACGGACTCACTCCGACCGCGCACATTAACAACCGGAATGGCTTTAAGCGGGTGAGGCCTCGCAGGGAATGGGTTGGGACAGGCAGAACCTTTCAAACCGCAGCGGCTTACGCCGGTCACGGCGCCCGTAGGCATTCTCTCCCTGTCTGGCCTCAGCTGGCGCCTCCATGCCGCGATGCGGCATCAGTGAGTTCTGCAGGACAGCGTGCCCATTTTTTGTTGTCAAAAATCGTTTCGGGAATATGCTTTCAGAAACAGATTAGCGAGGCGATAAAATGGACACGTTGCTTTTACCCGGCCAGAATCCCCGTGCCTGGGCGGAAACCATGATCAACCTGGAGGCCTGGAAACTGGTTAACACGGCAAACACTGTGGCGGCTATGCACCTTCAGGATGGTTTTATCCGGATTCAGTTTGTGGATGAGATCAGGGCATTCATCATGGCCCAGTTTGAGGCCGCGCGCCGGGCGAAAACGGATGACGACTGTATGGCCTGTCTGCGGGCCTTACGGGCTGAAAATACCAGCCTGCTGGAGCAGTCCCGATCGCTCAGAACCGGCTATGCAAAACTCTATGCCGAGGTGAAGGTTGTCCGGGACGAGAACAAAATTGTGGGCTACATCATTTCAGCGGTCGACGTCGTGGTGGCCGGTGCGGCCATCTTTGGTGGGATCGTCATGATGTCCTCAATGACGCCGGTGGGCGTGGTGGCTGGCGCGGTGATTGTTGTAAATGGCTTTAACACGATTTCACGGGAAGCCGCGCACAACCTCCTCGGTGATAAGCAGACGGAGGGAATATTCGCTGACGGCTCGATGGAGATCGCTGAATTTCTGGGCTTCAGCCGGCAGCAGGGGCTGGGGACGTATAAGGCTGTCACACTCTTCAGCGAAGTCTATGGCGCATATGGCCTGAGGCTGAAACCCGAAGCACAACGGCTGTGGTACTGGACCAGGCCCGATTTCTTCAGGAAAGTATCCGGCACGCCACGTCCCGCAATGGCGCTTAAAATTGCGGGATGGGGAGTTAAAGCCAAAGTGGCGCTTGATTTACTGACTATTGAACCTTCCGGGAAATAGTCTTCTGCAGGCGGAATGCCTTCCAGCCCAGTACAGGTGGGAAGGTCACCCAGGCAATGATCAGGACTACAAGGGAACTCATGCCCCCGGAAAGAATGTGTGTCCGGCTGCCGGCAATGAGGGTGACCAGCATAACCAGAACCAGCGCGACAGTGATCCATACCGACACCCGGAAGCGCCGTGAGAGCGCATCGATGAGATGCTGCATGGTGCCTCCGCCTGCTGCAAGCCGGCCCTGTAAATTATCCACTTCGCTTTTGCTGAAACCTGCCTCAAGCAGCTCTTTCTCACTGATAGCCATCACGTCCTCCCTAATCAGGCGAAAGTATACTGTATCAGACCAATAATCCCCAGGTGACCGGCGTAAGCATAATAAAAGAAATTACGCGGCATGAAACGCTGGCGGCCTTCCGGACAGATTTCCCTGCAGAAAGAAACCACCACCAGGGGGAATACCAGAGTAGGCAGCGTGGCCAGTAATAATGTTTCTGCGGGCAGGTTCAGGATATGCGACAACCCGTTTAAACAAATCAGTGACAGCACGACGCCAGCGACCGCCATTCGCTTCACTCCGGGCATGCCACTGCCTGATAAGGTTGCCATACTGATGGCCAGCGTAATTCCTGCCAGCCCGTAGCTTGCCGGCTCCAGTGGCCAAATCATTAGGGCCAGGATCAGATATCCCGCAAGCATTCCTTTCCGGCCGTGCCGGTACTGCAGGGCAAGCAGCTGCGTGACGCCGGCAAATACGAACAGAATGTTCAGGGCCCACCAGGGCTGGTGATGCAGGAAGGCCAGGCTGAACACCGGCTGCGTAATGATTGCCCAGATCCACAACCGATTGGCTCTCTTCTGAAGTCGTTCCGGGGTGCGCTGTACGTTCATCGCCCATATAAGCGTGAACAGGGGGAAGGCCATCCGGCCAAGCGCATACATCATCGGCCAGGCTGGCGACAGAAACACCGTATTCGTGTGGTCGATAATCATGGCCAGAAGTGCGAGGAGCTTGACCATATCGAGAGCTGCGGGACTGAGCTGGCACGCGTTCCGGATACTGGGAAGAACGTTGGGTACTGAATGATTCATGTTGTATATACCCCTGGCGACACGCGGTTAACAGCCAACCCTGAACATAATGCCAGAATGCCCTGCCGGTTTGCGTTGTGACCCTGATCTTTAGTTTCTCCAGAATCTTGCGCACCGCAAATTCTGATTTATCACACAGCACGCGCATTGCACCTGCCACATCCTTATTCTGAATACAGATATTTAAAATATGAAAATCGTTCATAACACTCCCTTCCTTACTACATATATCGGCAAATATATTGATATATTTAGATTAAGGAGTGCAATTGCTTATTATTTTACCATATTTTGCAGGGGCAGATTTTTATAGTTATAAAACAGGCTGCTGCAAAATAACTTAATATACATCTCAACCTAAAACCGATTATTCCTGGCTGATATCCGAAGAGGGAGCAGGATGAAGCTTTGCATAATCTTCTCGAAGCGATTTTGCTGCGGGTTTCCAGGCTTTCGCCCACTCATCATCCATTCTTCCTACACCAACAATCTTCAGTGCGACAGCATAGGGGGTGCGCCCTTGCTGTTTTGAAAGCCACAGGATGTGATCATCAATTCTGTCATCAGGTATATCGTCGATAATGGAATGGATAACATCGAGGTCCTCTGGCAGCCACGGCTTTCCAGTACGGGGAAACACCAGGTCCGGTTCGCGCGGTTTCTTTACCTTCTCGTTTTTAGCGATCTGTCTGGCTTCTTTCTCCGCAGAAATGAGTCGTAGTCGCTCCTTAATCCCACCCAGTGTGGCAACCGTTTTAATTAAATTTTCTCGCTGTTCGCGAGTAATACTTTGCTCATCGCAGATTAGGTCGTTCAGGGTATCGATGAGTGTATCTACCCGATTTTCTGTTAATTTCATTTCCAGTTCTCGCTTAAGGCTACAACTCAGCATTCTATTAGATATCTATCTGATTTCGCATCCCTGTTGATCTCATAAATGCAGTCCATAGTCTCGATCACTGAGCATGGAAGCCTGATGGTAAAATGGTATACTGATGTAAGAACAAATCTTACATAATGAAACGGAGGGGTTATGGCCCGTACGATGACGGTGGACGTGGGTGATGAGCTGCGCGAATTTATCGATTCCCTGGTTAAGGCTGGTGATTACCGTACCCAGAGCGAAGTCATGCGAGACGCACTGCGTCTTTTGCGCGAGAAGCAGGCTGAATCCCGCCTTCAGGAACTGCGCGATCTGCTGGCCGAAGGACTCAGCAGCGGCGAGGCGAAACCATGGAACAAGGATGTATTCCTGAATAATGTCAGGGCCAGGGTGGCAAATGAAAGAGATTGAGCTGACACCGAAAGCTGAAGAAGATCTGGAAGCAATCTGGGACTACAGCTTCCGACAGTTCGGGATTGTTCAGGCGGATGCGTATATTGGGCGTATAGCCGCAGTGTTTGATGTTCTGGCCATGCATGACATCGGCACGCATTGCGCGGAGCTGGGAGACAATATCTGCTCGTTGCCGGTGGAACAGCACATGATCTATTTTGTGCCATCGCATTCGGTGGTTACGGTCATACGTATTCTCAGCCAGTCTCAGGATACGGCACGGCATGAACCCTGGAGATAACCGGGCAAGAAAATTTAAATACATAAAAATCAATTGCTTTGTCAAGGCTCAATTGAAATGTCCGTTATCCAGCTCAATTAAAATGACCACTTTGATCTCTCATTCTCTTTACTGATAGACTTGGCTTTGTTGAATAAATCAGATTTCGGGTAAGTCTCCCCCGT
>NZ_JAJFTC010000036.1:0-6825 GCF_020733125.1 Enterobacter cloacae complex sp. 2021EL-01169
CTAAATCCGCCTAAAATCTGGTAATAACCCAGCTAAAAGGCTAAATTTGGCCTGAATAGGCAATATATTGCTCAAAACCGGAAAATTAGAGTGTAAAAAATAGACAGACATTGCATAGTATCGATCACGACCTACATTGGGTGACTTGTTCGCACTTTCCCTACATATTACTCACCCAAAAAACGATGTCTACATCCATTTGACGTCGTATTTTCCTGTTGGTACTATCAAACTGTTGTACTGTCGCACTGGCGACCACCAATGCTCTTGTAGCCTGTGATGAGCGCCTTCGGGTGGCTACAGTCGCACTTAAGCTGCGACCACCAATGTTCCGGCAGTCTGTGAGGAGCGCCTTCGGGTGACTGCACAATAAAACTCTCTAAGCCTGAAAGGGAGTACATGAAAAATGTGGCAAATCTGCTCACCTTTGAAAGCAGATATCGTCTATGAAAGCGCACTATGACGCGGCGATGAAGGTTTACTGTGTAGCAAATCTGCCAGTTTCAATTCACTTCCGTTCTGTGAACGGCATCAGTTCAACGTCTTCTCATTTGCAGTGATACGCCCTGAGTTTCGTACGACTTTTGCATCGACGGATAAGGCCATTTGGTACATTTGGCCGCTTACGGAGTTGCATTAGGAGCACGAAGCTGCGCGGCGTCACTTGTGAAGTGGCGAAGACACTACCAAGTGACGCGCGCAGCGCATAACGTCTCAACCCACGTACGACGTGGTTTTCAACGTTTTACTACCATCTGACCAACATGTTGTCCGTGTCGGTACGGTATTAAACTCACTTTCACATCAACGTAAGCACGACGGGAGGCCGTCTGAACGTTCAACTATCAGTAAGGAGGAAATCGACTCGGTATCGATGGCGACACTACGAGCAGTAGTGTTGGAGGCAGCTTGACGTCAGTCAGCTCTGCATAAGCAGCAAACAGATCAGAGATCTGGGGTGCCTCGCAAGAACTCAACAATTCGCCGCCCCGATGCACAGATACCAGTCGAGACGCAGGAAGCGCAAAAGCAACCGTGTCGTCGGGGAATGAATTGCTGGTCTACAGTTCCGTCTGCTTCTTTACAAGCAGAGGGACGTGTATGCCTTTGGAGATAGTTAAATGTCCAGATTCAGTAAACAGCTGTGCAAACAACTCGTCACTCTTGCTCGTCAGGGGAGGGGAAGTTATAAAACGGTGGCTGACCGTTCACGAATTGCAGAACGGTTTTCTGAACGTTTGTCTGAACTGAATATTCAGATCAGGGACGTAAAACATATTAAAACTTCCCATATTGAAAAGTATATTGAGAGCAGGAAGGCAGACAATTTGTCTCTAAGGACGTTACAGAATGAGATGTCTGCTATCCGTTCTGTTTTATTATCAGCAGGAAGAAATAAACTGGCCGATCCCAGTCACATTAACCTGAGTAATCAGGCGCTCGGTATTTCTGGTGCTAACCGGGATGGAACTAAACTTCCTATTACAGACGAAAAACTTAATGCTGTGGTCAGTTTTGCTCAAAGAAAAGATGAAGGCGTTGCTCTTGCTGTGCAACTTTCCCGATATCTCGGATTGAGAACAGAAGAAACCGTGCAGTCTGCAAAGTCTTTAAAGACATGGAGGCAGGCACTGATTAATAATCATGAACGTGTTCGCGTTGTATTTGGGACGAAAGGTGGGCGGCCGAGAGAGACAACAGTTTTCAATCGTGAAAAAGTTTTATCAATTCTTGATAAGGCAATTCATTATGTCAGTGAACATAACGGAAAACTGATTGATAAACCTTCTCTGCATACTGCAATAGATCGTTACCGAAATATTGTACGAGAGGCAGGGATGAATGGTAAAAATGCCCCACATAGTTTGCGTTACGCTTATTCACGTGATGCTGTAAATCATCATATTAAAAATGGAATGAGCCGCGACGAAGCTGAAGCATTAGTCTCTATGGATTTGGGGCATGGAGATGGTCGGGGTCGTTATATTAAACAGGTTTATTTTCGTGGAGAGGCTGAATAAACTTTTCTGCTAATAAATTCTCAGGGCGTAGCGCCGCAGTTCATTCAGGACTGCGGCTTTTTTAAATGTCAACCGGTATATTTACATGCCCGAATAACTGTTATGGGTCATATGCCAGCGAGCCTTGTTATTTCGTTTATTTATTTTTCGTTTTTTTACGAAGAGTTCTTGTTAAATTATATTTTTTCTTTGTGTGCCAGCCTTTCCCTGTCTTTTTCCTTTTTCCTTTTTATCTGCCTCATAAGGCGATCCTGATAATATTTACGAGCAATTGCGGCTGGCATGTCCAGCATCATGTTGTTTACTGCCCTGAGCATACTATGGGTGACCCATTTGATACCACAGTTGACATAAGCTCCATTTGCTCTGAAAATGAGCAGGCTTATATGTTGCTTTTGCAACCACTAATGATTCAGTAGCCTGTGAGAATCGCCTTCGGGTGGCTACAGCGAAAGCTCCTGTAACCTGAAAGGGAGCAAACTTTGGTAAATCTGCACACCTTTGAAAGCAGATATCGTCTGTGTAAGCGCACTATGACGCGGCGATGAAGGTTCCTTCTGTACTAACCAGACAGTCAGAATGTTGTTTTTTCTGACTCCCCGACGGGAAACACTTCCCGGTCGGGCAGGTGTTTCCCTTTTTTATGGAGAAACACAATGCCTGTCATTTCTTCTGCGGTTTTCCCTGAATACCTTCTTACGCAACTTCAGCAGTCTGCTGACGCAGCTGCCCGGAGACTAAAATCTTTCATTTATCTGCATCGCAACAGCGGCTGGTATGTCAACGGCTCGGGAAATTATGCCGTCCGTGCGCATATCACCACTGGCAAAGACCAGGGCGTTAACGTCTTTCTTACCGTCCGTACCGGCTGCCACCGCGCCGGGTATGTTTTTCACCGCCTGTCAGTTTCCTTTCCGGAGGGAATTACAGGTCGTCGAAACACATACCTTTATGCCTGCCGACAGGTACAGCACCTGGCACACCTGCGCTATCGTTTTTTATATGCACTGAACTGAACGGCTGATAATTTCAGCTGGCTAATACTGTGGACCCTGACGGGGATATCTCTCCGTCGGAGGGGATATCCCGTTATTTAACTGAGGATAGACCCATGCACGCAGACGTTTGCACACTTAAGACACCTCTGGACACGCTCAGCTGGCTTTGCCTGCTTGAGAGTGAACTTCTGAGCATCAGGGCATTTCAGCGTCTCGACCTTCATACGGAGCGGGATGAACCGAATGAACTGACGTATCTGGAAGATGCCATCATTAACGCCGGCACAGCCTATGGCTGGTTTGTCTGTTTTCTCAGGGACGGTGATATTCCACCGTTGCCAGCGACTGCCCGAGAAATTCTCTGCACCCTTGACAGTCTCGGTAAAGAAATTAACCGTCCTTTCTGGGAGAAGGCTGTGGCCCGCGGGCAGGATGAGGCCTGTGGCGACAAAGCTATCGCAGCCCTAGAAATGATGTAATCAGACAGAACACACCCTGACGGGGATTGGCTCCCGTCCGGGGGATAAATCCCCCTTTTTTTCTTTGCGGAGGATTTATCAATGAAAGACCTGTCTTCTTCCCCGGCTTCCATGTCGGTTGTTTATACCATTGAGCACGTCAGCACGGTTCCGTTACGTCACTGGCATGCTTTCGTTCTGGCCGTAACAGAAACGTTCTGGCAACTGCCGGTGCGTCTGCGTCCGGGAAATATGTATCTGCCGTCGCTTAATCGCGCGGCTGACCTGTTTCCGGTTGCTGATGTCATGGCGTTCTGTGGCGATTCAGGCGGCAGTTTCTGGCCGGTCAACATGACCATTGAGCGCGAGCGCAGCAACAATACGCTGAGTATTCAGGAGCTGGATTTTCAGCATCAGCCCTGCGATTTCTTTGCGCGTGTTGTGATGGTCCTGCTGCACAACCTGTGTCCGGGCAGCTTCCGGATACATTCTTCTGACGAAGGGCGCAGCTGGGCAATACCGTTACGCTGGATTGAGCGTCATATTGGCCTGCCTGAGCAGTCGTCACTGACCACGCCTCAGCCGGTACTGCAAACGCCGGTGAGTGAGGGGGCGTTTGATTCCCTGCTGCTGCAACTGCTCTCCGGTGGTGAGCGGGTGCTGAGCAGTGAGGACTGGAATGCCTTCGTGCTGGCGGAATTTCATCTGTACGAACTGAAGCGCGTCACTGAAAGAACTGACGCGCCGTAATCTTTTCTCTTTCGCTCACCCCCAGGTGAGTTTTCCCGTCGACGGGCGTATCTCTGCGCCCGCCGGCGCAGGGGTATGCCTCTGATTAAAGGTATATCTCATGAAAAAAACGACTTCACGTAAGGCGGCCCGCCGTCCGGCAAAACACACTGACCTCTATCGCCAGATAACCGACCGTATCGTTGTCGCGCTGGAAAACGGCGTCGCGCCCTGGCGTAAGCCGTGGCGCGCGGCTGCCGGCAGCGGTCTGGCCGGTCTGCCCCTGAATGCCACAACCGGACGTCACTATAGCGGTGTGAATGTCCTGCTTCTCTGGATGTCAGCGGAAGAACAGGGTTTTCGCAATAACCGCTGGCTGACTTACCGGCAGGCGCAGCAGGCCGGCGGCCAGGTGCGAAAGGGTGAGAAAGCCACCCTGGCGGTGGTTTATAAGGACTGGACGAAACAGGCGGAGGACCGCGAGGGCAACCGCCTTTATGACAGCGACGGCAAACCGCTGACGGAAACCGTGCCGATGCTTAAACCCCTGCAGCTGTTCAACGCTGAGCAGTGTGAGGGGTTGCCGGCAGAGGTTGCGGCTTCACCTGAGCAACCGCCGGCGGTGGATGAGGACGGCATACTCAGTCCGGACGTGATGGACAGGGTGCTCCGGATGGTTAACGCCACAGGGGTTAAACACCGGATGCTGCCTCAGAACCGGGCTTATTACCGCCCGCTGACGGATGAAATTGTGATGCCGGTGGCAGGGCAGTTTTTTACGGAAGCGGACTGGTGGTCCACGCTGCTGCATGAGCTGGTACATAGTACCGGTCATACAAAGCGACTTAACCGGGAGGGGATAACATCCTCATCCCGCCAGTTCGGGGACCCGGTGTATGCCTTTGAAGAGCTCATTGCCGAAATGGGCAGTGCGTTTTTGTGTGCTCAGCTCGGCGTGTCCGGTGAGGTTCAGCACGACAGCTATGTGGACCACTGGCTCAAGGTGCTGAAATCTGACAAAAAGGCCCTGTTCCGCGCCTGCCGGCATGCACGGGAAGCGTCGGAATACCTGCTGGCACTGCCTGGACGTCAGACTGTGGCGGCGTAATTAACTTATCCGGTGGTGGTTATTCCGTAACTGTCACCGTCCCGTGAGGACACGGCTCCTCACGGGGCTGTGTCCTCTTTTTTTTATGAAAGAGGAGTATTCACTATGTCCGAATGGTGTCATAACCGCCTGGAAATTACCGGTAAGCCCGTCTGTATCGATGTCATGCTGCAGTGGATAAACGGGACTGACGCCCCGCGTCACCGCCACGCCGTGCAGCAGAGCATACAGCTTTTTCTGGCCGGTGCGGCGGGGATACTTAAGCCGGTGCGCACCACGTCGTATCCGCCCTTTCAGGGGCTGGTCCGTGCAGGCACAGGGCTTTCCACTGCGGCTAACCAGGCGTTTGAAAACTGGCTGGCATTGTTGCTGACGGATGCCGTTCTTGATGCGGAAACCATCCGGGTCATTGACCGGCTGTATCACCAGTCAGGCCTGGGGGCGCTGAAATGGGAAAACATCCCCGTCTCATCCCGTGACGTTATGGCAGAACTGATTATCCGGCAATACACCGACTGGTTTGGTCTGGTCAGCGCCGGCGATGAGTCTGATGCCGCGGCTGCCTGGGAACGGCTCAGCCAGTATCCTGAGCGCTCGCAGCCCTGCGACATGCTGGCCGTGATACCCTCCCGGCTGGCTGCAGAGCTGAACGGTGCCGGTGGGCTGATGTCCGGTGTGTCGACCACAACCAGCCTCTACTGCCGGCAGTACGGCATGGAGTGGCCGGCCGGGCACAATGTCAGCTGGCAGCGGCATACGCCAAACAGTCTTACGCTGCAGATGGATACGCCCTGGCTTCCGCCGTCAGGTGAGGTTGTCGGGGAAATCTCCGCGGTGTTTGACTGCGAGGTGCGTCACAGCTACAGCGAGCCCGTAAGCGGGCTCAGCGGTTACGACTGCTATGACGGCGGTGAACATGTCGACGGGCACAAAGGCGCGTCCGGCGCACCTCAGCCCGGTCAGGTGCTTTATCTGGTCAGCGATGAGCCCGATTCACCGGCTCAGGACGCTACATCATATCGTGAGGTCCGGGGGTAAAAGCCTGCTCCTACGTTAACCCTGCCACGGCACTGCCGTGGCTTTTTACCCTCAGGGGACATGTCCCCTGGTCAGGGTGCGCGTCCCCTTTTTTATGGAGAAGCGCATGCCTGGCATGATTAACCACGAAAAAGCCTTTGTTAAGTTGTTCAGTCAGACGGCCCGGTATCACCACCGGTTCAAAGTGTTTGAAGACTTCATCAGCTGCAGCGTCATCGCGCTGGAAAACCGGCTTCACTTCAGTGAAGTGCGGGAGCAAAAGTATCTGCGTACAGTCGGTGGATACGAAAAGGAGGACGTTACGCGCATGGCGCAGCTGCTGGCCCACGTTGTTGGGGTCCGCTTGGAAAACGGAATCTATGGTCACTCCCGTTTTTGCAACACCGATTTTGACGACAAGTTGGCTTGCTTGAATCTATCCGGCGTCTGAATGGGATTTTATTCCCGCGCCTTGATGAGTTCCGCGCCTGATG
>NZ_JAJFTC010000037.1:0-5207 GCF_020733125.1 Enterobacter cloacae complex sp. 2021EL-01169
GAATATGGAAAGAGTTTTTACCCAGATCGATACCAATGAGCGCAATGTTTTCCATGATAGTTCTCCGAATGAAAGCCTGTCCTCAGCATAGTACCGGGAAGGAGGGAGTGACCATCTCATTAAATATCCCACGTTAAGCCTGTTTTTTAAGCAGGCTTATGTCGTTGCACTCATGCCGATTCAGAGTGGTCCATGTGATAGACGGCTAACGTCGACAATCCTGTCGTACCAGGCTGACGGTTTCATGCGCCCTTCATCATCGAGCTCATGGCACCATGCCTTTCCGGAGAACTCCAGACCATTCCGTCACACCACCTGACCAGTTCGCGGAGTTCAAGCATTTTGGGGGGACTTTCCGGTGTATCATCGGGTAACGGCAAGCCGGATGGGTTAAGCCTGTAAAACGAATCTATGGTGGTTTATTGTACATTGTGTGGTGCTGCCTTACTTATCAGTACCCTGTCGTTAAACTTCTACTTCTACTTCTACTTTTTCTAACAAAGATGAAATTTTTGTCCGCATTTCCCCGGTTCTGTTGTTCCTGTCATTAACCATTGAAGAAGTGTTAACATCAAACAAATTCGATATAACATATGTGTTTTTGACTTCCTGGTTTAGAAGCGCGATACTATTTATTCAACGCAGGAGATCCTAATGTCACCATTTTCAACACTACAACTCTTCAAAAATCTGTCAGATGAAACCCGTCTAGGCATCGTGTTAATGCTCAAAGAGATGGGAGAGCTATGCGTATGTGATCTCTGCACGGCGCTAGAGCAGTCGCAGCCTAAGATCTCCCGTCATCTGGCGATGCTACGTGAAAGCGGATTGTTGCTGGATCGCAAGAATGGGAAATGGGTTCACTACCGCTTATCTCCGCATATTCCTTCATGGGCTGCTCAGGTTATTGAGCAGGCCTGGTTAAGCCAACAGGACGACGTACAGGCCATCGCCCGTAAGCTGGCATCAGCTAACTGCTCTGGTAGCGGCAAAGCTGTTTGTATCTAAAAAATTTTCCTGAACATATATGATTTTTCAAATGTGAGGTGTTCGTGATGAAAACGTTAACGGTGTTTGACCCGGCTATGTGTTGCAGTACCGGTGTCTGCGGTACAGATATCGATCAGGTTCTGGTTGATTTTTCTGCGGATGTGCAGTGGCTAAAACAGCGTGGAATTCAGGTTGATCGTTATAACCTGGCACAGCAACCCATGAGCTTTGTACAGAACGAAAAAGCCAAAGCATTCCTTGAGGCATCCGGGGCTGAAGGGCTTCCATTGTTGTTGCTGGATGGAGAAATGGTGATGGCGGGGCGTTATCCGAAACGTGCAGAGCTGGCCCGCTGGTTCGGAATACCGCTGGAGAAAGTAGGATTAGCATCTAAAAGCTGCTGCGGTGGTAATACTTCTTGTTGCTGAAATGTCAGGAGGACATATGAAATTCTTACAGAATATCCCACCTTACCTGTTTTTTACCGGTAAAGGGGGCGTCGGTAAAACCTCTATTTCCTGTGCCACCGCTATCAGCCTGGCGGAACAAGGCAAGCGGGTTTTGCTTGTCAGCACCGATCCGGCTTCAAACGTAGGCCAGGTGTTCAGCCAGACTATTGGCAATACCATTCTGCCGGTGGCCTCTGTACCGGGTCTTTCAGCGCTGGAAATTGATCCTCAGGCCGCCGCCCAGGAATATCGGGCCAGAATCGTTGATCCTATCAAAGGCATTCTGCCGGATGATGTCGTTAACAGTATTAACGAACAGCTCTCTGGTGCATGTACCACCGAAATTGCAGCTTTTGATGAATTTACCGGTCTGTTGACTGACGCATCATTATTGACCCGCTTTGACCATATTATCTTTGATACCGCGCCAACTGGTCACACTATTCGTCTTCTCCAGTTGCCCGGTGCGTGGAGTAGCTTCATTGAGAGCAATCCTGATGGTGCTTCCTGTCTTGGCCCGATGGCAGGGCTGGAGAAACAGCGTGAGCAGTATTCACACGCCGTCCAGGCATTGTCTGATCCGGATCGTACGAGGCTGGTTTTAGTGGCTCGACTGCAAAAATCAACGCTTCAGGAAGTCGCCCGTACTCATGATGAGCTTGCGGCGATAGGTCTCAAAAATCAGTATCTGGTCATCAACGGCGTGTTACCTGAGACAGAAGCAGTCAACGATACTCTGGCGGCTGCAATATGGGGCCGGGAGCAGGAGGCGCTGGCAAGTCTTCCCGCTGGTCTGGACGCTCTCCCTACTGACACATTATTCCTTCAACCAGTGAATATGGTCGGTGTGTCTGCTTTAAGGGGACTTCTCACCTCCCAACCTGAGACGGCTTCATTTGCTGAAGTGTCCGCCCTGCAAAAACCAGCGATATCGTCGTTGTCTGCTCTGGTTGATGAGATTGCCCTTAATGAACACGGCCTGATTATGCTGATGGGTAAAGGTGGCGTGGGTAAAACAACCATGGCTGCGGCCATTGCAGTCAGACTGGCCGAAATGGGATTTGATGTGCATCTCACGACGTCAGATCCTGCTGCACACCTGAGCACAACCCTCAATGGAAGCCTCAATAACCTGCAGGTCAGCAGAATCGACCCTCATGATGAAACAGAACGTTATCGCCAGCATGTCCTTGAAACGAAAGGACGTGACCTGGATGAAGCAGGGAAACATCTGCTGGAAGAGGATTTACGCTCTCCGTGTACCGAAGAGATTGCTGTGTTCCAGGCCTTCTCACGGGTGATCCGTGAAGCGGGTAAACGGTTTGTCGTCATGGATACGGCACCGACAGGACATACATTGTTGCTGCTTGATGCTCCCGGGGCATACCACCGGGAGATAGCAAAGAAAATGGGAGATAAAGGCCATTTCTCTACGCCAATGATGCAGCTTCAGGATCCGGAAAGAACAAAAGTATTACTGGTCACTCTGCCGGAAACGACCCCCGTTCTTGAGGCTGCAAATTTACAAGCCGATCTTGAACGTGCCGGGATTCATCCATGGGGCTGGATTATCAATAACAGTCTTTCCATCGCTGAAACCCGTTCACCGCTGCTTCGTCAGCGCTCGCAGCAGGAACTGCCTCAAATCGAGGCTGTAAAGAACCAGCATGCTACCCGTGTTGCACTGGTTCCTGTTCTTGCGGCAGAGCCAACCGGTATAGACAAACTCAAACAGCTCGCAGGTTAATTTTTACTATATACAGGGCAGTCATGCTGCCCTGTCAGGAGGTTTTATGTTACTGGCAGGAGCAATTTTCATCCTGACCATCGTGTTGGTTATCTGGCAGCCGAAGGGGTTAGGGATTGGCTGGAGCGCCATATTTGGCGCAATACTGGCACTCATATCTGGTGTAGTACACATTACCGACATTCTGGTGGTATGGAATATCGTCTGGAACGCCACAGCAACCTTTATTGCCGTGATTATCATCAGTTTGCTGCTGGATGAGTCTGGCTTTTTTGAATGGGCAGCATTGCATGTTTCCCGCTGGGGAAATGGCCGGGGTCGCCTGCTGTTTACTTATATCGTTCTGCTCGGTGCTGCGGTAGCAGCGCTATTTGCCAATGATGGTGCAGCTCTCATCCTGACGCCGATCGTTATTGCCATGTTGCTGGCTCTGGGATTCAGTAAAAGCGCTACGCTGGCATTTGTAATGGCTGCAGGGTTTATTGCCGATACCGCCAGCCTGCCGCTGATTGTGTCGAACCTGGTCAATATTGTTTCTGCTGACTTCTTCCATCTGGGATTCACGGAATATGCCTCCGTGATGGTGCCTGTGGATATTGCCGCCATTATTGCCACGCTGGTGATGCTGCATCTGTTTTTCCGCAAAGATATCCCACCGACCTATGATCTGAACCGACTGAAAGAACCGGCTCTTGCTATCAAAGACCCGGCGACGTTCAGAACTGGCTGGATTGTATTAATCCTTCTGCTGGTAGGTTTTTTTGTGCTTGAGCCGCTGGGTATTCCTGTCAGCGCTATTGCGGCTGTGGGTGCTGCTATCCTCTTTTTCGTGGCTAAAAAAGGTCATGCCATTAACACCGGTAAAGTCCTGCGTGGTGCACCGTGGCAGATTGTGATTTTCTCACTGGGAATGTATCTGGTTGTTTATGGGTTGCGTAATGCCGGGCTGACAGAATACCTCTCTGGCGTATTGAATTTATTTGCAGACAAAGGACTTTGGGCTGCCACATTTGGCACGGGATTCCTGACAGCATTCCTGTCATCCATCATGAACAACATGCCTACTGTATTGATTGGCGCATTGTCGATCGATGGCAGCACCGCATCGGGTGTCATCAAAGAAGCAATGATTTATGCCAATGTCATCGGTTGCGATCTGGGACCTAAAATTACGCCTATTGGTAGCCTGGCAACGCTACTCTGGCTGCATGTACTTTCACAGAAGAACATGACAATCACCTGGGGATACTATTTCCGCACCGGGATTATCATGACTCTGCCTGTGCTGTTTGTAACGCTGGCCGCGCTGGCGCTACGTCTCTCTTTCACTTTGTAATGAGATACTGATATGAGCAACATTACCATTTATCACAACCCAGCCTGCGGCACCTCTCGCAACACGCTTGAGATGATCCGTAACAGCGGTACAGAGCCGACCGTTATTCATTATCTTGAGACACCACCATCACGCGATGAACTGGTTAAACTTATTGCGGATATGGGGATCACAGTACGAGCGCTGCTGCGTAAGAATGTCGAACCTTTTGAAGCGTTAGGGCTGGCGGAAGACCGTTTTACTGATGATCAGTTAATCGACTTTATGTTACAGCATCCTATCCTGATTAACCGCCCGATCGTGGTGACGCCACTGGGGACCCGGCTGTGTCGTCCTTCAGAAGTGGTGCTGGATATTCTTCCGGATGCACAGAAACACGCGTTCACCAAAGAAGATGGTGAAAAAGTCGTTGATGATGCAGGTAAACGACTGAAATAAATCCTAAGGGGCATTTGCCCCTTTATATTTTACTTTGCCAGCCACCTTTGATGCTGCTGTTCATGGCGGCATTGTTCTGCCTTTAATGAGTCATGTGCAAAAAGGAGTGATGCCTGTACAAGGGAAGGTGCGAACAAGTTCCTGATATGAGATCATCATATTCATCCGGAGCGCATCCCAGAGGGACATCATGAGCCATCAACTCACCTTCGCCGATAGTGAATTCAGCACTAAGCGCCGTCAGACC
>NZ_JAJFTC010000038.1:0-4471 GCF_020733125.1 Enterobacter cloacae complex sp. 2021EL-01169
TTAATCGTATGATTCTAATTTTATTAAATAAAGTAAGTTTCTGCATTGGTTTATCAAGAATGGTTGATCATATAAAACCACTACTTAGACCAAAAAGTGATCAGTAGTTTTCACACAGCCTGTGCCAAGAGCAGACGCTGGTAATTCGGGTAATGGTGCCAACTTACTGATTTAGTGTATGATGGTGTTTTTGAGGTGCTCCAGTGGCTTCTGTTTCTATCAGCTGTCCCTCCTGTTCAGCTACTGAAGGCGTGGTGCGTAACGGTAAAAGTACTGCCGGACATCAGCGCTATCTCTGCTCTCACTGCCGTAAAACATGGCAGCTACAGTTCACTTACACCGTCTCTCAGCCCGGTACACACCAGAAAATTATTGATATGGCCATGAATGGCGTCGGATGTCGCGCCAGTGCACGCATTATGGGCGTTGGCCTCAACACGATTTTACGACACTTAAAAAACTCAGGCCGCAGTCGGTAAACTCACGCATACAACCGGGCAGTGACGTCATTGTTTGCGCGGAAATGGACGAACAGTGGGGTTACGTCGGCGCTAAATCACGCCAGCGCTGGTTGTTTTACGCGTATGACAGGATACGGAGGACGGTTGTGGCGCACGTATTCGGTGAACGCACGTTGGTCACGCTGGAGCGTCTTCTGGGCCTGCTGTCGGCCTTTGAGGTCGTGGTATGGATGACGGATGGCTGGCCGCTTTATGAATCACGCCTGAAGGGAGAACTGCACGTTATCAGCAAGCGATATACGCAGCGCATTGAGCGGCATAACCTGAATCTGAGGCAGCATCTGGCAAGGCTGGGCAGGAAGTCACTGTCGTTCTCAAAATCGGTGGAGCTGCATGACAAAGTCATCGGGCATTATCTGAACATAAAACACTATCAGTAAGTTGGAGTCATTACCGGTGCTCTGATATATTTATTATACTATAGTGGGGTATGTGTTGATCTTAATGTAATACTCCCCTATAGTATAAGAAATACAGAGCAGTGAGGTAAGCAATGCCCAGTACTCCTGAAGAGAAAAAAAAGGTCCTAACCCGGGTTCGCCGTATCCGGGGTCAGATTGATGCTCTGGAAAGAGCACTTGAAAGTGGCGCTGAATGCCGTTCCGTTCTCCAGCAAATCGCCGCCGTCCGGGGCGCCGCTAACGGACTGATGGCAGAGGTGCTGGAGAGCCACATACGGGAAACCTTTGACCAGAATGACAGCTACAGTCATGAAGTCAGTAAATCAGTTGACGATACGATTGAGCTGGTTCGTGCCTATCTTAAATAGGTGAGGCCATTATTACATTGAGGATATATTACGTATGAAATCACGTGCCGCTGTTGCATTTGCACCAGGGAAGCCCCTGGAGATTGTTGAAATTGATGTTGCTCCGCCTAAAAAAGGCGAGGTGCTGATTAAAAACACCCACACAGGTGTCTGCCATACCGATGCCTTTACCCTCTCAGGGAATGACCCTGAGGGCGTTTTCCCGGTGGTTCTCGGCCACGAGGGAGCCGGTATCGTCGTTGAAGTTGGTGAAGGCGTCACCAGTGTGAAGCCGGGTGACCATGTTATTCCGCTCTACACCGCTGAATGCGGGGAGTGTGAATTCTGCCAGTCCGGTAAAACGAACCTCTGTGTATCGGTTCGCGAGACTCAGGGCAAAGGACTGATGCCTGACGGGACCACTCGCTTTTCATACAACGGTCAGCCTCTTTACCACTACATGGGATGTTCCACATTCAGTGAATACACCGTTGTGGCCGAGGTTTCTCTGGCAAAAATTAACCCGGAGGCGAACCATGAACACGTCTGCCTGTTGGGTTGTGGCGTGACTACCGGTATTGGCGCCGTCCATAACACGGCTAAAGTGCAGCCGGGCGATTCAGTTGCCATTTTTGGTCTGGGGGCAATTGGTCTGGCTGCGGTACAGGGGGCCCGTCAGGCAAAAGCGGGACGTATTATCGCTATCGATACTAATCCGACAAAATTTGACCTGGCCCGTCAGTTCGGGGCCACTGACTGCATTAACCCGAATGATTATGACAAACCGATTAAAGATGTTCTGCTGGATATCAACAAGTGGGGTATTGACCATACCTTTGAATGTATCGGTAACGTTAACGTCATGCGTGCAGCGCTGGAAAGTGCTCACCGTGGGTGGGGGCAGTCCGTTGTCATTGGTGTCGCAGGGGCCGGACAGGAGATTTCCACCCGTCCTTTCCAGCTGGTCACCGGGCGCGTATGGAAAGGTTCCGCGTTTGGCGGAGTAAAAGGCCGCACTCAGCTCCCCGGTATGGTCGAGGATGCCATGAAGGGGGATATTGACCTTGAGCCATTTGTAACCCATACGATGACACTGGATGAAATCAATGACGCCTTCGAGCTTATGCATGAAGGCAAATCTATCCGGACAGTGATTCATTACTGATCCCATCAGAATTTTAATCAACTCAAACTGAAGGAAGTGGAAAATGACAACTCCGGTAATTTCTGGTGACGGCATCTTTTCTCATGTGTTCATTGGCGCAGCCGATGTCGAGAAATCCTCCGCATTTTACGATGTCGTCCTGGGCACGCTTGGTATCAATAACCTCGGCCCGTTTGGCAACGGCTGGGTACTCTATGGCCGCGAAAAGCCGGCATTTATCATTGCCCGTCCGGGCAACGGTGAAGCACCTTCCGCTAACGGGGTGACTGTCGGCTTCGCTGCTGCCACCCCGGAAGAGGTTGATGCTTTCCATGCTGCCGGCCTTGCCGCCGGTGGAGCTGATGAAGGTCAACCTGGCCCGCGTGGTCACCTTCCCGGGGCCTATGCTGCCTACCTGCGGGATCCGGCGGGTAACAAAATCACGGCGTATACGTTTATCTGACGTCCGGATTTAAAGATACTTCCCCTGGCTTCGGTCAGGGGAAATAACCATGAGATAACGGCTGATGGAACTCATTGAGCAGCATGCCAGCTCTGGCGGCTGGCAAAACGTGTACCGGCATTATTCACAATCCCTTAATTGTGAAATGAATTTCGGTGTGTATCTTCCTCCCAAAGCAGTAACAGAAAAACTGCCGGTACTATACTGGTTGTCGGGCCTGACCTGTACTGAGCAGAATTTCATCACCAAATCAGGTATGCAGCATTATGCAGCCCGGCATAACGTCATCGTTGTTGTCCCGGATACCAGTCCCCGGGGTAATAATGTCCCGGATGCCGACAGTTACGATCTTGGCCAGGGGGCCGGTTTTTATCTGAACGCGACGGAACAGCCGTGGAATGTTCATTACAGGATGTATGACTATATTCTCAGAGAGCTTCCGGATGTCGTCATGAATCATTTTCCTGCAACGGCAAGAAAATCTATATCCGGTCATTCTATGGGAGGGCTGGGTGCTCTGGTGCTGGCTCTGCGAAATCCTGGTGAATATGTGAGCGTATCAGCATTTTCCCCGATAGTATCGCCTTCTCAGGTGCCATGGGGGCAACAGGCATTTAGCGCTTACCTGGGTGAAAACAGAAAAACGTGGGAAGCCTACGATCCAGTCAGCCTCATTTTACAGGGTGAAAAATTACCAGAAATCTTCATTGATCAGGGGCTGAGTGACGCCTTTTATGAAGAGCAACTGCGCACCAAAATCCTTGAGAGAGTATGCAATGAGATGAACCTCAATGCGTCGTTCCGATATCATACTGGATACGACCACAGCTATTATTTCATTTCCAGCTTTATTGGTGAGCACATTGCTTACCATGCCAACAGGCTCAGGCTGTCAGCATGAGTTGATTTCCAGCCTCAGAAAATGTGCTTAATTTTCAGGCCTGAACAGGGCCTGAACCCTGCAGACCTGAGATGTACTGTAACTGAATCGCCACGGATAATCTAGACACTTCCGAGCCGTTGATGGACTGACCCCGCCCCGGTAGACGATCCTGCCCTATAGTTTGGACTGACCCCACGCCTGTAGACAAATCCTGTCCTCACGACGAGGCCTGTTCGAAGGCCTCCGGACTGACGTCGCCGAGGTGGCTGTGGCGCCGGGACCGGTTATAGAAGACTTCAATGTAATCGAAGATCCGCCCGGGCCAGATCCCTGGTTTTATATATGCGTTTTCTGATCCGTTCTTTTTTCAGCGAACTGAAGAACGATTCGGCCACCGCATTATCCCAGCAGTTGCCACGCCGGCTCATGCTCGGCGCCAGGTTATTGGCCCGGTAGAAGCGCTGCCAGTCGTCACTGCCGTACTGGCTGCCCTGATCGCTATGTACGATAACCTCGCTGTCTGGTTTTCGGCGCCAGACCGCCATCATCAGCGCGTCGAGCGCCAGTTCGCGTGAGAGAGTGGGTTTCATCGACCAGCCGACCACATTACGGGCGAAGAGATCGATAACCACCGCCAGATACAGCCAGCCCTGCCAGGTGCGGAGTAGAGTAAGAGGCAGGGCGTAGTCGGACTATTTCCCTGCCTCTCCTC
>NZ_JAJFTC010000039.1:0-4331 GCF_020733125.1 Enterobacter cloacae complex sp. 2021EL-01169
CGGAAAGTCCTCCCTGCGTCCGCTGATGGCCGGCAGCAGCCCGTCGTTGCCTGATGGATCCAACCCCTCCGCTGCTATAGTGCAGTCGGCTTCTGACGTTCAGTGCAGCCGTCTTCTGAAAACGACAAACGATGTCAGCCAATAAGTTGTTGTAATAATCGACAAGTGTTTGTTGCAACTCGCCGTCCTGTAAGACTGCATTATCAGTCTGATTCAGGGCGGCTATGGTGTCATTTATACACCATAAACCGATGACGGCTGCACGTAAATCTGTGGATGCTCTTGATGGCGATTCAACGTTTGCTGTCCCACGCATGGCGACAGCATTGTTTAGCCCAGCAATAATCCCATTATAAGTTGGGGGGAGGGGCTCCGACAACTGCAAAGCTATCTTTTCTGTATTGTTTTGGATGTCGTCCGCAAGAATGGTATTCTCGATCAGTTCTCGAGCCAATAATGATGTTTCGAAGCAGACGGCCAACACCGTCTGCTTCGTTTCTGGTTCTTGTTCTTCCACTGCCAGCGCGTTACTGATTGTTACGCACGTAAGTAGCAAAGTGAATGCGCTCTTGAGTCTCATCAACGGTTGCCTCCACAGTCTCGCTGGCACTGGAATCAATGTGAAAATTGTTCTGGATCGGATCAACAGGAATAAATCGATCACAGTCGAACTCTCTTGGAATTATGGTCATGTGCAGTTTCGTTGCTGATGAAAGAGCTTGAATGTACAACTTCTCCCCACCAATGACAGCAATGCGTTGATCGGTATTCTCATACAGGTTGATCACAGCACGAAGATCAGGAACGACAGTAGCGCCTATGACATCTTCTTGTTTTAACGTCGAGGAGATCACGAACGATTCGCGTTCGGGGAGAATTCCTTTCTCCTTGATTCGCTCCTCGGCGCCATCCTTTTCTAACTGCATGTCACGCATGTCAGTATACGTGTGTTTCCCCATAACGCACACGCGGATCTCTTTAGAAATCCGCGTAAATCGCGCCATGTCTTCTTTGCATTTCCATGGAATCTTGCCGCCTTTCCCGAATCCCAACTTAGAATCCACAGCGACTATTAGCTCAAGTTGTGGGTGACTCATTAAAACTCCAAACCAGTCGATGCTGGTTGTTCCAGATATTGCTTACGGAAGGTGGCCAGATCAATCAGTTTGATATTTGCCTTTCCGCTGTTGTTGAGATCGTGCACTTTCTTCAATTTGCCGGAAGATCCGGAAGTGGATGCCGCGATCACCATGGTGGTCTTCGACGAGACTGATGATTGCACTTCACCACCCTCAGCTTCAATCAGCTTCTCCAAGGCCGCGTCACGAAAACCGGTGATCACGATCTTCTCACCGGTAAAACGATCCCCCGAAGTGACCTGCTGTTTGAACCCGATGATTGATTGAATCTTGTTGAATAGCTCGGCATGTTCAGCCATACCTGCAAGCACTTTTGCGGCAGTTTTGTAGCTGAATTTGTCGACGCTAACGATCTGCTCTTCGGTGATGGCATTGAAATCATCCAAGGTCTTAATATCCAAGCCTTCACACAGAGCTTTCATCTTGCGGCGCCCAACGCCGCGCCCAAAGTGGGGCATCGACCCCAACCAAACCGACAGGGGAACACTACTGGGTATAGGAAGTATAAACCACCTTTTTGCTCCTCATCCGAAGTATCTTACCTGAAATTCCCTCACTCGTTTACCGCTCAAGCCCCAATTTTAACTGCCGGTCCAGCCTAAACCGCTCTAATAAGGTTCGATTTGGCGGTAAAATCTCTAGCCTGATAGCTCGAGAGATACAAACTGCCCCACCGCCCCGTTTAAAAGTTGGCAGTGTTGAGCAGTGTTGGATTTGGGGTCGTCAGTCAAAGAGACGACTCTGTGATGGATCGAACAGGCTGGGAGTCAGTGGCGGCGCTCGTTCTGGTGGCAGCTCACGCTGCTTGGCGGCATTCGCCTTGGCTGTTTTCTGTTTCAGATGCTTGAGAATCTGCTCAATGACCTTCGGATCTTCGATGCTGGCAATCACTTTGACGTGACCGCCGCAGTGGGTATAGGAAGTATAAACCACCTTTTTGCTCCTCATCCGAAGTATCTTACCTGAAATTCCCTCACTCGTTTACCGCTCAAGCCCCAATTTTAACTGCCGGTCCAGCCTAAACCGCTCTAATAAGGTTCGATTTGGCGGTAAAATCTCTAGCCTGATAGCTCGAGAGATACAAACTGCCCCACCGCCCCGTTTAAAAGTTGGCAGTGTTGAGCAGTGTTGGATTTGGGGTCGTCAGTCAAAGAGACGACTCTGTGATGGATCGAACAGGCTGGGAGTCAGTGGCGGCGCTCGTTCTGGTGGCAGCTCACGCTGCTTGGCGGCATTCGCCTTGGCTGTTTTCTGTTTCAGATGCTTGAGAATCTGCTCAATGACCTTCGGATCTTCGATGCTGGCAATCACTTTGACGTGACCGCCGCAGTGTTCGCAGACTTCAATATCAATATTGAAGACTCGCTTGAGGCGTTGCATCCAGGTCATGGCGCGGTGGCGCTCTGCAGGACTCTTGTCACGCCAGTTAGTATCGAGACCTTCCGATTTGTCGGGCTTCTTGCCCCGCTTGGCGGGTGTTACTTGAACTCGGTGTTTGCTGTTCGGTGCAAAGACGCCGTGGAAGCGTGTGAGGTTGACTCGCGGCTTAGGTACCAACGCAGCGAGTTTGGCGATGAAGTCCAGCGGCTCGAAGATCACATGGGTGGTGCCATTGCGGTACGGAGTTTTGAGCTCGTAACGCACCTGCCCATTGGCGGTTAATGCCAGACGTTTTTCTGAAACCGCTGGCCGACTAATGTAGCGACACAAGCGCTCAAGCTTATCCCGCTGATGCGCTTCGGCCATCACACCGGCGTGTAGCGAGAAACCAGCATGGTTGGCTACTCGACTGCTTGAGTCGGCTTTATCCTCACGCCCTGGCAAGGTTTGCAGGGTGAAGACTTTGCGCCCTTGCTGGGGGCCGACGGCAATGCGATACGTAACCGAAGCACCATGTAATTGAGTCAGCGTATCGTCTTCGCCCTCTTCCAGTGTCAACCACGTATTCTCGGCATCACGCTCCAAAATCCCACGCTTTTCCATGCAGCGAGCGATGCGATGGCTGAGGGTGTGAGCGAGCGTATTCAGCTCATCGTAAGTGGGTGCCTTGACACGATGGAAGCGTTGCTTGCCATAGTCATCTTCGGCATAGACACCATCGAGAAACAGCATGTGGTAGTGGACATTGAGATTTAGCGCGGAGCCAAAGCGTTGGATAAGAGTCACTGAGCCAGTTTGTGCAGAGGCTTTGGTGTAACCGGCTTTTTTGATCAGATGAGTTGAGAGTGTACGATAGACGATACTCAAGACCTGGCCCATCAGCTGGGGATGGCGAGCCAGCAAAAAGCGTAGCTGGAAAGGAAAGCTGAGCACCCACTGGCGAATGGGCTCCTTGGGGAAGACTTCGTCTATCAGCAGCGCCGCACTCTCGGCCATCCGGCGGGCACCGCAGCTAGGGCAAAAGCCGCGTCGTTTACAGCTGAAGGCGACCAGACGCTCGTGATGACAATCCTCGCAGCGAACCCGCATGAAACCATACTCCAGACGGCCACATTGGAGGAGGTCGTTGAATTCTTGTTGGATGTAGCGAGGCAGGTGTTGACCTTGGGCTTCGAGTGAGGCTTTGAAGGCTGGGTAGTGCTGCTCAACCAGCTGGTAGAGCAGCGTCTGGTCGGGTTGGTGGCGTTCGTAACCGTTTGTTTGAGTGGGCGATTGACTCGCCGTGGCGTTCCTTGCCAGCGACATGGGTATCCTCCGCTGATACTGTGGTTATGTACAGTATCAGCGGCTTGCGTTCAGACGTCCAGTCTGGCCCTAGACATCGCTAAATGCTTAACCCGCAATAGCCCTCACGAGTTGTTATCAGCCACTACCGGTTGAGCGAGAAGGTTTTGGGTTCAGGGTGCTATTGCTCCACCAATCACAATACTGAAGCCCCAACTGTTATCAGTTGGGGCTTTTTCTTGTCTGTTTGCGGCGGTTGCGTTTTATCGGTAGTCGTCGAGCTCTGCACCATCCCACATAAGAGCTTAACGGTGCGATCTTCAACGCCATCACACAAAACTTTCTTTTTCACGCACAGTCAACTTATTGGATGTTTTATTAACAACCCAAAAGGAGATATTTAGCGGGCGGCCGGAAGGTGAATGCTAGGCATGATCTAACCCTCGGTCTCTGGCGTCGCGACTGCGAAATTTCGCGAGGGTTTCCGAGAAGGTGATTGCGCTTCGCAGATCTCCAGGCGCGTGGGTG
>NZ_JAJFTC010000003.1:0-372557 GCF_020733125.1 Enterobacter cloacae complex sp. 2021EL-01169
CCTGGCGGCTTTAGCGCGGTGGTCCCACCTGACCCCATGCCGAACTCAGAAGTGAAACGCCGTAGCGCCGATGGTAGTGTGGGGTCTCCCCATGTGAGAGTAGGGAACTGCCAGGCATCAAATTTAGCGTGCTGATATGGCTCAGTTGGTAGAGCGCACCCTTGGTAAGGGTGAGGTCCCCAGTTCGACTCTGGGTATCAGCACCACTTTATACTTAGGTTAAAGTTCGGCAAGAAGTAAAAGAATTTGTCTGGCGGCTTTAGCGCGGTGGTCCCACCTGACCCCATGCCGAACTCAGAAGTGAAACGCCGTAGCGCCGATGGTAGTGTGGGGTCTCCCCATGTGAGAGTAGGGAACTGCCAGACATCAAATAAGTGAGAAGGCCATCCGAAAGGATGGCCTTTTTGCGTTATGATTCTCGTGAAAACGGTAGGCCCGGTAAGCGCAGCGCCACCGGGCAAAAAGATCTGATTAATGAATCACCTGCGACAGGAATGCTCGCGTACGTTCTGACTTCGGATGCGCAAAGAACTCATCTGGCGGCGCCTGCTCAACAATCTCCCCACGATCCATAAAGATCACCCGGTCAGCCACGGTTCGCGCGAACCCCATCTCATGCGTGACACACAGCATGGTCATGCCGGATTGTGCCAGTCCAATCATGGTATCCAGAACCTCCTTCACCATTTCCGGATCGAGGGCTGATGTCGGTTCATCAAACAGCATAATTTTCGGTTTCATACACAGTGAACGGGCGATAGCCACACGCTGCTGCTGTCCACCCGATATCTGACCGGGAAACTTATTGGCATGCTCTGCGATACGTACACGCTCCAGATAGTGCATTGCCAACGCCTCGGCTTCCTTTTTCGGCATCTTTCGTACCCAAATCGGCGCAAGCGTACAGTTCTGCAGAACGGTCAGGTGCGGAAACAGATTAAAGTGCTGAAATACCATTCCCACTTCCTGACGCACGCGTTCGATATTGCGGATATCTTCATTCAGCTCGATACCATCAACCACGATGCGTCCTTGCTGATGCTCTTCAAGGTGGTTAATACAGCGAATGGTTGTGGATTTCCCGGAGCCGGACGGGCCGCACAGGACAATGCGTTCGCCCTGTTTGACCTTAAGATTAATGTCCTTCAGGACATGAAACTGTCCGTACCATTTGTTCACGTTTTCCAGCGTAATCATCGCGTCGGCGGGTGTCATAGTTATTTGGCTCATATTTTCCTCAGTGCGGTGTACGCCCGGTGTTAAAGCGCTTTTCCAGATGCTGGCTGTAGCGCGACATGCTAAAACAAAAGATCCAGTAGATTAGGGCAGCAAAGACATATCCTTCGGTGGACATGCCCAGCCAGACAGGGTCAACGGTAGCCTGTTGCACGCTGCTAAAGAGATCGAACAATCCGATGATGATCACCAGGCTGGTATCCTTGAAGAGGGCAATGATCGTGTTGACCAGGCCCGGAATGACCAGCTTGAGTGCCTGGGGAAGAATGACCAGCCCCTGGGTTTTCCAGTAGCCGAGCGCCAGTGATTCCGCCGCTTCGTACTGGCCTTTAGGCAACGCCTGCAGACCACCGCGCACAACTTCAGCGACATAGGCGGACTGGAAGAGAATTACCCCGACCAGGGCACGAATCAGTTTGTCGATCGTTGTCCCTTCTGCCATAAACAGCGGCAGCATGACTGACGACATAAAGAGAACGGTAATAAGCGGCACGCCGCGCCAGAACTCAATGAAGATAACGGAGAGCACGCGAACGATCGGCATTTTTGAACGCCGTCCGAGGGCAAGTAAAATCCCCCACGGCAGGGCACCGGCTATCCCCACTGACGCGATAATCAGTGTCAGCGTCAGTCCGCCCCACTGGCGTGTTTCAACGCGTTCCAGCCCCAGAAAACCGCCATAGAGCAGCACCCAGACAATAATCGGATAAACCACCGCCCAGACGGCAATATAGCGTCCACGGTGAGGCAGCTTTTTCCAGAACATGACTGCGACAGAGAGCAGACCGATAACCAGCGCGAGGTTAATCCGCCAGCGCTGTTCATGCGGATACAATCCATACATGAACTGACCGAAACGTTCATGAATAAACACCCAGCAGGCACCGGCTTTTGTACAGTCAGCTCGGGTTGAACCGACCCAGTTGGCCTGTAAAAACGCCCAGTTCAGCAGGGGAGGAATCAATTCCCACATGAGCCACAGGCAGACAATCGTCAGCAGGCTGTTACTCCAGCTGGAGAACAGATTCTTTCGCGCCCAGAGAATGAAACGTCCACCTGTCGAGTTGGCAGGGCGCGAGGCGTGCGACAGTATCGCTTTTGTCATCATAGATCCTTAGCGCTCGACCAGTGCTATACGACGGTTATAGAGGTTCATCAGCAGTGAAATTACCAGGCTGATGATGAGATAGACAGACATGGTGATGGCGATGGTTTCAATGGCTTGTCCGGTCTGGTTAAGCACGGTTCCGGCGAAGAGTGACACCATATCCGGGTAACCAATAGCGGCGGCCAGCGACGAGTTTTTGACGATGTTAAGATACTGGCTGGTCAGAGGCGGAATGATGACCCGCAACGCCTGCGGAATAATGACCTGGCGAAGCGTCACCGTATGCGGTAATCCTAATGAGCGTGCCGCTTCGTGTTGCCCGTGCGGGACGGCCTGGATCCCGGCACGAATAATCTCAGCGATAAAGGCTGAGGTATAAATCGATAGCGCCAATGTCAGGGCCGCCAGTTCAGGAATTAACACCATTCCACCCTGGAAGTTAAAGCCTCGCAGATGGGGAACATCCCAGTGCAACGCGGCGCCAAACAGCCAGTGCGCCACTAGCGGCAGGCTAACGATCAGGATGACTGCGGTGGGCCAGGTTCTACGAAGCTGACCGGTTTTGATCTGATGCTTGCGGTTAAAACGGAATACCCCAGCGGAGAGGGCAAGCGCTATCACAATCGCGCCGATGAAAGCGTACAGTCCTTCGCCCGGCTGAGGAGAAGGAATGGACAACCCACGGTTACTCAGGAAAAACAGCTCAAACGCGTCGACGGCCTGACGGGGACCTGGAAGGTTACGCAGTACGGCGAAATACCAGAAGAAGATCTGCAGCAGCGGGGGGATATTGCGGAACGTCTCGATATAAACAGTCGACAGTTTCCGCAGGAGCCAGTTTTCTGAAAGACGTGCCAGGCCAATAAAGAAGCCCAGTATCGACGCGAAGACGATACAAAGCGCCGATACCAACAGCGTATTCAGTAAACCGACCACGAATACGCGTCCGTACGTGTCACCTTCCTGGTAATCAATAAGATGCTGAACAATGCCAAAGCCCGCGCTGCGATCCAAAAACGCAAAACCGGAGGTAATGCCGCGATTGTTCAGGTTGGTGATGGTGTTATGGATGAGATACACGGCGATGAGAACAACCGCAACAATAGCAATAATCTGGAATAGCCAGGCGCGGACCGCGGGATGAGAAAAGGATAGCGATCCTTTTACGGCTGAGCGGCGATGGGACATAAAGAAACCTCAGTGACCATGACTCTGGAGTGGGCACTGCATGAGCAGTGCCCGTTACAGCTATGACTTAACGTACTGGTGGCGCGTACTGAATACCGCCGTTGTTCCAGAGATTGTTCTGACCGCGTTTGATCTTCAGCGGGCTTTCCGATCCCACGTTGCGTTCAAAGATCTCCGAGTAGTTGCCCACCTGTTTGATGATGTTGTAAGCCCATTTATTATCCAGCTTCAGATCTTTGCCGAAATCACCTTCTTTACCGAGCAAGTGCGCCATATCCGGGTTAGATGGATTAGCCGCTTTCTCATCCACGTTTTTCGAGTTGATGCCCATCTCTTCTGCGTTCAGCATGGCAAACAGCGTCCAGCGAACAATGGAGAACCAGTCTTCATCGCCACGACGAACGACGGGTCCGAGAGGTTCTTTGGAGATCACTTCAGGCAGGACAATCCACTCTGCCGGATTGCTCAGCTTAATGCGTAAGGCGTACAGCTGTGACTGGTCAGAGGCCAGCGTGTCGCAACGGCCGGATTCCAGCGCTTTAGCCGACTCATCCGAGCGGTCGAATGTCACTGGCGTGTATTTCATGTTATTTGCTTTGAAATAATCGGCGACGTTCAGCTCGGTATCGGTACCCGCCTGAATACAAACGGTCGCACCATCCAGCTCTTTGGCGCTTTTCAGGCCTGCTTTATTGTGGGTCAGGAAGCCGATCCCGTCATAATAGGTCACGCCCGTAAATGACATCCCCATACCCGCGTCGCGGGAGGAGGTCCAGGTGGTATTACGGGAGAGCATGTCAACCTCGCCGGACTGCAGTGCCGTAAAGCGTTCTTTTGCCGTCAGCGGGGTATATTTTACCTTGCTGTCATCGCCAAAAACGGCGGCGGCAACACCACGGCAGACATCTACATCAATACCGGTAAATTTGCCGTTCGCATCGGCATAAGAGAAGCCAGGCAAACCGTCACTGATACCACATTGAACAAAACCTTTCTTTTTAACGGCATCCAGTGTCGTTCCCGCATGGGCTTGACCGGCTACGGCAAACATCAAGCCTGCAGCGGCCAGGCTGGCTATCATCGTCTTTTTCATAATGCTTTCTGTGTGGCGAAATTTATCGTTATAGAGGCGTTTTTTAAACGCTTTACCTGTCTGTGGCTTTGGCCAACGTTTATAAAGCAAACGTAATGCCAGTTTTGCGTTCGGCAAAATAAGAGATGAGTGAACGCTTAATGCTGAGTGTAGACAGGCTTAAATAAAACGAGCGCCCTGAAACGGTGCGAAATTACAACCTGTGCCACAAATTGGAGCAAAAGTTTTGAGGCGTGCCAGAAAAAAGAAGAGATAGTTTCCAGAGTGAATATTGGCAGGATATTCAATAATATTAATGTGTGAAAATCATCACAATAGAACAGGTAATTTAAAAAAGTGTACGAAAAAGATGTGACTGGCTTCAGGCTGAAGTGAAAGGTACGAATAAATACGGGGCTATTTTTTTACTTCTTTGAAAATAGTGCACTGATTAAAAGCAAAAGCGCGGCCAGAGCCGCGCTTTCTTAACTGATGTTACTTCGTCAGGGCAACAATACCCAGCGTCAAGCCCGCCACTGCGGCAGCGCCGCCAGCGATCGCACCTGCTGTTTCCCAGTTGTCCTGGGTGGTGCCTTTCATACAGGTATTGGTATGAACCAGTCGGCCCTGGTCGTCGTAAACCGGTACACATGGAGAGTCGTGCGCGCAACCAGCAAGCAGCGCAGCGAGTAGTGCAACGGAAATGAATCTTTTCATGATGTTACCTCAGTATTATTTCTCGTCCGCTATAAAGCCAGGAGGGCAATTAACGAACTGGAGGTTATTTTACCACCGGGGTAAGTCCGCGTTACACGAGGAATAATCTCAAATTATGTAGTTTGTAAAAATCGTGGAGAAAAATCGATTTCCGGATGAATTAATGGAGACATTATGAAGGGGTAAGAGAGTGTTTTTACTTAATGCAAATCACTGTATTTTTAACATGGCTTTTGCTTAATGCCTAATTCATTGTTTATGTTAAAAATAAAAAAGGCACCAGAGGTGCCTTTTTAGGGAAATGTTAATCTTTATGGCGGGTAAAGCGTCGACGAACAACCACAAAGAAGACGGGCACGAAGAAAATCGCCAGAAGCGTTGCGGAAAGCATTCCCCCCATCACACCCGTACCGACGGCGTTTTGCGCACCGCTCCCGGCTCCGGTACTGATCACCAGCGGCATGACGCCAAGGATAAAGGCCAGGGAGGTCATCAGGATCGGTCGAAGGCGCATCCTTGACGCTTCAAGCGTAGCTTCAATGATGCCTTTACCTTCTTTCTCCATCAGGTCTTTAGCAAATTCGACGATCAGGATGGCGTTTTTCGCCGACAGACCAATTGTGGTCAGCAGGCCGACCTGGAAATAGACGTCATTGTTTAACCCGCGCAGCGAGGCTGCGAGAAGGGCCCCGATGACCCCCAACGGCACAACCAGCATAACGGAGAACGGAATGGACCAGCTTTCATACAGCGCTGCCAGACACAGGAACACCACGATCAGTGAAATGGCGTACAGTGCAGGCGCCTGGTTACCCGAAAGTCGCTCCTGGTAAGACATTCCCGTCCAGTCATAACCAATGCCGGAAGGCAATTTTGCCGCGAGGCTTTCCATCATAGCCATGGCCTCACCGGTACTTTTACCCGGGGCTGATTCGCCGAGGATCTCCATCGAAGGCATTCCGTTGTAGCGCTCCAGACGAGGTGAACCATAAACCCAGTGAGCGTTGCTAAAGGCTGAGAACGGCACCATTTCCCCGTTCGCGCTGCGCACATAAAGGTTGTTAATATCCCCTGGCAACATACGGAATTTCGCGTCGGCCTGTACATAGACTTTTTTCACGCGGCCATGATCGATAAAGTCATTCACATAGGTGCCCCCTAAGGCCGTCGAAATCGTCTGGTTGACGTCAGAAAGACTGACGCCCAGCGCCTGTGCTTTCTCCTGATCGACATCCAGTTTGAACTGAGGCGTATCTTCAAGACCGTTTGGACGTACGCGCACCAGCAGGTCAGGATGCTCTTTCACCATGCCGAGCAGCTGGTTACGCGCCTGCGTCAGCTGGGTATGCCCCAGGTTTGCCTGATCGATAAGTTCAAAGTCGAAGCCCGTTGCGGTTCCTAACTCAATAATAGCGGGCAGGTTAAACGGGAATACAAGGCCGTCTTTAATCTGACTGAAAGCTTTTGTCGCGCGACCCACAATGGCTTCAACGCCATTTTCCGCCCCAGGACGCTCTTCCCAGGGCTTCAGGCTGATGAAGGCAATACCGGAGTTCTGACCCTGGCCGCTAAAGCTAAAGCCGTTTACGGTAAAGACGGATTCAACATTTGCTTTCTCTTTGTTCAGGTAGTAGTCCTGAACCTGGTCGAGAACCTGCTGAGTACGCGTCTGGGTTGCCCCCGCCGGGAGTTGAACCATTGTCATAAACACCCCCTGATCCTCTTCGGGGAGGAAGGAGGTCGGTAAGCGCAGGAAGAGCACCGCCATTCCACCGACAATAATGACGTACACCAACAGATAGCGTCCGGTCTTGCGCAAGATACCGCTCACGCTGTTACTGTAGTGCTCAACGCTCTTATCAAAGAGCGCATTAAACCAGCCGAAGAAGCCACCTTTTTTCTCATGATGATCGGCTGAAACAGGCTTAAGCAACGTTGCACAGAGCGCTGGCGTCAGGATTAGCGCAACCAGTACTGACAATGCCATAGCGGAAACGATAGTTAGCGAGAACTGGCGATAGATCGCCCCCGTCGAGCCGCCAAAAAAGGCCATCGGGATAAAGACCGCCGAGAGCACCATGGCGATCCCCACCAGTGCCCCCTGGATCTGTCCCATCGATTTCTGCGTAGCCTCTTTCGGCGGCAGCTTGTCCTCGACCATGACGCGTTCAACGTTCTCAACGACCACGATGGCGTCATCAACCAGCAGACCTATCGCCAGCACCATGCCGAACATTGTCAGGGTATTGATGGAGAAACCGAACGCCGCCAGAACCGCGAAGGTACCCAGCAGAACGACCGGAACCGCGATAGTCGGGATGAGCGTTGCCCGCAGGTTTTGCAGGAACAGGTACATAACCAGGAAGACGAGAATAATCGCTTCAAACAGGGTCTTCACCACTTCGTGGATGGAGATTTTCACAAACGGTGTGGTGTCATAGGGGTAGACGACTTTTAGCCCCTGCGGGAAGAACGGCTGCAGTTGTGCCAGCTTGCTCTTGATGGCTGCCGCTGTATCCAGCGCATTTGCCCCTGTTGCCAGCTTAATCCCCAGGCCGGTTGCCGCCTGCCCGTTGATTTTTGTCACCATGTTGTAGTTTTCGCCACCTAGCTCAATGCGAGCCACATCCTTCAGATGCACCATCGAGCCGTCCTGGTTCACCTTGAGCGTCACGCGGCCAAACTCTTCCGGTGATTTCAGGCGGGTTTGCGCGATGATCGAGGCATTCAGCTGCTGTCCTGGAATGGATGGCGTCCCGCCCAACTGGCCTGCCGCTATCTGGTCGTTCTGCGTTTTCAGCTGGTTGATAATATCCAGCGGCGTCAGCTGGTATTTGTTCATCGCATTGCTGTCGAGCCAGATACGCATCGCATACTGGGCGCCGAACAGCTGCACGTCACCGACACCAGACGTTCGGCTGATGGCATCTTTGACGTTCGAGGCAACATAGTCGGAGATGTCATCCTGCGTGAGGTTTTTGTTGTCTGAAACAAAACCGGCGACCAGCAGGAAGCTACTGCTGGACTTCTCAACGCCAATCCCTTGCTGCTGCACCTCTTGCGGCAGCAGTGGCATGGCGAGCTGCAGCTTGTTCTGCACCTGCACCTGGGCGATGTCCGGATCGGTTCCGGACTCGAAGGTCAGGGTGATGGTGACGTTACCCGCTGAATCGCTGGTGGAGGACATATACATCAGGTTATCGATACCGTTCATGTTCTGCTCGATAACCTGGGTCACGGTATCCTGCACCGTTTGAGCATCTGCTCCCGGGTAGGTAGCGGATATCGCCACGGCGGGAGGCGCAATGGTCGGATACTGTGCGACGGGAAGTTTGAGAATGGCCAGCCCACCAGCAATCATCAAAATGATGGCAAGTACCCAGGCGAAAACCGGTCTCTGAATAAAGAAATTAGCCATGTCGTCGTCCCTTAACTGGCTGGAGCGGTGGTGGTATCAGGCGTAGCGACGACGGTTACGCCCGGTCTGACCTTTTGTAGCCCGCTGACAATCACGCGGTCACCGTTTTTCAGCCCTTCCGTCACCAGCCAGCGGTCGCCAATCGCCTGAGGCGCAACGACGGTGCGAGACTCAACCTGGTTTTTATCGTTCACCACCATCACGGTGGCATCGCCTCGCGGCGTACGAGTCACGCCTTGTTGGGGAACTAGAATCGCATCCGGCTGCGTACCTTCATCAATCCGGGCGCGAACGAACATACCCGGTAACAGCAGATGTTGAGGATTCGGGAAAATGGCGCGCAGGGTAATCGAGCCGGTACTTTGATCCACCGTGACGTCTGAGAACTGCAATGTGCCTTTCAGCGGATAGGGCTGCCCGTTCTCCATCAGTAGCTCAACGCTGCTGGTGGTATCGCCTTTTTGCAGGCTCGTCTGCTTCAGGCGCAAAAAATCATTACTGGACTGGGTGACATCGACATACATCGGATCAAGCTGCTGAACCGTTGCCAGCGCCGCTGCCTGCCCGTTGGTGACCAGCGCCCCTTCCGTTACGCTGGATTTGCCGATGCGACCATCAACGGGCGATGTCACTTTGGTATAGGCAAGGTTGATGCGCGCGCTTTCAACGCCCGCTTTGGCGGCGACGACGCTGGCGTCTGCCTGCTGGGCCGTGGCCACGGCCTGGTCATACTCCTGCTTGCTGACATACTGTGTACCGACCAGCGGGAGATAACGTTTCACCGTCAGGTGAGCAATATTGGCCGCCGCCTGGGCCTTCGCCAGCTCGCCTTTGGCGTTGTCGTAAGCCGCCTGATAGGTTGCAGGATCAATCTGGTAAAGCGAATCTCCAGCTTTTACATCGCTGCCCTCCGTGAAGTTG
Source organism: Enterobacter cloacae complex sp. 2021EL-01169 (assembly GCF_020733125.1). Classification (NCBI taxonomy): domain Bacteria; kingdom Pseudomonadati; phylum Pseudomonadota; class Gammaproteobacteria; order Enterobacterales; family Enterobacteriaceae; genus Enterobacter; species Enterobacter cloacae complex sp. 2021EL-01169. The sequence goes on from NZ_JAJFTC010000003.1 coordinate 9,661, forward strand.
CGACGCAGGATAATACCGCTAACCTGCGGACGAACCTCTGCAACGCGGAACGCATCTGTTCTGCCCGGGAGTTCAGTGGTGACAGCCAGCGGTGCGCTTTTCACAATATGCACAGTGACCTGGGGAGCCTGCGGATGTTGTTGTTGTTGGTTTTCCTGGCCATCGCATCCTGAGAGCAGCACAGCGCAGACAATGAAACCGGCTAAGGGTAAGCGTCTGAAATGATTCGTCATTACTGTTCCTTTAAATACCCGGTAACCGATATTTAGCGTGAATCGGTAGCAGGGGCAGCGGGATAAAAAAATAAAATGTAGCTGCGTATAATAATGAGGGTATTTAATGTTTTTTAATTTATAAGTGCGAATGGCAAGGTCTGAGCAGAAAAATCAGAATCAGACTCGGTTTATTTCTCTGTCTTCTTCCGGCAAGCTAATCAGTTAAATAGCGCTTAATGTGCCTCATTTATTCATGGCATGAATTTAAACTTAAATATGTATTTAGCTAAACTATAAATTAAGAGGATTGACTTTTTTTGTGCAAAACTAAAACGGGAATTGGTGAATACTTTCTTTCTCCTGACCTGTGTTACGAATAAACTTTGTGAGTAGCGAGTCGTTGTCTATGGCGCGGAAAAAGAAAGAAGAAGCTCAACAAACCCGGCAGCAGTTGATTGAGGCGGCTATCGGGCAGTTTGCGACGCGTGGCGTAGCCAACACCACGCTGACGGACATCGCGGATGCTGCAAATGTGACGCGCGGTGCAATCTATTGGCACTTCACCAGTAAAGCTGAAATATTTAATGCCATCTGGGAGCAGCAATTACCGCTTCGCGACATTATTCGCGACAGGCTTTCCCTTTCCGAAGGTGATGATCCATTGTTAATACTTCGTGAGCAATTTATTACTGCGTTGCAGTATATTGCGCGTGAGCCTCGACAATGCGCACTTTTACAAATTTTGTATCATAAATGTGAATTTAGCAGTGACATGATTTCAGAGAGAGACATCAGAAAACGGATTGGATTCAATTATGACACGCTGCGTGCCTCGCTGGAGGCCTGTATTTCACGTAACATCATTTCGCCAAAGGTAAATGTTGATCTGACCTTGATCGTATTCCACGGCTTTTTTAGCGGAATAATTAAAAACTGGTTAATGAATAACGAAAGTTTCAATCTTTATCAGCAGGCGCCCGCCCTGGTCGATAGCATTCTGGCGACACTCCCTGTCATTCGCGTATCGCCTCATGATGATGCTTACAGCCCTGCGCCAGGTAGCATCTCCCCTCGTGCACAAAGCGCCTCTATGGTTTGCGCGCTGACGGGTTTACCTAACAGATAACCCTGAAGGGTGTTGCAGCCCAACTCGGTCAAAAAGGCCTGCTGTGCTTCGGTTTCTACGCCTTCAGCCACGACTTTCAGATTGAGTGTTTTGGCGAGGGCCACAATCGCGGAGACAATGGTGGCATCCTCGCTTTCTCCGCTGAGCTCTTTCACGAACGCCCTGTCGATTTTCAATTCACAGGCGGGTAAGCGTTTGAGGTACAGCAGGCTTGAATAGCCGGTGCCAAAATCATCAATGGAGGCCTTTACGCCCGCTTTCGTCAGCTCTGTCAGCACCCGTACACTTTCATCCGGGTTGCTCATGGCCGTGGTTTCCGTCACCTCCAGGATCAACATTTCTGGTGGCACATGATGAAGTGCCAGGCAGTTGAGAACCGTGTTGACCAGCGAAGGCTGTTCAAACTGCAGCGTCGACAGGTTTACCGCCATTGACCAGCTTTGATGTCCCTGAAGATGCCATTCACGCAGCTGGCGACAGGCTTCATTAATTACCCAGTTGCCGATAGGGATAATCAGCCCCGTTTTCTCCGCCAGCGGCAGGAAAAGGTCCGGGGTCAGTAACCCCTGCTTAGGATGCTGCCAGCGCAATAACGCCTCAAATCCAAGGAGAGGGCCGGCGGGGGCGTGAAATTTTGGCTGATACAGCAGGCGGAGCTCATTGCGATCGATCGCCATCCACAGATCGTTCATTAACTGAAGGTGGGTCTGCGCCAGCGTATTCATCGAGGGCTGGAAAAAGTGGTAACCGTTCCGGCCCATATGCTTGGTATGGTACATCGCCGCATCGGCGTTAAACATGAGCTCACGTTCGGTTTTGCCGTCGTGAGGATACAGCGCGATCCCAATGCTGAGGGTGACCATCAGTTCATAGTGCTCGAGGTTGAACGGGCTATCGATCGCGCGCACCAGCGAATTCGCCAGCGATGCCGCATCGTCCGGGCCTTCCCCCTCAGCCAGCAGAACAAACTCATCACCGCCGATACGTGCCAGGGTGAACTGGCCCTTCAGGAGATGCAGCAGGCGCTCCGTTACGGCAATCAGCAGCTTGTCACCGACATCATGGCCGTAAGCGTCATTGATGGCTTTAAAGCCGTCGAGATCCATGAACATCAGGGCAAAATGGGTCCCCTCGCGATCGGCTTTGCTGATGGCCTGATCGAGTCGGTCTTCCAGCAGGATACGGTTGGGCAGCCGCGTCAGGGTATCGTGCAGGGCCAGCTGTGCGAGTTCCCGGTTAGCTTCCGCAAGGGACGAGGCCAGAAGGGCGGTACGCGCCTGAAGGCGGGCGTCCAGCATTGATACCAACAGGGTAATCCCAAGAATAGAGAGCGCGACAACGCTCACCAGCACCGCCAGCCAGCTCCCGTTAATACCCTCATGGTGAACCATTGTGGACATCGGAAACTGTGCGGCTTTCATCCCGGCGTAGTGCATCCCGGCAATGGCTATGCCCATGGTGATGGCGGCACCCGTGCGCATCAGCACGACCTGCGCGGCGTCGTGACGCAGGCGGAAGGTCAGCCATAATGCCGTGAGTGAAGCGGCAAGCGCAATGGCGACCGAAATGGCCACCCAGACCTTGTCCCAGATTATCCCGGGCATCACTTCCAGCGCGGCCATGCCGGTGTAATGCATGGCAACAATACCGCTTCCCATCACCAGCGCACCGGGCAGCAGACGGCGCAAGCGTAATTGATCGCAGCTCACGAGCCAGAGCGCGAACAGTGACGACCCGACGGCGATGACCATGGATAACACCGTCAGGCTGGCGTTGTAGCTCATGCTCATGGAGAGATCCATCGCCAGCATGCCGATAAAATGCATGGCCCACACGCCGATGCCCATTGCAATACCGCCGCCAGCCAGCCAGACGCGGGCAGCGACACCCTCACTCCCGGCGACACGTGCCGCCATATTCAGTGCGGTATACGCGGCAAGGATGGCAACAACAAAGGAGAGGACAACAAGGATATGGTTGTATTGGCTGACCAGCATGGACGGTTCTACTCGAGTGTGGGGTTACGCTAGAGCGGTTGAGAAGGGCGAGACATTATCACCGTCGGGTAATGGCTCAAAGGGATTTAAATCCCCGTTTTTAGTGGGTACTCACGGGGAGTTTGCGCAATCAGGCGGCTAGTCGAGCTCTGAACAGTTTACGAGTTTCAGGGGATTCACGGAGTTCATATTGCGACACTTATCGGTTTCGGTGCTCATCAGTTCAATCCACTGCATCAGAAGTGCATCGAAAATCAAAACGGAGATTGCAAAGACAACCAGCCACCAGTATTTACGAATCATTGTGTCATTCCGCGAGAAGAGCGCCAGTAAAGTGGGGGAAATATACACCAAAAGCGGCGGTTTTAAAGCGGGATAAGCGAAGGTTTACAAAGCGTTGACGGAGTGAAGCAGGGAATAAAAAAGGCGCTTCCCCATGCCGAAGAGCGCCTTTTTAAACAAGCATTTAACTGACTAGTATCAGTTCATGCCGTATTTTTTCAGTTTCTTACGCAGAGTACCACGGTTGATACCCATCATCAGCGCAGCGCGGGTTTGGTTACCGCGGGTGTATTGCATCACCATGTCCAACAGTGGCTGTTCAACTTCAGCCAGTACCAGCTCATACAGGTCATTAACATCCTGACCGTTCAGTTGAGCAAAATAGTTCTTCAGTGCCTGTTTAACCGAGTCACGCAGGGGCTTTTGAGTTACCTGATCCTGAGAGTTAACGGTAGAAACGGTCAGTACGTCAGAATTTACGCGTTGTTCGAACATAGTTCTGTCAGCTCTTTATTTCATTACGCAAGATTTTCGAAGTATGCCTCCAACGCCTCCAGCTGTTCGCTGGCATCCTCAATGGCGTTGAATGTGCGCCGAAACTGGTCATCTGGAGCGTGCTCCTGGAGATACCAGGAAACGTGTTTACGCGCAATTCGGTACCCTTTCGCCTGACCGTAGTGGTCATGCAGTTCCCGAACATGCGAACAAAGCAAGCGCTTAACCTCTGCCAGAGGCAGGGGAGCAAGCAGCTCTCCAGTGTCCAGATAATGCTGGATTTCCCGAAAGATCCAGGGTCTTCCCTGAGCGGCACGTCCTATCATCAGAGCATCAGCTCCCGTATAGTCGAGCACCGCTCTGGCTTTAAGCGGGTCAGTTATGTCGCCATTCGCGATAATCGGAATGGAAACTTTCTGCTTAACTGCCCGAATGCTGTCGTATTCAGCTTCACCGTTGAACAAACAGGCGCGCGTGCGTCCATGAATGGTCAGGGCCTGAATGCCACAGTCTTCGGCCAGTTGGGCAATCTCTACACAGTTACGGTGTTCCGGCGACCAACCCGTGCGAATCTTTAACGTAACAGGAACGTCCACTGCGCTGACAACCGCCGTCAGGATAGCTTTCACCTGGTCGGGGTATTGCAGAAGGGCTGAACCTGCAAGCTTGCGATTCACTTTTTTGGCCGGGCACCCCATATTGATATCAATAATCTGGGCACCACTTTCCACGTTGATACGCGCGGCATCTGCCATCTCTTCAGGCACGCTTCCGGCAATTTGCACGGTGCGAATACCGGGTTCATCAATGTGCACCATCCGAAGGCGGGATTTATCGCTTTCCCAAACCTGCGGGTTAGACGACATCATCTCGGATACGGTTAAACCGGCTCCCATCTCATAGCACAGCGTCCTGAACGGCCGGTCGGTAATACCTGCCATAGGGGCTGCGATCAGGCGATTTCTAAGCTGGTGGTGTCCGATGCGCATGAGTTAAGAAATGACCATACTGTGACTGCAAGGCGGCGTATATTACGCATTTTTTGCACGAGATGAAAGGCCAAACTTTGAACAATCCACTGTTGTAGATCAAGGAATCGCCGCTCAATCTTTCCGTTAAGAATTATTCACTATTTAAATCATTGTGTTAGACAGGAATGGCTATTTTATGAGCGCTTACAATTTCCCGTAACTTCTCATCATTTCTGAATAAATGGCCTACCTGAACGGGATAATCTGCTGTTTTTAGCAGCAGATTTTCCCTCTTCTTTGCGATCTGCGTCGCATTTTAGAACATGATATTAAGCCTCAGAATGGGCGTTATTCGACCACAACGCGCCCATGCAGAGACTGTACCGGGCGGTTATTATCGTGATGCATGGTATGGGTAAATTTCTCAAGCTGTTCTGCTGAGACGGTTAACGGCTGTTTGAGCACGATCCAGGTGACCCCTTCAGAACACGGTGGCGTGGTCAGAGATCCGCTAAAGCGCCAGTAGGTTTTCACCTTCGGCAGCAGCTTGTTCAGGTTGAGATCCTTCTCAATGGAGACGTTCTGTTCAGCCTGCTGCGGCATCACGCTCCACAGCTTATCCAGCTCCGGATTCGCAGCCCCTTTATCAAACATGACGGCTACCACGGTCAGCTCACCCGCGCTGTTTTTATGTACCAGATGCATCTCCATCGCGTACTTCTTGCCGTGCACGGTGTTTTCGCTTGGTGCATGGAAGTGGAACTGCTGGAGCGTCCAGGTTTGCTTGTCCAGAGTAATGGTGTCACGGGTGTCAGCCTGTTCGCTAGCCTGAATGGTATGGCCATTATTGGTCAGCGTTACAGGACCATCAATGTAGTGTGTTTGCAGCGGGGAGAGATGGGCGTTAGCGGTCGAATCAATATTTATCGGAGACTGGTTCATCCCTCTCTGGCAGGTCTTGTAGGCCTCGTCCAGTTCACCCCAGTGTTCCGGTGAACCTTCCCCTTCATAGCCCCAGTGTGATGCGAATGCTGAAGCCGAAACCATGCTCAGCGCAAACAGCGCTGCCTTGCCTGTAATGTGTTTCATCATATTCTTCCGGTGAATTTTTTAATACAAATCAACATGATTTGTGCGGTTATTTTACCGAAGAATGGCAGAGGGAGAGAGGATTATCAGTGGGAGAGAGGCGTGGTCAGAGGACCACGCCAAATGCTTATTTTTTACGACCGGTAATACGGCACCACTCTTCTTTCTCCACCACCGGGTCGAGAGCGAAAAGATCGGCGTAGGCTTCACACACGCTGTCTGCCTGGCTTGCCAGGATACCCGAAAGTCCCAGCAGACCGCCCTCAACGGGCAGCACGCTGATTAACGGAGCCAGCTCGCGCAGTGGGCCCGCCAGAATGTTTGCAACCACCACATCGGCTTTCATGGCTTTTGGCTGTGCATCCGGCAGATACAGCTCCAGTCGATCGGAAACGCCGTTGCGCTCGGCGTTGTCGCGACTGGCCTGAATGGCCTGCGGATCGATATCGATCCCGATAGCTTTTGCCGCGCCCAGTTTCAGGGCGGCAATCGCAAGGATCCCGGATCCACAGCCGAAGTCGATCACCGTCTTACCATCCAGATCGAGACCATCCAGCCACTGCAGGCACAGGGAGGTCGTTGGATGGGTGCCGGTACCAAACGCCAGACCCGGATCGAGCATGACGTTAACCGCGTTTTCATCAGGAACCTCGCGCCAGCTTGGGCAGATCCACAGACGCTTGCCGAACTGCATCGGATGGAAGTTATCCATCCATTCGCGTTCCCAGTCTTTGTCTTCCAGCTGTTCGATTTTGTGCGCAAAGCCCGCGCCCAGCAGAGGGTGGTTTTCCAGAATCGCGACGACCTCTTTCATGTCGGTTTCAGCATCGAACAGGCCAATCACGTCGGTATCGCCCCACAGGCGGGTTTCGCCCGGCAGCGGTTCAAAGACCGGCGTGTCATGCGTGTCCTGGAAGGTGATAGAGACCGAGCCGGCCTCCATCAGCGCATCGCTCAGCTCTTCGGCGTTCGCGCCGGTTGTATTCAGTTTTAGTTGGATCCACGGCATGGCAAAACTCTTTATTTATCAGTAGAAATCATAGCGGGCTGTGGGACGGGCTGACCGAAACGGTTCCCCACCACAAACGCCAGTAAACTTAGCAGTAACGAAGGCACAATCGGATGGAAGCCCAGGTACTGAATCTTAAACGTTGCGAGAACGGCGTACAGCACGCCGCCAACAATCATCGCGCTCAGCGCACCGGCAGCATTTGCGCGTTCCCAGTAGAGCCCTAACACCAGCGGCCACAGGAATACCGCCTCAAGCCCACCAAATGCCAGCAGGTTCAGCCAGATGATCATCTCCGGCGGGCGCCATGCGGCTAACAGCAGCAACGCGCCTAGCACCAGCGTAATCACCGCTGACATATGCTTCAGGCGACGTTCATTTTCAACCTGTTCAGGGCGCAGGTTCAGATAGAGATCTTTAATGATCGTAGCGGAACTTTGCAGTAACTGAGCGTTGATGGTCGACATAATGGCGGCCATTGGCGCAGCGAGGAAAATCCCGGCGGCAAAGGGGGGCAGTACTTTGACCATCAGCGTCGGGATCACCAGATCCGGCACGGTAAGATCGGGGATTACCGCGCGCCCTAATGCCCCCGCCAGATGCATACCAAACATCAGGACAGCGACCACAATCGTCCCGATGATGATGCCCTTGTGAACGGCTTTGCTGTCTTTATAGGAGATACAGCGCACGGCGGTATGCGGCAGACCAATTACTCCGAAGCAGACTAACACCCAGAATGAGGTCATAAAGGTCGGAGAGAGGATATCATCTGCGCCCTGCGGCGAGACCAGTTTCGGGTCAATCGCTTCCAGGGTTTCCACCGCGTGAGTGAGTCCACCCGCCGCATGGACAATCCCCACCAGCAGAACGATCGTACCGATGAGCATCACCATTCCCTGCAGCGTATCGTTCAGCACGCTGGCGCGGAATCCGCCAAACGCAGTATAGAGCGCGATGCTTACCCCGAAGATGATGAGGCCTGTCTCGTAAGGGATGCCGGCCGCCGTTTCCAGCAGACGCGCACCGCCGATAAACTGTACGGTCATCGCACCGATAAACGCCACCAGCAGGCTCAAGCTCGCCAGCCACACCAGCAAGCGGCTCTGGTAACGGGCAAAGAGCATATCGTTGAGCGTCACGGCATTGTAACGGCGCGCCAGAATGGCAAATTTTTTACCCAGTATGCCCAGCGAGAGCCAGACGGCAGGCAGTTGGATCATCGCCAGCAAAACCCAGCCTAACCCGTATTTGTAGGCCGCACCGGGGCCGCCAATAAACGAGCTGGCGCTGATATAGGTCGCGGTCAGCGTCATTGCCAGCACAACGCCGCCCATCGAACGGCTGCCGAGAAAATACTCGTTCAGAAAGGCACCGGTCGTTCTTTTGCGCATGGCGTAAATGGACAATCCAAATACGACCAGCAGGTAAGCGACAAGCGGCAGAATGACTTCAAGCTGCATCATCGTCCTCCAGCGGAATATCCCGGTAGATAAATTTCACCATTGCCCAGCACAGCAGGATAAACACCAGCGGAACCAGCAGGCAGGCCAATTCGAACCAGTGCGGCAGGCCGGTGATGCCAATAGCAGAGTCTGGTAAGTAAGCGGTTACTAACCATGCGGCAAGATAGAGAAGGGTCAGCCACAGCGCCCAGCGCGCTTCTTTATGGGCCTGAACAAAACGTTTGTCCATTTTTTGTCCCTTGTGGATGAAGAAAGCGGGGATTGTACATGATGAGGCTTTCCAGGCCCCAGAAATAAAAAAGGCCGGATAATCCGGCCTTTTCACAACACAGGTCTCTTACTTCTCGTTCAGACCGAGTTTTTTCTCCAGATAGTGGATGTTGGTTCCACCATTCTGGAAGTGCTCGTCGCTCATGATGCGCATCTGCAGATCAACGTTGGTTTTGATTCCGTCGATGATCAGTTCCTGCAGGGCGTTCTTCATGCGGGCAATCGCCACGTCACGGTTTTCGCCGTAGCAGATGAGCTTGCCGATCATTGAGTCATAGTACGGCGGTACGGTGTAACCGGCGTAGATATGAGACTCCCAGCGCACGCCAAAGCCACCCGGCGCGTGGAAACGCGTGATTTTACCCGGGCTTGGCAGGAAGGTGTTCGGGTCTTCGGCGTTGATACGGCATTCTACCGCATGGCCTTTCACCACCACTTCTTCCTGCTTGATGGACAGCGGCTGACCGGCTGCGATACGCAGCTGCTCTTTAATCAGGTCAACGCCGGTGATCATTTCGGTAACCGGGTGTTCAACCTGAATACGGGTGTTCATCTCAATGAAGTAGAACTCGCCGTTTTCGAACAGGAACTCAAAGGTACCCGCTCCACGATAGCCGATATCGACACACGCTTTAGCGCAACGTTCGCCGATGTAGCGACGCAGTTCCGGAGTAATGCCCGGCGCTGGTGCTTCTTCGACCACCTTCTGGTGACGACGCTGCATGGAGCAGTCACGTTCTGCCAGATAGATTGCGTTACCCTGACCGTCAGCCAGCACCTGAATTTCGATGTGGCGTGGGTTTTCCAGGTATTTTTCCATGTACACCATGTCATTGCTGAAAGCGGCTTTCGCTTCTGCTTTGGTCATGGAGATGGACTGTGCCAGTTCAGCATCGCTGCGCACAACGCGCATACCGCGACCGCCGCCGCCGCCGGACGCCTTGATGATAACCGGGTAGCCAATGCGTTTAGCATGAGCACGGTTAGCATCCATGTCGTCGGTCAGAGGGCCGTCAGAGCCTGGTACGGTTGGTACACCGGCTTTTTTCATCGCGGTGATCGCAGACACTTTGTCGCCCATCAGGCGGATGGTGTCGGCTTTCGGGCCGATGAAGATAAAGCCAGAGCGTTCAACCTGCTCAGCAAAGTTGGCGTTCTCAGAGAGGAAGCCGTAACCCGGATGAATTGCCACCGCGCCGGTGATTTCAGCGGCGCTGATGATAGCCGGGATGTTCAGATAGCTTTTTACGGACGGAGCCGGGCCAATACAGACCGTCTCATCCGCCAGCAATACGTGTTTTAAATCGCGATCCGCGCTTGAGTGCACAGCGACAGTCTTGATGCCCAGTTCTTTACAGGCACGAAGAATACGCAGTGCGATCTCGCCGCGGTTGGCGATAACAATTTTATCCAGCATGTACGCCTCGTTACTCGATGACGACCAGCGGCTCGTCAAATTCAACCGGCTGACCACTTTCGACCAGAATCGCTTTCACAGTACCTGATTTGTCTGCTTCGATCTGGTTCATCATTTTCATCGCTTCAACGATGCACAGGGTATCGCCTACGTTGACTTTCTGACCCACTTCGATGAACGCCTTCGCGTCCGGGCTCGGGGTGCGGTAGAAAGTACCAACCATTGGGGAACGTACGATGTGACCACTGATTTCTGCTGCAGCGGCAGGTGCGGCTTCAGCTGCTGCTGGTGCAACGGCTGCGGAGAGCGCAGGCTGCTGCACTGGCGCAGCGTAAGCTTGCTGCATTACCGGGAAGCTAGCGGCTGGGGCTGCACGGCTGATGCGTACAGACTCTTCGCCTTCAGAAATTTCCAGTTCGGAGATGCCTGATTCTTCAACCAGCTCGATCAGTTTTTTAATCTTACGAATATCCATGAGTGGGTTCCGTACTCTTGTTTAGTGTGATTGTGACAAGCGTTTTACCGCTGTCTGTAAAGCGTATGAATAGCCGTCTGCGCCCAGTCCACAGATAACGCCAGCAGCGATATCCGACAGATACGAATGGTGGCGGAACGGCTCTCGGGCGTGCACGTTACTCAGGTGGATCTCGATAAACGGGATACTCACCGCAAGCAGTGCGTCGCGGATAGCAACACTGGTGTGCGTAAACGCGGCCGGATTGATCAGGATATAGTCCACATTGTCTTTAGCCTGATGAATACGGTCGATGATTGCGTACTCCGCGTTTGACTGAAAATGATCCAAATCCACATTCAGCGACGCTGCTTCCGTGCTCAAACGGTTAACAATTTCGCTTAATGTCAGCGTGCCGTACTTCTCCGGCTCACGGGTGCCGAGCATGTTCAGGTTCGGTCCGTTCAAAACTAAGATCTGGAACTTATCAGTCATTATGCCGCTATCTCCTGCGATTTTCGGGTAAAAAACAAAATATACCGTCGAAGCGCAAATGTCACCTTTTCAGAGGCCAAAAACCACTGCCAGGCGAACCAAGGTCGCACATTATAACGATTTCGTAGCATTTGGCAGCTAAATACTGGTCTTATCAGGGAAGATTATCAACCGCAATCCAAAAAAGATTTGCGGTTGAGAGGCAATCTGCGGGAAAACGCACAGTTTCGCGAACTATCGCAACCACTGGCGGAACTTCTTGTAACGCCATGCTAAAAGCGCCACGGCCGCCAGCGCGTAAAGGATCGGCTGCGGAGAGAGGATCTTCACCGACCACAGATAATGAATGGGTGCGAGGATCGCGACAAGATAGACGAAGTTATGCAGCAACTGCCAGCGACGGCCCAGCTTTCGCTGCGCATATTGCGTGGATGTCAGCGCTAACGCCAGTAAAATCACCCAGCTCACAATACCCAGCGTCAGATAAGGGCGCGTCACCAGTTCGCGGCCAAGCAGTGTCAGATTGTTAATTCCCAGTTCCAGCAGGGCATAGCTGGTCAGATGCAGCGTGGCCCAGGCAAAACACCATAGCCCCAAAAGCCGACGGGTGCGTATCAATAGTGGCTGTTTAGCGTAGCGCGCCAGCGGCGAGACGAGCAAGGTGGCCAGTAAAAATTTCAGAGCCATCCGACCGGTAAAATGCTGGATATCCTTGGCCGGATCGGCGCTAAAAAGCCCCTGGCTGGCGGCCCAGAACAGCCAGAGAAAGGGGAGTATCCCGGCTAAATGCAGCAGCACTTTCAGCCAGGTAATCTGTTTTGCCGTTAAACGCACTCAGAAGTTCTCCCGTAAATTGAGGCCACGGTACAGCGAGGCCACTTCATCCGCATAACCGTTAAACAGCAGCGTTGGCTGGCGCTTCACGTCCAGCGCGCCGCCGGAACCGATAAAACGCTCGGTCGCCTGCGACCAGCGCGGATGATCCACGTGCGGATTCACGTTGGCGAAGAAACCGTATTCGTCCGGAGCCGCCAGATTCCAGGTGGTTGGCGGACGCTCGCGGGTGAGCTTAATGCTGACGATAGACTTAATTCCTTTGAAACCGTATTTCCACGGCACGGTCAAACGGATGGGCGCGCCGTTCTGCGGCGGAAGCGCCTTGCCGTAAACGCCGACGGTCAGCAGCGTAAGAGGGTGCATGGCTTCGTCAAGGCGTAACCCTTCAACGTAGGGATACTCCAGCCCGCCGCCAATGAACCGGTCTTTCTGGCCCGGCATCTCGTCCGGCGCATACCGCGTCTGGAAAGCGACATATTTTGCGTTGCTGGTGGGCTCCACCATCGCCAGCAATTTATGCAGCGGGAAGCCGATCCAGGGCACCACCATCGACCAGGCTTCCACGCAGCGCATGCGGTAGATACGCTCTTCGAGCGGGAAACGGGTGGTCAGATCGTGGTGGTCCAGCGTCAGGGGTTTTGCCACTTCGCCGTCGATTTTCAGCGTCCACGGATCGGTTTTGAGACTACCGGCGTTGGCCGCAGGATCGGCCTTGTCGAGGCCAAATTCGTAGAAGTTGTTATAGCCCGTCACTTTATCTTCTGGCGTAAGCGTCAGTTTGTTCTGCCATTGGGCGGGTTTCGTAAAGGTGAGCGGGGCGCCGGAAGGGGCCTTCGGCCGATCGTTGCCTTTAAACCAGTCGAGCAGGTCAGCGTGAGCCGAAGGCGAGAGCGAGAGCGCGGTGGCGCTGATGCCAAGCATTTTCAGGATCTGGCGGCGCTGTAACATAAAGACAGACTCGGACGTTACGTCGGCTTCCGTCAGTTTTCGGTTTTTCATGGCATCCTCCGTCATGCGTTTTCCTAAGCATGACGGAGGAGAGTGATTCGCGCGAATATGTCACGAAAATTTGAAGATTAGGCGATTTTCACCAGCGCGCGACCGTGGAACTGGTTATCCATGATCTTACTGGCATAGTCCGGTGCCTGGCTGAGCGTAATCTCCGTGGCGCTTTGGGTGTAGAAAGATTCCGGCAAATCGCGCACCAGACGTTCCCATGCCTCAGTACGACGAGCCGCAGGTGTCATCACGGAATCCACGCCCTGCAGGCGGACGTTACGCAGAATGAATGGCATCACGGTGGTTGGCAGGGCAAATCCGCCCGCCAGTCCGCAGGCGGCCACGCAGCCGCCGTAGTTCATCTGCGCCAGGACTTTTGCCAGCACTTTATCACCGACGGTATCCACAGCGCCCGCCCAGACCTGTTTTTCCAGTGGACGGGTTTCGGCGAATTCGTCACGGCCGAGAATGCGGTTTGCACCGAGCTGGCGCAGGTAATCGTGGGTACTTTCCCGACCGGAAACCGCCGCAACCTGATAGCCCAGCTTGTGCAGTAGCGTCACTGCCGTGCTGCCCACGCCCCCGCTGGCACCGGTGACGACAACTTCCCCCGATTCAGGGCGGATGCCTGCGTCTTCCAGCGCCATCACGCACAGCATCGCGGTAAAGCCTGCCGTGCCGACGATCATCGCCTTGCGGCCATCCATGCCTTTCGGCATCGGCACCAGCCAGTCGCCCTTCACGCGCGCCTGCGTGGCCAGCCCGCCCCAGTGATTTTCACCTACGCCCCAGCCGGTGAGCAGGACCTGCTGGCCCGGATGGAAGCGCGGATCCTCGCTGGTATGTACCCGGCCAGCGAAATCAATACCCGGCACCATAGGGAAATTTCGGATGATTTTACCCTTCCCGGTAATCGCCAGCGCATCTTTATAATTTAAACTGGACCAGTCGATGTCGACGGTTACTTCGCCTTCCGGCAGGCGACTCTCTTCTACCGCCTGCACTGAGGCAAGCGTTTTGCCGTCCTGCTGTTCTAAGATCAAAGCCTGCATACGGGGTCCTCTCGACTCATTTGATTGGAAAATAATTTCTGAAGACTATACTCGCTCAGGGAAACGCAGTGCCGATTTAACGCAATAAATTGCCAGATACACCCGATTTGGTAGTATGCCGCATTTGACATGCAAGTTAGCGCTTACTCGCTACCCCATCAACCCACGGAGTAATCTCAAGGATGCGATTAACGACGAAGTTCTCAGCTTTTATCACCTTGCTGACGGGGCTTACCATTTTTGTCACCCTTCTGGGCTGCTCTCTGAGCTTTTACAACGCCATTCAGGACAAGCTGGTTAACCGGGTACAGTCTGTCGCGTCGGTAATTGATACGCGTCTGCTGACGACGCCGCTACCGGCACTCTCCAGGGAGCTCGATGAGTTGATGGTACCTGTTGATATTGTTCAGATCGACATTCAGCAGGGAAAGCATCGTGTGTTAAGCCACGAACGCCCGGGAAGCTATCGGCCTGCGGGCGTGGTGAGCCAGTATCGGGAAGTGACCGTACATTCCCTTAAAAATCCGGGGATGACCATACACATGGTCTATCTCGATCCGATGGCCAGCTATTTCCGTTCCATGATGACCACCGCGCCTCTCACCGTCGCGGTGGCGTTTATCGTCCTGCTGATCTTTCTCGCGGTCCGCTGGCTGCGCCGCCAGCTCTCCGGCCAGGAGCTGCTGGAGATGCGCTCCGTGCGGATCCTTAATGGTGAACGCGGCCCGCAGGTGCGAGGTTCAGTCCACGAGTGGCCTTCACGCGCCAGCAGCGCCCTGGATACGCTGCTTTCGGAAATCCAGTTTGCCAGCGACCAGCGCAGCCGTATGGATACGCTGATCCGCTCCTATGCCGCGCAGGATAATAAAACCGGCCTCAACAACCGCCTTTTCTTTGATAATCAGCTCGCCACGCTGCTCGACGATTCGGAAAAAGTGGGGACGCACGGGGTGGTGATGATGATTCGCCTGCCTGATTTCGATCTCCTGCGCGACACCTGGGGACAGCGGGCCGCGGAAGAAAATCTCTTTACGCTGATCAACCTGCTCTCCACCTTTATTATGCGCTACCCGGGCGCGCTGCTGGCCCGCTACCACCGCAGCGACTTTGCCGTGTTGCTGCCGCATCGGACGCTGAAGGAGTCGGAAAGCATCGCCAGCCAGCTGCTGAAGGCGGTTGATGCGCTGCCGCAGAGCAAAATGCTCGACAGGGACGATATGGTCCACATGGGGATCTGCGCCTGGCGTGGCGGACAATCGACAGAACAGGTGATGGAGCATGCGGAAGCGGCCACCCGCAACGCCGTGCTGCAGGGCGCGAACGGATGGGCGGTCTATGATGATTCGCTGCCGGAAAAAGGGCGCGGTAACGTGCGCTGGCGTACGTTGATTGAGCAAATGCTAAGTCGCGGCGGACCGCGTATTTATCAAAAACCCGCGGTCATGAAAAACGGCAACGTTCATCACCGTGAACTGATGTGTCGTATTTTTGACGGTACGGAAGAGGTTATTTCTGCGGAATATCTGCCAATGGTGCTGCAATTTGGGCTGTCCGAAGAGTATGACCGTCAGCAAATTAGCCGCTTGATTCCGTTTTTATCATTCTGGCCTGAAGAGAGCCTGGCGTTACAGGTCACCGTGGAGTCATTAATACGCCCGCGTTTTCAGCGCTGGCTGCGTGATACATTAATGCAATGCGAAAAATCGCAACGCAAACGCATTATTTTTGAACTTGCTGAGGCGGATGTAGGTCAACACATCAGCCGGTTACGTCCGGTGGTTCGTTTGATCAACGCGCTCGGCGCGCGCGTCGCGGTGACGCAGGCAGGTTTGACGCTGGTCAGCACCAACTGGATCAAGGAGCTGGATGTGGAGCTATTAAAGCTACATCCGGGGCTGGTAAGGAATATTGAAAAGCGCACGGAAAACCAGCTGCTGGTACAGAGCCTGGTTGAGGCGTGCAAAGGAACGCGAACACAGGTATTTGCCGCGGGCGTGCGCGCCAGAGGCGAATGGCAAATGTTAACAGAGCGCGGTGTAATGGGTGGTCAGGGGGATTTTTTTGCTGCCTCTCAGCCGCTTGACACCAATGTGAAAAAATATTTGCAAAGATACTCGGTTTGACCTGCCGTTTACGCTGTTTTCACGTAGAATATCGCGCCTGTAGCTTTGAGTATGTCGAGCAAAAAGCCAGTGAACGACCTTTAACGGGTTACAAAGGTCAGTAAGGAATGCTGCTGTTTACTCAGCCCTGAGGGAGTCAGGGGATGATTTTGTAACATCAGGAAACGTACTGCACAAATTTTCACCGTTGCAGATGATTTTTGCGCCTTGTCGCTGCTGCGTGTGGTTGGTAAAGTAAGCGGATTTTGTTTTCCGCCCCAGCTTTCAGGATTATCCCTTAGTATGTTGAAAAAATTTCGTGGCATGTTTTCCAATGACCTGTCCATTGACCTGGGTACTGCGAATACCCTTATTTATGTAAAAGGACAAGGCATCGTATTGAATGAGCCTTCCGTTGTGGCCATTCGTCAGGATCGTGCAGGCTCGCCGAAAAGCGTAGCCGCTGTGGGTCATGACGCGAAGCAGATGCTGGGTCGTACCCCTGGCAACATCGCCGCTATTCGCCCAATGAAAGACGGCGTTATCGCTGACTTCTTCGTGACTGAAAAAATGCTTCAGCACTTCATCAAGCAGGTTCACAGCAACAGCTTCATGCGTCCAAGCCCGCGTGTTCTGGTGTGTGTGCCGGTTGGCGCAACCCAGGTCGAGCGTCGCGCAATCCGTGAATCTGCTCAGGGCGCAGGTGCGCGTGAAGTGTTCCTGATTGAAGAGCCAATGGCGGCGGCAATCGGTGCAGGTCTGCCTGTGTCTGAAGCGACCGGTTCCATGGTGGTGGATATCGGTGGTGGTACCACTGAAGTGGCCGTTATCTCTCTGAACGGCGTGGTGTACTCCTCTTCCGTACGTATCGGTGGTGACCGCTTCGACGAAGCCATCATTAATTATGTGCGCCGTAACTACGGCTCTCTGATCGGTGAAGCCACCGCAGAGCGTATCAAACACGAAATCGGCTCTGCATATCCGGGCGATGAAGTGCGCGAGATCGAAGTACGTGGCCGCAACCTGGCTGAAGGTGTTCCACGCGGTTTCACCCTGAACTCCAACGAAATTCTGGAAGCACTGCAGGAGCCACTGACGGGTATCGTGAGTGCGGTAATGGTCGCGCTGGAACAGTGCCCACCAGAGCTGGCGTCCGATATCTCCGAGCGCGGTATGGTTCTGACCGGTGGTGGTGCGCTGCTGCGTAACCTCGACCGCCTGTTAATGGAAGAGACAGGTATTCCTGTCGTAGTTGCAGAAGATCCACTGACTTGCGTCGCCCGTGGTGGTGGCAAGGCGCTGGAAATGATCGACATGCACGGCGGCGATTTGTTCAGCGAAGAGTAGTCGAGTTTGAGAGGGTAGCAATTTGCTACCCTTTCTCTCTGACGCGAGAATACGCATAGCCTATGAAGCCAATTTTTAGCCGTGGCCCATCGCTACAGTTTCGCCTCATTCTGGCGGTTCTGGTTGCGCTTGGGGTCATTATTGCCGATAGCCGCCTCGGTACGTTCAGCCAGATCCGAACGTACATGGATACCGCCGTCAGTCCTTTCTACTTTATATCAAATGGTCCCCGTGAACTGCTCGACTCCGTTTCTCAAACGCTGTCTTCACGAGACCAGCTCGAACTTGAAAACCGGGCATTACGCCAGGAACTGCTGCTGAAAAACAGCGAACTTCTGATGCTGGGGCAATACAAGCAGGAAAACGCGCGTCTGCGTGAGCTGCTCGGCTCGCCGCTGCGTCAGGATGAGCAGAAGATGGTTACCCAGGTGATCTCCACCGTGAACGACCCTTACAGCGATCAGGTTGTGATCGACAAAGGGAGCGTCAACGGGGTGTATGAAGGCCAGCCCGTCATCAGTGATAAAGGCGTAGTAGGCCAGGTTGTTGCCGTCGCCAAACTGACCAGCCGCGTGCTGCTGATTTGCGACGCCACGCATGCGCTGCCGATCCAGGTGCTGCGCAACGACATCCGCGTGATTGCGGCCGGGAACGGCTGTACGGACGATCTGCAGCTGGAACACCTGCCGGCCAACACGGATATCCGCGTGGGCGACGTGCTGGTGACCTCCGGTCTGGGTGGCCGCTTCCCTGAAGGCTATCCGGTTGCGGTGGTCTCTTCGGTGAAGCTGGATACGCAGCGTGCCTATACCGTGATTCAGGCGCGTCCAACCGCCGGTTTACAGCGTCTGCGCTACCTGCTGCTGCTGTGGGGCGCCGATCGTAACGGTACTAACCCGATGACGCCTGAAGAGGTCCATCGTGTGGCAAATGAACGCCTGATGCAGATGATGCCGCAGGTTCTGCCGCCAGCGGACTCTATGGGGCCGCCTGCGCCAGTCCCGGCACCGGCAACGGGGTTAACGCAGCCGCTGCCGGATGCGCCGCCACCGCCTAAACTCTCTTCGGGAGGGCAGTAGTGGCAAGCTATCGTAGCCAGGGACGCTGGGTCATCTGGCTCTCGTTCCTCATTGCACTGTTGCTGCAGATTATGCCCTGGCCGGATAACATTCTCGTTTTCCGGCCAAACTGGGTCTTGCTCATTTTGCTCTACTGGATCCTTGCCCTGCCGCATCGCGTAAATGTCGGCACGGGTTTTGTGATGGGTGCCATACTGGATCTCATTAGTGGCTCTACGCTGGGCGTACGCGCCTTGTCCATGAGCATTATTGCGTACCTCGTCGCACTGAAATTCCAGCTCTTCCGTAACCTCGCGCTCTGGCAACAGGCCCTGGTCGTGATGCTGTTGTCGCTTGCTGCGGATATCGTTGTTTTCTGGGCAGAGTTTTTAGTGATCAACGTCTCTTTCCGACCGGAAGTGTTCTGGAGTAGTGTAGTAAACGGTGTGCTCTGGCCGTGGCTATTCCTGCTGATGCGTAAGGTTCGCCAGCAGTTTGCTGTGCAATAAAAGGTTTCTATGACGTCTTTGTATCTCGCTTCCGGCTCCCCGCGCCGTCAGGAACTCCTGACGCAGCTTGGGGTCTCTTTTGAACGCATCGTGACCGGCATTGAAGAAAAACGTGCTGAGGGCGAAAGTGCTCAACAGTACGTGTCACGTCTGGCGCGCGAGAAAGCGCAGGCGGGCGTGGCCTGCGTGCCGCGCGATCTGCCCGTGCTGGGAGCTGATACCATCGTTATCCTTAACGGTGAAGTGCTGGAGAAACCGCATGACGCCGAACACGCGGCGCGCATGCTGCGCAAAATGTCCGGGCAAACGCATCAGGTGATGACGGCCGTCGCGCTGGCGGACCGCCAGCACGTGCTGGATTGCCTGGTGGTGACGGATGTCACGTTCAGAGTACTTACCGACGACGAGATCGCCGCTTATATTGCCAGCGGTGAACCGATGGATAAAGCAGGTGCATACGGTATTCAGGGGCTGGGTGGCTGTTTTGTCAGGAAGATTCATGGCAGCTATCACGCCGTAGTCGGCTTACCGCTGGTGGAAACGTATGAGTTGCTGAGCAATTTTAACTCACTGCGTGAGGGAAGGGATAATTATGACGGCTGAATTGCTGGTAAACGTAACGCCATCGGAAACCCGTGTGGCCTATATTGACGGTGGCATTCTTCAGGAAATTCATATTGAGCGTGAAGCGCGGCGCGGAATAGTAGGCAATATCTACAAAGGTCGTGTCAGTCGTGTACTGCCGGGTATGCAGGCGGCTTTTGTAGATATTGGACTGGATAAGGCGGCATTTTTACATGCCTCCGACATCATGCCGCACACCGAGTGCGTCGCGGGCGAAGAGCAAAAACAGTTTGCCGTGCGCGACATTTCTGAACTGGTGCGTCAGGGGCAGGACTTAATGGTGCAGGTGGTGAAAGATCCTCTTGGTACCAAAGGCGCCCGTCTGACCACCGATATCACCTTACCTTCCCGCTATCTGGTCTTTATGCCCGGCGCGTCGCACGTGGGCGTTTCGCAGCGTATTGAGAGCGAAAGCGAGCGCGAGCGCCTGAAGAAAGTCGTCAGCGCCTACTGCGATGAACAGGGCGGATTTATCATCCGCACCGCCGCGGAAGGGATCAGCGAGGAAGACCTGGCGTCAGATGCGGCTTACCTGAAGCGCGTCTGGACAAAAGTGATGGAGCGTAAAAAACGCAACCAGACCCGCTATCAGCTCTATGGTGAGCTGGCGCTGGCACAGCGGGTGCTGCGTGACTTTGCCGACGCGCAGCTCGACCGCATTCGCGTGGATTCCCGCCTGACGTATGAAGCGCTGCTGGAGTTTACCGCTGAATATATCCCGGAGATGCCAGGCCTGCTGGAGCACTACACCGGGCGTCAGCCGATCTTCGATCTCTATGATGTCGAAAACGAGATCCAGCGTGCCCTGGAGCGTAAGGTTGAACTGAAGTCCGGCGGCTATCTGATCATCGATCAGACCGAAGCGATGACCACCGTCGATATCAACACCGGCGCGTTCGTCGGCCATCGCAACCTGGATGACACCATCTTCAACACCAACATCGAGGCCACGCAGGCCATTGCGCGCCAGCTTCGTCTGCGCAATCTGGGCGGCATTATCATCATCGACTTCATCGATATGAGTAATGAAGACCATCGCCGCCGCGTGCTGCACTCGCTTGAGCAGGCCCTGAGTAAAGATCGCGTGAAAACCAGCATCAACGGCTTCTCACAGCTGGGGCTGGTGGAAATGACGCGTAAGCGTACCCGCGAGAGCGTGGAGCATGTGCTGTGTAATGAATGCCCGACCTGCCATGGACGCGGAACGGTAAAGACGGTTGAGACCGTCTGCTACGAGATCATGCGTGAAATTGTGCGTGTGCATCATGCCTACGACTCCGATCGTTTTCTGGTCTATGCTTCCCCTGCGGTGGCTGAAGCGCTGAAAGGCGAAGAGTCACACGCGCTGGCGGAAGTGGAAATCTTTGTCGGCAAACAGGTAAAAGTACAAATTGAACCGCTCTATAACCAGGAGCAGTTTGACGTCGTGATGATGTAAGCGCAGTACGCTGCGTGACGAATGCTGACAAGGAGAGATGCGTGAGGCGATTGCCGGGGATTTTATTGCTTACAGGGGCAACGCTGGTCGTGATTGTCGCGTTGCTCGTGAGCGGGCTACGCCTCGTTTTACCGCATCTGGACAGCTGGCGTCCGCAGCTGCTGGCAAAAATCGAATCCACCACCGGCGTTCCGGTGAACGTCAGCCAGGTAAGCGCCAACTGGCAGAATTTTGGCCCGACGCTCGATGTGCGGGATATCAACGCCAGCCTGAAAGATGGCGGCCACCTCAAAATCAAACGCGTGACCCTGGCGCTGGACGTCTGGCAAAGCCTGCTGCATCTGCGCTGGCAGTTTCGCGATCTCACCTTTTATCAGCTTCAGTTTCTGACCAATACGCCCATCTCCGGCGGCGACAGCAGCCAGGGGCTTGAGGCCAACCGTTTCAGCGATCTTTTCCTGCGCCAGTTCGATCATTTCGATCTGCGCGACAGCGAAGTGAGCTTTATTACCCTTTCCGGCCAGCGTGCGGAACTGGCGATCCCCCAGCTGACCTGGCTCAACGGCAGGAACCGGCACCGCGCTGAGGGGCAGGTGAGTCTCTCCAGCCTGAACGGTCAGCACGGCGTGATGCAGGTGCGCATGGATCTGCGTGACGATGACGGCCTGCTAAATAACGGCAAAGTCTGGCTGCAGGCCGACGATGTGGACGTCAAACCGTGGCTGGGCGACTGGCTCCAGCAGAATATGCAGCTGGAAACGGCCCGATTCAGCCTTGAAGGCTGGTTGACCCTGACGAAAGGCGAATTTGCCAGCGGCGATATCTGGCTCAAGCAGGGGGGCGCGAGCTGGAAAGGCGAAAAACAACAGCATCAGCTTTCCGTCGATAACCTCACCGCCCACGTGACGCAGGAGAAAGAAGGCTGGCAGTTTGCCATTCCCGATACGCGGATCGCGATGGACGGCAAGCCGTGGCCGCGCGGTGCGCTGACGCTGGCCTGGATGCCGGAGCAGGACGTTGGCGGCACGGCCAGTAAACGCAGCGACGAGCTGCGCATCCGCGCCAGCAACCTGGATTTGGCCGCCATTGAAGGGCTGCGCTCAATGGCGGCAAAGCTCTCTCCAGACCTGGGCGAGATCTGGCTGGCTACGCAGCCGAGCGGAAAGATCGATTCTCTGGCGCTGGATATCCCGCTTCAGGCGACGGAAAAAACCCGTTTCCAGGCAACATGGAAAGATCTTGCCTGGAAGCAGTGGAAGCTGCTGCCGGGTGCGGAGCACTTTAGCGGCAAGCTGGAAGGCAGCGTGGAGAACGGCAGGCTGACGGTTGATATGCACGACGCCAGAATGCCGTACGAGACGGTCTTCCGCGCGCCGCTGGAAATCGAACAGGGCAACGCAGTGCTTAACTGGCTCCGTAACGATAAGGGCTTCCAGCTCGATGGTCGCCATATCGATGTCAAAGCTAAAGCGGTACACGCGCGGGGTGACTTCCGCTATCTGCAACCGCAGGGGGACGAGCCGTGGCTGGGTATTCTGGCCGGAATCAGTACCGATGATGGCTCGCAGGCCTGGCGCTATTTCCCGGAAAACCTGATGGGTAAAGCGCTGGTCGACTATCTGAGCGGCGCGATTCAGGGGGGTCAGGCGGAAAACGCCACGCTGGTCTACGGCGGTAACCCCCATCTGTTCCCGTACAAACATAATGAAGGTCAGTTCCAGGTGCTGGTGCCGCTGCATGACGCCACCTTCGCGTTCCAGCCGGGCTGGCCCGCGCTGAAAAACCTGGATATCGAACTTAACTTCCTCAATGACGGCCTGTGGATGAAGTCCGACAGCGTGGCGCTGGGCGGCGTGACGGCCAGCAACCTGACGGCCAACATTCCGGACTACTCAAAAGAGAAGCTGCTGATTGATGCCGACATCAACGGTCCCGGCAAGGCGGTGGGACCGTACTTTGAGGAGACCCCCCTGAAAGAGTCGCTGGCGGCGACGCTTCAGCAGCTGCAGCTTGATGGCGATGTGAATGCTCGCTTACATCTTGATATCCCGCTGGACGGTGAGATGACCACCGCGAAAGGCGACGTCCGTCTGAAGAACAACAGTCTGTACATTAAACCCCTTGAGAGCACCCTGAAAAATCTCAGCGGGCAGTTCAGCTTTGAGAACGGTAACCTGAAGAGCGAGCCGCTGACCGCCAGCTGGTTTAATCAGCCCGTGAATATCGACTTCACGACCACAGAGGGTGAAAAGGCGTATCAGGTGGCCGTCAATCTGGACGGTAACTGGCAGCCAGCGCGAATGGATGTCCTGCCGAAGCCGATTGAGGCGTCGGTGGAGGGGGCGGTCGCCTGGCAGGGTAAAGTGGCAATCGACCTGCCTTATCACGCGGGTGCCCAGTACAAGGTCGACATCTCGGGGGATCTGAAGAATCTTCGAAGCCAGCTGCCTGCGCCGCTGGATAAACAGGCCGGACAGCCGCTGCCGGTGAAGCTGAACGTCGAGGGCAACCTGAACAGCTTCGCGCTGACTGGAAACGCGGGCGGGACGAACCACTTCAACAGCCGCTGGCTGCTTAACCGCAAGCTCACCCTCGACAGGGCCATCTGGACGACGGATAGCCGCTCCACGCCGCCGCTGCCAGAGCAGACGGGCGTTGAGCTGAATCTGCCGCCGATGGACGGTGCAGAGTGGCTGGCGTTGTTCCAGAAAGGCGTTGGGCAAAACGTTGATGAAACCGCGCAGTTCCCGCAAACCATTACCGTACGCACGCCGTCGCTGATGCTGGGTGGGCAGCAGTGGAACAACCTGAGTATTGTCTCGCAGCCCGCTGCTAACGGTACGAAAGTGGAGGCCCAGGGCCGGGAGATCAACGGCACGCTGACCATGCGCAATCACGCGCCGTGGCAGGCGGCGATCCGCTATCTCTACTACAACCCGGCCGCCGCGAGTAAAGATAAACCGGCGGATACCTCGCCGCTGAGTCAAACCTCCCGCGTCGACTTTAGCGGCTGGCCCGATCTCCAGCTGCGCTGCGCGGAGTGCTGGCTGTGGGGACAGAAATATGGCCGTATCGACGGTGATTTTGCCATTCAGGGAAATACGCTTACGCTCACCGGTGGATTGATCGACACCGGCTTTGGCCGCATGACGGCAGGCGGGGAATGGGTGAATAATCCGGGCGAGCAGCGAACGTCCCTCAAGGGAGACATTAAAGGCAACAAACTGGATGCGGCAGCCAATTTCTTTGGCATCAGCACGCCGCTGCGCGGTTCGTCATTTGACGTCGATTACGATCTTCACTGGCGCGACGCCCCGTGGAAGCCGGATGAGGCCTCGCTGAACGGCATTCTGAAAACCCGCTTCGGCAAAGGTGAAATCGCCGACGTGAGCACGGGGCGCGCCGGGCAGATCCTGCGCCTGCTGAGTTTTGATGCGCTGCTGCGCAAGCTGCGCTTCGATTTCAGCGATACCTTCAGCGAAGGGTTCTACTACGATTCCATCCGCAGTACGGCGTGGATCAAGGACGGCGTTCTGCATACGGACGATACGCTGGTGGATGGCCTGGAAGCGGATATCGCCATGAAAGGCTCGGTCAACCTCGTGCGCCGCGAGCTGGATATGGAAGCCGTGGTGGCGCCGGAAATTTCCGCGAGCGTGGGCGTTGCGGCGGCCTTCGTGGTGAACCCGATTGTCGGTGCGGCGGTGTTTGCCGCCAGCAAAGTGCTGGGGCCGCTGTGGAGCAAGGTCTCCATTCTGCGCTACCGCATTACCGGTCCGGTCGATAAACCGCAGATTAACGAGGTGCTGCGCCAGCCGCGCAAAGATGCACAGCAATGATTTGACGTGGGCAGGTAATTGCCTCACTCTCAATAAATACGATCTTTATACCGCCACGGGCGGCAACGAACGAGTAGCAATACGATGAGTCTGAACCTGGTAAGTGAACATTTGCTCGCAGCGAACGGCCTGAACCATCAGGACCTGTTCTCCATTCTTGGTCAACTGACCGAACGCCGTCTCGACTACGGCGACCTTTATTTCCAGTCGAGCTATCACGAATCCTGGGTTTTAGAAGACAGCATCATTAAAGATGGCTCTTATAACATCGACCAGGGCGTTGGCGTCCGCGCCGTCAGCGGGGAGAAAACCGGTTTTGCGTATGCCGATCAGATTAGCCTCGCCGCACTTGAGCAGAGCGCGCAGGCCGCGCGCACCATTGTGCGTGATACCGGCGATGGTCGCGTGAAAACCCTGGGAGAAGTGCAGCACTCTGCGCTCTATACCAGCATCGATCCGCTGCAGAGCATGAGCCGTGAAGAGAAGCTGGATATCCTGCGCCGCGTGGACAAAGTGGCGCGCGCGGCAGATAAACGCGTGCAGGAAGTTTCAGCCAGCCTGAGCGGTGTGTATGAACTGATTCTGGTGGCGGCAACGGACGGTACCCTGGCGGCAGATGTCCGTCCGCTGGTGCGTCTCTCTATCAGCGTGCAGGTTGATGAGGACGGCAAACGCGAGCGCGGTTCAAGCGGCGGCGGCGGTCGTTTTGGCTATGACTGGTTCCTGGGCGACGTTGACGGTGAAGCGCGCGCTGACGCGTGGGCAAAAGAAGCCGTGCGCATGGCGCTGGTGAATCTGAATGCCGTCGCGGCGCCGGCGGGTTCATTCCCGGTGGTGCTGGGTGCTGGCTGGCCGGGCGTGCTGCTGCATGAGGCGGTGGGCCATGGTCTGGAAGGCGACTTTAACCGTCGCGGAACGTCGGTATTCAGCGGTCAGATTGGTCAACTTGTCTCCTCTGAACTGTGTACCGTGGTGGATGATGGCACCATGCGCGATCGTCGCGGCTCGGTGGCTATCGACGATGAAGGTACGCCCGGCCAGTACAACGTGCTGATCGAAAACGGCGTGCTGAAAGGCTACATGCAGGACAAACTCAACGCGCGCCTGATGGGCGTTGCGCCAACGGGTAACGGCCGTCGTGAGTCCTACGCGCACCTGCCGATGCCGCGCATGACCAATACCTACATGCTGCCGGGCAAATCCACGCCGCAGGAGATTATCGAATCCGTTGATTACGGTATCTTTGCGCCTAACTTTGGCGGCGGCCAGGTGGATATCACCTCCGGTAAGTTTGTCTTCTCTACCTCAGAAGCGTATCTGATCGAAAAGGGCAAAGTGACCAAAGCGGTGAAAGGTGCAACGCTGATCGGCTCCGGTATTGAAGCCATGCAGCAGATCTCCATGGTCGGTAACGATCTCAAGCTGGATAACGGCGTGGGCGTCTGCGGTAAAGAGGGCCAGAGCCTGCCGGTGGGCGTGGGCCAGCCAACGCTGAAAGTAGACAACCTGACGGTGGGCGGCACAGCCTGACCTGAGCAAACATAAAAAAAGGCGCTACAGATGTAGCGCCTTTTTTTTAACGTAAGTTACCCAGCGGTATCTCCGGATCCGGCTCGTGTGTGATGCGGTTACGCAAGTCACGACGAATAATTTCGATCGACCAGAACCAGACCAGATGGCCTACGATCTCTGAAACGTGTTCATACCACGGCAGCTCAAACAGCGGCGGCGTAAGCCCCATCAGCGGGAAGGAGATCATATGCACAAAGAGCTGAGCTAACGCACCCGCCAGCAAACCCTGCCAGAGTTTAATTTTCGGGAAGACTTCAGCCACGACACAATAGCCAACAGCGAAGACGATGGAGAAAATAATATGCGTTACGCCGACCCAGTTAAATATATGTCCGGCAAATGTATAAACTGCTGCGTTAGGATCGACAACGCCAAGCCAGTCACGTAAAAATACATAGGGAGGATTTAAAAAATTGCGGGAGCAGTCAATCTGACCTGCTGCTCTTATTAATTGCTCAGGTCCGCATGCGCCGGTGAATAAGTCGGCGGGGCTGCGTGGCGGAAGCGGCACTTCGGCTCCCCATTTGACAAAAGCGGAGACGATCCCTGCAATTAAACCGATGAACGCGGCGAGTCCATAGCGCCTGCGTGAAGGCGGTGTTTGTTCAAATAGATTCATTTCTTTTCCTTGTTTAACGTCATCCTGCGAAATACATTTTATTATTCATATCAGCAACAAATTAATAACAGCCTGACGAGCAGACTGCATATAAAGTAATGGGCTGATGGCGGTAGTGTCAATTAGCTATTCCTGATAGTGGCGAAGGAATATTCCTGAATGAATACGGGATTCATCCTGGGAATATTCATCGGTCCTATACGTTCTGGAATAAATGGATTATTCCTTTCGTCTTCCCCGCATCCCCTGAAACAGCTCCGCCACGTCCACAAAATACTCGGTCAGATAGTTAATGCACACCTGGACTTTCAGCGGGAGCTTGTCTTTTTCGGTATACAGGGCGTACACCGGACGCGGATCGGATTGGTAGCGCGGGAAGAGGATCTCCAGCACGCCGCTGTTAATTTCGTTGATCACCCACATCAGCGGCACGTAGGCGATCCCGGCGCCAGCCACCAGCCAGCGCGAAATGGTCATGGGGTCGTTAGTGACAAACCGCCCCTCCGGCAGCAGTTTGGTGGAGATCCCTTCCGGGGCAATCAGCTCAAATTCATTGTCGGGCCGCACGCTGTACTCCAGCCACGAGTGGTTGGTGAGATCGGCGGGTTTCTCCGGCACACCGTACTGGGCCAGATAGCTCTTCGAAGCGCAGACGACCATCGGCATGCTGCCCAGCCGACGCGAGAACAGGCTGGAATCCTGCAGCGCGCCGACGCGGATCACCACGTCCAGGCCGTCGGCAATCAGATCCGGCGCCGGGATACCCGTCACCAGATTGACGGTAAGCCCGGGGTACTCTTTCAGCATATCCGCCGTCATGGCAGCGAGAACATTTTGTGCCATAGTTGAAGAACACCCGATGCGGAGCGTGCCGATGGGGGTGTTGTTGAAGGCGTAGAGCTGTTCGTGAACATCCCGCACTTCCAGAAGCATGCGACGACAGCCCTGATAGTAAATTTTACCCGCTTCCGTCAGACCAATGCTTCGGGTACTGCGGTTGAGCAGCTTGACCTGAAGCTCATCTTCCAGTTTGGACACCGTCTGGCTGATAGAGGAGACGCTCATCTGAAGCTGGCGTGCAGCGGCGGTAAAGGAGCCCAGCTCAACCACTTTGGCGAAGACTGACATGCGTTTTAAACGTTCCATTGTTCACTCTGGCTTAAAAGTGATTTAGATCACATATTATAGATAACAGCATAACAGTTACGTTAATATATTATTAATTACATAACGGCTGCGCCATTCTCGCCCGGCGTTTCTTGCTCTCCTGCGGTGGCGTGCGCTAAAAAATTCTGAAGCCTGCACTCTCTCTTATCAAGGTCAACATGAGTCTGTTTCCCGTTATCGTGGTGTTCGGTCTGTCGTTCCCACCGATATTTTTCGAGCTTCTTTTATCACTGGCGATCTTCTGGCTGGTGCGCAAGGTGCTGGTCCCTACCGGGATCTACGATTTCGTCTGGCACCCTGCATTGTTCAATACCGCGCTGTATTGCTGCCTGTTTTACCTGATATCGCGCATGTTTGTCTGAGGTTGATGTGAAAACGCTAACAAGAAAAATCTCCCGCACTGCCATCACCATGGCGCTGGTTATCCTCGCCTTCATTGCCATTTTCCGCGCCTGGGTCTATTACACCGAATCACCGTGGACGCGTGATGCTCGCTTCAGCGCCGATGTGGTGGCCATCGCCCCTGACGTGGCCGGTCTTATCACGGCGGTTAACGTTCACGATAACCAGCTGGTGAAAAAAGATCAGGTTCTGTTCACCATCGACCAGCCTCGTTACCAGAAAGCGCTGGAAGAGGCGGAAGCGGACGTGGCCTATTACCAGGCGCTGGCTGCGGAGAAACGCCGTGAGGCGGGCCGCCGTAATCAGCTTGGCGTTCAGGCAATGTCCCGTGAAGAGATTGACCAGTCCAACAACGTGCTGCAAACCGTGCTGCACCAGCTGGCGAAAGCAGAAGCAACGCGCGATCTGGCGAAGCTCGATCTGGAGCGTACCGTGATCCGCGCGCCGTCTGATGGCTGGGTGACCAACCTTAACGTCTATGCCGGGGAATTCATTACCCGTGGCTCAACCGCCGTGGCGCTGGTGAAACAGAACTCTTTCTATGTACTCGCCTATATGGAAGAGACCAAGCTGGAAGGCGTACGTCCCGGCTATCGGGCAGAAATCACGCCGCTGGGCAGCAACCGCGTCTTTAAAGGTACCGTCGACAGCGTCGCCGCAGGGGTCACCAACTCCAGCAGTTCGCGTGATGCAAAAGGGATGGCAACGGTGGATTCCAACCTCGAGTGGGTGCGTCTGGCCCAGCGCGTGCCGGTCCGTATCCACCTGGATGAACAGCAGGGCAATCTGTGGCCTGCGGGTACCACGGCGACGGTGGTGATTACCGGTGAGAAAGATCGGGATGCCAGCCAGGACTCGTTCTTCCGTAAAATCGCCCACCGTCTGCGCGAGTTTGGTTAATCGCTATGGGCATCTTTTCCATCGCCAGCCAGCACATTCGCTTCGCCGTGAAGCTGGCGTGTGCCATTGTGCTGGCGCTGTTTGTTGGCTTCCACTTCCAGCTTGAAACCCCGCGCTGGGCAGTGCTGACGGCCGCGATTGTCGCGGCGGGTCCCGCCTTTGCCGCGGGTGGGGAACCCTATTCAGGCGCGATCCGCTATCGCGGAATGCTGCGTATCATCGGGACGTTCATCGGCTGTATCGCGGCGCTCACCATTATTATCCTGATGATCCGCACGCCGCTGCTGATGCTGATGGTGTGCTGTATCTGGGCGGGCTTCTGCACCTGGATCTCGTCTCTGGTGAAAGTGGAGAACTCCTATGCCTGGGGTCTGGCGGGCTATACCGCGCTGATTATTATCATCACCATCCAGTCCGAGCCGCTGCTGGCTCCGCAGTTTGCGGTGGAGCGATGCAGTGAGATTGTCATTGGTATCGTGAGTGCAATTGTCGCGGACCTGCTGTTCTCCCCGCGCTCCATCAAGCAGGAAGTCGACCGTGAGCTTGATGCGCTGATTGTCGCCCAGTACCAGCTGATGCAGCTCTGCATTAAACACGGCGACAGCGAAGAGGTGGATAAAGCCTGGAGCGGGCTGGTTCGCCGCACGCAGGCGCTGGAAGGGATGCGCAGCAATCTCAATATGGAGTCGTCACGCTGGGCTCGCGCTAACCGTCGTCTGAAAGCCCTTAATACGGTCTCGTTAACGCTGATTACCCAGGCATGTGAAACCTACCTGATTCAGAACACGCGCCCGGAAGTGGTCACCGATACGTTCCGCGAACTGTTCGCTGAGCCAGTGGAAACGGTGCAGGACGTGCACAAGCAGCTTAAGCGTATGCGCAGGGTTATTGCCTGGACAGGGGAACGTGACACGCCGGTAACGATCTACACCTGGGTCGGCGCCGCGACGCGCTACCTGCTGCTGAAACGCGGCGTGATCGGGAATACCAAAATCAGCGCGGCGGAAGAAGAGGTACTGCAGGGCGAAGTGGTGATCAAGCCGGAATCCGCCGAGCGCCATCACGCGATGGTCAACTTCTGGCGTACGACGCTTGCCTGTATGCTCGGCACGCTGTTCTGGCTGTGGACGGGCTGGACGTCCGGCAGCGGCGCGATGGTGATGATTGCCGTCGTGACCGCACTGGCGATGCGTCTGCCTAACCCGCGTATGGTCGCCATCGATTTCCTGTACGGCACCCTTGCCGCCCTGCCGATCGGCGCGCTCTATTTTCTGGTCATCATCCCGTCGACGCAGCAGAGCATGCTGCTGCTCTGTATTAGCCTGGCGGTGATGGCGTTCTTTATCGGTATAGAAGTGCAAAAGCGGCGTCTGGGATCGCTGGGGGCGCTGGCGAGTACGATTAACATCATCGTGCTGGATAACCCGATGACGTTCCATTTCAGCCAGTTCCTCGACAGCGCGTTAGGTCAGCTGGTGGGCTGTTTCCTGGCGATGATGGTGATTCTGCTGGTCCGCGATAATTCGCAGGCAAGAACGGGCCGCGTGCTGTTGAACCAGTTTGTGTCGGCCGCCGTGTCGTCGATGACAACCAACACCGCGCGTCGAAAAGAGAACCACCTGCCCGCGCTCTACCAGCAGCTGTTTTTACTGCTGAACAAGTTCCCGGGCGACATTGCGAAGTTCCGCCTGGCGCTGACCATGATCATTGCACACCAGCGTCTGCGCAATGCGCCGGTGCCGATCAACAACGATCTGTCGGCCTGGCACCGCCAGCTGCGTCGTACCGCGGACCACGTGCTTTCCGCCAGCAGTGATGACAAACGACGTCGCTACTTTACGCAGCTGCTTGCAGAGCTTGATATCTACCAGGAGAAGCTTAAAACCTGGGAAGCGCCGCCTCAGGTGACCGAGCCGGTAGGACGGCTGGTGTTGATGCTGCATCGCTACCAGAATGCCCTCACGGATAGCTGACTGAAGTAAAAAAACCGACGCCAAAAGCGTCGGTTTTTTTGTGGCTATACTTATTCCAGCACGTTCTTACATTTCAGGAAGGGAGGACACATGACGACCCAGGCGCTTCAGGATCACATCCTTTTTCAGACTGGTTATCTGGTCAACGGGATCTGGAAAACGCTGGACACGACCTTCGATGTGCTTAACCCCGCTACCGGGGAAGTCATCGCGAAAGTCGCGAAAGCGGGTAAAGCACAAACCGAAGAGGCTATCGCAGCGGCCACCAAAGCCTTCCCGGCCTGGCGTGCCAAAACCGCGAAAGAGCGCTCGGCGATTCTTTATCGCTGGTACGAACTGATTATTGAGAATAAAAGCTGGCTCGGGCAGCTAATGACCACCGAGCAGGGCAAGCCGCTGAAAGAAGCGGAAGGTGAGGTGGAGTACGCTGCCAGCTTTATCCAGTGGTTTGCCGAAGAGGCCAAGCGCGCCAACGGTGAAATTATTCCGCCGATCAAACCCGGCTCGCGCATTCTGGCGACCCGCGAACCCATAGGCGTGGTGGCGGCGATAACGCCGTGGAACTTCCCAATGGCCATGCTCACCCGCAAATTAGGCCCGGCGCTGGCTGCGGGGTGCACCGGAGTGATCAAACCGGCCAATAACACGCCGCTCAGTGCCTTTGCGCTGCTCACCCTGGCAAAACAGGCCGGCGTACCCGACGGCGTGCTCAACGCCGTGGCCGGGAATACCCATGAAATCAGCGATGCGATTATGGCAAGCCGAGACGTGCGTAAAATCTCCTTTACCGGTTCGACCTCCGTCGGCAAAACGCTGGTGCGTAATGCTGCCGAAACCATGAAAAAAGTCTCGATGGAGCTGGGGGGAAATGCCCCGTATATCGTTTTTGAGGATGCAGACATCGACGCGGCGGTGAAGGGGGCGATTGCCAACAAGTTCCGCAATGCCGGGCAGGTCTGTGTCAGCGTGAACCGTTTTTATATTCAGGAAACCGTCTACGACAAGTTTGTGAATAAACTTGCCGATGCCGTGAAGGCGCTCAAGGTGGGGAATGGCCTTGACGAGGGCGTCGTTGTCGGACCGCTGATTGAATCTGCTGCGGTCGACAAGGTGCGTGAGCATGTCGACGATGCCGTCTCCCGGGGGGCAACCGTACTGGCAGGGGGGAAGCCCCATCCGCTTGGCGGGAATTTCTGGATGCCAACCGTGCTGGGCGACTGCCATGAAGGCATGAAGCTGGCAGAAGAAGAGACGTTTGGCCCGGTTGCGGCGTGTTTCCGTTTCACCTCGGAAGATGAAGTTATCCAGCGTGCCAACAATACGCCCTACGGGCTGGCGGCTTACTTCTATACCCAGAATCTCTCACGTGTTTTCCGCGTTTCCCAGGCGATCGAGAGTGGGATGATCGGCATTAACGAGTGTGCCGTCTCCACGGAACTGGGGCCCTTTGGTGGCGTGAAGGAGTCAGGCCTGGGTCGTGAGGGCTCCGTGCTGGGCCTGGAAGAGTATCTGGAAGTGAAAACCCTTCACATTGGGGGATTATAATAGACAGGGCGGCATCTGCCGCTCGCCTGGACTGGGTGGCTGGCAATGAAAACCTATACCTTTGATTTTGACGAGATCGACAGTCAGGAAGACTTCTACCGTGAATTTATCCGGGTGTTTGATCTTGAACGGGAAAGCGTGACAAATCTGGATACGCTGTGGGACGTGGTGACCGGTAGCCTGCTGCCGCTACCGCTGGAAATTGAGTTCATCCATTTGCCCGATAAGCTGCGCAGACGCTTTGGCGCACTGATATTACTGTTCGATGAAGCGGAAGAAGAGCTGGAAGGGCAGCTGCGTTTTAACGCGCGGCACTGAATGAAAAAAGCCCCTGACCATCAGGCCAGGGGCAAGTCGTATGATGAGATACGACGAGGGTTTATTTATACAGTTCTGCAGTTGCATGCCAGTGGTCACCCTGATTCAGTTCGGTGACGCGATAGCTGCTGGCACCTGCTTTTTCAGCTTTGGCAGCCAGTTCGTGACGGATATCCATCGGAGAGCCGGTAACAGACGTCACGGAGATGCTGCCCATAGGCTGCAGATTTTGTGCCTGGTCGGCATTCACCTGCTGTACGGCTGCGCTTGCGCCGAAAGAGAGAACAGATGCCAGACCGAGGGTTGCGATGATCAATTTGGTTTTCATAGTCTTTACTCCTGAATAGGGTTTTTGCTCAACGGCGAGAAGGGTTGAACCGCTATTTTTATGCCTGGTGCCGTTGAGTGGAGATTTACGTGTTCAGTTATTACTAAAACTTATTTGTACAGCTCAGCGGTGGCGTGCCAGTGTGCACCAGAGCGCGCTTCGATGATGCGATAGGATGACGCACCCTTTTCTTCCGCTTTTTTGTTCAGCATCTCATGCATGTCCATTGGCGATGTGCCGACCGCGCCGACAGAAACCGTACCGATGGCCTGGCGGGATTGCGCTTGGTCAGCATTGATAGCGTCAGCCGCGAAGGCACCGAATGACAGGACAGACAGGACGCTCAGCGCCGCTACAGTTGATTTGATTTTCATGATTCTTACCTCGTCGAATTTTTTAGTGGGGTCTTGTTTCGTGACCCTCATCACAAAATCAAGTATACACTAATAACGGAAAAAATTAATACCAGACTAATGGTTTCTATTGTTATTACGTGTTAACCAGTCTTTTTTTTATAACCAAATTGCATAATATTGGGTGTTTTTTGCACATTTTAGTTGGTTATATCTAATGAAATCATATGGATATCAGCTTTTGATTTTTTGTGCGATTTTTTGATTTAGCATTCACCAGGTGAATGTTAATGGGTGGTAAAAAGCACTATTTGTCAAAGGCAGAGGCAGTGAAAAAGAGGGGGAAACGGTGTGGAGGCAGAACGATCCCCGCAGCGGCGCTACGGGGAAAGGGGATTAGAGTTCCTGTTCGAACAGAACCAGAATCGCTTCGTGGAGATCTTTAACGGAGAAACCGCTGGCTGGCGTGGTAAAGATGGTGTCATCACCGGCGATAGTCCCGAGGATACCTTCCGTTTTACCCAATGAGTCCAGCATGCGGGCAATCAGCTGTGCGGCACCTGGGCTTGTGTGGATCACCACAACGGCATCGTTGTAGTCGATATCCAGAACCAGATTCTTGAGCGGGCTGGAGGTGGTCGGCACGCCAAGTTCAGCCGGCAGGCAATAGACCATCTCCATCTTGGCGTTACGGGTACGTACCGCGCCAAATTTCGTTAACATGCGGGAGACCTTCGACTGATTGATGTTGTCGAAGCCCTGTTCCTGCAGCGCCTGAACAATTTCTCCCTGAGAACTGAATTTCTCTTCTTTAAGTAGCGCTTTAAACGCCTTTACTAATTCTTCTTGCTTAGACGAGCTTCGCATAAGTCACCCGGAATATGACGATAGAAACAACATTATTATGCATGTGGATGAATTTTTATGCAAATTATCTACTCAGCGCCAGGCTGAAATAATGTTATGAAAGGGAATGATTTTATCAGAATTCGTTATCAGAAAACATGCCTGGGTCACGCCGCGCAAATAAGCTTAAAAGTAAATTAAATGTTATCAAAATGATGTTGTTTTGGTGGCGGGGCAGGGTGTATTGTAACCACCTCTTAATTCGTTGCCGTCTGTCGTCAGATAGCCTTCTGAAGAGAGATAAAGTCGCGCGACCTCAAATTCTTTAGCTACGAAAATTGTAATTAAACACTTGCTGAATTATGGTCGCCGCAACGGATTTACAGATACTTAAGTTAACCATAATAAGGAGTTTAGGATGAAAGTCGCAGTCCTCGGCGCTGCTGGTGGTATCGGCCAGGCGCTTGCCCTACTACTGAAAACCCAACTGCCTTCAGGCTCAGAACTCTCCCTGTACGATATTGCTCCGGTAACCCCAGGTGTGGCGGTTGACCTGAGCCACATCCCAACTGCTGTAAAAATCAAAGGCTTCTCCGGTGAAGATGCGCGTCCTGCTCTGCAGGGTGCCGACGTGGTGCTGATTTCTGCAGGCGTGGCGCGTAAGCCAGGCATGGATCGTTCAGACCTGTTCAACGTCAACGCGGGCATCGTGAAAAACCTGGTGCAGCAGATTGCTGAAGTGTGCCCGAAAGCGTGCATCGGTATCATCACTAACCCGGTGAACACCACCGTTGCTATCGCGGCAGAAGTGCTGAAGAAAGCAGGTGTTTACGACAAAAACAAACTGTTCGGCGTAACCACGCTGGATATCATTCGCTCCAACACCTTTGTTGCTGAGCTGAAGGGCAAACAGCCAACAGAAGTGGAAGTGCCGGTCATCGGCGGTCACTCTGGCGTTACCATCCTGCCTCTGCTGTCGCAGATCCCCGGCGTGAGCTTCACCGAGCAGGAAGTGGCTGACCTGACTAAACGCATCCAGAACGCGGGCACCGAAGTGGTGGAAGCGAAGGCGGGTGGCGGTTCTGCAACCCTGTCTATGGGCCAGGCGGCTGCACGTTTCGGTCTGTCACTGGTTCGCGCTCTGCAGGGCGAGAAAGGCGTTGTTGAATGCGCTTACGTTGAAGGCGATGGCGAACACGCTCGCTTCTTCTCTCAGCCGCTGCTGCTGGGCAAAAATGGTATCGAAGAGCGTAAATCCATTGGTACGCTGAGCGCGTTTGAACAACACGCGATGGAAGGCATGCTGGATACGCTGAAGAAAGATATCACCCTGGGTGAAGAGTTCGTTAACAAGTAATACGAACCGTCTCCCGGCAAAAAAAACGGAGCTTATCGCTCCGTTTTTTTATGCCTGTCAGTTCGTTGCCGGGTATTCCTGAATGGTGACCTGCAGCGTCAGTTTCTTATCGTTGCGCATGACTTCAACAGGGATGATAGAGCCCGGGCGAATTTCTGCCACCTGGTCCATCGTCTCCAGCGCAGAAACCGCCGGCGTGCCGTTAACCGACACAATGACGTCATTGACCTGAATCCCCGCGTTGGCCGCCGGCCCCCCTGGCGCCACCTCGTTCACCACGATGCCCTGGATCTGATCGATCCCGCCCCCCTGGGTATGCATCGGCGCAATTTCACGGCCACCGATACCGATATAGCCGCGGATCACGCGTCCGTCGCGGATCAGCTTATCCATAATTTTGGTCGCCAGCTGGAACGGAATGGCAAAGCCGATCCCTTCCGGCGTCTCGCCGTCGTTACTCTTATCGAACGAGAGGGTGTTGATGCCCATCAGTTCGCCCAGCGAGTTGACCAGCGCACCGCCGGAGTTACCGTGGTTGATGGAGGCATCGGTTTGCAGGAAGTTCTGCCGCCCGGATGGGTTGAGGCCAATACGCCCGGTCGCGCTGATAATCCCCTGGGTGATGGTCTGGCCCAGGTTGTAAGGGTTACCAATCGCCAGGACGACGTCACCAATATGCGGGGTACGTTTACGGTTGATCGGGATGACCGGCAAACCGCCCGTGGCGTTAATCTTCAGGACGGCGAGGTCAGTCAGGCTGTCAGAGCCAACGAGTAATGCCTCAAACACGCGGCCATCCTGTAGGGCGACGATGATCTGGTCGGCATCGTTTATCACATGCTTGTTGGTAATAATGTAGCCGCGCTCGTCCATGATTACCCCGGAGCCGAGAGTGCGGATCTCCAGCTGGTTATGGGCTGAGGTATTCAGGCCACGGTTATAGACGTTAACTACGGCAGGTGCGGCACGGCGAACGGCCTGGTTATAGGTGGCCGGCGTTTCATCCGTGCTATCGAACTGAGGGGCCGACAGTTTATTGAACTGACGTAAAGACGGCAGCGCCAGCAGCAGCAGGCCAGCGACAATCAAACCGATGACAATAGAACGTAAGAGCTTTAAAAGCATGATGCGCGTGTCGTTAAAAAAGGAACGATTTGCAGCATAACATGAGTTATCCGGACATCACACGCAGCGGTGATGTCCGGGTCGCAAATGCTTAGCGCAACAGAATATAGATAGACTCATTGCCGCGCATGACCTGCAGGGCAATAACCGCCGGTTTACTCTCCATCACCTTGCGCAGTTCGGCAATGGACTGCACGCGATTGCGGTTTACCCCAATGATCACATCTTCCTGATGCAATCCGGCCTGTGCGGCAGGGCTGCTCTTCTCAACGGTGTCGATGCGAATGCCTTTCGTACCATCTTTCAGCTGTCCATCGCTCAGCGTCGCACCCTGCAGCGCCGGGGCGATCAGCTCCGCACTGGCAGAGGAGGAGGTGCTCTTATCCAGCGTCACTTCAACGTCCAGCGGCTTACCGTCACGGATCAGACCCAGCTTCACTTTGGCGCCGGGTTCGGTGGTCGCTATCCGCGAGCGCAGCTCGGCAAAGCTGCTCAGCGGCTTGTCGTTGAGGCTGACGATCACATCGCCCGATTTGATACCTGCTTTTGCCGAGCCGGAGTTAGGCAGCACTTCACTGACAAACGCCCCGCGCTGTACGTTGATGTTGAACGCTTTGGCGATATCGGCGCTCATCTCCATACCTTTAATACCCAGCAGCCCGCGTTTGATTTCGCCGAATTGAATGAGCTGCTGCGCCAGGGTTTTGGCCATATTGCTGGGAATCGCAAAACCGATCCCGATGCTGCCGCCACCCGGGGCCAGAATGGCTGTGTTGATCCCAATCAGCTCACCGTTAAGGTTAAGTAACGCCCCGCCGGAGTTCCCGCGGTTGATTGAGGCATCGGTCTGGATAAAGTTTTCCAGCCCTTCCAGATTGAGGCCGCTGCGTCCCAGCGCGGAGACGATCCCGGAAGTGGCGGTTTGCCCTAAGCCAAAGGGGTTGCCCACGGCGACGGCAAAATCACCGACGCGCAGTTTGTCGGAGTCCGCGATGGCAATCTGGGTCAGGTTACTCGGGTTTTGTACCTGCAACAGCGCAATGTCGCTCTGGTCATCACCGCCAATCAGTTTGGCATCAAATTCGCGGCCATCGTTTAGCTGGACGCTGATTTTATCGGCCTGGCTGATGACATGATTGTTAGTCAGAATGTAGCCTTTTGCCGCATCAATAATGACGCCGGAACCCAGGCCTTCAAAAGGCTGGGCCTGCTGGTCGGGAGACTCATCGCCAAAATATTTTTTCAGTTCTTCAGGGACGCGTTGGCTTTGTACCGCCGTGCCCTCAACCTGAACGCTGACCACCGCAGGCAACACTTTTTCCAGCATGGGGGCAAGGCTTGGAATGGCCGCCTGGCCAGGCACCTGGGAGGGAAGGGCGGCAAATACAGGGACGGACGCCGAGAGAGATAACCCGACACTTAACGCGATAGCGCTCAACAGCTGGTTTTTTTTCTTCATCGATGTTGACTCTCGTAACCTGGAATAAAGGAAAAACGGCCCCAAAAACACGTTGATGTTATTGAATTTTAAACCGCTGAACAATGAGGTGTTTAACTAAATGATAGCTGGGGTCAGGAAGAAAGGACGGGCGCAATCACTGCGCCCGTAAAATAAATTCAGGTTGTGCGATTAATCGCGTTTTACACCGCCGCGCAGCAGGCCGGACGCGCCGTCTGAATAGTCGCGAGGCATCTGAACAGGCGCCTGGTCGTTACCGGCTTCAGAGTCTGCCAGACGGTTGCGGAACGGATTGGTTTCCGCCGTCATTTCCGGCAGCAGGCTGCTGGAGCTTTTTGCCATATGCTGATACAGCTGACGATAGTCGGTCGCCATGTTGTCCAGCAGCTCGGCGCTACGGGCAAAATGGCTGACCAGCTCTTCACGATACTCTTCCAGCTCGGCTTTGTTCTTTTCCAGTTCGTACTGCAGTGACTGCTGCTGACGCAATTTGCGATTACCGAAACGCATGGCCACAGCACCGATGACGATGCCGACGACTAAACCGATTAGCGCATATTCCCAGGTCATGAACTTCTCCCGTTGTCTTGTTGTTCCGTAGGGTGTTGGCTCGGCTCCTGCCTGTGCCTGATAATGCCACTATAACCGCTATTTCCGTAGAAGTGGAATCCTGACGTATCATCGCGTAGTGTAGAACGGCCTTTTTTTCATCAGTCACGTCTGCTGGTGAGCGTTAATTGAAGGAACAACAATAAGATTATGCAAAACCTGTCCCCTGCATCGCGATATCAACTGGCCCTAAACGAGGGCACTCATCAGCCGGATGACGTACAGCGTGAGGCGGTAAGTCGTCTGGAGATGATTTATCAGGAACTCACGGCCAAACCTGCTGAAACCGAACAGAATGGTGGGCTAAAGGCGGCATTTGGACGGTTGCTCGGAAAAAAAACGCCACAGGCCCACGCGCCGGTGCGCGGTCTTTATATGTGGGGCGGGGTCGGTCGCGGAAAAACCTGGCTGATGGACATGTTCTACCAGAGCCTGCCGGGGGCGCGTAAACAGCGTCTGCACTTCCACCGCTTTATGCTGCGTGTGCATGAAGAGCTGACTGCGCTGCAGGGTAAAAGCGATCCGCTGGAGATTGTGGCCGACAGGTTCAAGGCGGAAACGGACGTGCTCTGCTTCGATGAATTTTTTGTGTCTGACATCACCGATGCCATGCTGTTAGGCGGCCTGATGAAAGCGCTTTTTGCCCGCGGGATCACGCTGGTGGCCACGTCGAATATTCCGCCGGATGAGCTTTACCGCAACGGCCTGCAGCGGGCACGCTTCCTGCCTGCCATCGACGCCATTAAGCAGCATTGTGACATTATGAACGTTGATGCCGGTGTCGATTATCGCCTGCGCACCTTAACCCAGGCGCACCTGTGGCTCTCGCCGTTAAATGAAGAGACCACCCGCGAGATGGATAAACTCTGGCTGGCGCTGGCGGGGGCAAAACGCGAGCACGCCCCGGAACTCGAGATTAACCATCGCCCGCTGCCAACGCTCGGCGTTGAAAACCAAACGCTGGCGGTCTCCTTTACGACGCTGTGCGTTGATGCCCGCAGCCAGCACGACTACATTGCGCTTTCACGTCTGTTCCACACCGTGATGGTGCTGGATGTGCCGGTGATGACGCGGCTGATGGAGAGCGAGGCGCGGCGCTTCATCGCGATGGTGGACGAGTTTTACGAGCGCCACGTTAAGCTGGTGATTAGCGCCGAGGTTCCTTTATATGAGATCTACCAGGGGGAGCGGCTAAAGTTTGAGTTCCAGCGCTGCCTGTCTCGCCTGCAGGAGATGCAGAGCGAGGAATACCTGAAGCTGGAGCATATGCCATAAATGCCACCCTCTCCCTGTGACGGGGGACTTGTAGGCCGGGTGAGGCGCAGCCGCCACCCGGCATTTTCCACCGCCTCGAAAAACCCGATTTGAATCACATTTAAGGGTCGATCTTTGACCTCAACTTCTCTATAATCTTGCGACCCCACGTTACGAGAAGGTTTTTTTCCCGAAACTTTCTATGTGTCGGCATGTGCTATTCGAAGGGGTAGGTTTGCCGGACTTTGTCGTGTGAACCTCAACTGACTAAACGTTTGGGTGTTCACCAACGTGTAACTTATTATTTGGGTAAGCTTTTAATGAAAACTTTTACAGCTAAACCAGAAACCGTACAGCGCGACTGGTATGTTGTTGACGCGACCGGTAAAACTCTGGGCCGTCTGGCTACTGAACTGGCTCGTCGCCTGCGCGGTAAGCACAAAGCGGAATACACTCCGCACGTTGATACCGGTGATTACATCATCGTTCTGAACGCTGACAAAGTTGCTGTTACCGGCAACAAGCGTACTGACAAAATGTACTACCACCACACCGGCCACATCGGTGGTATCAAAGAAGCGACCTTTGAAGAGATGATTGCTCGCCGTCCTGAGCGTGTGATTGAAATCGCGGTTAAAGGCATGCTGCCAAAAGGCCCGCTGGGTCGTGCTATGTTCCGTAAACTGAAAGTTTACGCAGGCAACGAGCACAACCACGCGGCACAGCAACCGCAAGTTCTTGACATCTAATCGGGATTATAGGCAATGGCTGAAAATCAATACTACGGCACTGGTCGCCGCAAAAGTTCCGCAGCTCGCGTTTTCATCAAACCGGGCAGTGGTAAAATCGTAATCAACCAGCGTTCTCTGGAACAGTACTTCGGTCGCGAAACTGCCCGCATGGTAGTTCGCCAGCCGCTGGAACTGGTTGATATGGTAGAAAAACTGGATCTGTACATCACCGTTAAAGGTGGTGGTATCTCCGGTCAGGCAGGTGCGATCCGTCACGGTATCACCCGCGCTCTGATGGAGTACGACGAATCCCTGCGTTCTGAACTGCGTAAAGCTGGCTTCGTTACTCGTGACGCGCGTCAGGTTGAACGTAAGAAAGTGGGTCTGCGTAAAGCACGTCGTCGTCCACAGTTCTCCAAACGTTAATCCATTCTGCTTACGCAGAACGATTGGCGAAAAACCCGCTTCGGCGGGTTTTTTTATGGATAATGCGCAGGTTATCCACAATATCCATGCATATATCTTCTCTTTTTCCACATTTCCAGAATCCCCTCACCACAAAGCCATCAAAATCTGGTAAACTATCATCCAATTTTCTGCCCAAATATCGGTGAATACTCGATTTTTGTTCGATTCTTGAACAATGTGTCTTCTCTGGGATGGGCGATACAACATCTGGCTGGCCCCTGTTGGGCTGGTAGCAGTAAAAATTCTGAATATACCTGGAGGTTTTCATGGCTGTCGCTGCCAACAAACGTTCGGTAATGACGCTGTTTTCTGGTCCTACTGACATTTATAGCCATCAGGTTCGTATCGTGCTGGCCGAGAAGGGTGTCAGTTTTGAGATCGAGCATGTGGAAAAGGATAACCCGCCTCAGGATCTGATCGATCTCAACCCGAGCCAAAGCGTACCGACGCTGGTGGATCGCGAGCTGACCCTGTGGGAATCCCGTATCATTATGGAATACCTGGATGAGCGTTTCCCGCATCCGCCGCTGATGCCTGTTTACCCTGTTGCGCGTGGTGAAAGCCGCCTGTACATGCAGCGTATCGAGAAAGACTGGTATTCGCTGATGAACGTGATTACCAGCGGATCCGCTGCCGAAGCCGACGCTGCGCGTAAGCAACTGCGTGAAGAGCTGCTGGCAATCGCCCCGGTGTTTGGTCAGAAACCGTTCTTCCTGAGCGATGAGTTCAGCTTGGTAGACTGCTACCTGGCACCGCTGCTGTGGCGTCTGCCAATCCTGGGCGTAGAGTTCAGCGGTCCTGGCGCGAAAGAGCTGAAGGGCTACATGACTCGCGTATTCGAACGCGACTCTTTCCTGGCATCTTTAACTGAACCGGAACGTGAAATGCGTCTCGGCCGAGGCTAATGACTGTGGAAATGTCACAACTTACCCCACGCCGTCCGTATCTGCTGCGCGCCTTCTATGAATGGCTGCTGG
Source organism: Enterobacter cloacae complex sp. 2021EL-01169 (assembly GCF_020733125.1). Classification (NCBI taxonomy): domain Bacteria; kingdom Pseudomonadati; phylum Pseudomonadota; class Gammaproteobacteria; order Enterobacterales; family Enterobacteriaceae; genus Enterobacter; species Enterobacter cloacae complex sp. 2021EL-01169. Next base: position 52,755 of record NZ_JAJFTC010000003.1, read on the forward strand.
ATAACCAGCTCACGCCGCACCTGGTTGTGGATGTGACGTTGCCGGGCGTGCTGGTTCCAATGGAATACGCACGTGACGGACAGATTGTACTGAACATCGCCCCGCGCGCGGTGGGTAACCTGGAGCTGGCAAACGATGAAGTGCGCTTCAACGCGCGTTTCGGCGGCGTACCGCGCCAGGTTTCCGTACCGCTGGCTGCTGTGCTGGCTATCTACGCGCGTGAAAACGGTGCGGGTACCATGTTCGAGCCGGAAGCGGCATATGATGAAGACGTTGCCAGCCTGAATGATGACAATGCATCTGATGAGCGTGAAAGCGACACGGTGATGTCAATTATCGATGGCGACAAACCCGATCATCAAGATGACAATGACCCTGATGACGATCCGCCTCCGCGCGGTGGTCGCCCAGCGCTACGCGTTGTGAAATAAATCCGCTTGCGCCGTTTGTAAAAAGCCAGTGATATCACTGGCTTTTTTTATTTCTGTATCAATCTACCGTTGTAATATTTTTAAATAAGCATTGTTTATATCTCTTGTTTCTTCATTGCTTGATTAATAATTAAATAGATTTATAAACCCCATGAATAAATGAGGTGTGAACTAATATCAAAACGATGAGAAAAGTAAAGAGGAATTCTGAGTAATATTATTTTTTTGATGTTGATCTCTTTTTTGATTGGGTGATTTCTTAATAAAATAAGGAAAAAATCATTTTGTGGTTATCCTTAATAGAATAGTTAATTTTGCTAAATTGCATGTATTTATAAAAACAATACTATGTGCACATGCTGACAAGCATGACGACAATCAGTAACTGGTAAAGGTATTTATCATTACTGGGTTAAATATTGCAATTACTCATATGTTAAGGATTAACAAGTGAAAAAAGTTTTACTCGCTACTGCGCTTTCTCTGTGTGTGACTTCAGCATTTGCTGCAGACCCTTCAGCTGTACTGAAGGTTAAAGGTACGCTGACGAATGCAGCATGTACGCCAGTATTAAGCAACGGCGGTACTGTTGACTACGGTACAATTAATTTGGGCACTCTGAACGCTTCTGCTGTCAACCAGTTGGGACAGAAGAATATCGATCTGACCATTAACTGCACCGCAGCAACAAAAGTGTCCTGGAATATGGTTGACGATCGCGCTGATACTAACGCGGGTCTGACCGTAGAAAACGGTATGTTTGGTGGTGGTATTATTAAAGGCGCTAGCCAAACTTACGGTGTGGGCAAAACCGCGGGTGGCGTTAACATTGGCTCTTACGCTCTGCTAGTTAAAGTAGACAGCGTAACGGCTGATGGTGCTGCGGTAGATCCAATCTATCAGCAGAACGCGACGGGTACCTGGACCAAATCCACCAACGGTTCTTCTCAGGGCAGCCATATTCGTGACTTCACCGTTGCGTCTGCAGGTTCTCTGGATCCGCTGGCCTTCCAGACCGCGACCTTCCCGCTGGCAACTTCACTGGCTCTTCAGGACACCACAACTCTGGCGATTACGGACGATACTCAGCTTGACGGTCAGTTGACCATCAGCCTGCGTTATCTGTAAGACTTTATTGAGTAAAAGTAATTTTAAAATAATCCAGAGAGTGAATGTTCTGCATTTACTCTCTTTTTAACAGCACGATAAACATGGAATGTTCTGTTGGGCTATCAAGGAGATAATATTATGCAATGCATAAGGTCGAATATATTTAAAACACTTTTTACTGTCGCTTTATTTTCCGCCAATTTTGCGGTGCATGCAGAAGGTATGGTGCCAGAAACCAGCCTGCTAATTATTGATGAAGCCACACACAGCGGTACCATTAACGTAAAAAATACGGATTCACACCCATCCTTATTATATACGAACGTTGTAGACCTGCCGGACGACCAGGGGCTTAAGTTGATCGTCACGCAGCCTGTGGTTCGCCTTGAGCCGGGCCAAACGCAGCAGCTTCGTTTTATTTTGCAAAGCAAGCAGCCGCTGGATGTTGAGCATTTAAAACGCGTCACATTTGACGGTATTCCACCAAAAAATGACGATAAAAAAATTAAAATTGGCATTAATATTCGCCAGGATATTCCAGTGCTAATACGCCCGGCTACGCTGGGGGTCGTGACGGATGCGTGGAAATACCTCAAATGGTCTACGGTCGGATCTTCTGTAAAAGTAACCAACCCAAGTAAGTACGTTGTTCGTCTGGCACAAAAAGTCGTATTACAACCTTCAGGCGCAAACGCCACGCTTTCCAAAACTTACCTTCTGCCAGGGGAGACGATGACGGCTGCGTTGAACAAAACGAGCAGCGGTGATAGCCACGTTAAATTTTTCCCGGCCAGCCGTTATGGCATTGAAGTGCCGAGTTTTACCTCAGAATTAAATAAATAATATAGGGATCAAACGGTGAATAAAAAAAGCCGTATTGCACTTTGTGTCCGCGCAGTTCTCTGCGGCACCTTGCCTCTGATGATGTTTGACTCCGCCTCCGTACTCGCAAGGGAAGTGACGTTTGATACGGGGGTAATGAAAACGCTGGGGTTATCGAGCGACTTGAACCATTATTTCGCTGAAGCACCGCGTTTTCTGCCCGGAACCCATTCCGTGAACGTTAAAGTGAATGGTGAAGATCGCGGAATGGCCGCCGTCCGTTTCAATAAGGACGGCGTGCTGTGTTTTGATAACGATCTGCTTGATTTCGCAGGCCTCATGCCAGTCCCCCTGAAGGCAGGCGAGGCGTGCCACAACATCCGCGACGACTACCCGAAAGCGGTAATCAACGCGTTGCCAAACCAGGAAGCCGTTGAGTTGTATCTGCCGCCTGAAGCGGTAAACAGCCTGTCGTCGGATATCCGAAACTTCCAGCACGGCGGTGCCGCCGGGATGCTCAACTATTCGCTGTTCAGCACCCGTAACGAATATGGCGGTAGCGACAAAACCCGCTATTCGCAGGCCAATCTGGAAGCGGGTTTTAACGCATTTGACTGGTCGCTTCGCAGTAATTACATCCTGACGGATGACAATGGCAAGAAAAATGCCGACAGCATTTACACCTACGCAGAGCATGTTTTTGTCCCGCAGAAGTTAACCATGCAGGTCGGTGAAATTAATGCCATGTCTAATGTGCTGAGCGGCATACCCATTACCGGTATCCAGCTTTTGCCGACTTGCGGGCTGACAAAAGACGGCAGCGGCGTCAGCGTGTCAGGCATTGCCCGTTCCTCCCAGGCTCGCGTGGAGATTCGCCAGAACAATCAGCTGATCTTCAGTACGCTCGTGCCCGCGGGACCATTTACGCTGGATGACGTGCCGGTTGCGCGTAACAACGTCGATTTAGACGTTTCCGTCGTAGAGTCGGAAGGCTCCACGAATCACTTTATTGTTCCTGCTGCCGCTGTGAAGCAGCGAAATCTTTCTCGCCCGCAGGGGCTTACCGTGTCTGCCGGTCAGGTGCGCAGTATCGATAGCGACTACAGCGATCCGCTGGTGATGAACGTTTCCGACGGCTGGCGCATTTTCCCGTGGATGAACCTTCTGGCCTCCGGTACTGCCGCTCAAGATTACCAGGCAGCTGGCGGTCGTACCGATTTTCTTATCAGCGATCTTTGGTCTGTTTCCACGACGGTTGCGGCAAGCAAAGAGTCGTTTGGTGACAGCAACAGTGGACTTAAAACCGAGCTAGGAAGCGATCTTACGCTTTCCTCCCATGTATCGCTTTCCACCAGCGCGACGCACTACAGCGGCGGCTACCGTGAGATGGCAGAAGCGATGGACGATGACTATCAGGGGTACGATAACGCCTACTCCGGCAGCATACGTTTCTCATCCGGTCTGGCAGGCGTTTTCTCAGCAGGCTTCAACTATAACCAGAGCAGCGGGAACTCTGAGGATTCCCGCTATCTGCTTCTGTCGTGGGGTAAGACATTTAAATATGCCAGCGTTACCGCCAACTGGCAAAGCGCTGTGGGCAACGTCGATGACGACCAGGATGATGAAATGCTGTACATCAACGTCAGCATTCCGCTGAGTCCGGGGCAGTCTGTCAGCACTTACATGCGCAAGCAGGGCGACAATACCACTTACGGTGTGGCCAACAGCGGTTCGCTGGGCGAAAACACACACTACTATATCGCCGCCGATCGTGACCAGTCGTCCAGCGATAATAGCTTCAACGGTAACCTTAACACCAACCTGCATTATACCCAGCTGAGCGTGGGTGGTGGCAGCAACGGTGATCACCAGCGTAACTATAACGCCACCCTGGCGGGCGGCATCGCTATGCACAAAAATGGCGTGACGTTCTCGCCGTATGCGATTCGCGATACCTTTGCGATTGCCAGACTGAGCGAGAAGAAAAGCGGGGTAGAAATCGCTACGCCACAGGGTACGGTCTGGACCGATGCCTGGGGACAGGCGGTTGTACCTTCGCTAAACGAGTGGCGCAATTCGCGTATAGAAGTGGATGCCAACAAGCTGCCGCAGAATATGACGCTGGCAAACGGCACCCGATATATCGCCGCAGGTCACGCTTCAGTCAGCGAGCTTGACTTCAAGGTGCTGAACAGCCGACGTGTGATGCTGCGTATGAAGCAAACCGATGGTCAGCCGCTGAGAAAAGGGCTGGCAATCGTGGATGAGAAGGGCAACTACATTGTGACGGTCGTTGATGATGGTCATGTCTTTATCAACGATGCGGATCAGTTACCGGCGCTGTACGCCATGGACGCCAACAACAATCGTTTGTGCAAACTCGATTTCGCTCTTCCTGAGAAACGCAATGAAGACGCCTTCTATGAAGAAGTAAACGGAGTATGCCGATGAATTATCAACAAACAGTAGGATTAACAGCGCTGGGGATACTTTTCTTCGTGGCGACTGCAAATGCGGAAGATTGCCAAATATCGCTTTCGCAGCCGGTGGTGGATTACCATGAAATGCGTCGAGATAATATCGATAAAACCCAGCAGAACTGGCACAAAATGGCGGACCGTACCCTCAACGTTAATGTTTACTGCCCGCAGCCGCAGCAAATGGCGGTGTTGTTACAGGGGACGGCAGGCGATAAAGGGCGCTTCACATTCGGCCAGTCTGGCGGGATGGCGGTTAAAATCGATGATATGACCATCGACGGTAAAAATTACACCGTCGGCAAAACGGTCGATCAGCTCGGTTTTACTCCGCAAAGCGGCACGCCTTCGCCGTTTTATGTGCGTAATAATGAAGCGGTTATTGCGGTTGATAATAATCAGGTGCCTTCAGGCCAGCAGATGAATTTCCGGGTCACGCTATCACCTGTGCTGGATGACAATGCGTTTAGCCGCATCACCGATCAAACCGTACTGGAAAGTGACTTAACCTGGACTCTGCTGACGAGGTAGCATTTCGGGGAGTAAAAAATAGCTCTTCATTATTTCTATCGCCAATGAAATGCCTGTTTTTTTCTTGCAGCTGACTCAAGCATTGATAGGCTGGCAACCTTCATGCTGAAATATCTGAAATTTTTTTGATTACGCTGTAGGTAACAAAGGGAATAAACCGGAAGGTTTATTCCCTTTTTTCTTACACTTCCAGGTAGTTCAGTATCCCGTCAGCCGCTTTGCGCCCTTCGGCAATCGCCGTCACCACCAGGTCGGAACCGCGAACGATATCGCCACCGGCGAAGATTTTCGGGTTGCTGGTCTGGAAGGCATTATCGCTGCCTTCTGGCGCAATAATACGGCCCTGCGAGTCCAGCTCAACGCTGTGCTTCGCCAGCCATTCCATGCTGTGAGGGCGGAAACCGAACGCCATCACCACGGCGTCGGCCGGGATCACGTGTTCAGAACCGGCCACGATCTCGGCGCGACGACGGCCTTTTGCATCCGGTGCGCCCATCTCAGTGCGCGCCATCTTCACGCCGCTCACTTTACCGTTGGCATTCACTTCAATACCCAGAGGCTGGATGTTGAACTGGAATTCCACGCCCTCTTCACGCGCGTTTTTCACTTCACGCTTAGAGCCCGGCATGTTCTCTTCGTCACGACGGTAAGCACAGATAACGTGCGCCGCATTCTGACGAATGGAGGTTCGCACGCAGTCCATCGCGGTATCACCGCCGCCCAGCACCACCACGCGTTTGCCTTCCATGCTGACGAACGGCTCATCAGCGGTTTCGCCGTAACCCATAATCTGCTTGGTGTTGGCAATCAGGAACGGCAGCGCGTCATAAACGCCCGGCGCGTCTTCGTTTTCCAGACCACCGCGCATGGACTGATAGGTACCCACGCCCAGGAACACGGCGTCGTAATCCTTCAACAGATCGTCGAGCTGTACGTCGCGGCCCACTTCTGTGTTCAGTTTAAACTCAATGCCCATGCCGGTGAAGATTTCGCGGCGACGGGTCATGACCTCTTTTTCCAGCTTGAAGGCCGGGATACCGAAGGTCAGCAGGCCGCCGATCTCCGGATGACGGTCAAAGACCACCGCCTTCACGCCGTTGCGGGTCAGCACGTCCGCACAGGCCAGGCCCGCCGGGCCCGCGCCGATGATCGCCACGCGCTTTTCGGTTTGCTTCACGCCGGTCATGTCCGGACGCCAGCCCATCTCAAACGCTTTATCATTGATATAGCGCTCGATGTTGCCGATGGTCACCGCGCCAAACTCGTCGTTTAGCGTACAGGAACCTTCGCACAGACGATCCTGAGGGCACACTCGGCCGCACACTTCCGGCAGGGTGTTGGTCTGGTGAGACAGCTCGGCGGCTTCAAAAATACGTCCTTCGTTGGCCAGCTTCAGCCAGTTAGGGATGTAGTTGTGTACCGGACATTTCCATTCGCAGTAAGGGTTACCGCAGGACAGGCAGCGGTCTGCCTGTGCTTTGGCCTGGCCTTCTGAAAACGGCTCGTAGATTTCAACAAATTCAATTTTACGGATCTTCAGCGGTTTCTTTGGCGGATCAACACGCTGCAGGTCGATAAACTGGTATACGTTCTGGCTCATCTGAATTCCTTACTGCGCCTGCACGCGCAGCTCTGCTGCGCTACGACTACGGTGACCCAACAGGGCTTTAACATCGCTGGACTTCGGCTTAACCAGCGCGAATTTCGCAGAGAACGCCGGCCAGTTCGCCAGGATCTCTTCGCCGCGCGAAGAACCGGTATGCTGCACATGTTCGGTAATCAAACCGCGCAGGTGTTCTTCGTGAATGGCCAGCGTGTCAACGTCCAGCACTTCTACCAGTTCAGGGTTCACGCGTTTACGGAACTCACCGTCTTCATCCAGGACGTAGGCAAAACCGCCCGTCATGCCTGCGCCGAAGTTCACGCCGGTTTTACCCAGAACGCAAACAATCCCGCCCGTCATGTATTCACAACCGTTATCGCCAATGCCTTCCACCACGGTGATAGCACCGGAGTTACGCACCGCAAAACGCTCGCCCGCACGGCCCGCGGCAAAAAGACGACCGCCGGTCGCGCCGTACAGGCAGGTGTTACCGATAATGCTGGCTTCATGGCTGCGGAAGGCTGAGCCGACCGGAGGACGTACCGCCAGAAGACCGCCCGCCATGCCTTTGCCGACGTAGTCGTTGGCATCGCCGGTCAGGTACAGCTCAACGCCGCCTGCGTTCCACACGCCGAAGCTCTGACCCGCAGTACCGCTGAAGTGCGCGGTAATCGGATCGGCTGCCAGCCCCTGGTCACCGTGCGTCTGCGCGATGTAGCCGGAGAGGGAGGCTCCCACGGAACGGTCGGTGTTGCGGATATCAAACCAGAACGTTTTGCTCTGCTTGTCGTCCACATACGGCTTCGCCTGTTGCAGCAGCTGTGCGTTCAGCACGCCGTTATCGAACGGCGGGTTGTTCTCGGTACAGTAGACCGCTTTGCCAGGATGCGGCTGCGCGGTTTCCAGCAGCTTAGACAGCTCCAGCTTCTGCTGCTTGGCGGTGAAGCCTTCCAGCTCTTTCAGCAGGTCGGTACGGCCAATCAGGTCTACCAGGCGCTTCACGCCCAGCTGCGCCATCAGCTCGCGGGTTTCACGGGCGATGAAGTCAAAGTAGTTGGTCACTTTGAACGGCAGACCGTGATAGTGATTCTTACGCAGCTTCTCGTCCTGGGTCGCAACACCGGTTGCGCAGTTGTTCAGGTGGCAAATACGCAGGTATTTACAGCCGAGCGCAACCATTGGGCCGGTACCGAAGCCGAAGCTTTCCGCACCCAGAATCGCCGCCTTGATGATGTCGAGGCCGGTTTTCAGGCCACCGTCCACCTGCAGACGGATCTTGTGACGCAGACCGTTAGCCACCAGCGCCTGCTGGGTTTCCACCAGGCCAAGTTCCCACGGGCAGCCCGCATATTTCACGGAGGAGAGCGGGCTTGCGCCGGTACCACCGTCATAACCGGCGATGGTGATAAGGTCCGCATAGGCCTTCGCCACGCCGGTGGCAATGGTGCCGACGCCCGGTTCGGAAACCAGCTTCACGGAGATCATCGCTTTCGGGTTGACCTGCTTCAGGTCGAAAATCAGCTGCGCCAGGTCCTCGATAGAGTAGATATCGTGGTGCGGCGGCGGAGAGATCAGCGTCACGCCCGGTACCGAGTAGCGCAGTTTGGCGATGTACGGGGTAACTTTATCACCCGGCAGCTGACCGCCTTCGCCCGGTTTCGCACCCTGAGCGACTTTAATCTGAATCACGTCGGCGTTGACCAGGTACGCTGGCGTCACGCCAAAGCGGCCGGATGCCACCTGCTTGATACGGGACACCTTGTTGGTGCCGTAACGGGCAGGATCTTCACCGCCTTCGCCGGAGTTAGAGTTGCCACCGATGCTGTTCATGGCTTCCGCCAGCGCCTCGTGGGCTTCCGGGCTCAGCGCGCCGATGGACATCGCCGCGGTATCGAAGCGTTTGAACAGTTCGGATGCCGGTTCGACTTCGTCAATGCTGACCGCTTCATCACCCGGATTCAGGGCTATGAGGTCGCGCAGCGTCGCCGCCGGACGGTTGTTCACCAGTTCAGCGTACTGCTGATAATCACGGTATTCGCCGCTCTGAACCGCCTGCTGCAGCGTGCGCACCACGTCAGGGTTGTAGGCATGATACTCGCCGCCGTGAACGTATTTCAGCAGACCGCCCTGATCCAGCGGCTTACGTGCCAGCCAGGCGCGCTTGGACAGGTTCACCAGATCCTGCTGGAAGTCAGCAAAACCGGCGCCGCCGATGCGGCTGACCACGCCCTGGAAGCAAAGGTTGGCGACCTCATCGTGCAGGCCGACCGCTTCAAACAGCTTCGAGCAGCGGTAGGAGGCAATGGTCGAGATGCCCATTTTGGACATGATCTTGTACAGACCTTTGTTGATGCCGTTACGGTAGTTCAGCATCACCGCGCGGTAATCTTTGTCGATCGCGCGAGTATCCACCAGACGGGCCAGCGTTTCATAGGCCAGGTACGGGTAGATCGCCGTCGCACCAAAGCCTAACAGCACGGCAAAGTGGTGCGGGTCGCGCGCGCTGGCGGTTTCAACAATGATGTTGGCGTCGCAGCGCAGGCTCTTATCCACCAGACGCGTCTGGATAGCGCCCACCGCCATTGGTGCAGGCACCGGCAGACGGTTTTTCGCGATGTTGCGGTCGGACAATACCAGCAGCACGGTACCGTTACGCACCATCTGTTCGGCTTTGTCGCACAGCGCATTCACCGTCTCTTCGAGGCTCGCGTCGTTCACGTCGAAGGTAATATCGAGCGTGTCGGCGCGATAGTGCTCCTCTTTCATGGTGGTGAGCTGTTTGAAATCGGAGTACAGCAGGATCGGCGATTTAAAGGTCAGACGGTGCGCCTGGCCTTCGGCCTCGCAGAAGACGTTCATCTCGCGACCGATGCTGGTGGCCAGCGACATCACGTGGGCTTCACGCAGCGGATCGATTGGCGGGTTGGTGACCTGCGCAAACTGCTGGCGGAAGTAGTCGTAAATGATGCGCGGCTGGCTGGAGAGCACGGCAAACGGGGTATCGTCACCCATCGAGCCGACCGCTTCCTGGCCGTTCTCACCGAGCACGCGGATGACGGAGTCCAGCTCTTCCGCGCTGTAGTTAAACTGCTTCTGGTAGCTGGCGAGGGTGTCATCGTCCAGCTCGCGGCTGCCCACTTCTTCATCCGATAGATCTTCAAACGGCACCAGACGACGCACGTTTTTCTCCATCCACTCTTTGTACGGATGGCGGCTCTTCAGATCGTTGTCGGTTTCGGCGGAGTGCAGGATGCGTCCACTGCGGGTGTCGATCACCATCAGCTCGCCCGGACCGACGCGGCCTTTCTCGACCACTTCGTCAGGCTGGTAATCCCAGATGCCGACTTCAGAGGCGCAGGTGATGAGCTTATCTTTGGTGATGACGTAGCGCGCCGGACGCAGGCCGTTACGGTCCAGGTTACAGGCAGCGAAACGACCGTCGGACATGACGATGCCCGCCGGGCCGTCCCACGGCTCCATGTGCATGGAGTTAAAGTCGAAGAACGCGCGAAGCTCAGGGTCCATATCCGGGTTGTTCTGCCAGGCCGGCGGCACGAGCAGACGCATGGCGCGCACGATATCCATCCCGCCCGCCAGCAGCAGTTCCAGCATGTTATCCATCGAGCTGGAGTCCGAGCCGGTTTCGTTCACGAACGGCGCGGCATCGTGCAGGTCAGGGATCAATGGCGTCTGGAACTTGTAGGTACGGGCGCGGGCCCACTGGCGGTTACCGGTAATAGTGTTGATCTCACCGTTGTGTGCCAGGTAGCGGAACGGCTGCGCCAGCGGCCAGCGTGGAACGGTGTTGGTGGAGAAGCGCTGGTGGAACAGGCAAATGGCCGATTCCAGACGCAGGTCCGCCAGGTCCAGGTAGAAGCGCGGCAGGTCAGCCGGCATACACAGACCTTTATAGATGTTCACCAGGTTAGAGAGGCTACAGACGTAGAACTCTTTATCGTCCTGGAGACGTTTTTCAATGCGGCGGCGGGCGATAAACAGACGGCGTTCCATATCACGCGGACGCCAGCCCGCAGGCGCGTTGACGAAAATCTGTTCAATACGAGGCAGCGAGGAGAGGGCGATTTCACCGAGCACCCCTTCGTTGGTTGGCACATCGCGCCAGCCGACAATCGACAGGGTTTCACGCTGAAGTTCTTCTTCGACGATGCGGCGTGAGGCGGCAGCTTTTTCAGGATCCTGGTTCAGGAACAGCATGCCGACAGCGTAGTTTTTGGCTAAACGCCAGCCGCGCTCTTCCGCCACGATGCGGAAGAAACGATCCGGTTTTTGCAGCAGCAGGCCGCAACCGTCGCCAGTTTTACCATCGGCAAGAATGGCGCCACGGTGCTGCATACGGGCCAGTGCGTGAATAGCGGTACGCACCACCTTGTGGCTAGGTTCGCCTTCTATGTGGGCGATCAGGCCGAAACCACAGTTATCCTTCTCAAGGGATTTATCGTACAACATATCAGTGAACCTCCCCAGGCTCGTCGGGCTTCCCACTGAACTTTACCGTGGCGCACAGGCACAGAAAGAGCATGGCGACGGGGTTTGCGTTTCATACGCGGACCTCGCATTCGCCCTCTTTTTCATCCTTTCGCGCAGGTAAACAAGTTTGAGGACTTGCTTCAGAGGGAATCTCAATTACTGCATAAATATGATGAGCAGGCCGCTCATCCAGAAAGCTTCCAGCGGATTTCCAACTTATCGGGAATTGGTACACAGGTCAAATGGCAATCTTATTTATACAAAAATGTGCTAAAGAGAGTTTATCTGTTTGTATTTTAAGGTTATTTAACTAATTTTACATTGAATGAATGCCCTGAAAGAGCGCAGCGGAGTGTGATCTGACTCACTATATGAAAGCGGTATTATCCATGTAGCGTGCTGAATAGCGGTTTTATAGCAGAACAATAATCTGGCATTGGCCGCAAACCCGCATAAACACACTGTTTTTCAGTGATGGCGCTATAAATGAAAAAAACAATCAGAACATAAGGAAAAGTAATCACATGCGGCGTGAATGAAATTGCAGTAATCCTGATTATTTATTCATATAGATAAAGGCCGTCCAGGGCGATTGATCCAGGTCATCGCCGACAGAGGCTAAAAATGGCAGGCTTGTCCCCTTTCTCCGGGACGGTCTATCAGATTATGCAGTTACAGAAATTAGTCAATATGTTTGGTGGGGATCTTTTGCAGCGCTACGGGCAAAAGGTTCATAAGCTGACGCTGCACGGCGGGTTTAGCTGCCCGAATCGCGACGGCACCATCGGGCGCGGAGGCTGCACCTTCTGTAACGTCGCGTCGTTTGCCGATGAAGCACAGCAACATAACTCTATCGCTGAACAGCTTGCTCATCAGGCCAGCCTGGTGAACCGTGCGAAGCAGTATCTGGCCTATTTTCAGGCTTACACCAGCACGTGGGCGGAGGTGCAGGTATTGCGATCGATGTATCAGCAGGCCGTCAGCCAGGCCAACATCGTTGGGCTGTGCGTGGGAACCCGCCCGGACTGCGTACCGGACGCGGTGCTGGACCTGCTCAGCGAGTACAAAGAACAAGGCTACGAGATCTGGCTGGAGCTGGGCTTGCAAACCGCACATGACAAAACGCTGCACCGTATCAACCGTGGCCATGATTTCGCCTGCTACCAGCGCACCACGCGCCTGGCACGCGAGCGCGGGCTGAAGGTCTGTTCACATCTGATTGTCGGTCTGCCCGGCGAAGGTCAACAGCATGCCCTTGAAACGCTGGAAAAAGTCGTTGAAACCGGCGTGGACGGCATCAAGCTTCATCCGCTGCATATCGTGAAGGGCAGCATTATGGCGAAAGCCTGGGAGGCCGGGCGGTTAAGCGGTATCGAGCTTGAGGACTATACGGTGACGGCGGGGGAGATGATTCGCCACACGCCAGCGGAGATTGTCTACCACCGCATCTCGGCCAGCGCCCGCCGTCCAACGCTTCTGGCACCGCTGTGGTGTGAGAACCGCTGGACGGGGATGGTGGAAATTGACCGCTACCTGCAGGAGAACGGCGTACAGGGTTCGGCGCTGGGCCGCCCGTGGGTTCCGCGTCTAGCGGCGACGGCCGCCTAACAAACTCCCCAGCATGCCGCGCACGATCTGATTGGTGACCTGTCGCGCGGCGCTTTTCGCCATGGTCTGCACTACGCCGTCGCGTTTGCCGCCGCGCGGCCCGGTGCTGCCGAACAGGATGTCTTTGAGTCCACCAAGAATGCCGTCATCCACGGCGACAGACTGCCCTTTAGCGGCAGGCGCATCCTGCGATTCCGTTGTCGCCTGGACTCCTTTTTGCAGCATCTCGAACGCAGATTCGCGATCCACCTCGTCTTCGTACTTCCCGTAAACCGGTGAGTGGTTAATCAGGCCGTTGCGTTCATCGTCGGTCACCGGCCCCATGCGCGAGCAAGGGGCAATGACCATGGCGCGTTCCACTACGGACGGGCTGCCCTTCGCATCGAGGAACGAGATCAGCGCTTCACCGGTGCCTAACGCCTGAATCGCCGCTTCGGTATCAAAGGCCGGATTGGCGCGCATGGTTTGCGCGGCGGCTTTTACCGCTTTTTGATCTTTCGGCGTGAAGGCGCGCAGGGCGTGCTGTACGCGGTTACCGAGTTGTCCCAGTACGTTATCGGGGATATCCGACGGGTTTTGCGAGACAAACCAAACGCCGACGCCTTTGGAACGGATCAGGCGGATAACCTGCTCGATCTTGTCCAGCAGCACCTGCGGTGCATCGTTAAACAGCAGGTGCGCTTCATCAAAGAAGAACACCAGCTTCGGCTTCTCAAGGTCGCCCGCCTCTGGCAGCTGTTCGTAAAGTTCAGAGAGCATCCACAGCAGGCTGGCGGCGTAGAGTTTCGGCATCTGGTAGAGCTTTTCGGAGCTCAGGATATTGATAATGCCTTTGCCACTGCTGTCGGTGCGCATCCAGTCTTTGATATCCAGCATCGGCTCGCCGAAGAAGTGCTCGGCACCCTGTTGCTCCAGCGTCAGTAGGCCACGCTGAATTGCGCCCACCGAGGCGCTGCTGATGTTGCCGTACTGGTTCTGGAAGGATTTGGCGTTATCGCCGATGTACTGCGTAATGGCGCGCAGATCTTTGAAATCAAGCAGCAGCAACCCCTGGTCATCGGCAATACGGAAGATGATATTCAATACGCCGGACTGCACGTCGTTGAGGTTAAGCAAACGGGCCAGCAGCAAGGGACCGAGATCGGAGACGGTAGCGCGCACCGGGTGGCCTTTTTCACCGAAGATGTCCCATACCACCACCGGGTTACCGTGCGGCGTCCAGTCCGTGATGCCAATATTTTTCAGCCGTTCGAGCAGTTTTTCAGAGGCGGTACCCTCCTGAGCCACACCGGTTAAATCGCCTTTTACGTCAGCCATAAAGACCGGTACGCCAATCTCTGAAAGCGACTCCGCCAGCTTTTGCAGGGTGACCGTTTTCCCCGTCCCGGTCGCACCGGTGATCAGACCGTGGCGGTTCGCCATCGCGGGCAGTAAATAGAGCTCTTTTTCCAGCGTCCGGGCAATTAACAATGGTGTACTCATGATGCGCTTCCTCTCGTAGTCCTGGGTGGAGTATAGGCAACCTGACGGTAAAACGGCTGAGTAAATTGCTGACTTTGCGGCGCATTATCCAGCGCGGACTATGCTTTTGCATACGGTTCACAAAATAGTGGGAAACTATGTCCAGATTCTTCTTTAACGATCGCAAACAGCTGGTCAACGATGCCATTGAAGGCATACTGCTCTCTGCGCCACATGCCAATCTCGTCAAGCTTGATATCGATCCGGCCATCAGGATCGTCGCGCGCGGCGACTGGGATAAAAGCCGCGTGGCGGTAATTTCCGGCGGCGGCTCAGGCCATGAACCCGCACACGCCGGGTTTGTTGGGAAAGGGATGCTGACGGCGGCTGTGTGCGGCGAGCTGTTTGCCTCGCCGAGCGTGGATGCGGTACTGAATGCCATCGTCGCGGTCACGGGCGATCGCGGCTGTCTGCTGATCGTCAAAAACTACACCGGCGACCGCCTGAACTTCGGCCTGGCCGCTGAAAAGGCCAAACGCTACGGCCTGAAGGTGGAGATGGTGATTGTGGCGGACGATATCGCGCTGCCGGATAACAAGCAGCCGCGCGGTATTGCCGGCACGGCACTGGTGCACAAGATTGCGGGCTATGCGGCGGAACAGGGGAAATCCCTGAGCGAGGTGCGGGATATTGCGCAACAGGCCTGCGATAACCTCTGGAGCCTGGGCGTAGCGATGCAAACGTGCAACCTGCCGGGCAGCGACGATGAAGAGGGGCGCATTAAGCAAGGCCATGTCGAGTTGGGCCTGGGCATTCACGGCGAGCCCGGGGCTTCCGTGGTGGATACGCAAAACAGCAAAGCCATTATCGACACCCTGGTGACGCCGTTACGCGCGCAGGCGGGCGAGGGGCGTTTTGCGGTATTGATTAACAATCTTGGCGGCGTATCGGCGCTGGAGATGGCGCTGCTGACCAAAGAGCTGGCGCACTCGGCGCTGAAAGAGAACATCGCGTACCTGATTGGCCCAGCGCCGCTGGTCAGCGCGCTGGATATGAAAGGCTTTTCGCTGACGCTGCTGAAGCTCACTGATTTCTTCGAAAAGGCGATTCACGCTGATGTCGAGACGCTGGGCTGGCAGAAGCCCGTGGCGTTTGCGCCACTGCGTACCGTGGCGCATAGCGCCATTCATGACCGTGTGGAGTATACCCCCTCTGACAATCCACAGGTGCGTGCGTTTGTCTCCTCCGTGTCGACAACGCTGCTCCAGCTCGAAAACCGCCTGAACGCGCTGGATGCTAAAGTGGGGGATGGCGATACCGGCTCTACCTTTGCGCAAGGGGCGCGGGATATTGCGCAGCGCCTGGAGGAGAACGCGCTCCCGCTTAATGACGTGCCTAAGCTGCTGTTACTGGTTGGCGAGCGGCTGGCTACGGTAATGGGCGGGTCGAGCGGCGTGCTGATGTCGATCTTCTTCACCGCGGCCGGGCAAAAGCTTCACGATGGTCAGACGCTCCCGGAGGCCTTGCTCAGTGGACTTGCGCAGATGAAGCAGTACGGCGGAGCGGATCTTGGCGATCGCACGCTGATCGATGCGCTGCAACCGGCGCTGGAGGCGTTACAGAAAGGCAATATTCAGGCGGCAGCGCAGGCCGCGCAGCAGGGCGCAGAAGCAACGTCGAAAATGGCGAAAGCCGGCGCGGGACGCGCGTCGTATGTCAATAAAGAGAACCTGGATGGGGTGATGGATCCGGGAGCGGTCGCGGTAGCGGAAGTATTTAACGTATTGGCGCAGCAGTGAAAGTAGGCCGGGTAAGGCGAAGCCGCCACCCGGCAAACTCACATCAGAAATCTGCTTTCAGCACCACGCGGTAGCGGGCTTTGCCGTCGCGCACGTGCTGGATCGCTTCGTTGATTTTTGACATCGGATACAGTTCGGTGGTCGGCGCCACTTTGGTGCGTCCGGCGAATTTCATCAGTTTGCGCAGCTCGTAAGGCGTACCGGTTGCAGAACCTGAGATGCTGCGATCCCCGCCGATCAGGGTAAATGCCGGAACCGGCAGCGGCTTCATTACCGCACCCACGGTGTGGAAGTTACCGCCGTAGGCCAGCGCTTCAAAGTACGGCTGCCAGTCGAGATCCACGTTAACGGTGTTGATGATCAGGTCAAACTGGCCCGCCAGCGCGTTCAGCGCCTGCGGATCGCGGCTGTTCACCACTTTATCCGCCCCCATTGCCAGCACTTCTTTCTCTTTCGCCGGGTTCGAGCTGAACGCCGTGACTTCACAGCCCATCGCGTGCAGCAGCTTAATGGCAATATGCCCCAGTCCGCCGATACCGATGACGCCGACGCGGCTGGTGGCGGTGATATGGTGCATCAGCAGCGGCTTGAAGACGGTGATGCCGCCACACAGCAGCGGACCGGCGGATTCGATATCAATGCTGTCCGGCAGCGGGATGACCCATTGCCAGTCGGCGCGCAGTTTATCGGCAAAACCGCCTTTGTTGAGAATGGTGGGAACAGCGCCTTCGAGGCAGTTGATTTGATTGCCGCTGATACAGGCATCGCAGTGACCACAGCTGCGTGCCGTCCAGCCAATGCCCACGCGCTGGCCCACTTTGAGCCCTTTGTCCTGCGCGGCGCTACCGAGCGCCACGACGCGGCCAGTAACTTCGTGCCCGGCAACCAGCGGATAGCTGGAGAAGCCCCATTCGTTGTCGATCATCGAGAGATCCGAGTGGCAGATCCCGCAGTAATCAACCTGTACTTCGACGTCTTCTGCTTTTAGTTCGCCCGCATCGTACTCGTACAGCTCAAGTTCTGCACCCGCCTGCGGTGCGGCGTAGCTTTTTATCTTCGACATCGTGTTTCCCCCGTTGTGGTGTGAACTGAGAGTGTAGAGCATTCAGTTTACAGCCGCTTAACAGAAGAGGGCAGGAACGAAAGTTACAGACTTTTCAGCATTCTGACTTCGCAATCAACGTGGCCGGTACAGCCCAGCGGCGCATCGATATGCTCAAAGCCCAGATGTTCATACAGGCCGATGGCCTCTTTGAGGAAGGCGGTCGTTTCAAGGTAGCAGCGGGTAAAACCCTGCTTGCGCGCGTGGTCCAGCGCCATCAGCGCCAGCTTTTTTGCCAGTCCTTGTCCGCGTGCCGTTGGCAGGAAATACATTTTCTGCAGTTCGCAGATATGCGGCTCGCTGCAGCTGAGGGGTGCCACGCCGCCGCCGCCCACGACCTGACCGTTCTGCTCGATGACCCAGTAGGCATGACCAGGCTGGCTGTAGAGCTGGAAAAGCGCGTCCAGATTCGGGTCGGCAACCGTGTAGCCTTTGTCAGCCGTCAGGCCATATTCGGCAGAAACGGTGCGAATAACGGCGGCGATAGCCGGGTTATCCTGCTCAGCGATCCGGCGCATCGTCGTCGCGACGGGGGTAATCACGCTCATAGCATTACTCATTACAAAAATTGACACATAACTGCTGTTAATAGCACCGCAGAAAGGGGAGTGCAAGCGAGGAGTTTTCAGGAAGGTTACCCCTTACGCCCTGAAGCGTAAGGGGTAAAAGCATTACAGGGCAGCGATAACCGCCTGCTGCTCAATCAGCTTGGTCTTCGCATCGGCGAAGGCAACCAGACGCTCACGCTCTTTCGCGATGACCGCTTCCGGCGCGCGGGCAACAAAGCCTTCGTTCGCCAGCTTGCTTTCGATTTTGCCAATTTCCACGTCGACTTTCGCCACTTCTTTCGCCAGACGAGCCAGCTCAGCGTCTTTGTCGATCAGACCCGCCATCGGGATCAGCAGCTCGGCGCCGTCGATGATTTTGGTCACGGAAACCGGACCTTTGTCATCAGCAGGCAGCACGGTGATGCTTTCCAGACGCGCCATGGTTTTCAGGAAGGTGTTGTTCTCGGTGACGCGACGAACGGCCGCTTCGCTACAGCCGCGCAGCAGCAGCTCCAGCGGTTTGCCCGGCGCGATGTTCATTTCAGCACGAATGTTACGTACCGCCACGATCGCCTGCTTCAGCCACTCGGTATCCGCAGACGCCGCTTCATCAACCTTAGCCGCATCGAATGCCGGGAACGGCTGCAGCATGATGGTGTCGGCGTTGATCCCTGCAATCACCTTCACGCGCTGCCAGATGGTCTCGGTGATGAATGGAATAACCGGATGCGCCAGGCGCAGCAGGCCTTCCAGAACGGTAATCAGCGTGTTGCGCGTGCCGCGCAGTTCCGCCTCAGTGCCGCCGTTCATCACCGGCTTCGCCAGCTCCAGATACCAGTCACAGAACTGGTTCCAGGTGAATTCATACAGAATGCCCGCCGCGATATCGAAGCGGTAGCTGTCCAGCGCCTCGCGGAACGCTTTCACGGTCTGGTTGAATTCCGCCAGGATCCAGCGGTCGGCCAGGGAGAGGGTCATCTCGCCGCCGTTGAAGCCGCAATCCTGATCTTCGGTGTTCATCAGCACGAAGCGGCTGGCGTTCCACAGCTTGTTACAGAAGTTACGGTAACCTTCCAGACGCTTCATGTCCCAGTTGATGTCACGGCCGGTCGAGGCCAGCGCTGCCAGGGTGAAGCGCAGGGCGTCGGTACCGTGAGCCTCAATCCCGTTCGGGAACTGTTTCTCGGTGCGCTTGCGGATTTTCTCCGCCAGCTGAGGCTGCATCATGTTGCCGGTGCGTTTTTCCAGCAGCTCTTCCAGAGAAATACCGTCAACCATATCCAGCGGGTCAATGACGTTACCCTTGGATTTGGACATCTTCTGGCCTTCGTCGTCGCGGATCAGACCGGTCATGTAGACGGTATGGAACGGAACCTGCGGCTTGCCGTCTTCGTCTTTGATGAAGTGCATGGTCATCATGATCATGCGGGCAATCCAGAAGAAGATAATGTCGAAGCCGGACACCATCACGCTGGTTGGGTGGAACTGACGCAGCGCGTCGGTGTTTTCTGGCCAGCCGAGGGTGGAGAAGGTCCACAGCGCGGAGGAGAACCAGGTATCCAGCACGTCTTCGTCCTGACGCAGGGCAACGTCAGCGCTCAGGTTGTTTTCCTGGCGCACTTCATCTTCGCTGCGGCCAACGTACACGTTGCCTTCGTTGTCGTACCATGCCGGGATACGGTGACCCCACCACAGCTGACGGGAGATACACCAGTCCTGAATATCGCGCATCCAGGAGAAGTACATGTTTTCGTACTGCTTCGGCACGAACTGAATGCTGCCGTTCTCAACCGCTTCAACAGCCGGTTTCGCCAGCACGTCGGCACGCACGTACCACTGGTCGGTCAGCATTGGCTCGATAACCACGCCGCCACGGTCGCCGTACGGCACGGTCAGATCGTGAGGCTTGATCTCTTCCAGCAGGCCGAGTGCGTCAACAGCAGCCACGATGGCTTTACGCGCGGCAAAGCGTTCCAGCTTCTGGAACTCGGCCGGGATGTCGCTGGAATAGACGTCGGATTCGTTGCCTTTGGTGTCGTACACTTCTGCGCTTTCGCGGATATCGCCGTCGAAGGTCAGAATGTTGATCATCGGCAGGGCGTGACGACGACCCACTTCATAGTCGTTGAAGTCGTGCGCCGGGGTGATTTTCACGCAGCCGGTGCCTTTTTCCATGTCGGCGTGTTCGTCGCCCACAATCGGAATACGGCGGTTTACCAGCGGCAGCACCACGAATTTGCCAATCAGATCTTTATAACGCGGATCTTCCGGGTTAACGGCCACGCCGGTATCGCCCAGCAGGGTTTCCGGACGGGTGGTCGCGACCACCAGGTAATCTTTACCGTCAGCGGTTTTTGCGCCGTCGGCCAGCGGATAGCGGATGTGCCACATGGAGCCTTTAGACTCGCGGTTTTCCACTTCCAGATCGGAAATCGCGGTGCGCAGTTTTGGATCCCAGTTAACCAGGCGCTTGCCGCGGTAAATCAGGTCTTCTTTATACAGGCGGACGAAGACTTCTTTCACGGCGTTGGAAAGGCCTTCATCCATGGTGAAGCGCTCGCGCTCCCAGTCCACGGAGTTGCCGAGACGGCGCATCTGACGGGTAATGGTGCCGCCAGATTCCGCTTTCCACTGCCAGATTTTGTCGATGAACGCGTCGCGACCGTAGTCGTGGCGGGTTTTCCCTTCTTCAGCGGCAATTTTACGCTCAACCACCATCTGGGTCGCGATACCCGCGTGGTCAGTCCCCGCCTGCCACAGGGTGTTTTTGCCCTGCATGCGCTGGTAGCGGATCATGGTGTCCATGATGGTCTGCTGGAAAGCATGACCCATATGCAAACTGCCGGTGACGTTCGGCGGCGGGATCATGATGCAGAAGGACTCTTTGCTTTCGTCGCCGTTAGGCTTGAAATAGCCCTGCTGTTCCCAGTGCTCGTAAAGCGGCTGTTCGATATCGCGTGGGTTATATGTCTTTTCCATTATTTCCAGGTTGCCGTATTCAGGTTAAAACCAGCCAGGCGGTACGCTTTATAGCGTTCGCGCGCCAGTTGTTTCAAGGATTCTTCGTAAGGGACAAAGTCTACCACTTCTGTGAAAGCGGTGGCAAAATCTGCAAAATCTATCCGCAGGCTAATCAGAATGTCGCGCGCGCTGCTGTTGCGCTTTTGCGGCCAGGCAATTTCCACCGGCGCCCCGCCGCGTGGCCCTTCGCCTGACAGGTTATGCGGAACAAAGCTCTCCGGCGGGCGGGCCCACAGCGCTTCATCGAGACGAATCGCCTGCTGCTCATCTTCACAGGCTATCAACACGCGTTTGCCTGCGCGCCAACGTTCTGCGGCAATTTCACACACCAGCTGTTCGACGGCGCTGAGTCCATCCTGATGGGTGTCGTTGTCCAGAAGGTAGAACGTTGCATTCTTCATATATGGGGCTTCTTAGTTTTGGATTCAAATGCAAAGCCGGGTGGCGCTACGCTTACCCGGCCTACGGTTGAATGACGTTGTAGGCCGGGTAAGGCGAAGCCGCCACCCGGCACTTTATATCACTCGTCGCCGTTAAAACCCGCACGGTTGAGCAGGAACTGCGACAGCAACGCTACCGGACGACCGGTTGCGCCTTTGGCCTTACCGGAGCGCCATGCGGTACCTGCGATATCCAGGTGCGCCCAGTTGTACTTGCGGGTGAAGCGCGCCAGGAAGCAGCCCGCGGTGATCGCCCCGCCAGGACGTCCGCCGATGTTCGCCATATCCGCGAAGTTAGACTCCAGCTGCTCCTGATATTCGTCACCCAGCGGCAGACGCCATGCGCGGTCACCGGCCTGCTCCGAGGCGCTAATCAGCTCGTGCGCCAGCGGATTATGGTTCGACATCAGGCCGGTAATGTGGTGGCCCAGCGCAATCACACAGGCGCCGGTGAGCGTGGCGACGTCAATGACCGCTTCTGGCTCGAAGCGCTCAACGTAGGTCAGCACGTCACAAAGTACCAGACGGCCTTCGGCGTCGGTGTTCAGCACTTCTACCGTCTGGCCGGACATGGTGGTCAGGACGTCACCCGGGCGATACGCGCGACCGCCGGGCATGTTTTCGCAGCCCGCCAGGACGCCGATCACGTTGATGGGCAATTGAAGCTCCGCGACCATGCGCATGACGCCGTAAACCGCCGCCGCGCCGCACATGTCGTATTTCATCTCGTCCATGCCTTCCGCAGGCTTGATGGAGATACCGCCGGAATCGAAGGTCAGGCCTTTACCGACCAGCACGACAGGGCGCGCGTCTTCGGCCGGGTTGCCCTTGTACTCGATGACCGACATCAGGGATTCGTTCTGCGAGCCGTTACCGACCGCCAGGTAAGAGTGCATTCCCAGCTCTTTCATCTGCTGTTCGCCGATGACGCGGGTAATCACGTTTTTGCTGTAGGCGTCGGCCAGCTGGCGCGCCTGAGAGGCGAGGTAAGCGGCGTTACAGATGTTCGGCGGCATGTTGCCGAGATCTTTTGCCGCTTTAATACCGGCGGCAATCGCCAGACCGTGCTGAATGGCGCGCTCGCCGCTGGTCAGCTCGCGACGGGTTGGCACGTTAAAGACCATTTTACGCAGCGGACGACGCGGCTCGCTTTTATTGGTCTTCAGCTGATCGAAGCTGTACAGACTCTCTTTTGCCGTTTCGACTGCCTGACGCACTTTCCAGTAGGTGTTACGCCCTTTAACGTGCAGCTCGGTCAGGAAGCAGACGGCTTCCATTGAACCGGTATCATTCAGCGTATTGATGGTTTTCTGAATCACCTGCTTGTACTGACGTTCATCCAGCTCGCGTTCTTTGCCGCAGCCAATCAGCAGAATGCGCTCTGACAGTACGTTCGGAACATGGTGCAGTAACAGCGTCTGCCCAGGTTTGCCTTCCAGTTCGCCACGGCGCAGCAGGGCGCTAATATAGCCGTCACTGATTTTATCGAGTTGTTCGGCGATCGGGGAGAGTCGGCGTGGTTCAAAGACGCCCACAACGATGCAGGCACTCCGCTGTTTCTCCGGGCTACCGCTTTTTACACTGAACTCCATGCACTACGCTCCTGAATCTTAAAGACAACGGCGGCGGCTACGGATAGAATTGAAACCTTTCGTAACTCATGTCCGCTGTTGTGGTGACTTCGTGTTAATCTTACGTTACTACGGTTTCGACACGTCAGAAAAAGTCCTGAAGCGTGAATCCGCCGGATGTTTTAATCTTAGCGATGATTTCGACGACTCAAGAGAATAAATGACGTTTAAGCCATGAAACAAGCGATTTTCCAGCAAAGAGACGGGTTTTTACGGGCGTATTTAAAGTGATAATCATAAGATATCTGGTGCGGGAGACGCTCAAAAGCCAACTGGCGATCCTCTTCATCCTGCTGCTGATTTTTTTCTGTCAGAAGCTGGTTAAGATCCTCGGTGCGGCCGTTGACGGCGAAATTCCAACAAATCTGGTGCTTTCCCTGCTTGGTTTAGGGATCCCGGAAATGGCGCAGCTTATCCTGCCGCTAAGTCTTTTCCTTGGCCTGCTCATGACGCTTGGGAAACTCTACACCGAGAGTGAAATCACGGTGATGCATGCCTGTGGCCTGAGCAAAGCGGTGCTGGTCAAAGCCGCCATGATACTGGCGCTGTTCACGGGGATCGTTGCGGCGGTGAATGTGATGTGGGCGGGTCCTCTGTCTTCTCGCCATCAGGACGAAGTGCTGGCCGAAGCGAAAGCCAACCCCGGCATGGCGGCGTTAGCCCAGGGGCAGTTCCAGCAGGCAACCGACGGGAACTCCGTGCTGTTTATTGAGAGCGTTGACGGCAGCAAATTCAACGATGTCTTCCTGGCGCAGCTGCGTCCTAAAGGTAACGCGCGTCCTTCTGTGGTGGTTGCCGACTCCGGTCAGCTTGCTCAGCGCAAAGATGGTTCTCAGGTCGTGACGCTGAACAAAGGCACCCGTTTCGAAGGCACCGCGATGCTGCGTGACTTCCGCATTACGGATTTCCAGAACTATCAGGCCATTATCGGTCATCAGACCGTGGCGCTCGACCCAACGGATACCGAGCAAATGGACATGCGTACCCTCTGGAATACCGATACCAACCGAGCGCGTGCTGAGTTCCACTGGCGTATTACGCTTGTCTTCACCGTGTTTATGATGGCGCTGATTGTCGTTCCGCTGAGCGTGGTGAACCCGCGTCAGGGACGCGTGCTCTCTATGCTGCCAGCGATGCTGCTTTACCTGATCTATTTCCTGCTGCAAACCTCGATTCGTTCCAACGGCGCGAAGGGTAAGCTGGACCCAATGGTCTGGACATGGTTCGTTAACAGCCTGTACATCTTACTGGCGCTGGGGTTAAACCTGTGGGATACGGTGCCTGTGCGCCGCATACGTGCCCGATTCTCGCGTAAAGGAGCCATCTAATGCAGGCGTTTGGCGTTCTTGATCGCTATATCGGTAAAACCATTTTTACCACCATCATGATGACGTTGTTCATGCTGGTGTCCCTCTCCGGCATTATCAAATTTGTCGATCAGCTGAAAAAAGCCGGGCAGGGGAGCTATGACGCGCTGGGCGCGGGGATGTATACCCTGCTCAGCGTGCCGAAAGATGTGCAGATCTTCTTCCCGATGGCGGCCCTGCTGGGGGCGCTGCTGGGGCTGGGGATGCTGGCGCAGCGCAGTGAGCTGGTCGTTATGCAGGCTTCGGGTTTTACCCGTATGCAGGTCGCGCTGTCGGTAATGAAAACCGCCATCCCACTGGTGCTGTTGACCATGGCGATTGGCGAGTGGGTCGCGCCGCAGGGCGAACAGATGGCGCGTAACTACCGTGCTCAGGCGATGTACGGCGGCTCACTGCTCTCGACTCAGCAAGGTTTATGGGCGAAAGACGGTAAAAACTTCGTCTACATCGAACGGGTGAAGGGGAATGATGAACTGGGCGGAGTGAGCATCTACGCTTTCGATGACCAGCGCCGTCTGCAGTCCGTTCGCCACGCCTCTTCGGCGAAGTTTGACGCCGAACATAAGCAGTGGCGGTTGTCCCAGGTTGATGAATCTGACCTGACCGATCCGAAACAGATTACGGGTTCTCAGACGGTAACCGGTACGTGGAAAACCAACCTGACGCCCGATAAGCTCGGCGTCGTGGCGCTGGATCCTGACGCGCTCTCCATCAGCGGTTTGCACAACTATGTGAAATACCTGAAGTCGAGCGGACAGGATGCGGGACGCTATCAGCTCAACATGTGGAGCAAAATCTTCCAGCCGATGTCCGTGGCGGTAATGATGCTGATGGCGCTGTCGTTTATCTTCGGCCCGTTGCGCAGCGTGCCGATGGGGGTCCGCGTCGTGACCGGCATCAGCTTCGGCTTTGTGTTCTACGTGCTCGATCAGATCTTCGGTCCGCTGACGCTGGTTTATGGCATTCCGCCGATTATCGGTGCGCTGCTGCCAAGCGCCAGCTTCCTCCTGATCAGTCTCTGGCTGCTGTTGAAACGCTCCTGATTGATCTCGCCTCGCTTCCGGTTACCCGGGAGCGAGGCTAATCTCCTGTTTCACCCCGCACTTTTTCTCACAACCTTCAACGTCCCGCCGCGAATTTGAGTATTATTGAGCGATAACGTCGTGAAGGGATCCTCTATGAAGCAAATTCGAATGCTTGCCCAGTATTACGTCGACCTGATGATGAAGCTTGGGCTGGTGCGTTTTTCCATGCTGCTTGCGCTGGCGCTGGTCGTTCTGGCCATTGTCGTGCAAATGGCGGTTACCATGGTTCTGCATGGTCAGGTCGAGAGTATCGACGTCATCCGCTCCATCTTCTTTGGCTTGCTTATTACTCCCTGGGCGGTCTATTTCCTTTCCGTGGTGGTTGAACAGCTGGAAGAGTCCCGTCAGCGTTTGTCTAAGCTGGTGGATAAGCTGGAAGAGATGCGCGAGCGCGACCTGAAGCTCAACGTCCAGCTCAAAGACAACATTGCGCAGCTGAATCAGGAGATTTCAGATCGTGAGAAAGCGGAGGCCGAGCGTCAGGCCACCCTGGAACAGCTGAAAATCGAAATGAAAGAGCGCGAGGTCACGCAGATCCAGCTTGAGCAGCAATCTTCTTTCCTGCGATCGTTCCTGGATGCGTCGCCGGATCTGGTGTTCTACCGTAATGAAGATAAAGAGTTTTCCGGCTGTAACCGGGCGATGGAGTTGCTCACCGGAAAAAGCGAGAAGCAGCTGATACACCTGAAGCCGCAGGACGTTTACTCTGAAGAGGCGGCGGCCAAGGTCATGGAGACCGACGAAAAAGTCTTCCGTCATAACGTCTCGCTGACCTATGAACAGTGGCTGGATTACCCGGACGGGCGCAAAGCCTGCTTTGAGATCCGTAAGGTGCCCTACTATGACCGCGTGGGGAAACGCCACGGCCTGATGGGCTTTGGCCGCGATATTACCGAGCGTAAGCGCTATCAGGATGCCCTGGAGCGCGCCAGCCGCGACAAGACCACCTTTATCTCCACCATCAGCCACGAGCTGCGTACGCCGCTTAACGGCATCGTCGGGTTGAGCCGTATTCTGCTGGATACCGACCTGACCGCAGAGCAGGAAAAATATCTCAAGACTATCCATGTTTCAGCGGTCACGCTGGGTAATATCTTCAACGATATTATTGATATGGATAAGATGGAGCGCCGCAAAGTTCAGCTTGATAACCAGCCTGTGGATTTCACCAGCTTCCTTGCCGATCTGGAAAACCTGTCTGGCCTGCAGGCGCAGCAGAAGGGACTGAGCTTTGTCATGGAGCCAACCCTGCCGCTGCCGCATAAAGTGGTGACGGACGGCACGCGACTGCGCCAGATCCTGTGGAACCTGATCAGCAACGCGGTGAAATTTACCCAGAAAGGAAAGGTGGCGGTGCGTATCCGCTATGACGAAGGTGACATGCTGCACTTCGAGGTGGAAGACTCCGGGATGGGTATTCCGCTGGAGGAGCAGGACAAAATCTTCGCCATGTACTATCAGGTGAAGGACAGCAACGGTGGGAAACCGGCCACCGGTACGGGCATTGGCCTGGCGGTCTCTAAACGTCTGGCGAAGAGTATGGGCGGCGATATCACCGTTGCCAGCCAGCCGGGCAAAGGGTCAACCTTCACGCTGACGGTCCATGCCCCTGCGGTGGCGGAAGAGGTAGAGGATACCTTTGAAAATGACGATATGCCGCTGCCTGCCCTGCACGTCCTGCTGGTGGAAGATATTGAGCTGAACGTAATTGTGGCGCGCTCTGTACTGGAAAAACTGGGCAACAGCGTGGATGTCGCGATGACCGGCAAAGCCGCGCTGAAGATGTTTAAACCAGGCGAATACGATCTTGTTCTGCTGGATATTCAATTACCGGATATGACCGGGCTGGATATCTCGCGCGAGTTGACGCGTCAGTACGCGGCCGACGAACTGCCGCCGCTGGTTGCCCTGACGGCGAACGTGCTGAAAGATAAAAAAGAGTATCTCGATGCCGGTATGGACGATGTACTCAGCAAGCCGCTGGCGGTGCCTGCTCTGACCGCTATGATCAAAAAATTCTGGGATACCCATGATGAAGAGGAGAGCACCATGACGTCTGTTGATAGCGCAAAAGCCCAAACGATACTCGATACCGCGATGCTGGAGCAGTACATCGATCTGGTGGGGCCGAAACTGATTACCGACGGTCTGGCGGTGTTCGAAAAAATGATGCCGGGCTATCTGAGCGTGCTGGAATCCAACCTGACGGCCCGTGACCAGAAGGGGATCGTGGAAGAAGGACATAAAATCAAAGGTGCCGCCGGCTCGGTTGGCTTACGCCATCTGCAGCAGCTGGGGCAACAGATTCAGTCGCCTGATTTACCTGCATGGGAAGATAACGTGGGTGATTGGGTTGAAGAGATGAAACAGGAATGGCAAAACGATGTGGCGGTGCTAAAAGCCTGGGTTGACGCCAGAAAAAAATGACCCCGGATTAACCGGGGTGCGCGAATACTGCGCCAACACCAGGGAAATCGTGGCTGCGCCTGTTTTTAAACGTTATTTTTGAAAGGGCGCTGCCTGAAAAATTTAGGCCGCACGCAGATAAGATAGCAAATCTTAAATGGTTTGTTACATGAATCAGTGAAATGTGTGAAGCATAGCGTTTTAATCAAAATTATTAATGTGCTTCAGCAAGTTGCAGAAAAGGATTGTCATGATGAAAAAGATTGGTGTCGTGCTAAGCGGATGCGGTGTTTACGATGGCTCTGAGATACACGAAGCCGTCATCACGCTGCTGGCCCTGGCTAAGCAGGGAGCCGAGGTGATTTGTTTTGCACCGGACAAAAATCAGGCGGATGTGATTAACCATCTGACCGGTGAGCCGATGGCGGAAACCCGTAACGTGCTGATTGAAGCCGCGCGCATTGCGCGAGGTGACATCCATCCTCTTATTCAGGCAGACCCTGCAGAGCTTGATGCGCTCATTGTGCCGGGTGGGTTTGGCGCAGCCAAAAATCTCAGTACCTTTGCCGCGCAGGGCGCGGAGTGTCAGATCGATCCTCATCTCAAAGCGCTGTCGCAGGCCATGCATGCGGCAGGAAAACCGCTGGGCTTTATCTGTATCGCACCGGCGATGTTGCCTAAAATTTTTGATTTCCCGCTGCGCCTGACCATCGGGACGGATATTGATACCGCAGAGATCGTCGAGGAAATGGGGGGCGAACACGTTCCGTGCCCGGTGGATGACATTGTGGTTGATGAAGATAACAAGATTGTCACCACGCCTGCGTATATGCTGGCGAAGAATATCGCGGAAGCCGCTGTGGGCATTGAAAAACTGGTCGCCCGCGTGCTGGTGCTGACGGAATGAGGCGTCCGTTTTCCGCAGGCGCATGGGTGAAACGCCTTCTTCTACGCATCGTTCTCATCATGGCGGTGTTCTGGGGAGGCGGGCTGGCCGTGTTCAGCATTATGCCGGTCCCGTTCTCTGCCGTGATGGTTGAGCGTCAGCTCGGCGCGTGGCTCAGCGGCGATTTCGGCTATGTTGCCCATTCTGATTGGGTAAGCATGGACGAGATCTCTCCGTTCATGGGGCTGGCGGTCATCGCAGCGGAGGATCAGAAATTTCCGGAGCACTGGGGATTCGACGTTGCGGCCATTGAGAAGGCGCTGGCGCATAACGAACGCCATGAAAACCGCGTGCGCGGCGCGTCAACGTTGTCGCAGCAGACGGCCAAAAATCTGTTTCTGTGGGACGGCCGCAGCTGGGTGCGAAAGGGGCTGGAAGCGGGGCTCACCCTGGGCATGGAAACGGTCTGGAGCAAAAAGCGCATTCTGACCGTGTATCTCAACGTTGCCGAGTTTGGCGACGGGGTATTTGGTGTCGAAGCTGCATCACAACGCTATTTTAATAAACCCGCCAGCAAGCTGAGCATGTCTGAGGCGGCGCTGCTCGCGGCTGTTCTGCCTAATCCCCTCCGCTTTAAAGCCAGTGCCCCGTCAGGTTACGTGCGAAGCCGTCAGGCGTGGATTATGCGCCAGATGCGTCAGTTGGGAGGAGAAGGGTTTATGGAGAGCAACAAACTTATGTAGGGCGGGTAAGCGCAGCGCCACCCGCCTGAAGGGCAGAGACCTTAATCTTCGTCGAACCCCGCGTTAAACAGCGCAATCACCGCCGCCAGCGCTTCCTCTTCCTGGGGGCCGGTGGCTTCGACTTCAATCTGACGCCCTTTGGCGGAATCCAGCATCAGCAGCGCAATGACGCTGTTCGCCTCCGCTTCGGTACCTTCGTCATTCCGCAGCAGAACTTCTGCATCGAAACCCTGCATCAGCTCAAACAGCTTCATCGCCGGGCGCGCATGCATGCCCAGCTTATTGGTGATCTCAACGGTCTGTTTTACGGTCATGTTTTACGTTTTTCCAGCGTGCGATGACGGGACTGAACGTTCTTCCCGCGCGAGCGGAAATAGTCGGCCAGCTGTTCGGCGATATAAACCGAACGATGTTTACCGCCGGTACAGCCAATCGCTACCGTCAGGTAGCTACGATTGTTTGTCTCCAGCATAGGTAACCATAGCTCAAGGTAGCTTCGCGTCTGGTAGATAAAATTGTGAACTTCTGTGTGCCTGTCGAGGAAGGCCGCGACGGGTTTATCCAGACCGGTCATAGGACGCAGTTTCGGATCCCAGTGCGGGTTCGGCAGGAAGCGCACGTCGAAAACATAATCCGCATCAATCGGGATACCGTGCTTGAAGCCAAAGGATTCGAACACCATCGTCAGTTCGCGCTCGCGTTTACCCAACAACCGGGTACGCAGCATTTCCGCCAGCTCGTGAACGGACATCTCAGAGGTGTCGACAATCAGGTCGGCGCGAGAACGCAGCGGCTCCAGCAGATCGCTCTCTTCATCGATTGCGCTCTCCAGGGAGAGGTTCTTACTGGAAAGCGGGTGCAAACGACGGGTGTCGCTGTAGCGGCGAATCAGGGTATTACGGTCTGCATCGAGGAACAGCAGCTGAGGCGAGAACGTGTCAGGCAGGTTACTCATTGCCTGTTCGAAGATCTCTGGCGATTCCGGCATGTTACGAACGTCGATACTGACGGCGGCCGAGGTCTGTCTCTCCGCAAGCGTACGGGCCAGGTCGGGCAGCAACACGACCGGAAGGTTATCGACGCAGTAAAAACCCATGTCTTCCAGCGCGCGCAGAGCAACGGATTTCCCCGACCCTGAACGACCGCTGACAATCATCAGCACCATGTTCCGTTTCTCCTCAGGACAACAGATGTGAAGGCCATCTCCTGGTTATGCATCATCCTGATTGCCTTCTGCTTCGGTGATAATTTGATAAAGCTCTTCATCACTTTGAGCCGAGCGCAGTCGACGGCAAATGGTTTTATCAGCCAGACGTTTGGCGACCAGCGACAGCGTATGCAGATGGGTTTTCGTCTGGTCAGCAGGCACCAGCAGCGCGAAGAGGAGATCGACGGGCTGGTTATCAATGGCATCAAAGGCGATCGGTGTTTCAAGCTGCACAAACACACCGACGGCACGCAGGGTATCCTCTTCCAGCTTGCCGTGCGGGATTGCGATGCCGTTGCCGATACCGGTACTGCCCATCTTTTCGCGGGTCAGAATCGCTTCGAACACCACCTGCGGCGGCAGGCCCAGCTGTTTTGCGGCCAGTTCACTGATGATTTCCAGCGCACGTTTTTTGCTCTGGCAGTGAACCGCACTGCGGGTACATTCCTGGTTAAGGACATTGCTCAGTTGAAGAGCGGAATCGTTGTTCATCATAATTTCACCTAAGCGCTAACTGTACAAATGGCCTGTTGTGTTTCACAACAGGCCGTCCTGCACCCGTTAACTGCCCGGACAATTAGTGTTGTTTCAGTTTATCTTTATGTTTATTGAGCTGTCGCGCAAGCTTATCAATCAAGCCGTCGATAGCAGCGTACATGTCTTGCCCTTCCGCACTGGCATGCAGTTCCCCCCCGTTAACATGCAGGGTGGCATCCGAGATATGAGTCACTTTCTCCACTTTCAACACAATGTAGACCTGATTGATCCTTTCGAAATACTGCTCGAGTTTTGCAAACTTCGCGTTCACAAAGTCGCGTAAAGCCTCAGTAATTTCGACGTTTTGTCCAGTGATGTTGAGCTGCATAGTGTCTTCCTTATCGGTTGTGTCAGACCAGCTGTTTACGCTGGTTGGACGGCGGAATGGATAAAGACTCTCGATACTTCGCAACAGTACGACGTGCCACCATAATACCCTGATCGGACAGCATGGTGGTTAACTTACTGTCGCTTAGTGGCTTCGCGGGATTCTCCGCGGCGATCAACTTCTTCACCAGAGCACGAATGGCCGTTGACGACGCTTCGCCGCCGCCCTCGGTATTCACATGGCTGGAGAAGAAATACTTAAGCTCAAAAATACCGCGTGGACTGTGCAGATACTTCTGCGTGGTGACACGGGAAATGGTTGATTCATGCATCTCGACGGCCTGGGCGATATCCGCCAGCACCATCGGTTTCATATACTCTTCGCCCTGCTCAAAGAAAGCCTGCTGCTGTTCGACAATACAGCGGCTGACGCGTAGCAGCGTATCATTTCGGCTCTCCAGACTTTTGATCAGCCATCGCGCTTCCTGCAAATTGCTACGAATATATTGGTTGTCGGCGTCGTTACGCACGCTGGTGCACATGGAGGCATACTGCTGGTTGATTTGCAGGCGAGGGATGCTGTCTGAATTCAGTTCAACGACCCAGCGGCCGTTGTGTTTTCTGACCAGCACATCCGGGATCACGTACTCGGGCTCGCTGGTCTGGATCGACTGACCGGGGCGCGGATCGAGCGACTGGATCAGATTCACCGCTTCTTTCAGCACCTCTTCCTTCAGGCGCGTGACTCGCATCAGGGTGCGGAAATCGTGGTTCGCCAGCAGATCCAGATGATCGCTGATGATCGCGCGCGCCTCCTCGAGCCATGGCGTCTCTTTACTGAACTGAGAAAGCTGAATCAGCAGGCAGTCGCGCAGATCTTTTGCGGCTACGCCTACCGGATCGAAACGCTGGATGCGCTTCAGAACGGCTTCGACTTCCTCAAGCTCAATCTCGTCGTCGCCCATGCTTTCCAGTATATCGTCGAGGGTGACGGTCAAATAGCCGGTGTCGTCAACGGCATCGACAATGGACGTGGCAATCGCGCGGTCGGTATCGGAGAAGGGGGTGAGTTCCACCTGCCACATCAGGTAATCCTGCAGCGACTGGGTGGTTTCGCCCTGATAGACCGGTAGCTCATCGTCCTGGTAGTCTGCACGCGTACCGGAAGGGGTTCCGGCGGTGTAGATTTCATCCCAGCTGGCATCAAGCGGAAGCTCGTCGGGCATCTCTTTTTGTTCGAGTGCATCCGCGGTATCGAGCGCTTCAGTATCCTGCGATTGCTGGGTATCTACCTCGTCATGAAGATCGGTTTGTTCCAGCAGGGGGTTACTGTCCAGCGCCTGCTGGAGCTCCTGCTGAAGTTCTAACGTGGACAGTTGCAACAGGCGAATTGCCTGCTGTAGCTGCGGCGTCATCGCCAGTTGTTGGCTGAGCCTTAATTGCAAACCTTGCTTCATGTTCAGAGCATTTTTCTCCGGTTCGGCGTTACGTTACCTCTACCCTATCAGAGTCTGAAGTCTTCCCCAAGATAGACGCGCTTAACATGATCGTCTTCGAGGATCTGCTGCGGCGTACCGTGGGCGATCAGATTGCCCTGGCTGACAATATAGGCGCGTTCACACACGGCCAGCGTTTCACGCACGTTGTGGTCGGTGATCAGTACGCCAAGCCCGCTGTCGCGCAGGTGCTCAATGATACGTTTAATGTCGATAACGGAGATGGGGTCAACGCCCGCAAACGGTTCATCCAGAAGGATAAATTTCGGGTTTGCGGCCAGCGCACGCGCAATCTCAACGCGACGGCGTTCGCCCCCGGAGAGTGCCTGACCGAGGCTGTCGCGCAGATGCTCAATGTGGAACTCTTCCATCAGCTCGTTAGCACGATCCTGACGCTGTTCGTTGGTCAAGTCGTTACGAATTTGCAGGACCGCCATCAGGTTGTCGTAAACGCTGAGACGACGGAAAATGGAGGCTTCCTGCGGCAGATAGCCGATCCCGCGACGCGCGCGCGCGTGCAGCGGCAGAAGACTGATGTCTTCATCGTCAATGATAATGTTGCCGGCATCGCGCGGCACAATACCCACCACCATGTAGAAGGTGGTCGTTTTACCCGCACCGTTCGGGCCAAGCAGCCCCACGATTTCGCCGGAGTTGACGGTCAGACTGACATCTTCTACGACACGGCGGCCCTTATAGGCCTTCGCGAGGTTTTTTGCAGTTAATGTTGCCATAACGAATTAGTTACTCTTCTTCTGTGCCGGGGCCTGGCCCTTGCCTTTGTCCTGCAGCTGCGACGGAACCAGTACGGTGGTCACGCGTTTGCCTTTCTCGCTGGAGGCCTGCATTTTTTGCTCTTTAACCAGATAGGTAATCTGGTCGCCGGTAATGTTGCTGTCCAGCTGTTCCAGATACGCATTCCCGGTCAGGATGACCAGATCCTTCGCCAGCTCATAGTGCATGTGCGTAGCGCGGCCTTTCACCGGCTTGCCGTTGTCCTGCATTTGATAGAAGGTTGCCGGGTTGCCGTAACCATCAATAATCTCTTTGCCCTGCTCGCCACCCGGACGGGTTACGACCACTTTGTCGGCGTTGATTTTGATGGTGCCCTGGGTCATGACGACGTTACCCGTGAAGGTGACGACGTTACCCTGCATATCGAGAGACTGGGTGTCGGACTCAATATGGATCGGCTGGTCGGTATCGCCCGTTACAGCAAGCGCGGGGAGACTGGCCGCCAGCATCGCGCTGGCGATAATAACTTTAAGGCTGAGTTTGTTTGTTTTGAATTTCATAGGAGGTTCTAACCTTTTCAATCAGCTCGGCGTTCTTGCTGCGTAAGTTCCCGCGCATTCTTAAACCGCTGGAATTAAATGTTGTGCCATACAGTGTGACCAGATCCTGCGACGTCACGTCCTGGGTTACCAGGTTGATCTGGGCATTATCCGTCGTAATTTTTCGCAGTTGCGAGTCAGCGGTCAGGGCGTTGACTTCAACGTGGCCATACAGATAAAGCATACGGTCATTTGTCAGTTTGGCCCGATCTGACTTAATTGACCACGTCGGCACTTTGTCTTTATCAAATGTGGTCATCACAGGTTGGGTAAACCATGAAACGCCATCATCGGAAAAATATTCAACATGCTGGGCAATCAGGCGATAGTTCAGCGCGCCTTCCGGGCTGTAGACCACGGTGTCGCTGTGATCGCTTTTATAGGTTGGATCGGTATTGTTGATCACTTCCGTTTGCGTATCGTCGCGATCGGCAAGGTTCACGCCAATCAATACCAGTGCGACAAGCGAAAGCAAAATGATAATCCAACGTCTGGTTTTACTCATATCGATTGCCCTTTGGCCTCATCAAGCTTGCCCTGCGCCAGCAGAAGCAGATCGCAGACTTCACGGACAGCGCCGCGGCCACCGTTGATGTGGGTAACGTAGTCGGCGCGCGGGATCAGCAGCGGATGTGCATCGGCAACGGCGATGCTCAGCCCAACTTCAGCCATCACCGGCCAGTCAATCAGGTCGTCCCCGACGTAGGCCACGTTTTCCGGTGCGATAGCCAGTTTACCCAGTAAATCATTGAACGCAGCCATCTTATCGGATTGACCCTGATACAGATGGGTAATACCTAAAGTTTCACAGCGGTCTTCTACCAGTTTAGCGTTTCGTCCGGTGATGATCGCCACCTCAATCCCCGAGGTGAGCGCACAGCGGATACCGTAGCCGTCGCGAACGTTAAACGCCTTCAGCTCTTCACCATTATTGCCCATGTAAATCAGGCCGTCGGAGAGAACCCCATCCACATCGAGGATGAGCAGACGAATGTTTTCCGCCTTTGCCATCATCTGCGTACTGACCGGACCATAACAGGTTGCAAGGGATGCACCCGCATTACTCATTGTCTTATCCTTCATTACACTACGCCTGCGCGCAGCAGATCATGCATATGTACCACACCCAGCAACTGGTCGCCATCGGCAACCATAACGGAGGTGATGTGGCGGGACTGCATCAGGTTCAGCACATCCACGGCCAGCGTACCTGGACGCACGCGGATACCGCCCGGCGTCATCACGTCGGCAATGCCGAGCGTGCGGACATCGACACCCATATCGAACACGCGACGCAGGTCGCCATCGGTGAAGATCCCCTGAATTTTCATCAGATCGTCGCACACGACCGTCATCCCCAGATTCTTACGGGTGATTTCCAGCAGCGCATCACGCAGGGAGGCTTCTTTACTGACGTGAGGGATCTCATCCCCGGTGTGCATAATATCGTTTACCCGCAGCAGGAGCTTGCGCCCCAGCGCGCCGCCCGGGTGGGAAAGCGCGAAATCTTCCGGCGTAAAGCCACGGGCTTCAAGCAGCGCCACGGCAAGCGCATCGCCCATGACCAGTGCAGCGGTGGTGCTGGAGGTCGGCGCCAGACCGAGCGGACAGGCCTCCTTAGGAACCTTCACGCACAGGTGAATATCGGCTGCACGCGCCATGCTGCTTTCTGGACGGCTGGTCATGCAAATCAGCGGCACCTGCAGTCGCTTCAGTACCGGGATGAGCGCCAGGATTTCATTGGACTCACCGGAGTTGGAGAGCGCGATGACGATATCCTGCGGCGTGACCATACCCAGGTCCCCGTGCGCGGCTTCCCCCGGGTGGACAAAGAAGGAAGAGGTGCCGGTACTGGCAAAGGTTGCCGCCATTTTGCGTCCAATGTGACCGGACTTGCCCATCCCCATCACCACGACTTTGCCGGCGCAGTAGAATATCTTCTCACATGCCAGACTAAAATCCTGATTAATGTACTGATCTAACTGCGCCAGACCTTCACGTTCAATCTCCAGAACGTCTTTGCCTGCTTTCTGAAAGTCAAAACCCGGCTGCAATTCTATTTGCGACATAATGCGTTTCCGTTTACCCAGAGAGAAGAGGCGAGAGCCAGTACAGCATCGCCATCCATACGATAAATCCACCCGTCAGCAGCGCGCCTGCGCCTTTGCCGATCTGTCGTTGCCGCCGCCAGCAGAGCAGGGCAAAAATCACGCTGACCAGCAACATCACGCCGTAATCACGTGAGAACGCCAGAGGATTAAAGGGCCCTGGCGAAATCAGGGCCGGCAGGCCCATCACAATGGCGATATTAAAAATGTTAGAACCGATGATATTACCAATGGCAATGTCATCCTCACCTTTACGTGCCCCCGCAATGGCGGTGGCCAGCTCCGGCAGGCTGGTGCCGATGGCAATCACCGTCAGGCCTATAGTCAGCTCGCTGATGGCAAAATAGTTCGCCAGCACCGTCGCGTTATCCACGACCATGCGCGTTGCCATCGGCATGATGATCAGTGCGACGCCCAGCCAGAGCAGGGCAACAGGCAGCGTGCCTTCTCGCGGAAGCTCGGCGACCTGCTCGCGCGTGAGGCTATCCTGACCCTGCTTTTCAGCCAGACGGGCGATCTTAACACTATACAGCAGCCAAATAACGGCCAGCGCCAGCAGGAAAATGCCGTCGCTGTAGCTCAGTACGCCATCGTAAAATACGCACCCTGCCAGCAGGCTTACGAGTAACATTAGCGGCAATTCACGGCGCAGAACATCAGAATGCACGCGAAAAGGATGGAGCAGCGCGGCCAGGCCTAAAATCAATAAAATATTGACGATGTTAGAGCCAATGGCGGTGCCGACTGCCAGGTCTACCTGACCATGCAGCGAGGCGGAGACAGAGACGATGATTTCAGGAAGCGACGTTCCTACGCTGACCACAGTCATCCCGATGACAACAGGTGGTACGCCACTCAGGCGACACAGGATAGATGCAGCAAACACTAAACGGTCAGCACTGTAGACCACCAACAGTAAACCAATTATTAACAGTGCTGTTGCTAAAAGCATCAAAAGTCCTTTCTTCAGGTATACTCGTCGGTCCATTGCTCGGGAATGGCTGGACTGCATACAGTCTGAGGCGTAACGAATTCCTAATTTTGACTTTATGCGCCGGAAAAGTAAAACAAATGCCAGCTTTCGCTAACCTCTACGGTTATTATTCTGTAAAAATGCGGAGTTTAGGGCTGATTCAGGCTACATGCCTTAACGTGAGCAGGATAAGAAAGGAACCATAAATGAGCCAAACCATGGCGAATTTAGTCGATGTCCGCGGGGTGAGTTTTTCTCGCGCCAACAGATTGATATTTGATGATATTTCGTTGACCGTGCCGCGTGGCAAAATTACTGCCATCATGGGGCCGTCCGGGATCGGTAAAACGACCCTGCTCCGCCTTATCGGTGGGCAGATCCCACCGGATAGCGGTGAAATCCTCTTTGATGGCGAAAACATCCCGGAGATGTCGCGCTCGCGCCTGTATACTGTTCGCAAACGCATGAGCATGCTCTTTCAGTCGGGGGCTTTGTTCACCGACATGAACGTCTTTGATAACGTTGCCTATCCGCTGCGCGAGCATACCAGCCTGCCGCCTGCGCTGCTGAAAAGCACGGTGATGATGAAGCTAGAAGCCGTCGGGCTGCGGGGCGCCGCGAAGCTGATGCCTTCGGAGCTGTCCGGCGGGATGGCGCGTCGTGCCGCGCTGGCGCGAGCCATCGCATTAGAACCTGATTTAATCATGTTCGA
The DNA here is from genome assembly GCF_020733125.1 of Enterobacter cloacae complex sp. 2021EL-01169. Taxonomy (NCBI): domain Bacteria; kingdom Pseudomonadati; phylum Pseudomonadota; class Gammaproteobacteria; order Enterobacterales; family Enterobacteriaceae; genus Enterobacter; species Enterobacter cloacae complex sp. 2021EL-01169. The sequence continues at coordinate 91,008 of NZ_JAJFTC010000003.1, forward strand.
CGAACCGTTTGTCGGGCAGGATCCCATCACGATGGGCGTGCTGGTGAAGCTCATCTCTGAGCTGAACAGCGCGCTTGGCGTCACCTGCATTGTGGTGTCTCACGATGTACCTGAAGTGTTGAGCATTGCCGATTACGCCTACATCGTAGCGGACAAAAAGATCGTCGCACACGGTAGCGCCCAGGCGCTGCAGGAAAATTGCGATCCGCGCGTGCGGCAGTTCCTCGACGGTATTGCCGATGGCCCTGTGCCGTTCCGCTACCCGGCGGGCGACTATCGTGACGATTTACTGGGAATAGGGAGTTAAGCCACTCATGCTGTTAAATGCGTTGGCCGCTCTCGGACACCGTGGCATAAAAACCATCAGGACGTTCGGGCGTGCCGGATTGATGTTATTCAACGCGCTGGTCGGCAAGCCGGAATTCCGTAAGCACGCGCCGCTATTGGTGCGTCAGCTTTATAACGTCGGCGTGCTGTCGATGCTCATCATCATTGTCTCCGGTCTGTTTATCGGTATGGTGCTGGGTCTGCAGGGCTACCTGGTGCTGACAACCTACAGTGCGGAAACCAGCCTCGGGATGCTGGTGGCGCTCTCGCTGCTGCGTGAACTGGGGCCCGTTGTGGCGGCGCTGCTTTTCGCCGGGCGCGCGGGGTCGGCCTTAACGGCTGAAATTGGCCTGATGCGCGCGACCGAGCAGCTCTCCAGCATGGAGATGATGGCGGTCGATCCGCTGCGTCGCGTGATCTCGCCGCGTTTCTGGGCCGGGGTCATCTCTTTACCGCTGCTGACGATTCTGTTTGTCGCCGTGGGGATCTGGGGCGGTTCGCTGGTTGGCGTGCACTGGAAAGGCATTGATGCCGGTTTCTTCTGGTCTGCCATGCAGGATGCCATTGATCTGCGAATGGATCTGATTAACTGCCTGATTAAGAGCGTGGTATTTGCCATTACGGTCACCTGGATTGCATTGTTCAATGGTTACGATGCCATCCCGACGTCGGCGGGCATTAGCCGCGCAACTACACGTACAGTCGTTCATTCGTCGCTGGCCGTACTGGGTCTGGATTTTGTGCTCACCGCACTGATGTTTGGGAATTGAGTTCATGCAAACGAGAAAAAATGAAATTTGGGTCGGTGTATTCCTGCTGCTGGCGCTGCTGGCCGCGCTGTTTATCTGCCTGAGAGCGGCGGATATCACGTCTGTGCGCACCGAGCCGACGTATCGCATCTATGCCACCTTCGATAACATCGGCGGGCTGAAGGCGCGTTCACCGGTCCGTATTGGCGGCGTGGTGATCGGACGCGTATCTGACATTACGCTGGATGAGAAGACCTATCTGCCACGTGTCGCGATGGATATCGAAGAGCGTTACAACCACATTCCGGACACCAGTTCCCTTTCTATCCGGACTTCCGGTCTGCTGGGCGAACAATATCTGGCGCTTAACGTCGGTTTTGAAGACCCCGAGCTGGGAACGACTATCCTTAAGGACGGGAGCGTGATCCAGGACACCAAGTCCGCCATGGTGCTGGAAGATATGATTGGTCAGTTCCTTTACAACAGTAAAGGGGATGATAAAAAGTCTGACAATGCCCCTGCGCAGAGTGAAGACCATACCAATGCTGCGCCGACCCCAGGTGCTGCGAATTAATATCAGGAGAAGTCATTCATGTTTAAACGACTGTTAATGGTTGCCATGCTGGTTATTGCCCCTCTCACCGCGGTGCACGCGGCGGATCAGAGTAACCCGTACAAACTGATGGACGAAGCCGCGAAGAAAACCTTCGATCGTCTTAAAAACGAGCAGCCTAAGATTCGTGCTAATCCTGATTACCTGCGTGACGTGGTTGACCAGGAGCTGCTGCCGTACGTGCAGATCAAATATGCGGGAGCCCTGGTGCTGGGCCGCTATTACAAAGACGCAACCCCGGCGCAGCGTGATGCCTATTTTGCCGCTTTCCGTGAATACCTGAAGCAGGCGTATGGTCAGGCGCTGGCGATGTATCACGGTCAGACCTATCAGATCGCCCCGGAGCAGCCGCTGGGTGATGCGACCATCGTCCCTATTCGCGTAACGATCAACGATCCTAACGGTCGTCCGCCGGTGCGTCTGGATTTCCAGTGGCGTAAAAACAGCCAGACCGGCCACTGGCAGGCGTATGACATGATCGCCGAAGGTGTAAGCATGATCACCACCAAACAGAACGAGTGGAGCGACCTGCTGCGCACCAAGGGGATTGATGGCCTGACCGCGCAGCTGCAGTCCATCGCTCGTCAGAAAATTAGTCTGGACGAGAAGAAGTAATGTCACAGCAACTCAGCTGGTCGCGTGAAGGCGAGACATTAAAGCTGTCCGGTGAGCTGGATCAGGATCTGCTGAACCCCTTATGGGATAAGCGCCATGAGGCCATGCAGGGCGTGACGGTTATTGACTTAACCAACGTCACGCGGGTAGATACGGCAGGCGTTGCACTGCTTGCCCATCTGGTTGCGGTGGGGAAAAAGCAGGGGGCGAGCGTCACGCTTCGCGGCGCGAGCGACAATGTCGTGACCCTGGCGCAGCTCTACAATCTCCCTCAGGACGTACTGCCTCGTTAATATTTTCAGTGCGTTACTTCCGAAAGCCCTGACAGTTTCATCGTCGGGGCTTTTTGCTTGTTTAAGACGACGCCACTTTGCTCTAAGATGTTGGGCTTGTTTTCACTATCAGATGATTAAGAGCCCATGGAAAATCATGAAATCCAGACAGTGCTGATGAATGCACTCTCCCTTCAGGAAGCCCACGTCACAGGCGATGGCAGTCACTTCCAGGTTATTGCTGTGGGTGAGATGTTCGACGGTATGAGCCGTGTGAAGAAACAGCAGGCTGTGTACGCGCCGCTGATGGAATATATTGCGGATAACCGCATCCACGCCCTGTCGATTAAAGCGTTCACCCCGCAAGAGTGGGCACGCGATCGCAAACTAAACGGTTTTTGAGCTGAGGGCGACAGGCCCGCAGCACGGTTGAATTTATAAGAGAGCACACCATGGATAAATTTCGTGTACAGGGGCCAACGCGTCTCCAGGGCGAAGTCACAATTTCTGGCGCGAAAAACGCCGCGCTGCCCATCCTCTTTGCTGCACTGCTCGCGGAAGAGCCGGTAGAGATTCAGAACGTACCGAAGCTGAAAGATATCGACACCACCATGAAGCTGCTCACCCAGTTGGGCACGAAAGTCGAGCGTAACGGTTCCGTCTGGATCGACGCCAGCAAGGTGAATAACTTCTCTGCCCCTTACGATCTGGTGAAAACCATGCGTGCTTCCATCTGGGCGCTTGGCCCGCTGGTGGCGCGTTTCGGTCAGGGTCAGGTTTCGCTGCCGGGCGGTTGCGCTATCGGTGCGCGTCCGGTTGACCTGCACATCTTTGGCCTGGAAAAACTGGGCGCAGAGATCAAGCTGGAAGAAGGCTACGTTAAAGCGTCCGTCAATGGTCGTCTGAAAGGCGCGCACATTGTTATGGACAAAGTGAGCGTGGGTGCAACGGTGACCATTATGTCTGCGGCAACGCTGGCAGAAGGGACCACGATCATCGAAAACGCCGCGCGTGAACCGGAGATTGTGGATACTGCCAACTTCCTCGTGGCGCTGGGTGCGAAGATCTCTGGTCAGGGTACCGACCGCATCACCATCGAAGGCGTTGAGCGTCTGGGCGGGGGTGTCTATCGCGTACTGCCGGACCGTATCGAAACCGGTACCTTCCTGATCGCTGCTGCGATCTCTGGCGGGAAAATTGTTTGTCGCAACGCGCAGCCAGATACCCTGGATGCGGTGCTGGCGAAACTACGCGATGCGGGCGCGGATATCGAAATCGGTGAAGACTGGATCAGCCTTGATATGCATGGACAGCGTCCAAAAGCGGTCAATGTGCGTACGGCACCGCATCCGGCCTTCCCAACTGACATGCAGGCACAGTTCACCTTGTTGAACCTGGTCGCCGAAGGGACCGGCTTTATCACGGAAACCATTTTCGAGAACCGCTTTATGCACGTACCGGAGCTGATCCGTATGGGGGCACGTGCCGAGATCGAAAGTAATACCGTGATTTGCCACGGCGTTGAGAAACTCTCCGGTGCTCAGGTGATGGCAACCGATCTGCGTGCGTCTGCCAGCCTGGTATTGGCGGGTTGTATCGCGGAAGGCACAACGATCGTGGATCGTATTTATCACATCGATCGTGGCTATGAGCGTATCGAAGATAAACTGCGCGCGCTGGGTGCCAATATCGAGCGTGTGAAGGGCGAGTAATCGTTCCGGCAGCCCCCTGCCAGAAATGACCGGGGGGTTGCTGTTCCTGTCAAAAAAACCTTATTCCTGCGATTCTTTTTTTACTTTTCTCTGGCGAATCATGCGCGATCTGTCGATAAATTCATGGGTGACAGGATCGTGGTAGCGCGAAGGCCAAATCACCCACGGATGCGTGTCCAGCGCCGTTGCGATAATTAATTCTCCTTTTGGCCAGGGGCGGGTGAGGGCGTTTGCCAGAGTTGAAGAACTCAGTCCATGGCGGCGGGACTCTGCAGCCAGTGAAGTGCCTTTTTTGCGCAGTGCGGCAATAATATCAGCCGTGTGCCAGTCGATAAATTTCGTATCCATAACGCCGTCCTTAAGTTCGGATTCACCTAGGCCGTTTCTTCTGAAACGACGGGTTTACTATACCCATTTCGAACTCTTGTTCTAAAAAGTTCGCGTTACTTGAAGGAATATTCAGAATAAGACATGGCTTTATTCATGCGGTCTCTAAACCGATGAATTTACATGAACGCGGAATCTACTGGTGTGTACTGGAATCTCCCCGCCAGGTTCGCGGGGAGAAAAAGGGAGATTAACGGTCGCGCTGAACGGCGATGTGGGCAAGGCCAATCAGTGCTTCGCGCCATGGGCTGTCTGGAATGACCTGAAGGGCCTCGATGGCCTTGTCGGCTTCTTCTTCTGCACGCTGACGCGTCCATTCCAGCGATCCGCAGATTGCCATGGTTTCCAGTACAGGTTCCAGAAGATGGCGGCCATTTCCCTGCTCAATCGCTTCACGGATCATCTTCGCCTGGTCGGCCGTTCCGTTACGCATGGCGTGGAGCAGCGGCAGGGTCGGTTTGCCTTCGTTCAGGTCATCGCCAACGTTTTTGCCGAGCGTCTCGCCGTCCGCACTGTAGTCCAGCAGATCGTCAATCAGCTGGAAGGCTGTGCCCAGATAGCGGCCATAGTCCTGCAGGCCTTTTTCCTGCGCTTCGGTACAGCCCGCCAAAATGCCGGAACACTGGGCCGCCGCTTCAAACAGGCGCGCGGTTTTGCTGTAGATGACGCGCATGTAGTTTTCTTCAGTGATGTCCGGGTCGTTGACGTTCATCAGCTGCAGCACTTCGCCTTCAGCGATGACGTTAACGGCTTCGGACATCACTTCCAGCACTTTCAGGGAACCCAGGCTGGTCATCATCTGGAAGGCGCGGGTATAGATAAAATCCCCCACCAGGACGCTGGCTGCGTTCCCGAACGCGGCGTTAGCCGTGGCTTTGCCACGACGCATATCCGATTCATCCACCACATCGTCGTGCAGAAGCGTCGCCGTGTGGATAAATTCGATGAGCGCGGCGATAGTGATGTGGGCATTTCCCTGATAGCCAACGGCTCTGGCAGCCAGAATAGCAATCATCGGGCGAATGCGTTTACCGCCGCCGCTGACAATGTAATAGCCCAACTGATTGATCAGCTGAACGTCAGAGTTGAGTTGCTCCAGGATTGCTGCATTCACACCCGCCATATCTTGCGCGGTTAACTCGTTGATTTTTTCTAAATTCATCGCAAAAGCCGGGCTTTTTATCCTGTTGATCCCATCTTCAATGGGGTAACGAAGGGTTTCGGTTTATCAATAGTAGTGCTGATTGTACTGAAAAAACGGCTCAGATAAACGTTACCGTACGTGTTGTGTTTTTTTTCTTCATGTATTGACGGTAGCACTTGTCAAAGGCTCGCGTTTTGCGTAATATTCGCGCCCTATTGTGAATATTTATAGCGCACTCTGATTCATACGAGGACGTGCGCGGAAGCGGAGTTTATATGTACGCGGTTTTCCAAAGTGGTGGTAAACAACACCGAGTAAGCGAAGGTCAGACCGTTCGCCTGGAAAAGCTGGACATCGCAACTGGCGAATCTGTTGAGTTCGCAGAAGTTCTGATGATCGCAAACGGTGAAGAAGTCAAAATCGGCGTTCCTTTCGTTGATGGCGGCGTTATCAAAGCTGAAGTTGTTGCACACGGTCGTGGCGAGAAAGTTAAAATCGTTAAGTTTCGTCGTCGTAAGCACTACCGTAAGCAGCAGGGCCACCGTCAGTGGTTCACTGATGTGAAAATTACTGGCATCAGCGCCTAAGACCTGAGGAGAGATTTAAATGGCACATAAAAAGGCTGGCGGCTCCACACGTAACGGTCGCGATTCAGAAGCTAAACGCCTGGGCGTTAAGCGTTTCGGTGGCGAATCCGTTCTGGCGGGTAGCATCATCGTTCGTCAACGTGGTACCAAATTCCACGCTGGCAACAACGTAGGTTGCGGTCGTGACCACACTCTGTTTGCTAAAGCAGACGGTAAAGTGAAATTTGAAGTTAAAGGCCCGAACAACCGTAAATACATCAGCATCGTTGCTGAGTAAGGTTTTCTCGGTCCGGTAACGGATTAAAGCCCCGCACCCTGTTGCGGGGCTTTTTACATTGGAAACCCGGTAATTTTTTCTGTAGGGAAAACGGGCATGAAGCAGCAGGCCGGCATAGGAATTCTTTTGGCGCTCACAACCGCAATGTGCTGGGGTGCGCTGCCAATTGCAATGAAGCAGGTACTGGAAGTGATGGAGCCGCCTACGGTGGTCTTTTATCGCTTTCTGATGGCAAGCATCGGCCTCGGGGCGATTCTGGCCATCAAAGGTAAGCTTCCACCCTTGCGGCTCTTCCGTAAACCGCGCTGGCTGGTGTTGCTGGCTATCGCGACGGGCGGTCTGTTCGGTAACTTCATCCTGTTCAGCTCTTCCCTGCAATATCTCAGCCCCACGGCGTCGCAGGTGATTGGTCAGCTTTCGCCGGTGGGCATGATGGTCGCCAGCGTCTTTATCCTCAAGGAGAAGATGCGCGGTACGCAGATTATCGGGGCGAGCATGCTGTTGTGCGGTCTGGTGATGTTCTTCAACACCAGTCTAATCGAGATTTTTACCCGCCTGACGGATTACACCTGGGGTGTCATTTTCGGCGTGGGGGCAGCAACGGTCTGGGTGAGCTATGGCGTCGCGCAAAAGGTGTTATTGCGTCGGCTTGCCTCACAGCAGATCCTCTTTTTGCTGTACACTTTGTGTACAATAGCATTGCTGCCATTAGCGAAGCCGGGCGTGATTACCCAGCTTAGCGACTGGCAACTGGCGTGCCTCATTTTTTGTGGACTGAACACGCTGGTCGGTTATGGCGCGCTGGCCGAAGCGATGGCGCGCTGGCAGGCAGCACAGGTAAGCGCGTTGATCACGCTTACCCCGCTGTTTACGCTGTTATTTTCAGATTTGTTATCAATGGCCTGGCCCGATGTCTTCGTCAGACCGATGCTCAACCTGTTGGGTTATCTCGGTGCGTTTGTCGTGGTTGCGGGCGCGATGTATTCCGCCATTGGTCATCGTCTTTGGGGACGTTGGCGCAAAAATGAAGCGGTTGTAGTAGTCCCCCGCTCAGGCGAATGAGTTACGGAGAGTAAAATGAAGTTTGTTGATGAAGCGACGATCCTGGTCGTGGCTGGTGATGGCGGCAACGGTTGCGTGAGCTTCCGCCGTGAAAAGTATATCCCTCGTGGCGGTCCTGATGGCGGCGACGGTGGGGATGGTGGTGACGTGTGGCTGGAGGCGGATGAGAACCTCAACACGCTGATCGACTACCGTTTCGAAAAATCCTTCCGCGCTGAACGTGGCCAGAACGGCCAGAGCCGTGACTGTACCGGGAAACGCGGTAAAGACGTCACCATTAAAGTTCCGGTCGGTACGCGTGTGATTGACCAGGGGACGGGTGAAACCATGGGCGACATGACCAAACACGGTCAGCGCCTGATGGTGGCGAAAGGCGGCTGGCACGGTCTGGGTAACAGCCGTTTCAAATCTTCCGTTAACCGTACGCCGCGTCAGAAAACGATGGGTACGCCGGGCGATAAGCGCGACCTGCAGCTGGAACTGATGCTTCTGGCTGACGTGGGCATGCTGGGTATGCCAAACGCAGGTAAATCGACGTTTATTCGCGCGGTTTCTGCGGCGAAGCCAAAAGTGGCTGACTATCCGTTTACCACGCTGGTACCAAGCCTGGGCGTTGTCCGTATGGATAACGAGAAGAGCTTCGTGGTCGCCGATATTCCGGGCCTGATTGAAGGCGCCGCGGAAGGGGCGGGTCTGGGCATTCGCTTCCTGAAACACCTTGAGCGCTGCCGCGTGCTGCTGCACCTCATTGATATCGATCCTATCGACGGTTCCGATCCGGTTGAAAACGCCCGCATCATCGTTGGCGAGCTGGAGAAATACAGCGAGAAACTGGCGAACAAACCACGCTGGCTGGTCTTCAACAAGATCGACCTGATGGACAAAGCCGAAGCGGAAGCAAAAGCGAAAGCCATTGCTGAAGCGATGGGTTGGGAAGATAAATACTACCTGATCTCTGCGGCAAGCCAGGTTGGCGTGAAAGATCTGTGCTGGGATGTGATGACCTTCATCATTGAGAACCCAATTGTTCAGGCGGAAGAAGTCAAACAGCCTGAAAAAGTCGAATTCATGTGGGATGACTACCACCGCCAGCAGCTCGAAGAGCTGGAAGCGGAAGAAGACGATGAAGACTGGGATGATGACTGGGATGAAGACGACGAAGAAGGCGTCGAGTTCATCTACAAGCACTAATTGCTGTTCAAAGCCCCCGTTATGGGGGCTTTTTTTATTCCAGCGTTGCGGGCAGCCAGCAGCTGGCGATTAAGCCACCTTCAGCGCCATTCTCAAGCGTTAGCCTGCCGTGGTGGAGCTGGAGGATGCGCTGCACGATGCTCAGGCCCAGCCCACTGCCTCCGTAGCGCTGGTCAAGACGGCGGAATGGCTCGGTAATTGACTGTCGGTGCGCTTCATCAATTCCAGGACCCTGATCGATAACGCTAATCTGCGTCCCGCCGTCGACCTCGGTTAATGTCACTGTAATCGTTGTCCCTGCCGGGCTGTAGCGCCCGGCATTCTCCAGCAGGTTGCGCAGCATGAGGCGCAGGAGAACGGCGTCTCCCTGAACCGTGAGCGCGCTTTTAGCGGGCCAAATCACCGTATGCTCTTTGGCTTCATGCCCCAGGCCGAGAGGTTCAATGATATTTTCCGTCCAGTTCACGGTTTCGTAGTGTCCGCTCGCCATGGCCTGTCCGGCCCGGGCCAGCATCAGCAGCTGTTCGACGGTATGCATGAGCTGATCGATACGGCTAATCAGCGTGGCGGCCTGTGGTGCACCTGACTGCGACATCAGCTCCAGATGGAGCCGGATGCCAGCAAGAGGCGTTCTCAGCTCGTGAGCGGCGTCTGCGGTGAAGAGACGTTCCTGCTTAATGGTGCTATCCAGCCGGGCCAGCAGCTGGTTCAGGGAGGTCGTCACCGCGCCAATTTCTTCCATGTCGGAATACATGGGAAGCGGGGTTAAGTTATCGGCTGAACGATTAGCGAGGCTGGCGCGGAGTTTATTCAGCGGCCGGGTTATCCAGGTGACCGCCCAGAAAGAGAAGAGCAGGGTAAAGCCAACCATCACCAGGGAAGGGACCAGCAGCGAGGCAATCGCTTCGCGTATCTCTTTCTCAACGTGATTATTGCGCGCTTTCGCTGACAGCGTTTCGTTGACCAGAAAACCAATCTGTTCACGGCTTTCATGCCATAGCCAGATGACGCTTATCAGCTGGAAAAACAGGAGAATGACCGCCAGCAGTACCATCAGACGCCGACGCATGCTGTTCATTTCTGGCTCTCCAGACGATAGCCGACGCCGCGAACGGTTTTGATCCTGTCTTTGCCGAGCTTACGCCGCAGATTATGGATGTGGACCTCAAGGGTATTTGACCCGGGATCGTCCTGCCAGGAGTAGATATCCTGCTGGAGCGTTTCTCTGTGTACCGTTTGCCCGCTGCGCATGATCAGACGCGTAAGCAAGGCGAACTCTTTTGGCGTGACCTCTACGGCCTGATCCTGTTGCAGCACCTGCTGGGTTTGCAAATTCAGCGTAATGTCGCCGTCGGTCAGTAAGTTATCACTATGGCCCTGATAACGGCGAATCAACGCTCGCACCCGTGCCTGCAGCTCCGCGAGCGCGAAAGGCTTCACCAGATAATCATCTGCGCCTGCATCGAGGCCGGTGATACGATCTTCAATGGCATCACGTGCCGTCAGGATCAGGACGGGATTGTTGATGCCGCGACGTCGCCACTGGCTGAGCAGCGTGGCGCCGTCTTTATCCGGCAAGCCCAAATCGAGGATCACCAGGCTGTATTCGCCGCTCTGGATCAGGGCATCCGCCTCTGCTGCGGTGCCTGCACAGTCGAGAGCATACCCTTCATTGGCCAGCCCCAGCGCCAGCCCTTCCTGCAATAACAGATCGTCTTCAACTATAAGTAGTTTCATCGCTAGTTATTCTGGTAGATGTCCTTATAAAGCCTGCTTTCGAAGCGAACCAGCGGAATACGACGATTGCGCTGATCGGTCGGTTCGACGGCATAGCCGGAAAGATACTGCACGAATGCCATGCGCTGTCCGCTGGCGGTAGTGATGAAGCCTGCAAGGTTGTAAACCCCCTGCAGTGAGCCTGTTTTCGCGGAGACTTTGCCATCCACGCCGGCAGCGTGAAGCCCTGCGCGGTACTGCAGTGAACCGTCATGTCCGGCCAGCGGCAGCATTGAAATAAAGTTTAGCTCAGTGTCATGCTGTGCAATGTACTGAAGCACCTGCATCATCGTGGCCGGAGAGATCAAATTATGGCGCGACAGGCCGGAGCCATCGACGGCGATGGTATTACCCAGGTCGATCCCCGCCTGCTGGCGCAGAATCTGACGCACCGCGTCTGAGCCCGCGCGCCAGGTTCCCGGCACGCCGAAACGGGCGTGGCCAATCATGCGGAACACCGTATCGGCAATCATATTGTCCGACTTTTTCAGCATAATTCGCAGTAAATCGTGCAGCGGCGCAGACTGTTTGCTGGCGATGACCGTGCCGGGCTGGTTGACCTGCGTCTGACGAAGCAGGGTGCCGGAATAGGTTATTCCCGCTTGTTTCAGCTCATCTTTCAGAATGGCGCCTGCATAGCTTGCGCCATCCTGTATTGCAAAGGCCAGCGGCAGCGGATCGGCGCGCTGCGTCAGGCAGCCGGTGAGCGTGAAGCGGTTAAGGTCGCCTGGCACCACATCCAGTTCGCAATACTGGGCATCGGGGGAACCCTTGGCCAGCGTGCGAACCTGGCTAAACATGGTGACCGGGTAGTAGGACGCGATGCGGATAAACGCTAAATCATCCGGCTTCGGCGCACTGTAAAGCGAAACCGAGAAGCAGTTGCGGTCAACAATCGCGGCGGCGGGCGGGGCGCTAAAGCACTGCGTCATGTCGTTCCACGGCCAGCCCGGGGCTTTGTCGTGGCTGGCAAAGATGGACGTGTCGATCAGCACATTGCCATCAATTTTCTGCACGCCGGTTTTTTTTAGCACCGCAACCATATTGCGGATATCCTGGCGTTTAAAGGTCGGATCGCCGCCAAAACGGGCGATAAGATCGCCTTTCAGTTCGCCACCCTCAACGTTACCTTTGGTTTCAAGGGTGGTCGTAAAACGGAAGTCAGGCCCGAGCTGGAGCAGAGCGGCGAGGGCGGTGATCACCTTTTGGGTACTGGCAGGCAGCGCCATCTGTTGACTGTGATAGTCAATCTCGGGAGCCTGTGCGCCAACCTTCTGCACCATCAGGGCGAGGTTCGCGCCTGCGGGAAGCTGATTAATGTACTCATCAACATTCGCGGCCTGGGCGGTGAACGTTATACTGGTAGTCAATCCGATGATAAAACTGGAAAATCGCATAATCTCGCGCTAACAACCCGAAAACAAACCGTCATACTACGGTGCATGGCACTGCAAAGTAAACGATGACCCATAGTGAACTTCGCGGTAAAATGCGTATCAAATTGAAAAATTGCTGCTGACCTGGGGCGTTGCTCCCGGGTCGGTTTTCTTTTTGCTTCTGGCCTGTTCAGGTGGGCTGGAGCAGGGAACACTGCTCCCAACAGGAATGTTTAAGAGGTATAACAAATGCAAGCTATTCCGATGACCTTACGTGGTGCCGAAAAACTGCGCGAAGAGCTGGATTTTCTGAAATCCGTACGTCGCCCTGAAATCATCGCCGCTATCGCGGAAGCGCGTGAGCATGGCGACCTGAAAGAGAACGCTGAATACCACGCCGCGCGTGAGCAGCAGGGCTTCTGTGAAGGGCGTATTAAAGATATCGAAGCAAAACTGTCCAATGCACAGGTTATCGATATCACCAAAATGCCGAATAATGGCCGTGTGATTTTTGGTTCTACCGTTACCGTGCTGAACCTGGACAACGACGAAGAGCAGACCTATCGCATCGTGGGTGATGATGAAGCTGATTTCAAACAGAACCTGATTTCGGTGAACTCGCCGATTGCTCGCGGCCTGATTGGCAAAGAGCAGGACGATGTTGTCACCATCCGCACCCCTGGCGGTGAAGTGGAATACGAAATTATTAAGGTTGAATACCTGTAATTCGCTTCTCTACTAAGATGTTGATACATTGTAAAGAAAAGAAAAAGGCCGCGTAGCGGCCTTTTATCAACTCAAGGAGCATGGCATTTTGCTCGCCTGCTGACAGAAATCCCTCGTTTCACACAGAAAATGTGTTTAATTCAGGATATCCTTAACGTGGCAGCGAGATTTTACGTTCTTTAGATGGGCGGTAGAGCACCAGCGTTTTACCGATGACCTGTACATTACAGGCGCCGGTTTCGCGCACGATGGCTTCCACGATCAGGTTTTTAGTGTCTCTGTCTTCAGAGGCGATTTTCACCTTGATCAGCTCGTGGTGTTCCAGCGCTTGTTCAATCTCGGCAAGCACCCCTTCGGTCAAACCATTGTTGCCAAGCATCACTACAGGCTTGAGCGGATGTGCCAGACCTTTAAGGTGCTGTTTTTGTTTAGTACTCAGATTCATCGTATATTTTTGCTTACGTTGGGATTGAAAACGGTTCATTCTACCGCCATCTCCCTAATATCGCCAAATAGCTGCGTAGAAATTTACGTCACAGGCAAGTAACGATGAACCAGGACGGAAATGTTAAATGACAGGTAAAAAGCGTTCTGCCAGCTCCAGCCGCTGGCTTCAGGAACACTTTAGCGATAAATATGTTCAACAGGCACAGAAAAAGGGGTTGCGTTCCCGTGCCTGGTTTAAACTTGATGAAATACAGCAAAGTGACAAACTTTTTAAGCCGGGGATGACGGTTGTTGACCTCGGTGCGGCACCTGGCGGATGGTCCCAGTATGCGGTAACGCAGATCGGCGGAACGGGCCGAATCATCGCGTGCGATCTTTTACCTATGGATCCCATCGTCGGTGTCGACTTCCTTCAGGGCGACTTTCGTGATGAATTAGTGCTGAAAGCGTTACTTGATCGTGTAGGTGACAGTAAGGTCCAGGTTGTCATGTCAGATATGGCACCAAATATGTGCGGAACACCGGCGGTGGATATCCCCCGCGCCATGTATCTGGTGGAGCTAGCGTTAGAAATGTGTCGTGATGTACTAGCGCCTGGTGGTAGTTTTGTTGTGAAGGTGTTTCAGGGCGAAGGTTTCGAGGAGTATCTTAAGGAAATTCGCTCCCTGTTTGCGAAGGTCAAAGTTCGTAAGCCGGACTCTTCCCGGGCCCGTTCCCGTGAAGTGTATATTGTAGCGACCGGGCGAAAATGATAACCGGGAGATTTCAGACGAAAGTTTGAATGAAACTGGATATAGAGTATCCTGACGCTGTTTTTAACACAGTTGTAATATGAGGTTAATCCCTTGAGTGACATGGCGAAAAACCTAATACTCTGGCTGGTCATTGCCGTTGTGCTGATGTCAGTATTCCAGAGCTTTGGGCCCAGCGAGTCGAATGGCCGCAAGGTGGATTATTCTACCTTCCTGCAGGAGGTCAATCAGGACCAGGTTCGCGAAGCGCGTATCAACGGACGTGAGATCAACGTTACCAAGAAAGATAGTAACCGTTACACGACCTACATCCCGGTGAACGATCCTAAGCTGCTTGATAACCTTCTGACCAAAAACGTCAAAGTGGTAGGCGAGCCGCCAGAAGAACCAAGCCTGTTGGCTTCTATCTTCATTTCCTGGTTCCCGATGCTGCTGCTTATCGGCGTCTGGATCTTCTTTATGCGCCAGATGCAGGGCGGCGGTGGCAAAGGTGCCATGTCGTTCGGTAAGAGCAAGGCGCGTATGTTAACGGAAGATCAGATCAAAACCACGTTTGCAGACGTCGCCGGTTGTGACGAAGCGAAAGAAGAGGTGGGTGAACTGGTTGAATACCTGCGCGAGCCGAGCCGTTTCCAGAAGCTGGGCGGTAAGATCCCGAAAGGCGTGCTGATGGTTGGCCCTCCGGGTACCGGTAAAACCCTGCTGGCGAAAGCCATCGCGGGTGAAGCGAAGGTGCCGTTCTTTACTATTTCAGGTTCTGACTTCGTCGAAATGTTCGTGGGTGTTGGTGCATCTCGTGTGCGTGACATGTTCGAGCAGGCCAAGAAGGCAGCACCGTGCATTATCTTCATTGATGAAATCGACGCCGTAGGCCGCCAGCGTGGCGCAGGTCTGGGCGGTGGTCACGATGAACGTGAACAGACGCTGAACCAGATGCTGGTTGAGATGGACGGCTTCGAAGGTAACGAAGGTATCATCGTTATCGCGGCGACTAACCGTCCGGACGTTCTTGACCCGGCGCTGCTGCGTCCAGGCCGTTTCGACCGTCAGGTTGTTGTCGGTCTGCCGGATGTTCGCGGTCGTGAACAGATTCTGAAAGTTCACATGCGTCGCGTACCGCTGGCGCCAGATATCGACGCGGCAATCATTGCGCGCGGTACTCCGGGCTTCTCCGGTGCGGATCTCGCTAACCTGGTCAACGAAGCTGCACTGTTTGCCGCTCGCGGTAACAAGCGCGTCGTGTCGATGGTGGAGTTCGAGAAAGCGAAAGATAAGATCATGATGGGTGCGGAACGTCGCTCCATGGTGATGACGGAAGCGCAGAAAGAGTCCACGGCTTACCACGAAGCGGGTCACGCGATTATCGGTCGCCTGGTGCCGGAACACGATCCGGTGCATAAAGTGACGATTATTCCGCGCGGTCGTGCGCTGGGTGTGACCTTCTTCCTGCCTGAAGGCGACGCGATCAGCGCCAGCCGTCAGAAGCTGGAAAGCCAGATCTCAACCCTGTACGGCGGCCGTCTGGCGGAAGAGATTATCTACGGTCCGGAACATGTTTCTACCGGTGCGTCGAACGACATTAAAGTGGCGACAAACCTGGCACGTAACATGGTGACTCAGTGGGGCTTCTCCGACAAACTCGGTCCGCTGCTCTATGCAGAGGAAGAGGGCGAAGTGTTCCTGGGCCGCTCCGTGGCAAAAGCGAAACATATGTCCGATGAAACGGCTCGTATCATCGACCAGGAAGTGAAAGCGCTGATTGAACGTAACTACGGTCGCGCGCGTCAGATCCTGAATGACAACATGGACATTCTGCATTCCATGAAAGATGCGCTCATGAAATATGAGACCATCGATGCACCGCAGATTGACGACCTGATGGCGCGCCGCGAAGTGCGTCCGCCAGCAGGCTGGGAAGACCCAGGCGCTTCCAATAACTCTGACAACAATGGCACCCCGCGTGCACCGCGTCCGGTTGATGAACCGCGTACGCCAAACCCGGGCAACACCATGTCAGAACAGTTGGGCGATAAGTAAGTCACTGCTGTTGAAGCGTTTGTTTGTACCTCAAACCCTGGAGCTTGCTCCGGGGTTTTTCATTTCTGTTTAACCATTTAGATATCAGGGATTTCGCCATGAAATTATTCGCTCAGGACTCGCATCTCGATCTTTCACATCCCCATGTGATGGGGATCCTGAATGTTACCCCTGACTCCTTCTCTGACGGCGGCACGCATAACACGCTTATCGAGGCGGTTAAGCATGCGAATTTAATGATTAATGCAGGTGCCACCATCATTGACGTTGGCGGCGAATCGACGCGTCCCGGTGCGGCGGACGTGTCTGTGGAAGAAGAGCTGGCGCGCGTGGTGCCGGTCGTTGAAGCAATCGCACAGCGGTTTGAAGTGTGGATCTCAGTAGATACCTCCAAACCGGAAGTGATCCGAGAAGTGGCGAAAGTGGGCGCTCACATTATCAATGATATTCGTTCACTTACCGAGCCGGGAGCGATTGAGGCGGCTGCGGAAACCGGGCTGCCGGTTTGCCTGATGCATATGCAGGGGCAACCGAAAACCATGCAGGACGCGCCGAAGTATGACGATGTTTTTGCCGACGTAAATCGCTTCTTTATTGAGCATATCGAACGTTGTGAACGTGCCGGTATCCCAAAAGAGAAATTGCTGCTCGACCCGGGGTTCGGTTTCGGTAAAAATCTCTCACACAACTATGCGCTGCTTGCGCGCTTATCGGAATTTCATCACTTTGGCCTGCCGCTGCTGGTGGGGATGTCGAGAAAGTCGATGATTGGCCAGTTGCTGAATGTAGGCCCGAGCGAACGCCTGAGCGGCAGCCTGGCCTGCGCGGTGATTGCGGCGATGCAGGGTGCGCACATCATTCGTGTCCATGACGTCAAAGAAACAGTAGAAGCCATGCGTGTGGTGGAAGCCACACTGGCAGCGAAGGAAAACAAACGCTATGAGTAATCGTAAATATTTTGGTACCGACGGTATCCGTGGGCGCGTAGGCGATGCTCCCATCACCCCTGATTTTGTCCTGAAGCTCGGCTGGGCTGCCGGCAAGGTTCTGGCGCGTCATGGCTCACGTAAAATTATCATCGGTAAAGACACCCGTATTTCCGGCTATATGCTGGAATCCGCGCTGGAAGCGGGGCTGGCGGCGGCTGGACTGTCCGCCTCTTTTACAGGCCCAATGCCAACGCCTGCGGTCGCGTATCTGACGCGCACCTTCCGTGCGGAAGCGGGGATTGTCATCTCGGCCTCTCACAACCCGTTCTACGACAACGGCATTAAATTCTTCTCTATTGATGGCACCAAGCTGCCGGATGAGGTGGAAGAAGCCATTGAAGCTGAAATGGAAAAAGAGATCACCTGTGTTGATTCCGCAGAGCTGGGTAAAGCGAACCGTATCGTTGATGCGGCGGGTCGCTATATCGAATTCTGTAAAGGCACCTTCCCGAATGAGCTGAGCCTGGCGCACCTCAAAATTGTGGTGGACTGCGCAAATGGCGCGACCTACCACATTGCCCCGAATGTCTTCCGCGAGCTCGGTGCGAAAGTGATCGCCATCGGCTGTGAGCCGGATGGTCTGAACATCAACGAGCAGGTCGGTGCGACGGACGTTCGTGCCCTGCAGGCGCGCGTTCTGGCAGAAAAAGCCGATCTGGGCATTGCGCTGGACGGCGACGGTGACCGCGTGATCATGGTTGATCACGAAGGTAACAAGGTCGACGGCGACCAGATCCTCTACATTATTGCGCGTGAAGGTCTGCGTCAGGGTCAGCTGCGCGGCGGTGCGGTCGGGACGCTGATGAGTAACATGGGCCTGGAACTGGCGCTGAAACAGCTCGGTATTCCGTTCGTTCGCGCGAAAGTGGGTGACCGCTATGTGCTGGAAAAATTGCAGGAGAAGGGCTGGCGTATCGGCGCTGAGAATTCAGGTCACGTGATCCTGCTCGACAAAACCACCACCGGTGACGGTATTGTGGCCGCGTTGCAGGTGGTTGCCGCCATGGCGCGCAACCATATGAGCCTGCACGATCTGTGCAGCGGCATGAAAATGTTCCCACAGATCCTCGTAAACGTACGTTTCACTGCCGGCAAAGGCGATCCGCTGGAAAATGAGAACGTGAAAGCGGTGATGGCTGACGTTGAAGCGGCCCTGGGCAGCCGTGGACGCGTGCTGCTGCGTAAGTCTGGTACTGAACCGCTGATCCGCGTGATGGTGGAAGGCGAAGACGAAGCGCAGGTAACCGAATTTGCGCACCGTATTGCGGATGCTGTTAAAGCTGCATAATCTTGCACGCTAAATGTTTAAAAAGGCGGCGTTTGCCGCCTTTGTTTTAAGCAATTAATGGCTTTTTGCTGTTTTTTTCCGCAGTTGATACAATGCGTCGAAAATGCCCTTGCGAAGGTGATTCGCTTTGGTTAGTATTCACACCCGCTTCAGTGGGAAACAGAAATCCTGCTAATTGGTCGAAGCATTGGTATGCGGCAAATCCGCAAGGAACAGGTTGATTATGTACGAAGCTCTTTTAGTTGTTTTCCTTATTGTAGCCATCGCTCTCGTAGCGCTGATTATGCTGCAGCAAGGTAAAGGCGCTGATATGGGAGCCTCCTTCGGAGCAGGCGCTTCCGGTACGCTGTTCGGTTCAAGTGGTTCTGCGAACTTCATGACCCGCACGACGGCGATTCTGGCGACGCTGTTCTTCATCATCAGTCTGGTGCTTGGCAATATCAACAGCAACAAGACCAGCAAAGGAAGCGAGTGGGAAAACCTGAGCGCGCCAGCAAAAACTGAGCAGACTCAGCCAGCTGCACCGGCTAAGCCAACCAGCGATATCCCGCAGTAAGTATTCCGTACCGAGGTGGTGGAATTGGTAGACACGCTACCTTGAGGTGGTAGTGCCCTAACGGGCTTGTGGGTTCGAGTCCCATCCTCGGTACCAATATTCCAGAAGAAAGACGTCGAAAGACGTCTTTTTTTTCGTCTGTAGCTTTTGCCGTTCGTAGGCCCGGTAAGCGCAGCGCCACCGGGCAAAATGGCGGGTGGCGCTGCGCTTACCCGCCCTACAAAAGCCGAACAAAAAGGCGCCCATTGGGCGCCTTTTGCATGTTTCATTATCGATTATTTCTTATCGCTGTGTTCCAGGTTTTCAACCTGCGGCAGGCCGTTACCTGAATTCGCAGAGAGCAGGCCATTCTCAACATAGTTGAACAGCTTCTCACGGGTATCGGTGATGTCCAGGTTACGCATGGTCAGCTGGCCAATACGATCGTCCGGTGAGAACACTGAGTCACCTTTCTCCATGGTCAGACGCTCTGCTTTATAGGTCAGGTTATCAGACACGGTGTTCAGGATGGAGTAGTCGTTACCGCGACGCAGTTCCAGGGTCACTTCACCGGTGATTGCACTCGCCACCCAACGCTGCAGCGCATCACGCAGCATCAGCGCCTGCGGATCGAACCAGCGGCCCTGATACAGCAGTTTGCCCAGCTGACGGCCATGAGAGTGATACTGCTCAATAGTGTCTTCGTTGTGAATACCAGTCAGCAGACGCTCGTAAGCAATATGCAGCAGCGCCATTCCCGGGGCTTCATAGATGCCACGGCTTTTCGCTTCGATGATACGGTTTTCAATCTGATCGCTCATGCCCAGGCCGTGACGGCCACCAATACGGTTTGCTTCCAGCATCAGCTCAACGTCATCAGAGAAGGTTTTGCCGTTCAGCGCAACCGGATGACCACGTTCGAAACGCACGGTCACTTCTTCTGCCGGGATCTTCACGTTCTCATCCCAGAACTTCACGCCCATGATTGGGTTAACGATCTTCACGCTGGAGTTCAGGAATTCCAGGTCTTTTGCTTCGTGCGTCGCACCCAGCATGTTGGAGTCGGTGGAGTAGGCTTTCTCGACGGACATCTTATAGTCAAAGCCGCAGGCGATCATAAACTCGGACATCTCATGACGACCACCCAGCTCGTCGATGAAGTCGGTATCCAGCCACGGTTTGTAGATCTGCAATTCGGCGTTGGTCAGCAGGCCATAACGATAGAAACGTTCAATATCGTTGCCTTTATAGGTGCTGCCATCACCCCAGATGTTGACGCCGTCTTCTTTCATGGCGGCAACCAGCATGGTACCGGTGACCGCACGGCCCAGCGGAGTGGTGTTGAAATAGGTCAGGCCGCCGGTGGTGTTATGGAATGCACCACACTGAATCGCCGCGATACCTTCCGCGACCAGTTGCTTACGGCAGTCAATCAGGCGCGCGTTCTCTGCACCATACTCTTTCGCGCGACGAGGAATGGCATCATAGTCGTCCTCATCCGGCTGACCCAGGTTCGCAGTATAAGCATACGGAACCGCTCCCTTCTGGCGCATCCACAGCAGTGCAGCGCTGGTATCCAGGCCACCTGAGAAAGCGATGCCAATACGTTGTCCTACCGGAAGATGCTTGAGAATCGTCGTCATAGAATAAAACCCTGCTTGATTGACTGATTAGAGACCGCTTTCGCTCTCTTGTGCATTTTTATGCAAAATAAGTGAGTATTCATTTAATCATCTTTTGGCGAAGACCGGAAGAGACTCGTGCGCTTTTTGTAAAAATTTTGGTCTGATCGATCTGGCGGAAGTTGCCTTGACAGGTGGGGTCAACTATCAATATACTAAACGCCGATTTTACGTCCCGTCTTCGGTACCAAATCCCAGCATTATTTGCAAATTCTGTCCAAAACGCGTAGAATTTGCCACGTTTCAGGCGCGGGGTGGAGCAGCCTGGTAGCTCGTCGGGCTCATAACCCGAAGGTCGTCGGTTCAAATCCGGCCCCCGCAACCACTTTCCCATAAAGTTCTTTTTCAAATATACTGTGAAGACTTAGAGCCTTCGTAGCTGGATTTGAAAAAATTCTTTCGGAGAGTGCTCCAGGCCACAGTTGTGGCTATAGGGTTCAGTTATCTAAAGCCCCGATTTATCGGGGTTTTTTGTTATCTGACTACAGAATAACTGGGCTTTACGCCCTTTTTTTATGTCTTGGGGGTGGGCTTGTCCACATTAGAGCAAAAATTAACAGAGATGATTACTGCACCGGTCGAAGCACTGGGCTACGAACTGGTCGGCATCGAATTCGTTCGCGGCCGTACATCGACGCTGCGCATCTATATTGATAGTGAAGATGGCATCAATGTTGATGATTGTGCTGATGTCAGCCACCAGGTGAGTGCGGTTCTTGATGTTGAAGACCCAATTACCGTTGCGTACAACCTGGAAGTTTCCTCACCTGGCCTCGATCGCCCGATGTTCACGGCCGAGCACTATGTGCGCTTTACCGGTGAAGAAGTGGCTCTCGTTCTGCGTATGGCCGTACAGAACCGCCGTAAATGGCAGGGAATTATCAAAGCCGTTGATGGTGAAATGATCACGGTGACAGTCGAAGGCAAAGATGAAGTGTTCGCGCTGAGTAATATCCAGAAGGCGAACCTGGTTCCCCACTTTTAACAGTCTGGATTGAGGTGAAAAGCCCGCGATGAACAAAGAAATTTTGGCTGTTGTTGAAGCCGTCTCCAACGAGAAATCACTGCCGCGTGAGAAGATTTTTGAAGCGCTGGAAAGTGCACTGGCTACAGCAACCAAGAAAAAATACGAACAAGAGATCGATGTTCGCGTAGAAATCGATCGTAAAAGCGGTGACTTCGATACATTCCGTCGTTGGGTAATCGTTGAAGAAGTGACCCAGCCGACCAAAGAGATCACGCTGGAAGCCGCCCGTTTTGAAGACGAAAGTCTGAACGTGGGTGACTACGTTGAAGATCAGATTGAATCTGTGACCTTCGACCGCATCACTACCCAGACCGCTAAACAGGTTATCGTGCAGAAAGTGCGCGAAGCCGAGCGCGCGCTGGTTGTCGATCAGTTCCGCGATCAGGAAGGCGAAATCATCACCGGCGTGGTGAAGAAAGTGAACCGCGACAACATCTCTCTGGAGATCAAATCCGAAGGGTTGCCGGGTAACGCTGAAGCCGTGATCCTGCGTGAAGATATGCTGCCGCGTGAAAACTTCCGTCCGGGCGACCGTATTCGTGGTGTTCTGTACGCTGTGCGTCCAGAAGCTCGCGGTGCGCAACTGTTCGTGACCCGTTCTAAACCAGAAATGCTGGTAGAACTGTTCCGTATCGAAGTACCGGAAATCGGTGAAGAAGTTATCGAAATTAAAGCGGCGGCTCGCGATCCGGGCTCCCGTGCGAAAATTGCGGTGAAAACCAACGACAAGCGTATCGACCCGGTCGGTGCTTGCGTCGGTATGCGCGGTGCGCGTGTCCAGGCAGTTTCTACTGAGCTGGGCGGCGAACGTATTGATATCGTTCTGTGGGATGACAACCCGGCGCAGTTCGTGATCAACGCAATGGCTCCGGCTGATGTGGCGTCTATCGTTGTTGACGAAGACAAACACACCATGGATATCGCTGTTGAAGCGGGCAACCTGGCGCAGGCAATCGGCCGTAACGGTCAGAACGTACGCCTGGCGTCACAGCTGAGCGGCTGGGAACTCAACGTCATGACCGTTGATGACCTGCAGGCTAAGCATCAGGCTGAAGCCCATGCGGCGATCGATACCTTCACCAAATACCTGGATATTGACGAAGATTTCGCCACTGTTCTGGTTGAAGAAGGTTTCTCTACGCTGGAAGAACTGGCCTATGTGCCAATGAAAGAGCTGCTGGAAATTGACGGTCTGGATGAACCAACCGTTGAAGCCCTGCGTGAACGCGCTAAAAACGCACTGACCACCCTGGCACTGGCTCAGGAAGAAAGCCTTGGCGATAAGAAGCCGGCTGATGACCTGCTGAATCTGGAAGGTCTTGATCGTGCGATTGCGTTCAAGCTGGCTGCCCGTGGTGTTTGTACGCTGGAAGATCTCGCTGAACAAGGCGTTGATGACCTGGCTGATATCGAAGGTTTAACCGACGAGAAAGCCGGCGAGCTCATCATGGCCGCACGTAATATTTGCTGGTTCGGCGACGAAGCGTAATAAACTGTAGCAGGAAGGAACAGCATGACTGATGTAACTGTAAAATCGCTGGCTGCTGAGATTCAGACCTCCGTGGACCGCCTGGTACAGCAATTTGCTGATGCAGGGATCCCGAAGTCCGCTGATGACTCGGTGACCGCGCAAGAAAAACAAACCTTGTTAACGCACCTGAACCGTGAACACGGCTCTACGCCTGACAAGTTAACGCTGCAGCGCAAAACGCGTAGCACGTTAAACATCCCTGGTACCGGTGGCAAAAGCAAATCGGTACAAATTGAAGTCCGCAAGACGCGCACCTTTGTAAAACGTGATCCGCAAGAGGCAGAACGCCTTGCCGCGGAAGAGCAGGCACAGCGTGAAGCGGAAGAACAAGCTCAGCGTGAGGCGGAAGCAGCCGCCAAACGTGAAGCAGAATTAAAAGCTGAACGTGAGGCCGCAGAAAAAGCGAAACGCGACGCAAGTGATAAATTGAAGCGTGACGCTGCGGAAAAAGACAAAGTGAGCAATCAACAGACAGACGAAATGACCAAAACCGCCCAGGCTGAAAAAGCCCGCCGTGAAAATGAAGCTGCCGAACTGAAGCGTAAAGCGGAAGAAGAAGCCCGCCGTAAGCTGGAAGAAGAAGCTCGCCGCGTCGCCGAAGAAGCGCGTCGCATGGCAGAAGAAAATGAGAAGAACGGTGTTGATACCGCTGAGCAGTCTGAAGACACCAGCGACTATCACGTGACCACTTCTCAGCACGCACGTCAGGCTGAAGATGATAACGACCGTGAAGTAGAAGGCGGCCGTGGCCGTGGTCGTAATGCAAAAGCAGCGCGTCCGGCGAAAAAAGGTAACAAGCACGCGGAATCCAAAGCTGACCGTGAAGAAGCGCGTGCGGCTGTTCGCGGTGGTAAAGGCGGCAAGCGTAAAGGTTCCGCTCTGCAGCAGGGCTTCCAGAAGCCGGCTCAGGCCGTTAACCGTGACGTTGTGATCGGCGAAACCATTACCGTTGGCGAACTGGCGAACAAGATGGCGGTTAAAGGCTCTCAGGTCATCAAAGCAATGATGAAGCTGGGCGCGATGGCAACCATCAACCAGGTGATCGATCAGGAAACTGCACAGCTGGTTGCGGAAGAGATGGGCCACAAAGTTATCCTGCGTCGTGAAAACGAGCTGGAAGAAGCAGTAATGAGCGACCGTGACACAGGTGCTGCGGCAGAACCGCGCGCACCGGTAGTGACCATCATGGGTCACGTTGACCACGGTAAAACCTCGCTGCTTGACTATATTCGCTCTACCAAGGTTGCCTCTGGCGAAGCGGGTGGTATTACTCAGCACATCGGTGCATACCACGTAGAAACTGACAACGGTATGATCACCTTCCTGGATACCCCAGGCCACGCCGCGTTTACCTCCATGCGTGCTCGTGGTGCTCAGGCGACGGATATCGTTGTTCTGGTTGTTGCTGCAGACGACGGCGTCATGCCGCAGACCATCGAAGCTATCCAGCACGCGAAAGCAGCGGGTGTGCCGGTTGTGGTTGCGGTGAACAAGATCGATAAGCCAGAAGCGGATCCCGATCGTGTTAAAAACGAACTTTCCCAGTACGGTATCCTGCCGGAAGAGTGGGGCGGCGAAAGCCAGTTCGTACACGTGTCTGCGAAAGCGGGTACCGGTATCGACGAACTGCTGGACGCGATCCTGCTGCAGGCCGAAGTTCTGGAGCTGAAAGCCATCCGTAACGGTATGGCGAGCGGTGCGGTTATCGAATCCTTCCTGGATAAAGGACGTGGCCCTGTTGCTACCGTTCTGGTTCGTGAAGGTACGCTGCATAAAGGCGATATCGTTCTGTGCGGTTTCGAATACGGTCGCGTTCGTGCGATGCGTAACGAACTGGGTCAGGAAGTGCTGGAAGCAGGTCCGTCCATTCCAGTGGAAATCCTGGGTCTGTCCGGCGTTCCGGCTGCTGGTGACGAAGTGACCGTTGTGCGTGACGAGAAGAAAGCGCGTGAAGTGGCACTGTATCGTCAGGGCAAATTCCGTGAAGTTAAACTGGCTCGTCAGCAGAAATCTAAACTCGAGAACATGTTTGCCAACATGACCGATGGCGAAGTTCACGAAGTGAACATCGTTCTGAAAGCCGACGTTCAGGGTTCTGTGGAAGCAATCTCCGACTCCTTGCTGAAACTGTCTACCGACGAAGTTAAAGTGAAGATCATCGGTTCTGGCGTAGGTGGTATCACCGAAACCGACGCGACCCTGGCTGCTGCCTCCAACGCTATCCTGGTTGGCTTCAACGTTCGTGCGGATGCCTCTGCGCGTAAAGTGATTGAATCCGAAAGCCTGGATCTGCGTTACTACTCCGTCATCTATAACCTGATCGATGAAGTGAAAGCAGCGATGAGCGGTATGCTGTCTCCTGAGCTGAAACAGCAGATCATCGGTCTGGCTGAAGTACGTGACGTGTTCAAATCACCGAAATTCGGTGCGATCGCGGGCTGTATGGTTACCGAAGGTAACATCAAGCGTCACAACCCAATCCGCGTACTGCGTGACAACGTGGTTATCTATGAAGGCGAGCTGGAATCCCTGCGCCGCTTCAAAGATGACGTTAACGAAGTCCGTAACGGCATGGAATGTGGTATCGGCGTGAAGAACTACAACGACGTTCGCGTTGGCGATATGATCGAGGTGTTCGAGATCATCGAAATTCAGCGTACTATCGCTTAATTTCCGATTGTAAGCCGGGATCGCCTCGCGCCACCCGGCAATAATTTCAAAAAGGGGCTTTAGCCCCTTTTTTGTCTGGAGAATTTATTATGGCGAAAGAATTTGGTCGCCCTCAGCGCGTAGCGCAGGAAATGCAGAAAGAGATCGCACTCATTCTGCAACGTGAAATCAAAGACCCGCGCGTCGGCATGATGACCACCGTTTCCGGTGTGGAAATGTCCCGCGATTTGGCCTACGCAAAAGTGTTCGTCACCTTCCTGAACGATCAGGACGAAGCCGCAGTGAAGAACGGCATTAAAGCGCTGCAGGAAGCCTCTGGTTTCATCCGCTCTCTGCTCGGCAAAGCGATGCGCCTGCGTATCGTGCCTGAACTGACCTTCTTCTACGACAACTCGCTGGTCGAAGGTATGCGTATGTCCAACCTGGTGACCAGCGTGGTGAAACATGACGATGAGCGTCGTGTTAACCCGGCGGACGACAGCAAGGAGGACTGATGAGTCGTCCTCGTCGTCGTGGTCGCGACGTGCATGGTGTGCTGCTGCTGGATAAACCCCAGGGCGCTTCCAGCAACGACGTGCTGCAAAAAGTGAAGCGTATTTTTAACGCCAACCGAGCGGGCCACACCGGCGCGCTCGATCCGCTGGCAACCGGCATGCTGCCGGTCTGTCTGGGAGAGGCGACAAAATTTTCCCAGTACCTGCTCGACTCCGATAAGCGTTACCGCGTTATCGCTAAGCTGGGCCAGCGCACGGATACCTCCGACGCGGATGGCCAGGTCGTGGAAGAGCGTCCGGTGACCTTTAGTGCGGAGCAGCTTGATGCGGCGCTGGAGAGCTTCCGTGGGGAGACGATGCAGGTGCCGTCGATGTATTCGGCGCTAAAGTATCAGGGCAAAAAACTCTACGAATATGCGCGCCAGGGTATTGACGTCCCGCGTGAAGCCCGTCCGATTACCGTGTATGAGCTGCTCTTTATTCGCCACGAAGGTGATGAGCTGGAGCTGGAAGTGCACTGTTCGAAAGGGACCTATATTCGCACCATCATTGATGACCTCGGTGAAAAGCTGGGCTGCGGCGCACATGTGATTTACCTGCGTCGCCTTGCGGTGAGCAAGTACCCGGTGGAGCGAATGGTGACCCTGGAACATCTGCGCGAGCTGGTTGAACAGGCGGAATCTCAGGGGATCGCGCCGGCAGAGCTGCTCGACCCACTGCTGATGCCGATGGACAGTCCGGCTGCGGACTTCCCGGTTGTTAATCTTCCTTTAACATCGTCCGTTTACTTTAAGAACGGCAACCCGGTTCGTACGTCAGATGCGCCGCTGGAAGGCCTGGTACGCGTGACTGAAGGTGACGAAGGGAAATTCATCGGCATGGGCGAAATGGATGGCGAAGGGCGCGTTGCGCCGCGTCGTCTGGTCGTCGAATATCCGGTCGACGCGTGACGGTAATAACGGCTCACCTTGCGATAAGCAGGGGAGACGAGTAGAATATCGCCGCTTAACGCCTGGTAAATTGTTTAACAATCTGCGGGGCGTACATGGGATTGCTGAATTAGAGATCGGCATCCTTACATTCTTTATACTTTGGAGTTTGAAAATGTCTCTAAGCGTTGAAGCTAAAGCTAAAATCGTTTCTGAGTTTGGTCGTGGTACTAACGACAGCGGTTCTACCGAAGTTCAGGTTGCACTGCTGACTGCACAGATTAACCACCTGCAGGGTCACTTTGCAGAGCACAAAAAAGATCACCACAGCCGTCGTGGTCTGCTGCGTATGGTTTCTCAGCGTCGTAAACTGCTCGACTACCTGAAACGTAAAGATGTTGCACGCTACACCGCGCTGATCGAGCGTCTGGGTCTGCGTCGCTAAGTCTTGCGAGTTTCAGAAAAGGGGGCCTGATGGCCCCTTTTTTCAAGCAGACGGCAGCAATTCACTGGAAACTATTGTATTGTTGCTATAAATGATCTTCATTGCAGAGGTTCGCGCGGCTAATGAGAGGCTTCACCCAGGGGGGTGTTGGTTGTCATTAGTCGCGAGGATGCGAAGAAGGTCGGGTCAAATCGACAGCACACCGGTGGTGTGCTGTCAAACATTTAAGAAAGGACAGAACTTTGCTGAATCCGATCGTTCGTAAATTCCAGTATGGTCAACATACCGTCACGCTGGAAACCGGCATGATGGCACGTCAGGCGACTGCTGCCGTTATGGTAAGCATGGATGACACCGCGGTATTCGTTACCGTTGTTGGCCAGAAAAAAGCTAAACCAGGTCAGGACTTCTTCCCGCTGACCGTTAACTACCAGGAGCGTACCTACGCTGCCGGTAAAATTCCGGGTGGCTTCTTCCGTCGTGAAGGCCGTCCAAGCGAAGGCGAAACCCTGATCGCGCGTCTGATTGACCGCCCGGTTCGCCCGCTGTTCCCGGAAGGCTTCGTCAACGAAGTGCAGGTTATCGCGACCGTTGTTTCCGTTAACCCACAGGTTAACCCGGACATCGTGGCGATGATCGGTGCGTCCGCTGCCCTGTCACTGTCTGGTATTCCATTCAATGGCCCAATCGGTGCCGCGCGCGTCGGTTACATCAACGACCAGTACGTGCTGAACCCAACTCAGGAAGAGCTGAAAGAAAGTAAGCTGGACCTGGTGGTTGCGGGTACCGAAGCCGCTGTGCTGATGGTTGAATCCGAAGCTGAACTGCTGAGCGAAGACCAGATGCTGGGCGCTGTGGTCTTCGGCCATGACCAGCAGCAGGTTGTTATCCAGAACATCAACGACCTGGTGAAAGAAGCCGGTAAACCACGTTGGGACTGGCAGCCAGAAGCGGCCAACGACGCGCTGAACGCACGCGTTGCTGCACTGGCAGAATCTCGTCTGAGCGATGCATACCGCATCACCGACAAACAGGAACGTTACGCTCAGGTTGATGTGATCAAATCTGAAGTAACCGCGACCCTGGTTGCTGAAGACGAAACGCTGGACGCTAACGAAATTGGCGAAATCCTGCACGCTATCGAGAAAAACGTTGTTCGTAGCCGCGTGCTGGCTGGCGAGCCGCGTATCGATGGCCGTGAAAAAGACATGATCCGTGGTCTGGATGTGCGTACTGGCGTGCTGCCACGTACTCACGGTTCTGCGCTGTTCACCCGTGGTGAAACGCAGGCGCTGGTTACCGCGACCCTGGGTACGGCACGTGACGCGCAGATCATCGACGAACTGATGGGCGAGCGCACTGACAGCTTCCTGTTCCACTACAACTTCCCTCCGTACTCCGTAGGTGAAACCGGCATGGTTGGCTCACCGAAGCGTCGTGAAATTGGTCACGGTCGTCTGGCGAAGCGCGGCGTGCTGGCAGTGATGCCAGAAGCAGACAAATTCCCGTACACCGTACGTGTGGTGTCTGAAATCACCGAATCCAACGGTTCCTCTTCCATGGCTTCCGTGTGTGGTGCCTCTCTGGCGCTGATGGATGCAGGCGTGCCAATTAAAGCCGCCGTTGCGGGTATCGCAATGGGCCTGGTGAAAGAAGGCGACAACTATGTTGTTCTGTCTGACATTCTGGGTGACGAAGACCACCTGGGCGATATGGACTTCAAAGTAGCGGGTTCCCGCGACGGTATCTCTGCGCTGCAGATGGATATCAAAATTGAAGGTATCACCAAAGAGATCATGCAGGTTGCGCTGAACCAGGCTAAAGGTGCACGTCTGCACATCCTGGGCGTGATGGAACAGGCTATCAACGCGCCACGCGGTGATATCTCTGAATTCGCACCGCGTATTCACACCATCAAGATCAATCCAGACAAGATCAAAGATGTTATCGGTAAGGGCGGTTCCGTAATCCGTGCGCTGACCGAAGAGACCGGCACCACCATCGAAATCGAAGATGACGGTACCGTGAAGATCGCAGCAACCGACGGCGAGAAAGCGAAATTCGCGATCCGTCGCATCGAAGAAATCACTGCAGAAATCGAAGTGGGCCGCGTCTATGCAGGTAAAGTGACCCGAATCGTTGACTTTGGCGCGTTCGTTGCCATCGGCGGCGGTAAAGAAGGTCTGGTTCACATCTCTCAGATCGCTGACAAGCGCGTTGAGAAAGTGACCGATTACCTGCAGATGGGTCAGGAAGTGCCGGTTAAAGTTCTGGAAGTTGATCGCCAGGGCCGTATCCGTCTGAGCATTAAAGAAGCAACCGAGCAGTCTCAGCCAGCTGCTGCGCCAGAAGCACAGGCAGCAGAACAGCAAGGCGAGTAAGTTGCCATTTGCCCTCCGCTTTGCGGAGGGCCTATTATCAGGCAGGACGCCTTGTTAAGCCGCCGGGGGACAGGACGTTCATCCAATAGTTGTCTTCGGGAGTGGGAAATGAAGCCTTTTTTGCGCTGGTGTTTCGTTGCGACAGCTTTAACGCTGGCAGGATGCAGCAACTCTGCCTGGCGTAAGAGCGAAGTCCTCGCAGTGCCATTGCAACCGACTTTGCAGCAGGAAGTGATCCTGGCACGCATGGAACAAATACTTGCCAGTCGGGCTTTAACCGATGACGAACGCGCACAGCTTTTATATGAGCGCGGAGTGTTGTATGATAGTCTCGGTCTGAGGGCATTGGCGCGAAATGATTTTTCACAAGCGCTGGCTATCCGACCTGATATGCCTGAAGTATTCAATTACTTAGGCATTTATTTAACGCAGGCAGGCAATTTTGATGCTGCCTATGAAGCGTTTGATTCTGTACTTGAGCTTGATCCAACTTACAACTACGCGCACTTGAATCGCGGTATCGCATTGTATTACGGCGGTCGTGACAAGTTAGCGCAAGATGATCTGCTGGCGTTTTATCAAGACGATCCTAATGATCCTTTCCGTAGCCTGTGGCTTTACATCGTTGAGCGGAAGCTCGATGAGAAGCAGGCAAAAGAGGCACTGAAACAGCGCTTCGATAAATCGGACAAGGAACAGTGGGGATGGAACATTGTCGAGTTCTACCTGGGCAACATTAGCGAAGCAACGCTGATGGAACGCCTCAAGGCGGACGCAACGGATAACACCTCGCTCGCTGAGCATCTCAGTGAAACCAACTTCTATTTAGGTAAGTACTACCTAAGTCTGGGGGATAAGGACAGCGCTACGGCACTGTTCAAATTAGCGGTTGCTAACAACGTACACAACTTCGTTGAGCACCGTTATGCATTGTTGGAATTATCGCTCTTGGGCCAGGAGCAAGACGACCTGGCAGAATCGGACCAGCAATAGCTGACGACATAAACATCAGCCCGTAATCTTTTGATTGCCATCACCTTAACTGGTGAGGGCGTTGTTGTTCGTCAATACACCTACTTTGAGCCGGTTCACACTTTTCAATGAAAATTGCTAATCATTTTCACGATGAGCTAAGTAGACTGGCCGCCATTGACATTGAGGCACTCGTACTACATGGCTGAATTCGAAACCACTTTTGCAGATCTGGGCCTGAAGGCTCCTATCCTTGAAGCCCTTAACGATCTGGGTTACGAAAAACCATCTCCGATCCAGGCTGAGTGTATCCCACACCTGCTTTCTGGTCGTGACGTGCTGGGCATGGCCCAGACTGGTAGCGGTAAAACTGCAGCGTTTTCGCTGCCGCTGCTGAACAACATTGATCCGGACCTGCGTGCACCGCAGATCCTCGTTCTGGCTCCAACCCGTGAACTGGCTGTTCAGGTTGCAGAAGCCATGACGGAATTCTCTAAACATATGCGCGGCGTAAACGTGGTTGCCCTGTACGGCGGCCAGCGTTATGACGTGCAGTTACGCGCCCTGCGCCAGGGCCCACAGATTGTTGTCGGTACGCCGGGCCGTCTGCTGGATCACCTGAAGCGCGGTACCCTGGACCTCTCTAAACTGAGCGGTCTGGTACTGGATGAAGCAGATGAAATGCTGCGTATGGGCTTCATCGAAGACGTTGAAACCATCATGGCGCAGATCCCGGACGGTCATCAGACCGCGCTGTTCTCTGCCACCATGCCGGAAGCGATTCGTCGTATCACCAAACGCTTCATGAAAGAACCTCAGGAAGTGCGTATTCAGTCCAGCGTAACCACTCGCCCGGACATCAGCCAGAGCTACTGGTCTGTATACGGCATGCGTAAAAACGAAGCGCTGGTACGTTTCCTGGAAGCGGAAGATTTTGATGCGGCGATTATCTTCGTTCGTACCAAAAATGCGACCCTGGAAGTGGCTGAAGCCCTGGAGCGTAGCGGCTACAACAGCGCAGCGCTGAACGGCGACATGAACCAGGCCCTGCGTGAGCAGACTCTGGAGCGTCTGAAAGACGGTCGTCTGGATATCCTGATTGCAACCGACGTGGCAGCACGTGGTCTGGACGTTGAGCGTATCAGCCTGGTTGTTAACTACGACATCCCGATGGATTCCGAGTCTTACGTTCACCGTATCGGCCGTACCGGTCGTGCGGGTCGTGCTGGCCGTGCGCTGCTGTTCGTTGAGAACCGCGAGCGTCGTCTGCTGCGTAACATCGAACGCACCATGAAGCTGACCATTCCAGAAGCGGACCTGCCAAACGCAGAGCTGCTGGGCAAACGCCGTCTGGAAAAATTCGCCGCCAAAGTACAGCAGCAGCTGGAAAGCAGCGATCTGGATCAGTACCGTGCGCTGCTGTCGCAGATTCAGCCTGTTGCTGAAGGCGAAGAGCTGGACATGGAAACCCTGGCTGCAGCACTGCTGAAAATGGCTCAGGGCGAACGTAGCCTGATCGTGCCACCAGATGCACCGATGCGTCCTAAACGTGAATTCCGTGACCGTGACGACCGCTTCGAACGTCGTGGCGATCGTAACGATCGTGGCCCACGTGGTGACCGTCCAGAGCGTGGTGGTGAAGACCGTCCTCGTCGTGAACGTCGCGACGCAGGCGATATGGAACTGTACCGCATTGAAGTGGGCCGTGATGATGGTGTTGAAGTTCGTCACATCGTTGGCGCTATCGCTAACGAAGGCGACATCAGCAGCCGTTACATTGGTAACATCAAGCTGTTCGCCTCCCACTCTACCATCGAGCTGCCGAAAGGCATGCCGGGTGAAGTACTGCAGCACTTTACGCGTACCCGCATCCTGAACAAGCCGATGAACATGCAACTGCTGGGCGATGCACAGCCACGCCCTGACCGTGGCGGCGAACGTCGTGGCGGTGGTCGCGGTTTCGGCGGCGAGCGTCGTGAAGGCGGTCGCAGCGAAGGTCGCGGTGGTGAAGGTCGTCGTTTCTCCGGCGAGCGCCGTGAAAGCCGTGGCCCGCGTCGTGAAGAAGGCACCAGCCGTCGTCGTTTCGGTGACGCGTAAGCCTTACGCTTCTGACGTAAAGTAAAATATACAGCCCCGATACATGCTATCGGGGCTTTTTTTATTCCCTTTGTACTCTTGTACTGGTACGGTGCGTCACATTAAAATGCAGAACCGCATGATTGACTGGAGAAAAGGCTGTATGGCGACACTAACCACCACCCAAACGTCACCTTCGCTGCTTGGCGGCGTGGTGATCATCGGCGGAACCATTATAGGTGCCGGGATGTTCTCCCTGCCCGTGGTCATGTCCGGTGCGTGGTTCTTCTGGTCGCTGGCCGCGCTGGTCTTTACCTGGTTCTGTATGCTCCATTCCGGGCTAATGATCCTCGAAGCCAACCTGAACTACCGCATTGGCGCGAGCTTCGACACCATCACCAAAGACCTGCTGGGCAAAGGCTGGAACCTGGTGAACGGGCTGTCCATCGCGTTTGTGCTCTATATCCTGACCTATGCGTATATTTCGGCGAGCGGCTCGATTCTGCATCACACCTTCTCGGAGATGTCGCTGAACGTACCGGCGCGTCTGGCCGGGCTGTGCTTTGCGCTGGGCGTGGCGTTTATCGTCTGGATGAGTACCAAAGCGGTGAGCCGGATGACGGCGATCGTGCTGGGCGCGAAGGTCATCACCTTCTTCCTGACCTTCGGCAGCCTGCTGGGGCACGTGACGCCTGCCACGCTGTTTAACGTTGCGGAAGTGAATACCTCCTATACGCCTTACCTGCTGATGACCCTGCCGTTCTGCCTGGCGTCGTTTGGCTACCACGGTAACGTGCCGAGCCTGATGAAGTACTACGGCAAGGATCCGCGCACGATTGTGAAGTGTCTGGTCTACGGCACGCTGCTGGCGCTGGCGCTGTACGTCATCTGGCTGCTCGGGACGATGGGCAATATCCCGCGCCCGGAGTTTATCGGTATTGCGCAGAAGGGCGGTAACATTGATGTGCTGGTGCAGGCCCTGAGCGGCGTGCTGAACAGCCGCAGCCTGGATTTACTGCTGGTGATCTTCTCTAACTTCGCGGTGGCGAGCTCTTTCCTCGGCGTGACGCTGGGCCTGTTTGACTACCTGGCGGATCTGTTTGGCTTTGATGATTCCGCGATGGGGCGCTTCAAAACCGCGCTGCTGACCTTCCTGCCGCCGATTGTGGGCGGCCTGCTGTGGCCG
This sequence comes from Enterobacter cloacae complex sp. 2021EL-01169, assembly GCF_020733125.1. NCBI lineage: Bacteria > Pseudomonadati > Pseudomonadota > Gammaproteobacteria > Enterobacterales > Enterobacteriaceae > Enterobacter > Enterobacter cloacae complex sp. 2021EL-01169. The sequence goes on from NZ_JAJFTC010000003.1 coordinate 125,263, forward strand.
AACGGTTTCCTGTACGCCATCGGCTATGCCGGTCTGGCGGCAACCATCTGGGCGGCGATTGTGCCGGCGCTGTTGGCCCGCAAATCACGTAAACGCTTCGGCAGCCCGAAATTCCGCGTCTGGGGCGGCAAGCCGATGCTTGCGCTGATTCTGGTATTTGGGGTGGGTAACGCGCTGGTTCACGTGCTGTCGAGTTTTAATCTGCTGCCGGTGTACCAGTAAACATTTTGTGCCGGATGGCGGCTACGCCTTATCCGGCCTACGCGTCCCCGTAGGCCAGGTAAGCGAAGCGCCACCTGGCAAAAAGGCTACCCCACCAACTCCTCTTTCACCTGCATGGCCAAATCAAACGAGTGCAAACGCGCCTGGTGATCGAAAATCTGACCGTTAACCATAATTTCATCCGCCTGCGTTTCGCGCAGCACTGCTTCCAGCCCGTGACGCACTTTCGCTTTATCACCCACCAGCGACATGATCAGCGCCTGCTGTACACCATACTGCTCTGAAGCTGACCACAGCTGATGCATATTCTCCACCGGCGGCGGAAGCTGGCCCGTCTCACCGCGGCGCAGCTTCACAAACGCCTGCTGCATGGAGGTGAAGAGGAATTCCGCGTCGCGATTGCTGTCGGCGGCAATAATGTTGATACAGACCATCGCGTACGGTTTCTCCAGACGCTCGGACGGTTTGAAGTGCGTGCGGTAGAGATGCAGCGCCTGATGCAGCATATCCGGCGCGAAATGCGAGGCAAACGCAAACGGCAGCCCCAGCTGGGCGGCAAGCTGCGCGCTGTAGAGGCTTGAGCCCAGCAGCCAGACCGGGATCTTCTCGCCGTAACCCGGTACCGGGCGCACGTGCGGGTTCGGGTCACGCGCGTCGAACCAGTCCACCAGTTCGGCCACGTCGCGCGGGAAGTTGTCGATATCGCCGCTCATATGGCGGCGCAGGGCGCGCATGGTCGGCTGATCGCTACCCGGCGCACGGCCAATCCCTAAATCAATACGGCCCGGATAGAGGGTATTCAGCGTGCCGAACTGCTCGGCGATCACCAGCGGGGCGTGGTTCGGCAGCATCACGCCGCCGGAGCCCAGGTGCAGCGTGGTGGTATTTGCCGCCAGATAACCAATCAGTACCGAGGTGGCGGCGCTGGCAATGCCCACCATGTTGTGGTGTTCGGCCAGCCAGTAGCGGTGATAGCCACGCTTTTCGGCCAGCTGAGCCAGATCCAGAGAGTGCGAAAAGGCTTCTCTTGCCGAGGCGCCTTGTGGGATCGGCGCCAGATCCAGCACCGAAAACGGAAGGGTTTTGTCAGTCATAACAGCTCACTTTGTCGACGGTGAATCTTTAATACTGCATTAAAAAATGATAACCGTTGTTAACAAAGTGAGCCTTTTTTAGGCCTGAAGTTCCAGCCCGGCCAGACGCTTCCAGTAGCCGTTACAGTCGCTGTTTGCCGTCAGCGGCAGCGGAGCAGCGCCGTTTTCGTTAGCGCGGAAGGCGTCCAGCATCGCGAACACGCCGGTATCCAGCGGTGACAGGCGCACCATATCGACCAGCCCGTCCATCGACGCCAGCTCGTTGCCCAGGTTATAGACATAGCCGCTCATGGTCTGAATACCGTTGAGAACAAACACCTGCTGATTCTCCTGCGACAGCATGCTGCGCCCGTTCGGATACTTAATACAGCAGGTTTCGCACTCGTCTTTCGGACGGTCTTCCGAGCGTGCGGTAAAGCAGCGGGCGGAATAGGCCAGCGGCAGATGGCCGTAGCTCAGCACCTCCACTTCAAACTTGTTGCGAATGCCCAGCTCTTCACACTGCGTGAGCAGGTTTGCCAGCCAGTCGCGGGAGAGTTCCACCGGCATGCACCAGCGCGTCATCCCCTGTTTGAGCAGCAGGCGCAGGGTCACCGCGTTGTAGCAGTTCAGGGCATGACCCGCGACAAACGGCAGCTTGCGCTCGGCACACATGTTCACCACGCCGAGATCGCTCGCTTCCAGCAGGAATTCGCCGTTCTCAACGTAGCGTTTCAACTCGCCCAGTTCAGAAGAGGCCTGCACCAGCGCGAGCGTGGAAAGCACCACCTGTTTGCCGCTTCCCGCCAGGCTTTTCGCCATCTCCAGCCAGTCGCCCACTTTCGTCGCCCGGCGTTTGCTGCACACCGCTTCGCCGAGGTAAATCACATCGGCGCTGCTGGTGGCGGCCTGCTGGTAAAAATCTTCCAGCGTCTCTTTTGGCCAGTAGTAAAGCACCGGCCCTAATGAATATTTCATGATTTTCTCACTGCCATTTACGGTGATACGCGCCCAGCGTGGTTTGCGTGCCTTCGGACATCGATCCGAGCGTTTCCATCCAGGCCTGCTGCGGCGCGTAGTTCTGCGGGTCCGCCAGGCAGCGGTCGATGGCCTGACGCCACACTTTCGCCACCTGGCTCACGTACGCCGGGCTGCGCTGGCGACCTTCGATTTTCACCGAGGCAATATTGGCCGCCAGCAGCTCCGGCAGCAGCTCCAGCGTGTTAAGGCTGGTGGGCTCTTCCAGGGCATGGTAACGCTCGCCGTCGACCAGATAGCGGCCTTTACACAGGGTAGGATAACCGGCGTTTTCACCGTCCTGATAGCGGTCGATCAGCACCTCATTCAGGCGAGATTCCAGCCCCTGCGGCGTTTGCTGCCAGCGAACGAAGCGGGCAGGGGAGCAGGCCCCGACGGTATTCGGTGACTCGCCGGTCAAATAGGAGGAAAGATAGCAACGGCCTTCGGCCATAATGCACAGGCTACCAAAGGCAAAAACTTCCAGCGGCACTGGCGTGACGCGCGCGAGTTGCTTAACCTGATGAATAGAGAGTACGCGCGGCAGCACCACGCGGGCCACGTCAAAGTTTCGGTGATAAAAACGCACGGCCTCTTCGTTGGTGGCAGATGCCTGAACAGAGACGTGGCGCTCAATATGGGGATAGCGTTCTGCCGCATACTCAAGCATGGCGAGGTCGGCCAGAATCAGCGCATCGGCACCCAGCTGTGCCGCCATATCCACCGCGCGCTGCCAGCGGGCGTAGCCGTCAGGATGAGCAAAGGTATTGATGGCGATATGCAGCTTGCGGCGGTGCTGGTGAACGAAGTTAACGGCTTCCTGAAGCTTTTTCTCCGTAAAGTTGAGGCCAGCAAAATGGCGGGCATTGGTGTCATCTTTCAGCCCGATATAGACCGCATCGGCCCCATTTTCGATGGCCGCCTTAAGCGCCGGAAGGTTTCCGGCAGGGCAGAGCAGCTCCATAATTTATCCTGATGTTGTCGATCGCAAAAATGTTAACGAGCTGGGATTTTAATTAACCCATACGCGACAATTTTTGATTTAAGGCAGCTAATGGCGTATTGATGGCACCAATAATGAGGTTGTCCGGACGACGGTTTGTTGATTTACGCCGCTATGTTATGCGTCGGATATGGCAAAATAGCAGGACTATAGATATCAGGGAGTAAAGCTCGTGCTGGATAAACTGCGTTCACGTCTCGTACAATTTGGCCCATCAATGCTGAGCGTGCCGGTAAAGCTGGCGCCGTTCGCGCTTAAACGTCAGGTGCTGGAGCAGGTCCTGAGCTGGCAGTTCCGCCAGGCGCTGCAGGATGGCGAGCTGGAATTCCTGGAAGGCCGCTGGTTGAGCATTGAGGTACGTGACATCGGGCTGCGCTGGTTTACCTCCGTTGAGAATGACCAGCTGATCGTCCGCGAAACCGCCGAGGCGGACGTGAGCTTTAGCGCCAACGCCAGCGATCTGCTGATGATCGCCGCGCGCAAGCAGGATCCGGATACGCTCTTCTTCCAGCGCCGTCTGGTGATTGAAGGCGACACGGAGCTGGGCCTGTACGTTAAGAATTTAATGGATGCCATTGAGCTGGAGCAGATGCCGAAAGCGCTGCGCGTGATGTTAATGCAAATGGCAGATTTCGTTGAGGCCGGGCTGAAAACCCCGCCGGACAGTAAACACACTTCAGTAGGTGAGCCATGCTGATTCGAGTCGAAATTGGGATTGATGCACCGGGTATCGATGCGTTATTACGCCGCTCTTTTGAGAGCGATGCGGAAGCCCAACTGGTCCACGATCTCCGTGAAGACGGCCTGATCACGCTGGGGCTGGTTGCCACCGATGATGAAGGTCAGGTGGTGGGCTATGTTGCCTTCAGTCCGGTCATCGTTCAGGGCGAAGAGCTGCAGTGGGTCGGTATGGCACCGCTGGCGGTGGATGAAAACTATCGCGGGCAGGGGCTGGCGCGCCAGCTGGTCTATGAAGGGCTGGATTCGCTCAATGAGTTCGGTTATGCGGCCGTTGTAACGCTGGGCGATCCGGCATTCTATGGCCGTTTGGGCTTCGAGCAGGCCGCGCATTACGATCTGCGCTGCCGCTGGCCGGGTACGGAATCCGCTTTCCAGGTGCACCGTCTGGCGGACGACGCGCTCAACGGCGTCAATGGTCTGGTTGAATACCACGACCATTTCAATCGCTTTTAATCAGGCTCTCGCGTAGCGCCTCAAAGGAGCCGTCTCCGGTCACGAGGCGCTCTTTCTGGCGCTTCGTCAGCTGTTTGATGCGGTATTCCAGCCTGAGCGCCAGCGATCGGTCACCGACGGGCGCCGAAAAGGCGAGCTGTAATTCTCCTTTCCCCCGCAGCGCTTTTGCCCCTTTCCCCGTTTGATGTTGTAAAAAACGCCGCGCCACATCGGTGGTGATCCCGGTGTAGAGTGCGTTATCAGCGGTTCGGACAAGATAGAGAAACCAGCACACGGTAAACAGATTCAGTATGTTAAGGTGAACGCACCATAGCATGAGAGAGAACGAAAATGGAAACACTGGCCGCCATTAACCGCTGGCTGGCGAAGCAGCACGTCGTCACCTGGTGCGTCTACAGCGAGGGTGAGATGTGGTGCGCAAACGCGTTTTACTACTACGATCCGGAGCGCGTCGCATTTTACGTCATGAGCGAAGACAAAACGCGTCATGCGCAGATGACCGGCCAGCAGGCAAAAGTCGCGGGCACGGTAAATGGCCAGCCGAAAACAGTGGCGCTGATCCGTGGGGTACAGTTTAAGGGGGAAATCCGTCGCCTGGACGGAGAAGAGAGCGACGCGCGTCGCAAGCACTACACGCGCCGCTTTCCGGTCGCCGCTGCGCTAAAAGCCCCGGTGTGGGAAATCCGCCTCGATGAGCTGAAATTTACCGACAACACCCTGGGCTTTGGCAAGAAGCTGCACTGGTTACGCGCCGAGCAGGCGTAGCGCTTCGCGGTTAAACGCCGGGAGATCGTCCGGGGTCCGGCTGGTGATCAGCTGGTCTTTGTCGTTGACCACCTCCTGATCGTAAAACTCGGCCCCCGCATTTTTCAGATCGATAACGATCGGTTTCACCGCCGTGAGCTTACGCCCGCGTACAACCTCCGCGCTGATGAGCAGCTGCGGCCCGTGACAGATGGCAAAGACCGGTTTGCCGGTAGAGACAAAGTCCCGGGTGAAGGTCACGAAGCGCTCGTCTCCGCGCAGGGAATCCGGTGAATGGCCGCCGGGTAAAAGCAGGGCGTCAAAATCTGAGGGGCTCACGTTATCGATAGTCTCGTCGATGGTCACGCTGGCCTCGCCCTTATGGCCTTTCACCGTTTTGCCCGCCTCTTTCTCGATGGTGATGACCTCATGTCCCGCCTTGCGGAACGCCTCTGCAGGAGAGGTGAATTCTGAATCTTCAAACTCGTCGGTAATCAAGACTGCGATTTTCTTGCCCATGCTTCCTCCGTTGTTTTGGCTTCAGACTGATTTTTCTCCGCTTGTGGTAAATACTTACCTGTAACAGACTTCTAAGTGTGGTCGACGACGCTGAGTTCGCAAACGGACAATTCTGTAAAGGGGATACGATGAGTCAGGTACTGATTACCGGGGCTACCGGGCTAGTGGGCGATCATCTGCTGCGGTTGCTGATTCAGGATCGCCGCGTGAACTACATCGCCGCCCCGACGCGTCGACCGCTGGCGGACATCTCCGGCGTTTTTAATCCGCACGATCCCCAGCTGACGGATGCGCTGGCGCAGGTCCAGGACCCGATTGATATCGCCTTTTGCTGTCTGGGCACCACGCGGCGGGAGGCGGGGAGCAAAGAGGCATTTATCCACGCCGACTATACGCTGGTGGTGGACACCGCGCTTACGGCGAAAAAGCTGGGAGCCAGACATTTTCTGGTGGTCAGCGCGCTGGGCGCCAGTGCCGGATCGCCTTTCTTCTACAACAAGGTGAAGGGCAAGATGGAGGATGCGCTGATTGCGCAGAAATGGGAGCAGCTGACGATTGTGCGCCCCTCAATGCTGATCGGCCACCGGGACGAGCGCCGCTTTAACGAGTCGATATTTGCCCCGCTGTTTCGGATCCTGCCCGGCAACTTGAAATCTATCGAGGCGCGGGACGTCGCGCGTGCGCTGTTAAAAGAGGGACTGGCTCCGTCGAAAGCGGGCGTAAACATTATCCCTTCGGCAAAACTGCGTGAAATCGCGCAGGGCGAGGCGTAAACTCCCCCGGCTAATTACTCATACTCTCCGGGGAATGCTATGACTGGTCAGTCTTCATCTCAGGCGGCAACACCTGTTCAATGGTGGAAGCCCGCACTCTTCTTTCTCGTGGTCATCGTTGGCCTTTGGTACGTGAAATGGCAGCCGTACTACGGCAAAGCCTTCACCGCCGCCGAAACGCACAGCATCGGTAAATCTATTCTCGCTCAGGCGGATGCCAGCCCGCTTCAGGCGGCGTGGGACTATGCCATGGTCTACTTCCTTGCCGTCTGGAAGGCCGCCGTCTTAGGCGTGATCCTGGGCTCATTGATTCAGGTGCTGATCCCGCGCAACTGGCTGGTGAAAACCCTCGGACAGCCCCGTTTTCAGGGGGCGCTGCTGGGAACGATCTTCTCCCTGCCGGGCATGATGTGCTCCTGCTGCGCTGCGCCCGTGGCGGCAGGGATGCGCCGCCAGCGCGTGTCGATGGGTGGCGCGCTGGCGTTCTGGATGGGCAACCCGCTGCTCAATCCGGCGACGCTGGTGTTTATGGGCTTTGTCCTGGGCTGGCATTTCGCGTTCATTCGTCTGGTGGCCGGACTGCTGACCGTGCTGGTGGTGGCGACGCTGGTGCAGAATCTGGTGAAGGATAAGGCGCCAGAGTCCGCGTCTGTTGAGCTGGACGTCAGCGAGCCGCAGGGCGGGTTCTTTGCGCGCTGGGGCAGGGCGCTATGGCAGCTTTTCTGGAGCACCATCCCGGTCTATATCCTGGCGGTGCTGGTTCTCGGCGCGGCGCGCGTCTGGCTCTTCCCGCATGCGGATGGCGCTATCGACAACACGCTGTTGTGGGTCATTGCGATGGCCGTTGCAGGCTGCCTGTTTGTGATCCCTACCGCCGCAGAAATTCCTATTGTTCAGACCATGATGCTGGCCGGCATGGGCACCGCACCGGCACTGGCATTGCTCATCACGTTACCGGCCATCAGCCTGCCGTCGCTGATTATGCTGCGTAAGTCATTCCCGGCGAAAGCGCTGTGGCTCACCGCGGGGCTGGTGGCGTTGAGCGGGGTGATGGTGGGAAGCATTGCGCTTCTGTGAAAAACGCCCGGTGGCGCTACGCTTACCGGGCCTACAAAAAAATCCCCTCACTTGAGGGGATTTTTTTATTTAATGTAAGTAAACGCGGTGGTGACGTGCTTCACGCCGCTCACCCGGCTGGCGATATCGGCCGCCGCTTTCCCTTCACGTTCGGTCACCAGACCCAGCAGGAACACTTCACCGTTTTCCGTTGTCACCTTCACGTTGGAAGATTTCACCTGGTCCGAGCCCAGCAGCTGGGAACGTACTTTGGTGGTGATCCAGGTATCGGAAGAGGCATCACCCAAACCAATTGGCTTGCCCTGACGCACTTCGTTAAACACCTCTGTGGTCCCTTCAACGCCCATCGCAATCTGTTTCGCACGCGAGGCGAGCTCCATATTCGGCGCCTGGCCTGCCAGCAGCACTTTGCCCTGATAAGCCGTCACGTTGATACGCGCCTCTTTCTTGATCTGTTCGTCTTTCGACAGCGCACTGTTGACGCGCAGCTCCAGCGTACCGTCATCCACCTGTGTTCCCACAGTGCGCGGATCGGTTGCCGCTTTGGTGCCTACTGCGGCGGTACCCACAACGGCCGCAGCGATACATCCCTGAAGCAGTAATGCAGACATAAGGACTGCGAGGGTCGATAAAGCCTTCATAAGAACTCCTTAATCATCCTGGTGAGGGAAAAGCGTGTTATCGATCAAGTCACATAAGCAGTTCACCGTGAGCATATGCATCTCCTGTATGCGTGCGCTCCGGTGAGACGGAATGCGGATTTCCACATCCTGCGGCCCAAGCAGACCCGCAAGCTCACCCCCGTCATAGCCGGTTAAGGCCACGATTGTCATGTCGCGGGTGACGGCGGCTTCAACGGCTTTGACAATATCCCGGCTGTTGCCGCGCGTGGAGATGGCCAGCAGCACATCTCCGGCATGACCCAGGGCTCGCACCTGCTTTGCGTAAATTTCGTCATGCAGACGATCGTTAGCAATCGCCGTTAAGACCACATTATCGGTATTAAGTGCAATGGCAGGTAAACTGGGGCGTTCTGTTTCAAAACGATTGATCATGCTGGCAGCAAAATGCTGTGCGTTGGCGGCTGACGTGCCGTTGCCACAACAGAGGATTTTGTTGCCGTTTAGCAGGGATTGCACCAGCGTCATTGCGGCACGCGAGATAGCATCCGGAAGGGCTTCCGCCGCGGCAATCTGAGTCTGGATGCTTTCTGTGAAGCACACTTTAATTCTTTCGAGCACGTTATCCCTTTTAAATCTTAATTATGCGTCTTCGCCAAAAGCGTTTTTAAGCCATTCGATCTCATTTCCGGTGAAGGCTATCACATCGAACCGGCAATCCACAGTATCAAAACTCCCATTATGGCGGGCAAGCCACAAGTGGGCAGTCTGTAATAATTTATGTTGTTTGGCGAGCGTCACGCTGGCGGCAGCACCGCCAAAACGGGAGGACTGTCGAAAGCGCACTTCTACAAACACAATGACCTGACCGTCTTTCATGATCAGGTCAATTTCGCCACCACGCCCGCGGACGTTGGCGGCGATAAAACGCAGTCCTTTGCCTTCAAGCCAGCGACGCGCCTTTAACTCCCACGCATCGCCGGTTTGTTTGCGGCTTAACTGGCCGGGACGATCTGCCCCTGCTGGTATTTGAGCCATGATAACTTCCTGTTAATCACACAATCCTGGGTCGCGGTCAGATCGCCGGTGTTGCCGTTAAGCTCGAAGCCCGGCACCTGACGCATCTGGGTAAAGTGGTTCGCCAGCACCCACGCATCAACCCCCATCGCATACAGACGCGCCAGAGAGTAATCGTTACGCACCGCGCTCAGCGCCTGCTGCATCAGGGATGGATTGCTGCCGGCCAGCATCGGGATTTCGCTGTACTGCAGACCGTCCATTTCCAGACGGAAATCCGGGCCTGCGGTGCCCTGTGCGCTGCGGGAGCTGGCATAAAGCGTTGCGCCGCTCTGGCTGCCGTTACGCATCGCAATCATCGGTTTGATAAAGGCGATCTCCTGCGGCGTGGCAACGATATAGGCCGCATCCACTTTACCGCCACCGCTAATCTGCGCGTCGGTTGGCGGCGCAGGGATCGTCAGGCCGCCAATCGTCACGCCCTGCTGCTGTGGCAGGCTCGCGGTGACCGGGCTGCCGTTAAGCGCGATACCCGCCCCGCCGTTGACGCCTGCGCGCAGTTCAGAGACGGAACCGAATTTCTGCTGCAGCACCACGCCGCCGCCCAGCTTCTGCCACTCATCGGCAAAGGCATTGGCCACGCGATCGCCCAGCGTGCTGCGTGGGATGAGCAGCAGCGGAGCCTGCTTACCCTGCTCATGAATATGACGCGCCGCATCGCGGGCTTCATCTTCCGGAGAGAGCGCGAAGTAGCAGATATTGGCCCGGTTCTGAACCTGCTCTGGCTGGTTGAGCGCCAGCACGTTCAGCGTGGTATTGCTCTTCATCAGCTCTTCCACGTTGTTCTTCAGCAGCGGACCGACAACGATGCTCGCCCCGTCCTGCTGTACCTGCGCCAGCACCTGGTCAAGCGGCTGCGAGCTGGTGTCGTAGATTTTCAATTCAGCGCCCGGGTTGGCGCTGGTGGTTGCCACGGCCTGCGGCTGCGCGGCAGGTTGAGCCGCGGGTTGTGCAGGCTGCTGTTGAGGCTGTTCTGCTGTTGTGGCAGGAGCTGGCGCCGTTTGCGTCTCGGCCGGAGCCTGGGCCGCAGGTGCTGCTGTAGCCGGTGCAGCTTCAGCTGGAGGCGTCGTCGGGGCCGTCACAGGGTTTTGCATCGTGCCCTGCGCTGGCGTTTGCGCCGTGGTCAGGTCGCTGGTCTCTGCGGCGGATGGGCTGACAACATCATTATTCACATTAGCCGCCTGGGCTGCCTGTGCGGGAACGGCGCTGCCGGCTACCGACGTCGTGCCGTTTTTCGCCGCTTCAAAACCCTGCTGAATGGTACGTCCAAACACCGCCGCCTGGCCGTTGAGCGGCAGAAGCAGGGCGATTTTGCTGGTGGAAGCTGGCTTAAAGTTCTGCACGTTCACCAGCTGGGTTGGCAGCATTTTCGCGCCCGGGTTTTGCGGGTAGCGCGTCTGCCAGTCCGTAATGCCGGCTTTCAACATTTTTGGATCGCTGCGGTTGTTAAACCACATCTGCTGCAGATCCAGCCAGCCCTGCAGGACGCTTTCATCGGCGTTGATGACCAGCGCCTGCGCCTGTTCCTGCGTCATCGACGCCAGCGCTTGCCAGGTGGCATCAATATTTTTCTGCTTATCAGCACCGCCAAGCAGCGGCTCTTGCGCGACGAGCGCGCGGAGCAACGTCAGGGAAGGGCGTCCCTGCTCAGCGGTAATACCCGCCTGCCAGAAGCGCGCCTGCTGGTTTTTATCCAGCGCGCTTACGTCGATATCACCGAGGATCTTCTTCGCTGCGGCGTAATCTTTCAGCGCGACTTTCAGCTCGGCAGAGAGCAGGCTCTGCTCGCGACGCTGTGCGTCGTTAAGATCTTTTGGCAACTGGTTAAACAGTTCGGCTGCCCGCTGGGTTTTACCCTCTTTCAGCAGTGCACGAATGGCGAGTAATTGCCAGTTGGTCTTGGTATCATTTGAACTCTGCGACATTTGTTGCAGATAAAAGCCAGAATCAGCCTGAGCAGAACCCTGGAGATGGGCGGTGCTCTGGTCAGGTGCCTGGGTGCCACAGCCTGCAAAGATCAGGGCTGCCAGCAGAAGCGGCACGCTGCGCGTGGCTTTTTTTCGAAGAAACGTTAACGGTACCATACTGTATCCAGTGATTTTTTTTACGCAATGCTCAATATTAAATCGGCAATACGGACGAAACAATGAAACAACACGAAACGGCAGATAATTCTCAAGGCCAGCTTTATATTGTACCTACTCCTATCGGGAATTTGTCTGATATTACCCAACGTGCGCTCACCGTACTGCAAGCTGTTGATTTAATTGCTGCTGAAGATACCCGCCACACCGGCCTGCTGCTGCAACATTTCGCGATTAACGCCCGTTTGTTTGCGCTGCACGATCACAATGAGCAACAAAAAGCCGAAACGCTGGTGGCGAAGCTGAAAGAGGGGCAGAACATTGCTCTGGTCTCCGATGCCGGTACGCCGCTGATCAACGATCCGGGCTATCACCTGGTGCGTACCTGTCGCGAAGCCGGTATTCGCGTTGTGCCCCTGCCGGGACCGTGCGCCGCGATTGCTGCGTTAAGCGCCGCAGGTCTGCCGTCTGACCGTTTCTGCTATGAAGGCTTTCTGCCTGCTAAATCAAAAGGCCGCCGCGACGTCTTAAAAGAGCTGGAAGCGGAACCGCGCACCCTGATTTTCTACGAATCTACGCACCGCCTGCTGGAGAGCCTGGAAGATATGGTGACCGTCTGGGGGGAAGGCCGCTACGTGGTGCTGGCGCGCGAGCTGACCAAAACCTGGGAAACCATCCACGGCGCACCGGTGGGCGAGCTGCTGGCGTGGGTGAAGGAAGACGAAAACCGCCGCAAGGGTGAAATGGTGCTGATCGTCGAAGGGCACAAGGCGGAAGAAGACGCCCTTCCTGCCGACGCGCTGCGCACGCTGGCGCTGCTGCAGTCGGAACTGCCGCTGAAGAAAGCCGCTGCGCTGGCGGCAGAAATTCACGGCGTGAAGAAAAATGCGTTGTATAAGTATGCGCTGGAGCAGCAGGGGGAGTAAGGCATCCCCTGCCGGTTTTTGCCGGGTGGCGGCTACGCCTTATCCGGCCTACGGATCGTTATGTGTCTTTTAGCTAGCAGGTATCGCCTCAACCTGGAAGGTTTGCGGCGTGTCCGACGGGTTACCTAAATGCGGGATAGATGTGGGACGGAAAATCACGTCACCGGTGCCGGGTTAAACACCGCCAGCTGATTATGCAATCCCCATTGGTCCGAGAAGGTTTTCTTTCGCCCGCTGGCGACATCCAGAATGAAGTGGAACAGCTTCCAGCCCACGTCCTCAATGCTCTCTTCTCCTGTGGCGATGGTGCCCGCGTTGATATCCATTAAGTCATACCAGCGGTTTGCCAGCTCGGTGCGAGTCGCCATCTTGATCACCGGCACCGCCATCAGGCCGTACGGCGTGCCGCGCCCGGTGGTAAAGACCTGCACCGTAATGCCGGATGCCACCTGCTGCGTCCCGCACACAAAATCGCTGGCCGGCGTTGCCGCGTAGATCAGGCCGCGTTTCGTCGGGCGCTGGCCCGGAGAGAGCACTTCTGCAATGGCGCTCTGCCCGGATTTGGCAATAGAGCCGAGGGCTTTTTCCACCACGTTTGCCAGGCCGCCTTTCTTGTTGCCCGGAGACGGGTTGGCGCTGCGGTCGGTTTTGCCCATATCGAGATAGTTATCGTACCAGGCCATCTCATCAAGCAGGCGCTTGCCGACCTCTTTATTAACGGCGCGCGGCGTCAGCAGATGGATGGCGTCACGCACTTCAGTCACCTCGGAGAACATCACCGTGGCGCCGCAGCGAACAAGCAGATCGGACGCATAGCCCACCGCCGGGTTGGCCGTCACGCCGGAGAAGGCATCGCTGCCGCCGCACTGGGTTCCGACCACCAGCTCCGACGCCGGGCACGTTTCGCGCCGGCGGCGGTTGAGCCTGTCCAGATGGCGTTCTGCTACCTGCAAAATATCGTCGACCATTGAGCGGAAACCGACGTGGCGTTCGTCCTGCAGGCGCACGATGCTGGCCTCGTCTGCCGGGATGGCTTTGACATCCTCGGTACCCTGCAGCAGGCGTTCTGGCTGCAATTTTTCACAGCCGAGGCCAATGACCATCACCTCGCCGCCAAAGTTGGCGTTCAGGGCGATATTGTGGATGGTCCGGATAGGCACCACGGCAGCGGGCGCGTTAATCGCCACGCCGCAGCCGTAGAGGTGGTTCAGGCCCACCACGCCGTCGACGTTCGGGTATTTTGGCAGCAGATCGCGTTCGATGATTTTCACCACGTAATCCACGACGCCCGCCACGCAGTGCACGCTGGTGGTAATACCGAGCAGATTTTTAGTGCCGACGCTGCCGTCCGCATTGCGATAGCCTTCAAAGGTATAGCCTTCCAGCAGGGGTAGCGGTTCCGGCACGCGGGTTGCCAGCGGAAGCGTGTTCAGCGGCGGCGCTTCTGGCAGCGCCACCAGCGACTCCTCCACCCAGCTTCCCTGCGGTATCGAATGAACGGCATAGCCGATGACTTCACCGTAACGCACAATTTCGCTTTCAGCAGGAATATCCACCAGGGCGACTTTATGTCCCTGCGGAACATGCTCAGTCAGTTCCAGCCCGTCCGGGAAGCGGGTTCCTGCTTTTAAGCCATTGTCGTTGACGATAATCGCCACGTTATCGGCGTCGTGCACTTTTATATAAAACGCCGTCGGCGGTGCCTGTCGAATTTCAATGTCGGCCATTGGTCAGTATTCTCCAGCAAAATTCTGATAATAGGTTCAGCCATTTTTCTGATGGTAGAAATAAATACGCGGCTTTCAGAAATAAAGCATGTCAGCAGATTCAATATCAAAATGTGATCCCGATCGCTCGCGAGCCCGTAATCCTTGATTCTGTGCATTAGCGCCCAGTGCTTTGTGCATATGCAAAAATTTTTATCAAAAAATAGCGTAATACCTGAGCATTAAAACAATGTGCGGTCGTGGATTGCATCTTATACTGAATGACGATTTTATTACGCCAGAGTATGTCCGAATAATAAATATCATGATGGCGCGGTGTCTGAATAAATAAAATGATGCTGAAAAAGGCTGCGGAATTAAAAAGGTAAATACAATGAATAACGCTATCTTCCCGAATAAATTTAAAGCGGCTCTCGCAGCGCACCAGATTCAGATTGGCTGCTGGTCCGCGCTGGCAAACCCTATCAGCACCGAAGTGCTGGGCCTGGCCGGTTTCGACTGGCTGGTGCTGGACGGCGAACATGCGCCAAACGATATCAGCACGTTTATTCCGCAGCTGATGGCGCTGAAAGGCAGCAACAGTGCCCCGGTGGTGCGTGTCCCCACCAACGAACCGGTGATTATTAAGCGTCTGCTGGATATCGGCTTCTACAACTTCCTGATCCCGTTTGTGGAGACGGAAGAGCAAGCGGCGCTGGCCGTGGCGTCAACGCGCTATCCTCCCGAAGGGATCCGCGGCGTTTCCGTTTCGCACCGCGCCAATATGTTTGGCACCGTCCCGGACTATTTCGCGCAGTCCAACAGCAACATCACCATTCTGGTTCAGATCGAGAGCCAGCAGGGCGTCGATAACGTCGACGCGATTGCCGCCACAACCGGCGTGGACGGGATCTTCGTCGGCCCAAGCGATCTGGCTGCCGCCTTAGGCCATCTGGGTAACGCCAGCCACCCTGACGTGCAGCGCGCGATCCAGCACATCTTTGCCCGCGCCAAAGCACACGGCAAGCCGTGCGGCATTCTGGCGCCGGTTGAGGCTGACGCCCGCCGCTACCTGGAGTGGGGTGCCACGTTTGTTGCTGTCGGCAGCGACCTCGGCGTTTTCCGCTCGGCTACGCAGAAATTAGCGGACGCTTTTAAAAAATAACCATCATTGAGGAAACAGATTATGACGCTGAAAGTGGGTTTTATTGGCCTGGGGATCATGGGTAAACCAATGAGTAAGAACCTCATCAAAGCAGGTTACTCGCTGGTGGTCTCCGATCATAATCCACATGCCGTGGCTGAGGTGATAGCGGCTGGCGCAGAAGCAGCCACCACCGCGAAAGCCATTGCCGAGCAGTGCGATGTCATCATCACCATGCTGCCAAACTCCCCGCACGTCAAAGAAGTCGCGCTGGGTGAAAACGGCATTATCGACGGCGCGAAACCGGGCCTGGTGCTGATCGATATGAGCTCTATCGCACCGCTCGCGAGCCGTGAAATCAGCGAGGCGTTGAAGGCGAAGGGCGTCGATATGCTGGATGCACCGGTCAGCGGCGGCGAGCCGAAAGCCATCGACGGCACGCTGTCGGTCATGGTCGGCGGCGATAAAGCTCTTTTCGATAAATTTTACGACCTGATGAAAGCCATGGCGGGCTCCGTGGTACACACCGGGGAGATCGGGGCGGGTAACGTGACCAAGCTGGCAAACCAGGTGATTGTGGCACTCAACATTGCCGCCATGTCTGAAGCGCTGACGCTGGCGACCAAAGCGGGTGTCAATCCGGACCTGGTCTACCAGGCCATTCGCGGCGGTCTGGCGGGCAGCACCGTGCTGGATGCCAAAGCGCCCATGGTCATGGATCGCAATTTCAAACCCGGTTTCCGCATCGACCTGCATATCAAAGATCTGGCGAACGCGCTGGATACTTCCCACGGCGTGGGCGCACAGCTGCCGCTGACCGCAGCGGTCATGGAGATGATGCAGGCGCTGCGTGCCGATGGCCTGGGCACGGCCGATCACAGCGCAATTGCATGCTACTACGAAAAACTGGCGAAGGTGGAAGTGGCGCGTTAATCACGGCTTACCCACAGCCGAGGGTGACAGCGGCGCGCAAACCCTCTATACTGCGCGCCGAAGCTGACCAGACAGTCGCCGCTTCGTCGTCGTCCCTTTCGGGGGAGACGGGCGGAGGGGAGGAAAGTCCGGGCTCCATAGGGCAGGGTGCCAGGTAACGCCTGGGGGGGAAACCCACGACCAGTGCAACAGAGAGCAAACCGCCGATGGCCCGCGCAAGCGGGATCAGGTAAGGGTGAAAGGGTGCGGTAAGAGCGCACCGCGCGGCTGGTAACAGTCCGTGGCACGGTAAACTCCACCCGGAGCAAGGCCAAATAGGGGTTCACATGGTACGGCCCGTACTGAACCCGGGTAGGCTGCTTGAGCCAGTGAGCGATTGCTGGCCTAGATGAATGACTGTCCACGACAGAACCCGGCTTATCGGTCAGCTTCAACTTCTTCTAAAACAATACGTTGGTGTGTCTCAGGCTTTCCCAGGTGAAAATGTGACACAGACTGTGATACAAACGAGGCACACCAACGGCTGTTCCATCCCGACTATCCTGAAACCTTGCAACCGCTACAGCCTTCATTTCCGTCTGCCTTCAGTTTATATGTATGTCTCTGGATTGCGATTCATATTTATTTACTGACAATATTGGCTCTACAGACCTCCCTGGCTCACTACAATGTATGAGAAAAATAAATAAAACGTTAATAAATACAGTTTGTCCCTAATTAATTTCTGAAAATGAAGGGGGGCTATTGCTATAGAATGTTAAGAGCGCTTAACTCAATGCCTAATTTTCTTATCGGTATTCGGTTGAGCATGGACAGAAAAAACAAACTAAAAAAACTAATCCAATATCATAAAAATATACTTAAAAATCACCGATATCAGCCTGGTTTAGCTGGTGCAGATCTGAGGTTTATGGATCTCAGGGGGCTCTATTTACGCAATATTGATTTATCGGGATGCGATATTTCGTTTTGTGATCTTCGAGGAGCCGATTTCTCCTGTGCCAATCTTGCAGGCGCTAATCTTAGCTACTGTAAAACGGAAGGTACAATTTTTAGTCACGCTGATTGTACTTGCGTGGATTTTACTGGAAGTGATATCCATGATGTCAGGTTATTGACGGAAAATGAACAAAATGAAAGTGACACGCCACTATCCCGGCCACTCATCTCCATCTACATGCCAACCTGGAACCGCCAGGCATTTGCGATCAGAGCCATACAATCGGTACTGAATCAAGACTATGTGAACTGGGAACTCATTATCATTGACGATTTCTCATCGTCATTTGACCAACTCTTGACGTATATCTCCGAACTGAATGACCCACGCATTACCTATATTCGCAATGAATTTAACTCTGGCGCTTGTGCAGTCCGAAATCAGGCTATAAGAATGGCCCGTGGTGACCTTATTACGGGTCTGGATGATGATGATGAATGGCTGCCGACACGCCTGTCCTCTTTTCTTACCTGGCAACATAAACTTCAGTTGCACAGTTTTTTGTACGCAAATGATTATCTTTGTGACGGTACCGGATATCATCATCCTGATGAATTACAGGTGTATCCGAAACCAGCTTATAAAAAAAG
This sequence comes from Enterobacter cloacae complex sp. 2021EL-01169, assembly GCF_020733125.1. Taxonomy (NCBI): domain Bacteria; kingdom Pseudomonadati; phylum Pseudomonadota; class Gammaproteobacteria; order Enterobacterales; family Enterobacteriaceae; genus Enterobacter; species Enterobacter cloacae complex sp. 2021EL-01169. The sequence continues at coordinate 142,965 of NZ_JAJFTC010000003.1, forward strand.
CCTGTTTGATAAACGGAATATTATAGGCAACCAAATGCTGACCTTAACCAGTAGAATGCAGCAGATCCTGTTCGACGACGCCTTGCCGGCTGCTCAGGATTATGATGCTTTTTATCGGCTTGCAGAAACCTTCGGTGAACCTTTCAAACTGGATGACATCACACAGGTGCTTTATGTCAATCACGGCGAAGCCCGCATTACCTGCTCAGGACGAAAGTTTTCAGGTTATCTACGTTTTTACCGGAAACACAAAGCCAAATTAGACGTATCGAGTAAAAAATATCAGCTATTCACTCTGTACTACATTCGCAACAAAAAGATGCGCCCGCAAACCCTGATGAAACTGATGACGCTACGCAATCTGAAACGCTATCTGATGATGTATACCCGCTTCCGGAACAAAAAGTTCTGATGCGTACAAACGACAAGAGTCGTTGTGGTGTCCGGAAATAGTAGGTTAATACGGCAATCATTGTGACGAGGGGCTGGATAAGTCGCCGGGAATTACCCCGGCGGACAACCACGACGAACGGGTAAGCGCAGCGCCACCCGGCACCACACAAACGACATCAATTCTCATATTTGCGACATTAAGCACATTTCACTGTTTTTCACTCGCCGGTTCCGCCTCGGCATCTGCAGATGATCGCCATCACAAAATTTAAATCTAAAAAACCGGCGATCTGTAGTATTGATGATTTGTTATGATTGTTAGCTTAATGTTCGTAAATCTTTTCTCGTTTGATGTGCGCTTATTGAAATCAAATACATTTCCTCCGTGAATATGTGACTTATTCCACTCTTTTCCTGAAATTTGAAAATTTACGTCGTAAAAAATGACTTAAATGAAAGTATGTTTCAAACAAATGACGGTTATTTATTAGCCTTTAATTGCCTGAAATATCGTCTTTATTGTTTTTTTAAGAACGGTGAAATAAATCCGGGTTATCGCCATAAAATAAATTTATTAGCGCTATTTTTGTTGATCAATATCAGCGTTGTAGCGTATTTAATTACCTTCAATGCATTGATTTATAAGGTTTTTAATGGGTTTTTGAAGCGTGAGTTAAGGGTTGCTCAAAGCAAATTGTGAGTAACAGCACATACCCCCTGAAACATTATTGAGTAGAATTCACCCCGTCATAGGGAAATAAGCGCAGAATATTATGAACACTATTATTCTACCGAAAACACAGCACCTCGTGGTATTTCAGGAAGTCATTAAAAGTGGCTCCATAGGTTCTGCTGCAAGACAACTGGGCCTGACGCAACCCGCCGTCAGCAAAATCATCAGCGATATCGAATCTTACTTCGGTGTGGAAGTGATGGTACGTAAAAATACGGGCGTAAAACTGACGGCTGCAGGCCAGGTTCTGCTCTCGTACTCCGAGTCGATCACCCGTGAAATGAAAAACATGGTGAGCGAAATCAACAGTCTCAGTTTTAGCACCGTTATGGATGTCTCCTTTGGCTATCCGTCGCTGATTGGTTTTACCTTCCTGTCTGAGATGATCAAAAAATTCAAGGAAGTGTTCCCGAAAGCGCGCGTCTCAATGTATGAAGCTCAGCTCTCCTCTTTCCTCCCGGCCATTCGCGATGGTCGTCTGGATTTCGCTATCGGCACGCTGAGCGATGAAATGCTGCTGCAGGATCTGCACGTCGAACCGCTGTTTGAGTCTGAGTTTGTGCTGGTCGCCAGCAAAACGCGAACGTGTACCGGCCCGACGACACTGGCATCGCTTACGCACGAGCAGTGGGTGATGCCGCAAACCGATATGGGCTACTACAAAGAACTTCTGACCACTCTGCAAGACAACCACATCAGCATCGAAAACATCGTCCAGACCGATTCCGTCGTCACCATTTATAACCTTGTCCTGAATGCCGATTATCTGACGGTGATTCCCCGCGACATGATTGCCCCATTCGGTTCGGATCAATTTATTGTGCTGCCCGTGGAAGACGAATTACCCGTGGCGCGTTATGCTGCCGTGTGGTCTAAAAATTACAGGATTAAAAAATCGGCGTCAGTATTAGTTGAGCTGGCTAAACAATATTCGTCGATGAATATCGAAAGACGACGATGAATAATAAGTTTTAATTTTAAAAATACCCAGAGCTTAACGTATTAACGCTCTGATACCCTGACTTTGCCTGAAAAGAATGAATTATTATAACGAGGATATTATGCATATTACCTACGATCTCCCGGTAACCATTGAAGATATTCAGGACGCCAGAAAACGACTGGCAGGCAAGATATATAAAACCGGTATGCCGCGCTCGAATTATCTCAGCGAACGGTGTAAGGGCGAAATATTCCTTAAGTTTGAGAACATGCAGCGTACCGGTTCGTTCAAAATTCGCGGCGCGTTTAATAAATTAAGCTCGCTGACCGATGCTGAAAAGCGCAAAGGCGTGGTCGCCTGCTCTGCGGGAAACCACGCGCAGGGAGTGTCGCTCTCCTGCGCCATGCTCGGCATCGACGGTAAAGTGGTGATGCCGATGGGCGCACCAAAATCTAAAGTGGCCGCGACCCGCGACTACTCGGCGGAAGTGGTGCTCCACGGTGAGAACTTCAACGACACCATCGCTAAAGTGAGCGAAATCGTCGAGATGGAAGGGCGCATTTTTATTCCGCCTTACGATGACGCCAAAGTGATCGCCGGGCAGGGCACCATCGGCCTCGAAATTCTCGAAGATTTATACGACGTGGATAACGTCATTGTCCCTATCGGCGGCGGCGGATTAATTGCCGGGATTGCAACGGCGATTAAATCCATCAATCCGACCATTAATATTATCGGCGTACAGTCTGAAAATGTGCACGGAATGGCAGCCTCCTGGCAGGCAGGAGAAATAACCAACCATCGCGTTACCGGCACGTTAGCCGACGGCTGCGACGTCTCTCGTCCGGGTAAATTAACCTTCGAAATCGTTCGTGAACTGGTCGATGACATTGTGCTGGTGAGCGAAGACGATATTCGCAACAGCATGATTGCCCTTATTCAGCGAAATAAAGTGGTGACGGAAGGCGCCGGCGCGCTGGCCTGTGCCGCGTTATTAAGCGGCAAGCTTGACCACTATATTCAGGGCCGCAAAACCGTCTGCATTATTTCCGGCGGCAATATCGATCTCTCCCGTGTTTCCCAAATTACCGGCTTCGTTGACGCATAAAGATGACCTATGAGCAACACAGAAAGCATTATCGTTGGCCAGACAAAAACGTCCTCCTGGCGTAAGTCTGATACCACCTGGACGCTTGGCCTGTTTGGTACCGCCATTGGCGCAGGCGTGCTGTTCTTCCCCATTCGCGCAGGCTTTGGGGGCTTAATCCCTATCCTGCTGATGCTGGTTCTCGCGTTCCCGATTGCGTTTTACTGCCACCGCGCGCTGGCGCGCCTCTGCCTGTCCGGCAGCAACGTCTCCGGCAACATCACCGAAACGGTGGAAGAGCATTTCGGTAAAACCGGCGGGGTGGTGATCACGTTCCTCTACTTCTTTGCCATTTGCCCGCTGCTGTGGATTTACGGCGTCACTATTACTAACACCTTCATGACCTTCTGGGAAAACCAGCTCCAGCTGCCTGCGCTAAACCGCGGCGTGGTGGCGCTGTTCCTGCTGCTGCTGATGGCTTTTGTTATCTGGTTTGGTAAAGACCTGATGGTGAAGGTGATGAGCTTCCTGGTGTTCCCGTTTATTGCCAGTCTGGTGCTGATTTCCCTGTCGCTGATCCCTTACTGGAACTCCGCGGTGATCGACCAGGTCAACCTGAGCGATATCGCCTTCACCGGCCATGACGGCATTCTGGTCACGGTGTGGCTGGGGATCTCCATCATGGTCTTCTCCTTCAACTTCTCGCCTATCGTCTCCTCGTTTGTGGTCTCCAAGCGCGAAGAGTACGAGCCGGAGTTCGGTAAAGAATTCACCGAGCAGAAATGTTCCAAAATCATCGGTCGCGCCAGCATGCTGATGGTCGCAGTGGTGATGTTCTTCGCCTTTAGCTGCCTGTTTACGCTCTCTCCGCAGAACATGGCGGACGCCAAAGCGCAGAACATTCCGGTGCTCTCTTACCTGGCGAACCACTTTGCCTCCATGTCCGGCACTAAATCGACGTTCGCGACGGTACTGGAATATGGCGCTTCCATTATTGCCCTGGTCGCTATCTTCAAATCTTTCTTCGGTCATTACCTGGGCACGCTGGAAGGGCTGAATGGCCTGATCCTCAAGTTCGGCTACAAAGGCGATAAGAAGAAGGTCTCTGTCGGCAAACTGAACACCATCAGCATGGTGTTCATCATGGGCTCCACCTGGGTTGTCGCGTACGCCAACCCGAACATTCTCGACCTTATCGAAGCCATGGGCGCGCCAATCATCGCCTCTCTGCTGTGCCTGCTGCCGATGTACGCCATCCGCAAAGCGCCGGCCATGGCGAAATATAAGGGCAAACCCGAGAACATCTTCGTCACGGTTGTGGGCCTGCTGACCATTCTGAATATCGTTTACAAACTGTTCTAACCCATTGCTCAGGAAGAGCGGAGTCACATGATGATTGAGTTTCCGGTTGTACTGGTAATTAACTGCGGTTCGTCCTCTGTTAAGTTTTCGGTGCTCGATGCCAGCAGCTGCGACGCCCTGATGACGGGCATTGCAGACGGCATCAACATGGATAAAGCCTTTATTTCCGTGAACGGGGGTGAGCCAGCCAGACTGGCTCACCAGGACTACGAAGGGGCGCTGGCTGCCATCGCCCTGGAGCTGGAGAAGCGTGACCTGATGAGCAGCGTGGCCTTAATTGGCCACCGCATTGCGCACGGCGGTGACCTCTTCAGCGAGTCGACCCTGATTACGGAAGAGGTGATTGAGCAGATCCGCCAGGTCTCCCCGCTGGCGCCGCTGCATAACTACGCCAACCTGAGCGGCGTGGAAGCCGCAGAGCGCCTGTTTCCGGGCGTGCAGCAGGTCGCGGTATTTGATACCAGCTTCCACCAGACGCTGCCGCCGCAGGCGTACCTGTACGGTTTGCCGTACCGCTATTTTGAAGCGCTGGGCGTGCGCCGCTACGGTTTCCACGGCACCTCTCACCGCTACGTGGCCGCGCAGGCGCACGCGCTCCTCGGGCTGTCCCCCGATGACAGCGGCCTGGTGGTTGCCCACCTCGGCAACGGGGCGTCCATCTGCGCGGTGCGTAACGGCCAAAGCGTGGATACCTCGATGGGGATGACCCCCCTGGAAGGACTGATGATGGGTACGCGCTGCGGCGACGTGGATTTTGGCGCGATGGCGTGGATTGCCCAGCAGACCGGCCAGTCGTTTGAGGATCTGGAGCGCATGGTCAACAAAGAGTCCGGGTTGCTGGGGATCTCCGGCATCTCCTCCGATTTACGCGCGCTGGAGAAAGCCTGGCACGCCGGTAATGAGCGGGCGCAGCTGGCTATCCAGACCTTCGTTCACCGTATAGCGCGACATATCGCCGGGCACGCGGCGTCGCTGCACCGCCTCGATGGGGTCGTATTTACCGGCGGCATCGGCGAAAACTCAACGCTTGTCCGCGCGCTGGTGGCGGAACATCTGAAAGTGTTCGGCATCCGCCTCGACGACGCCAAAAATGCCCTGCCGGGCAGCGCGGGTGAGCGCGTCATCTCCACTGATACCTCCCGCGTGATCTGCGCGGTGATCCCTACCAACGAAGAAAAAATGATCGCGCTGGACGCCCTCCGTCTTGGGAAGGTTACCCCGGCTGCGGCTTACGCCTGATAAAGCGAGAATCTGATGAAAGTAACAATCGAAACGGGCGTCGCGCCCTACAGCGACGCATGGGCCGGGTTTCGCGGTGAAGAATGGAAAAACGCCGTCAACGTCCGCGATTTTATTCAGCATAACTACACCCCTTATGAAGGCGATGAAGCTTTCCTCGCGCAGGCGACGCCAGCAACGACGGCGCTGTGGCAGAAGGTGATGGTCGGCATTCGTCAGGAGAATGCCACCCACGCCCCGGTGGATTTTGACACCAACATTGCCACCACCATTACGGCCCACGGGCCGGGCTACATCGACCAGGATCTGGAGACGATCGTCGGCCTGCAAACCGACAAGCCGCTCAAGCGCGCCCTGCATCCGTACGGCGGGATCAACATGATCCGCAGCTCGTTTGAAGCCTATGGCCGGGAAATGGATCCGCAGTTCGAATACCTGTTTACCGACCTGCGCAAAACCCACAACCAGGGCGTGTTTGACGTCTATTCGCCAGAGATGATGCGCTGCCGCAAATCCGGCGTGCTGACCGGTTTGCCGGACGGCTACGGGCGCGGGCGCATCATCGGCGATTACCGCCGCGTGGCGCTCTACGGTATCCGCTATCTGGTGCGCGAGCGTGAGCTTCAGTTCGCCGATCTGCAGGGCAGGCTGGAACGTGGCGAAGATCTGGAGGCGACGATCCGCCTGCGCGAAGAGCTGGCGGAGCATAAGCGCGCGCTGCTGCAGATCCAGCAGATGGCGGCCAACTATGGCTTTGATATCTCACGCCCGGCGATGAACGCCCAGGAAGCAGTGCAGTGGCTCTATTTCGCCTACCTGGCGGCGGTGAAATCCCAGAACGGCGGAGCGATGTCGCTGGGGCGCACGGCCTCGTTCCTCGATATCTACATCGAACGCGACATGCAGGCGGGGCGGCTGAACGAGGTGCAGGCGCAGGAGCTGATCGACCACTTCATCATGAAGATCCGCATGGTGCGCTTCCTGCGCACGCCGGAATTCGACACGCTCTTCTCCGGCGATCCGATCTGGGCCACGGAAGTGATCGGCGGCATGGGGCTGGACGGCCGCACGCTGGTGACCAAAAACAGCTTCCGCTATCTGCACACCCTGCACACCATGGGGCCCGCGCCGGAGCCGAACCTGACGATCCTCTGGTCTGAACAGCTGCCGATCGCGTTCAAGAAATACGCCGCGCAGGTGTCGATCGTTACCTCCTCGCTGCAATACGAGAACGACGATCTGATGCGCGCCGACTTCAACAGCGACGACTACGCCATTGCCTGCTGCGTCAGCCCGATGGTGATCGGCAAGCAGATGCAGTTCTTCGGCGCACGCGCCAACCTGGCGAAAACGCTGCTGTACGCGATCAACGGCGGGGTGGACGAGAAGCTGAAGATCCAGGTGGGGCCGAAAACCGAGCCGCTGCTGGATGAGGTACTGGATTACGACACCGTAATGGCGAGCCTCGATCACTTCATGGACTGGCTGGCGGTGCAGTACATCAGCGCGCTGAATCTCATTCACTACATGCATGATAAGTACAGCTACGAAGCCTCGCTGATGGCGCTTCACGACCGGGACGTTTACCGCACCATGGCCTGCGGCATTGCCGGGTTGTCGGTAGCGGCGGATTCCCTGTCCGCCATTAAATACGCCACGGTGAAGCCGGTGCGCGATCATACCGGTCTGGCGGTCGATTTCGTGATAGAAGGGGATTACCCGCAGTACGGCAACAACGATGACCGCGTGGACAGCATCGCCTGCGACCTGGTGGAACGCTTTATGAAGAAAATTCAGGCGCTGCCAACCTACCGCAACGCGGTGCCGACTCAGTCGATCCTGACCATCACCTCCAACGTGGTTTACGGGCAGAAGACCGGGAACACGCCGGACGGACGACGCGGCGGCACGCCGTTTGCCCCAGGCGCGAACCCCATGCACGGCCGTGACAGAAAAGGGGCGGTGGCCTCGTTAACGTCGGTCGCCAAGCTGCCGTTCACCTATGCCAAAGACGGGATCTCTTACACCTTCTCCATCGTGCCGCAGGCGCTGGGCAAAGACGAGCTGGTGCGCAAAACCAACCTGGTAGGGCTGCTGGACGGGTACTTCCATCACGAAGCGTCTATTGAGGGTGGGCAGCACCTGAACGTTAACGTGATGAACCGGGAGATGCTCCTCGATGCCATTGCGCATCCGGAGAATTACCCGAACCTGACGATCCGCGTTTCGGGCTATGCGGTGCGCTTTAATGCGCTGACACGCGAGCAGCAGCAGGACGTGATTTCGAGGACGTTTACGCAGGCGATTTGACGAAAACCTACTCTCATGCCCCCTCACTGCAGGGGGCATTTTTTTGCCCGCTAAACATACAAAATTGTTTATATAATTACTCACACATATTCATCCGCTCTTGAAAAACAATGCTCCTGCTTTTTCCTATAACAGCATGTAAGGACTGTAAGATGATGAAAATGACCCGCATTGCGTTGGCTGCTGCTTCACTGGTGGTGTGCAGTTTTACGGCGCAGGCCGCGAACGTTGAGGCTGCCCCGTCACCGTCCCAGGATCCTCTGGTACAACACCTGAAGCTCAGCAATGAGCAGGTGAAAAAGATTGAAGATCTGCATAAGCAGCTGGAACAAAATGTCAGCAAGATCCCGATGACGGGCGTGAAGGACGGCGCGCTGATCGACATGTTCCAGGCGGGAAAATGGGACGAAAGCACGGTGAAAAGCCAGCTTAGTGCATTCAGCAAAATTGAAGAGCAGACCCGCTATTACCGCGTGAAATATTACTTCGACGTCAGTCAGGTATTGACGCCGGAACAGCGCAAACAGATTAGAACGGATATGGCTAACGCGCTGGCTAACTGATTTCCTGCCCGCGCACCGCGCGGGTTTTTATTTCTTGATCGGTGTCACTTTTAGAAAAATACCGTCTATCAACCCATTAACAAAGCAAAATTTCCTCTATCATTCGAAAATCCTCATAAAAGTTGTGACTTTTTTCTCCCTCGCTCCGGTTAAGATTTTCTCACATCAATAACAAGCACCTGCTGCTATCTGAATCGCCATCGCTGGCGATCGGAACCTTATAAAAACAACTGTTTACCCTACAAAATAAGCGAGTGCTCCATGGATACGGCAACAAACAGCAGTGTCATTGTGAATGATTCCCCCGCGGCAAGGCGGGCGGGAATGAGTGAAAGCGAGTGGCGAGAGGCGATCAAATTCGACAGCACCGACACGGGCTGGGTCATCATGAGTATCGGGATGGCTATCGGTGCGGGGATAGTTTTTCTCCCCGTGCAGGTCGGATTAATGGGGCTGTGGGTCTTTTTGCTCTCGTCCATTATCGGTTATCCCGCCATGTATTTATTCCAACGGTTGTTTATTAACACGCTGGCAGAATCCCCGGAATGCAAAGACTACCCGAGCGTAATTAGCGGGTATTTGGGTAAGAACTGGGGAATTTTATTAGGTGCGCTCTATTTCGTGATGCTGGTGATCTGGATGTTTGTCTATTCCACGGCCATTACCAACGACAGCGCCTCGTATTTGCACACCTTCGGCGTGACCGACGGTTTGCTCTCGGAAAATCCGTTCTACGGTTTATTCCTGATTTGCATTCTGGTCGCGATTTCTTCACGCGGCGAAAAGCTGCTGTTTAAAGTGTCCAGCCTGATGGTGCTGACCAAATTATTCGTAGTTGCCGCGCTGGGCCTGTCGATGATCGGCCTCTGGCATTTAGCCAACGTGGGCATGCTGCCGCCGCTGGGGCTGCTGATTAAAAACGCCATCATTACGCTGCCCTTTACCTTAACCTCCATTCTCTTTATTCAGACCCTCAGCCCGATGGTGATCTCTTACCGCTCGCGTGAAAAATCGGTGGAGGTGGCGCGTCATAAGGCGCTGCGGGCGATGAACATTGCTTTTGGCGTCCTGTTTGTGACGGTCTTCTTCTATGCCGTCTCTTTCACCCTGGCGATGGGGCACGATGAGGCGGTCAAAGCCTACGAGCAGAATATCTCTGCCCTGGCGATTGCGGCGCAGTTTATCAGCGGCGACGGCGCGGGTTGGGTCAAAATCGTCAGCGTGATCCTCAATATCTTCGCCGTGATGACCGCGTTCTTCGGCGTCTACCTCGGCTTCCGCGAGGCCACGCAGGGTATCGTCATGAACATCCTGCGCCGCAAAATGCCGGCAGAAAGAATCAATGAAAACGCCGTCCAGCGCGGGATTATGCTGTTCACCATTCTGCTGGCCTGGAGCGCGATAGTCCTGAACGCGCCGGTGTTGAGCTTCACCTCCATCTGTAGCCCCATCTTCGGCATGGTGGGCTGTCTGATCCCGGCATGGCTGGTCTACAAGGTACCGGCGCTGCATAAATATAAAGGCGTATCGCTGGTGATTATTGTCATCACCGGACTGCTGCTTTGTGTTTCTCCTTTCCTCGCATTCTCCTGAGGGTAATTAAGGTCGTAACGATGTCTGAGCAAACTCATCCTTTATGGAATCAATTTATTCGCGCGGTGCAGGAAGAAGTGAAGCCTGCCCTTGGGTGCACCGAACCCGTCTCTCTGGCACTGGCCTGTGCGACTGCCGCAGACCTTCTGCCGGGGGAGGTCACACGGATTGAGGCGTGGGTCTCGCCGAACCTGATGAAAAACGGGCTGGGCGTGACGGTACCGGGTACCGGCATGGTCGGATTACCGATTGCGGCGGCGCTGGGCGCAATTGGCGGTAACGCGCACGCCGGACTGGAGGTGTTGAAAGATGCCACAGCCGATGCACTGGTCCGCGCCAAAGCCCTGCTTGAGGCAGGGCAAGTGCAGGTAAAACTGCAGGAGCCCTGCGATGAGATCCTCTATTCCCGCGCCTGCGTTTATGCCGGGGAACTCTCGGCAATGGTGACCATCGCGGGCGGGCATACCCGGGTGATGGAAGTGGTTTGCCAGGGGGAAACGCGCTTTACGCTGGATAAGCCCGTGACCGAGGTGGATGACAACCCGCTGGCGGTACTGTCGCACGCTACGCTGTCGCAGATCCTGGAATTTGTCGAGCAGGTGCCGTTTGAAGCCATTCGCTTCATCCTGGAAGCAGGGCAACTGAATGATGCGCTCTCCCGCGAAGGGCTCAGCGGGAAGTGGGGGCTGCACATTGGCGCAACGCTTGAAAAGCAGCGCTCGCGCGGATGGCTGGCGCAGGATCTGGGTTCAGACATTGTTATTCGCACCAGCGCCGCCTCGGATGCCCGGATGGGGGGCGCAACGCTGCCGGCGATGAGCAATTCGGGCTCCGGTAACCAGGGGATCACCGCCACCATGCCCGTCGTTGTTGTGGCTGAGCACCTTCAGGCCGGTGACGAACGGCTGGCGCGGGCGCTAATGCTCTCGCATCTGTCGGCGATCTATATCCATTATCAGCTTCCGCGCCTGTCCGCACTGTGTGCGGCGACAACGGCGGCGATGGGCGCTGCGGCGGGCATGGCGTGGCTGATGGGTGGCCGTTATCGGACCATCGCAATGGCGATCGGCAGTATGATCGGTGACGTCAGCGGGATGATCTGCGACGGGGCGTCAAACAGCTGCGCCATGAAGGTTTCCACCAGCGTCAGCAGCGCCTGGAAAGCGGTGATGATGGCGCTGGATGAGTCGGGCGTGACGGGCAACGAGGGGATTGTCGCGCACGATGTGGAGCAGTCGATCGCGAACCTGTGCGCACTGGCGTGCCGCTCGATGCAGGCAACGGACCGGCAGATTATTGAGATCATGGCGAGTAAGGTGTAGCGAGTTCAGGGCTCTATCTGTTCCCTCTCCCTGTGGGAGAGGGTTAGGGTGAGGGCGTTCTTTAAACCGGCAAATCAATCAGCAGCGCGCGCAGCGGCGTATCCGCCACCAGGGTGATATTCGCTTCATCACGAATAAACGCACCGTCGCCGCAGGTGAGCGCTTCTTTCTGTTCCGCGTGCGTCACCGCATGCACCGTACCGTGAATCGACTGCAGATAGGCGCGCGGGCCGTGAAGCTGGAAGCTTGCCTGCTCACCTTTCTTCAGCTCGATATGGTGCAGCCACACCTGCTGACGCAGCTGCAGGCTCTCTTTACTGCCATCAGGGGATGCAATCAGCTGCTGCTTATCGCCCGTTAAATCTAACTTCTGTACCAGCGGATTTTCCCGCTCAGGGCAGGCGTCGAGCCACAGCTGCATGCGGGTCAGCGTTTTGTCTTTGCTGAGGTTATGCTCGCTATAGCTGATGCCCGGCTGCGTGGAAATTAACAGCGCTTCGCCAGCCTTTGCCTGGACATGATTGCCCTCGCTATCGCGGTATTCTGCCTCGCCTTCCAGGATCAGGTTCAGGATATCGACTTTCGGGTACGTACGCGGCTGGAAGGAGGCGCCCGGGGCGAGCACTTCCTGGTTCAACACGCGCAGTGAAGCGTAACCGAGGAGTTTAGGGTCAAAGTAGTGTCCAAAGGAAAAGGTGTAGCGGGCCTGCAGCCAACCGAAATCGGCTTGTCCGCACTGTTTAGCTGTTCTTGTCGTAATCATAAACTTGACCTCTCTTTACACTAAAACAATGGTAAAGGTATGGACGCTTCATTGTTAGCCAGATATTCTGCCTGGTATGTTCAAATTTCCTGAATGAGAACGAGATGGCTAAAGAGAGAGCATTGACGCTTGAGGCGCTTCGCGTCATGGACGCGATTGACCGGCGCGGCAGTTTTGCGGCGGCGGCCGATGAACTGGGGCGCGTTCCGTCTGCGCTGAGCTACACCATGCAGAAGCTGGAGGAAGAGCTAGACGTGGTGCTGTTTGACCGCTCCGGTCATCGAACAAAATTCACCAACGTGGGCCGAATGCTGCTGGAGCGCGGCCGCGTGCTGCTGGAAGCGGCGGATAAGCTGACGACCGACGCCGAAGCGCTGGCGCGCGGCTGGGAAACCCATCTGACGCTCGTGACCGAAGCGCTGGTGCCGACCGAAGCGCTGTTTCCGCTGGTGGACCGCCTGGCGGCGAAGGCCAATACGCAGCTGTCGATCATCACCGAGGTGCTGGCAGGGGCGTGGGAGCGCCTGGAGACGGGCAGGGCAGATATCGTTATTGCGCCGGACATGCACTTCCGTTCCTCATCGGAAATCAACTCGCGCAGGCTCTACAGCGTCATGAACGTCTACGTTGCCGCCCCCAACCATCCGATTCACCAGGAGCCGGAGCCGCTCTCTGAAGTGACGCGCGTGAAATATCGCGGCGTGGCGGTCGCGGATACCGCGCGCGAGCGTCCGGTGCTGACGGTGCAGCTGCTGGATAAACAGCCACGTCTGACGGTGACCTCACTGGAAGACAAACGGCAGGCGCTGCTGGCCGGTCTGGGCGTGGCGACGATGCCGTACCCGTTTGTGGAGAAAGATATTGCGGAAGGGCGGCTGCGGGTCGTGAGCCCGGAGTACACCAGCGAAGTGGATATCATTATGGCGTGGCGTCGCGACAGCATGGGCGAAGCCAAATCATGGTGCCTGCGCGAAATACCCAAACTCTTCGCCCACCACAATAAATAAACGAGTAGGCCCGGTAAGCGTAAGCGCCACCGGGCAGTAATTTACGCGACGATCTTAGGATCCGGACCAAAGCGGTTTTCGCCCGGCGTCCCGCTCTGACAGTTGAAGATAAGAATCACGATCCAGCCCACGATCGGGATCAACAGCAGCAATAGCCACCACGCCGAACGATCGGTATCGTGCAGCCGACGGAACAATACCGCCCACGATGGCAGCAGGACTAACAGGCCATAAATGGTGGTCAGCACGCCTTCACCGCCAGCCCGCTCCCAGCCAAGAATTTTATCCACAATACCCAGCACCATGATGAGGATGAAGTTCACCAGAACGAACATCCAGTACTCTTTGCGGCGGGCGCGGCCACCAAATCCAATGTAGTTGCGCAGTACTTTTAAATACCAGTCCATTTTCCTTGCCTCATTAGTCAGTCAATCACTTGTTTTCTAAGCGATCGAGGTAAGAATAGATGGAGATTGTGAATTAAAAAAGGGCATCTGGTGATGCCCTTAATATTTATCCAAAACGGACGTCGCGCCCGTGCGGTTCATCCAGATCCTGCCACGGCCCAATGGAGATAATACCCGTCGGGTTGATGGTCTTGTGGCTGCGGAAATAGTGGGTGCGAATATGGTCGAAGTCGACCGTCTCCGCGATGCCCGGCATCTGGTAGATGTCGCGCAGGAAACCATGCAGGTTCAGGTAGTCGCTGATGCGGTGCTTGTCGCACTTAAAGTGGGTGACATAGACCGGATCAAAGCGAACCAGCGTGGTCCACAGGCGAATGTCCGCTTCCGTCAGGCGATCGCCCGTCAGGTAGCGATGCTGGCCCAGGATCTGTTCCAGGCGTTCCAGCGATTCAAACACCTTTCCAACCGCTTCGTCATACGCTTCCTGGCTGGTGGCGAAACCGGCCTTATAGACACCGTTATTGACGTTGTCGTAAATCCAGCCGTTCAGCTCATCAATTTTCTCGCGCAGCTCCACCGGATAGTAATCTCCGGCACGGGCGCCGTGCGCGTCAAACGCGGTATTGAACATGCGGATGATTTCCGCAGACTCATTGCTGACAATCGTCTGGTTTTTCTTGTCCCACAGTACCGGCACGGTCACGCGCCCGGTGTAGTGCGGATCGGCGCGCAGATAGAGCTGGTACAGGAAATCGTGGTGATAAAGATCGTCGCCGGTTGCCGCAGGGAAATCACTGTCAAAGGTCCAGCCATTTTCCAGCATCAGCGGGTTGACCACGGAAACCGGAATGAAGGATTCGAGACCTTTAAGCTTGCGCACGATCAGCGTGCGGTGGGCCCACGGGCAGGCGAGGGAAACATAAAGATGATAACGATCTTTCTCAGCCGCGAAGCCGCCTTCGCCGCTCGGGCCTGGTGCGCCGTCGGCGGTCAGCCAGTTACGGAAGGCCGAAACAGAGCGCTTAAAGCGACCTCCGGTGGATTTGGTGTCATACCAGACATCCTGCCAGACGCCGTCTACGAGTTGTCCCATTTTTTCTCCTCCGTCAGATAGCAAAAGCGAGGAGATGTCTCCTCGCTTTGTGTTTATTCAGTATAGCGTGCTTACCATTTCTTATTCAGAACGCGGTCGATGCTGTATGCGCCCGGGCCAGTGACAGCCAGCAGCAGGAAGCCACCCGCGATGGTTAGGTTTTTCATGAACATCAGTGAGTTCACGCCTTCCGCAAAGTTGCTGTGGAAGATGAACGCTGTCAGCACGGTGAAGCCTGCGGTAAACAGCGCGGTGGTGCGGGTCAGGAAGCCGAACAGCACTGCCAGGCCGCCGCCGAACTCAAGAAGAATGGTCAGTGGCAACAGGAACCCCGGAACGCCCATGGCTTCCATATACTGCTGGGTACCCGCATAACCGGTGATTTTTCCCCAACCTGCCACGATGAACAGAATTGGCATCAGAATACGCGCGACCAGAACACCAACATCTTCTAATTTTTTCATTTTACTCTCCAGGAAACCACATCAGCGGCTGAACGTTATTTGTCTGCAATTCCGGGTAGATACCGCGTCGTTGCTGTCGATGGAGAGCATCATAAACGTGACGGTGGGCGATTGTTAGCAAGGAAAACTGTCAATCTTCTTCAAAGATATTGAGTAAGGGAGGGGGAGGATTTTGCCGGGTGGCGCTGCGCTTACCCGGCCTACGCGTGCAAGCAGGCCGGGTAAGGCGTAGCCGCCACCCGGCGAGAAGGCTAGCGAAATTGCTGCTGACGGATCGTGGCTTTCACCAGACGCCAGGCGCTCCAGGCACCAAAACCACGGCGCGCCCAGCGGATGAGCATATTTGGATGACGAACCGTCCAGATAGCCATCACGCTGCTGCCGACCAGCGCCCATGAACGCAGGCTCAGGAAGGTGTTCCAGCCCCGGTCAAACCGTCGCGTCGCGTCAATCCAGTCGCGACGGCTGGCCGACAGATCCAGCCGTTGCTGCTGGATCTGGCTTAGCAGGTACGCTTTTCGCTTTTGACGTTCGGCTTTACCGCTCACGGCTTGTCATCCTCCAGCAGGGCGCGATCGTTAGCCAGCTCCTGACGCGTATGGCGCAGGAACGTGGACTTACGCGCTTTACGCAGCGTCCATATGCCGCCAATCAGCGCCGCGACCAGCAGAACGACGGTCGTGGCAATCATGGCGTTAAGACGATACTGCGGGTCAATGGCCCAGATGATTAACACCATCAGGCTCATCAGACCAAACGCGGCGAAGAGCATGGTCAGTCCAAGCATCAGCAGCATCTGGAAGAGGTTCGCTTTCTCCTCCTCCAGTTCGACCACTGCCAGCCGGACGCGCGTTTCGGCAATCCCGACCAGCGTCGTCAAAATACGCTGGCCGATGCCGAGGACGTTGTTAGCAGGCCCTTGTGCGTGACGAGGATCTTCCATATCAACGACGCGTCAGCAGGACACCCAGTACCACACCGACTGCGGCACCAATCCCGACACCCGTCCATGGATTATCACGCACGTATTCGTCCGCACGCGCGGCCGCTTCGCGGGTCTGTTTTGCCAGCGCATCGCCGGTTTCACCCAGGCGATAGCGGCTCTCTTTCAGCGCCTGCTCCGCCTTGCTGCGCAGCTTGCTGACCTCTTCTTTTGACTTGTCAGCAGAGGAGTTCAGCACCTCTTCCAGGGTATCGGCCAGGGATTTCAGTTCAGCGCGCAGATGTTCAGACGTCGTATCTTTTGACATGATTCTCTCCTGTTGAGATTTCCGTTAACTCAATAATCGCGAGCTTCCAGCGCTTTCAGGTCGTCCTGCGCTTCTTTCAACTTCTTCTCGCGCTTAGCAATTTTTTCCGCATCCCCTTTCTCTTTCGCTTCCTGCAGGTCGCGACGGCGCTCGGCTATCTCGTCCTTCTGTTCAGCGATTTTCTTCTGGTGGTCGGCACGCAGCTTGCTGTCTGAACAGTTCGCTTTCACTTCGCTCAGCGCTTTTTTAAGACCATCAACACGGTGCTGATTGTTATGCTTTTCGGCATAACCGATCTCACGCTGAATATCCTGTTCTTTCTCCTGACAGAGAGAATTTGCGAAGGATGCTGTGCTTAAAGAAAAAAGGGCCAGAGCCAGAGTCATGCGGAATTTCATTATCGAAACCTTCCATTGTGTTGCGGCGTAAGCCGCTATCCAAAGTTATGCGGAGTACATTCGAGGGGTGCTCCGCGTACTTAAGCATAGTAAGTAAACGGGGGATTCACCAAAGTGAGTGAAAAGATTCGGAATCCTGGTAATTATCCAAACCGATGCGACGTATCGCGAATCAGCGACAGCCAGGCAGCAGGCTGGCTGTCATCTTCCTGCTGAGCGATGATATACCCGTGCGGCAGCGTACGGTCGAGAACCACTTTTGCGGCGGCACTTTGCGCACGGGAATCAAACTTGATCAGTAAAACATCGTCCTGCGGGGTGATGCTTTTAAAGCGGATCCCGTTCGCGTCCAGATGGTGCCAGACAGAAAAACCGTCAGGCACGCTGGCACCCTGGTTCACCGGGCGAATGGCCAGCGTGGATTCCTGGTGCGAAAGCGCGCTCCATGCCAGCAGCATGGCGCTGAGCACCACCAGTGTTATCACGGCGCAGGCAAAACGGCGCAGGGCGAGCGGTGAGATAGCCATCGTTAGCCTCTGGCTCCGTATTTCTTTTTCCACAGGACGACCAGCGAGCCGATCAGACCGAAGACCAGCAGCACCACAGGCAGCAGCATCAGGCAGGACATCAGCTGGTCTTCATATTTCATAAAGACTGGCGTTTTCCCCAACGCATAGCCGAGCGTCGTCAGAATCAGTACCCACAGCAGGCCGCTCATCCAGTTAAAGAACTGGAAGCGCGCGCTGCTCAGCCCCGACAGACCGGCAATGGTCGGCAACAGAGTGCGTACAAAGGCGATAAAGCGGCCAATCAGCAGCGCAGAAAGCCCGTGCTTATGGAAAAGGTGGTGCGCCCGCTGGTGATAATGTGCAGGCAGGTGCGAGAGCCAGTTCTGGACGATCCGGGTATTGCCCAGCCATCTTCCCTGGATGTAGCTGACCCAGCAGCCGAGACTCGCAGCGACAGTCAGTAACAAAATAGTTTGCGGGAATGCCATCGCCCCTTTAGCGCACAGCACGCCGACAAGCACCAGTAAACTGTCACCGGGCAGGAAAGCAGCAGGCAGCAAGCCGTTCTCAAGGAACAGGATCATAAACAAGACGAAATAGAGCATGCCAATCATGGAAGGGTTGGCCAGCGTTTCAAAATCCTGCGCCCAGAGGGCATGCAGTAGTTGGGTCAAAAGTTCCATTCAGTGTTCCTGGAAATCGGTTAACGTCATGCCTGTTATCCGGGACAAACAGCACGGCGACATGGTTGTGATTTCATTATGGTCGCTCGCGGACACATTGCGGTGTGGCCAACACTGTTCCCTGTTAATTGGCTGGTTAGCAAGCACTAACTTACAAAATAACGAAGTGAATCCAATTGTAACAAAGCCCAACGTTCTGCGTCACAGAATTTGCAGGCGTGAGTTGATTTTGGCGTAAGCCCAGAAAGTGAGCGAGGGGATTTACAAAGGCTGACACTATATATGTTTTGCTTACCCACGTTCGCCGGAAGGCGCAGCGAAGCGCCTGCCAGCGGGAAGGTCATCTATTTTGCGGCACTGGGGACCGTATCGAGATGAACAACGGGATTGTCGGCGAAAAGATAGCGGTCAGCGTTAAATTCGAAGTCGTCGCTGGTTTCATTGAACAGCATCTGCTTAGTGTTTTCCAGGTGCTGCCACATCGCCAGCTTAGCGGCGTGCGGATCTTTACGAATCAGCGCTTTAAGGATTTGATCGTGATCGTCACACCAGTTGTCGACGGTACGGGAATCGATATGGTCGTGCAGTTTTTTCCAGTACGGGTTGTGAACGCGCTGAGTCCACATTTTCTCAACGATTGCCGCCAGCGCCGTATTCTGGGTTGCCAGGGCGACCTGGACGTGGAACTGCAGATCCCACTCTGAATCGCGGAAACATTTTTCCTTGCGGGCATTCTCCTGGATTTCCATCAGCTTCATGATGTCCTGCTTGGTCACCTGCGTCGCCGCAAATTCGGCAATGTTGCTTTCAATCAGCTGGCGAGCCTGGAGCAGCTCAAACGGGCCATAGCTGGCGAATTCCAGACTTTCGTCCGCGACGGGAGAGTGTTTCGGCAGATTGGAAATGACGTGAATGCCGGAGCCTTTGCGTACCTCAACGTAGCCTTCGACTTCCAGCATGATGATCGCTTCACGCACCACGGTGCGGCTGACGCTTTTTTCATCCGCGATAAAGCGCTCGGCGGGCAGTTTATCACCGACAAGATAGACACCTTGCTCGATGCGATCTTTCAGCTCCGCAGCAAGTTGTTGATATAAACGACGTGGTTCGGTGATTTCCATATGCGCTCCAGACAGGGTACGGCAGATGATTTGTTATACCACTTTTGCGTGCCACTCTCCAGATTTTGCCATTAAAAAAGCCGCTACTGAGCGGCCTTTAAATGCCCGGCGGCGCTTCGCTTGCACGGGCCTACGGGTTTTGTAGGCCGGGTAAGCGTAGCGCCACCCGGCACAGCAATGCTAACTCTGCGTGGCCGGTTTTCCGAGTGACTCTTTTGCCAGCTCCTCTGCCGATTTGCTTTTCAGCACCGTCCAGATCACCACCGCGCCCAGCAGGTCGAAGACCGCCAGTACTGCAAACAGCGGGCTGAAGCCGATGGTATCCGCCAGCGCGCCGACGACCAGCGCGAACATCGTACTCGCGGTCCAGGCGGCCATCCCGGTCAGGCCGTTGGCGGTGGCCACTTCGTTGCGACCGAAGACGTCAGACGAGAGCGTAATCAGCGCGCCGGACAGGGACTGGTGCGCAAAACCACCGATGCACAGCAGGGCGATGGCCACGTACGGGCTGGTGAACAGGCCGATCATGCCCGGGCCAATCATCAGCAGTGCGCCCATGGTGACCACCATCTTACGGGAAACGATCAGGTTCACGCCAAACCAGCGCTGGAACAGCGGTGGCAGGTAGCCACCGACGATACAGCCCAGGTCAGCGAACAGCATCGGCATCCAGGCGAACATCGCGATCTCTTTCAGGTTAAAGCCGTAGACTTTAAACATGAACAGTGGGATCCACGCGTTGAAGGTCCCCCAGGCCGGTTCCGCCAGGAAACGCGGCAGGGCGATACCCCAGAACTGACGGGTGCCCAGGATCTGCCAGACGGTCATTTTTTTGCCGTTATTGGTCTGATGCTGCGCTTCCTGACCACCAATGATGTACTCGCGTTCTTCTTCGGAGAGTTTTTTCTGATCGCGCGGGTGCTTATAGAAAACCAGCCACGCGATTGCCCAGGCGAAGCTCAGCACGCCGGAAATGATGAAAGCCATCTGCCAGCTGTGCATCACGATAGCCCACACCACCAGCGGCGGCGCAATCATCGCCCCGATGGACGAACCCACGTTGAAGTAGCCGACAGCAATAGAGCGCTCTTTTGCCGGGAACCACTCGGAACTGGCCTTCAGTCCCGCCGGGATCATCGCGGCTTCTGCCGCACCGACCGCACCGCGCGCCAGCGCCAGGCCGCCCCAGCTGCCCGCCAGCGCGGTGGCTCCGCAGAACACCGCCCAGGCGATGGCGAAGAAGGCATAGCCGATTTTGGTACCGAGGATATCCAGCACGTAGCCTGCAACAGGCTGCATGATGGTGTACGCCGCGGAATAGGCAGCAATGATGTAGGAGTATTGCTGCGTGGAGATATGCAGCTCTTCCATTAACGTCGGCGCTGCGGCTGCGACGGTGTTACGCGTCAGGTAGCCCAGCACGGTGCCTAACGTCACCAGTGCGATCATGTACCAACGTAACCCTTTAATTTTACGCATGTAAAACCTCATCGTTATAGTATTGCCGTGCCGGGACACGGTAACCGCTCGACCGTTGCCGGGAGCCGTTCAGTAACGGGAGGGGCGTAACCGGGAAATGTCCCGGAACGGCCCGAACCTTGCCAAAAGTCATCTGCATAAGTCGGTTTCCGTACCGTTAAATCTGGTGTAACTGACACCAGGAATGCATTCCGTCGGCTTATAGTTTGCGACGGCGAAAAGATAACTTGTCATACAGCTTTAAAAGGTGAGTGACATCACAAATGTATGATTCTTTGTGGGGACATTATTCGTGTCGCTTCAAGCCAGTACTGGCGCGGCTTGTAGAAGGATTTACTCCAATTTGGGTAATGTATTTGTCTGCGTTTATTGATCTCACTCACGAAAAAAACGTCGGATGGTGGAAATTGGTGTGATAACTTTGCAGCATATGAACATACGCTTTCTGACGCTCCCGTAATGAGGAAGACGATAATGACGCCGTTTATGACCGACGATTTTCTGTTAGATACCGAATTTGCTCGCCGCCTGTACCACGACTATGCAAAAGATCAGCCGATTTTCGACTACCACTGCCATCTGCCGCCGCAGCAGGTTGCCGAAAATTACCGTTTCAAAAACCTGTATGACATCTGGCTGAAGGGTGACCATTACAAATGGCGTGCGATGCGCACCAACGGCGTGGCTGAGCGCCTGTGCACCGGCGATGCGACCGATCGCGAGAAGTTTGACGCCTGGGCGGCGACCGTCCCGCACACCATCGGTAACCCGCTCTATCACTGGACGCACCTTGAGCTGCGTCGCCCGTTTGGCATCACCGGCAAACTGCTCTCCCCAACGACCGCCGATGAAATCTGGGACCAGTGCAATGCGCTCCTGGCGCAGGAGAACTTCTCCGCGCGCGGCATCATGAAGCAGATGAACGTGAAGATGGTGGGCACCACCGACGATCCGATTGACTCCCTGGAGCATCATGCCGTTGTCGCCAAAGACACCTCTTTTGATATCAAAGTGCTGCCAAGCTGGCGCCCGGACAAAGCCTTCAACATTGAGCAGGCCACGTTCAACGACTACATGGCGAAGCTGGCGGAAGTGTCCGATACCGACATCCGTCGTTTCGCCGATCTGCAAACCGCGCTGACTAAACGTCTGGATCACTTCGCGGCGCACGGCTGTAAAGTCTCTGACCACGCGCTGGACGTGGTGCTGTTTGCGGAATCAAACGAGGCCGAGCTGGACGGTATTCTGGCGCGTCGCCTCTCCGGCGAAGCCCTGAGTGAGCACGAAGTGGCGCAGTTCAAAACGGCGGTACTGGTGTTCCTCGGTGCCGAATACGCGCGTCGCGGCTGGGTACAGCAGTACCACATCGGTGCGCTGCGCAATAACAACCAGCGCCAGTTTAAACTGCTGGGTGCGGACGTGGGCTTTGACTCCATCAACGACCGTCCGCTGGCGGAAGAGCTGTCAAAACTGCTGAGCGAACAGAACGAACAAAACCTGCTGCCGAAAACCATTCTCTACTGCCTGAACCCGCGCGATAACGAAGTGCTGGGCACGATGATCGGCAACTTCCAGGGCGAAGGGATGCCGGGCAAGATGCAGTTCGGTTCCGGCTGGTGGTTCAACGATCAGAAGGACGGCATGGAGCGTCAGATGACGCAGCTGGCGCAGCTTGGCCTGCTGAGCCGCTTTGTCGGCATGCTAACCGACAGCCGCAGCTTCCTGTCCTATACCCGTCATGAATACTTCCGCCGCATTCTGTGCCAGATGATTGGCCGCTGGGTGCACGCAGGCGAAGCGCCGGCGGATATTCAGCTGCTGGGCGACATGGTGAAAAACATCTGCTTTAACAATGCGCGTGACTACTTCGCCATTGAACTGAACTAGGGCCGTTTGAGGTTGATATGCAATACATCAAAATCCATTCGCTGGATAACGTGGCCGTCGCGCTGGCAGATTTAACCGAAGGCACGGAAGTCACCTTCGACAACCAGTCGGTGACGTTACGCCAGTCCGTTGGACGTGGACACAAGTTTGCCCTGATCCCCATTGCCAAAGGGGAGAACGTGGTGAAGTACGGTCTGCCCATCGGTCATGCGCTGGCGGATATCGCGCCGGGTGAATACATCCATTCCCACAACGCCCGCACAAATCTGAGCGATCTGGACGAGTACAGCTATCAACCTGATTTACCTGCGGCACAAGAGCAGGCGGCGGATCGTGAGGTGCAGATCTACCGCCGCGCAAACGGCGACGTGGGGATCCGCAACGAGCTGTGGATCCTCCCGACCGTCGGCTGCGTGAACGGGATTGCGCGTCAGATCCAGACGCGCTTCCTGAAAGAGACCAACGATGCCGAAGGGACTGACGGCGTGCATCTGTTCAGCCACACCTACGGCTGCTCCCAGCTGGGTGACGACCACATCAACACCCGAACCATGCTGCAAAACATGGTGCGCCACCCGAACGCGGGCGCGGTGCTGGTGATTGGCCTGGGCTGCGAGAACAATCAGGTGGACGCCTTCCGCGAGACGCTCGGTGAGTTTGACCCTGAGCGCGTGCACTTTATGGTGTGCCAGCATCAGGACGACGAAGTGGAAGCGGGCGTCGAACAGCTTCATCAGCTGTATGAGGTGATGCGCCACGACAAGCGCGAGCCGGGCAAGCTGAGCGAGCTGAAGTTTGGTCTGGAGTGCGGCGGGTCTGATGGCCTGTCCGGTATCACCGCCAACCCGATGCTGGGGCGCTTCTCGGACTATGTGATCGCCAACGGCGGCACGACGGTGTTGACCGAGGTGCCGGAGATGTTCGGTGCGGAACGTATTCTGATGAGCCACTGCCGCGACGAGGAGACGTTTGAAAAAACCGTCACCATGGTGAACGACTTCAAGCAGTACTTCATTGCCCACAATCAGCCCATTTATGAGAACCCGTCGCCGGGTAACAAAGCGGGGGGGATCACCACGCTGGAAGAGAAATCCCTCGGCTGCACCCAGAAAGCAGGCGCGAGCCAGGTGGTTGACGTTCTGCGCTACGGCGAGCGCCTGAAAACGCACGGTCTGAACCTGCTGAGCGCGCCCGGTAACGATGCGGTCGCCACCAGCGCGCTGGCGGGAGCCGGCTGCCATATGGTGCTGTTCAGCACCGGTCGCGGCACGCCGTACGGCGGTTTTGTGCCGACGGTGAAAATCGCCACCAACAGCGAGCTGGCGGCGAAGAAAAAACACTGGATTGACTTTGATGCCGGGCAGCTTATCCACGGCAAGGCGATGCCGCAGCTGCTGACGGAATTCGTGGATGCGATTGTGGAAATTGCCAACGGCAGGCAGACCTGTAACGAGAAGAACGATTTCCGCGAGCTGGCAATCTTTAAGAGCGGTGTGACGCTATAAGTACTTTGTCGGGTGGCGCTAGCGCTTACCCGACCTACTAAACCCTGTAGGCCCGGTAAGGCGTAGCCGCCACCGGGCTTTTCTTTTTAACTGCGGAGGGCGTTCTTCGCTAAACGCGCGTCTTCCGCCTGACAGGCCGCCGCGGTAAACAGCACGTCGGTAGAGGAGTTCAGCGCGGTTTCGCAGGAGTCCTGCAGCACGCCGATGATAAAGCCGACGGCAACCACCTGCATGGCGATTTCGTTCGGGATGCCGAACATATTACACGCCAGCGGGATCAGCAGCAGCGAACCGCCCGCCACGCCGGATGCGCCGCAGGCGCACAGCGATGCCACCACGCTCAGCAGCAGCGCGGTTGGCAGATCCACCGGAATACCCAGCGTATGCACCGCCGCCAGGGTCAGTACAGTGATCGTAATCGCCGCGCCCGCCATGTTCACGGTCGCACCCAGTGGGATCGACACGGAATAGGTATCGCGATCCAGGTTCAGCTTCTCCGCCAGCGCCATGTTCACCGGTATGTTCGCCGCAGAGCTGCGGGTGAAGAAGGCATACACGCCGCTCTCGCGCAGGCAGGTCAGCACCAGCGGATACGGGTTGCGGCGGATCTGCCAGAACACCAGCAGCGGGTTGATTACCAGCGCCACCAGCAGCATACAGCCGACCAGCACAACCAGCAGTTGCGCGTAGCCCCACAGCGCGTCAAAACCGGTGGTTGCCAGCGTGGAGGAGACCAGGCCGAAAATACCGATTGGCGCAAAGCGAATCACCAGCTTCACCATAAAGGTGACAGCGTTGGACAAATCGTTGACCAGGTTTTTCGTGGTCTCGTTGCCGTGACGCAGCGCGAAGCCCAGACCAATCGCCCAGACCAGGATGCCAATGTAGTTTCCGCTCATCAGCGCGGTGATGGGGTTAGAGACCATGCTCATCAGCAGACCGCGAAGGACTTCCACAATCCCGGACGGCGGCGTGATATCACCGGCCGCGCTGGTCAGGTGCAGCGTGGACGGGAACAGGAAGCTAAACACCACGGCCGTTAAGGCTGCAGAGAAGGTTCCCAGAAGATACAGGAACAGAATAGGGCGAATGTTGGTTTTTTGTCCGTGCTGGTGGTTGGCAATCGATGCCATGACCAGCATCAGAACCAGTACCGGCGCGACGGCTTTCAGGGCGCCCACAAACAGCGTCCCGAGCAGCCCCGTGGCCTCCGCAGCAGGTTTTGACACCATGGCCAGCAGAATACCTAGCACCAGTCCTACTAGAATTTGTTTAACCAGACTTCCCTGCGCCAGGCGCGCAAAAAGACCCGTCGATTGTGTGCTCATACATTATTCCTGAGTGAAATTGCGTTCCATTCCGAATGTGCTCTTAGTCACATTTATGTCCGGATGTAAGTAAATGTTTGCCTGGTCGAGTATAGGGAATGCGCGAAAGGAGGGAAGCGTAAAATGCTGGATTTTACGTGTTGCGTCATGTTTTTTAACTATTGATTAACGAAAGTGCCGGGTGGCGCTGCGCTTACCCGGCCTACGGGGTAACGTTGTAGGCCCGGTAAGCGCAGCGCCACCGGGCAAAACGCATTAAGCCTGCTGCTTCTTATCGTGCTGGCGGTTAACCCAGGTATTGATAATCAGCGTCACGATCAGAATGCCAAACACCACGCCGAGCGAAATGGCGATCGGGATATGGTAGAAATCGACGATCAGCATCTTGATACCGATAAACACCAGGATCACCGACAGGCCGTACTTCAGCATGGAGAAGCGCTCCGCCGCGCCCGCCAGCAGGAAGTACATCGCGCGCAGGCCGAGGATGGCGAACAGGTTAGAGGTCAGGACGATGAACGGGTCGGTGGTCACCGCGAAAATGGCCGGAATGCTGTCCACGGCGAAAATCACGTCGCTCAGCTCAACCAGAATCAGCACCAGCAGCAGCGGGGTGGCAAACAGCAGGCCGTTCTTGCGCACGAAGAAGTGCTCGCTCTCGATCTTGTCGGTCATGCGCAGATGGCCGCGGATCCACTTCACCAGCGGGCGATCGCCAATCGCGGAGCCGTCCTCTTTCGCCAGCGCCATTTTGACCCCGGTGAACAGCAGGAACGCGCCGAAGACGTACAGCAGCCACTCGAACTGGGTAATCAGCCAGCTGCCAGCGAAGATCATGATGGTACGCAGGATAATTGCACCCAGCACGCCGTACACCAGCACGCGACGCTGCAGAGCCGCAGGCACGGCGAAGTAGCTGAACAGCATCAGCCAGACGAAGACGTTATCAACCGCCAGGGCTTTTTCAATCAGATAGCCGGTGAGGAAGGCGAGCGCCTGAGGATCGGCCACCGCGCGGCCTTCGGTCGAGGCCAGATACCACCAGAAGGCGGCGCAGAAGAGCAGGGAGAGAGTAACCCAGACCAGCGACCAGGCGGCGGCCTGTTTCATGGTCATGCCGTGCGCGCCGCGACGGCCCTGCAAAAAGAGGTCGATCGCCAGCATGATGAGCACGACAACCGCGAATCCGCCCCACAACATTGGAGTGCCGACAGAATGCATACTATTTTCCTTACACATAAAAAACAAAAACGGCCATGGTCAGAAGACGATAGCCGTTAGCTTTTTATGCATAGACCTCGCCTTCCGGCAAGGTCTCACTTACAACCACGAGGGTTGCCCGGCGACCGGATGCGGTATTGCACGCATCGTAATGACGATCCACCGGCGAAGAAGTTACTCCCCTTTGCAGGTAACAAAATATGTCAGACCATCGGTTTCGTCAATGGTCTGCGCCGTTTCATTACACAGCTTTACGCGATAACTTCCGCGCTCACGCCGTCTGCCGGGAATACCACGCCGGTCTGACGGCGGATCTCCGTTTGCAGCTTCGCCGTGGTGCGGCTCACCGCAAGGCCTGGGTGATTCACTTCGTTGTCTTCCACCAGACGGGCGAAGACCTCTGCCTCATAGAGCATAGTGTTAATATGCTGAGGCTGCGTCAGCTCCTGCGCTTTGCCGCCGCGCGGGACAAAGCTCACCTTCTGGCACTCGGAGATCTTCTCGATAACCAGCGAGCCCGCTTCGCCCTGAATTTCGCTCGGCAGGACAGAATCGCTCACCTTGGAGTGCTGCAGCGTCACGCTGAAATCACCGTAATCCAGCACCGCGACACCGTGCGCATCCACGCCGCTCTCCAGCAGGCTGGCGGTGGCCGTGACGCCGTGCGGCTCGCCCCACAGGGCCACGGCAGAGGCCAGGCAGTAGAAACCGATATCCATAATCGAGCCGTTCGAGAAGGCCGGGTTAAAGGTGTTCGGGTTCTCGCCATCGAGATAGCGCTGGTAGCGCGACGAGTACTGGCAGTAGTTGATAAACGCTTTGCGCACTTTGCCCACCTTCGGCAGGGACTGCTGCAGCAGCAGGAAGTTCGGCAGGCTGGCGGTTTTGAACGCTTCGAACAGCACCACCTGGTTTTCGCGGGCAAGCGCGATGGCCGCTTCCACTTCTTCGATGTTCGACGCCAGCGGCTTCTCGCAAATCACATGCTTTTTATGGCTGAGGAACAGCTTCGTTTGCGGGAAGTGCAGGGCGTTCGGGCTGGCGATATAGACCGCGTCAATGGCGTCGCTTTGCGCCATGTCATCAAGCGAGGTGAATAGATGCTCGACGAGGTAATCGTTGGCAAAACTCTGCGCCTGCTCAAGGCTGCGGGAATAGACTGCGGTAAGTTTCAGTTTGCCGGTTTCGTGGGCGGCGTCGACGAACTGGCGCGTGATCCAGTTCGTTCCAATGACTGCGAAACGTATCATAAACGTTTACGTACTCCGTAGCGGGGAACCTTTAGCCACTGTAGCACGTCATCATGACAATTCGCGTGCGCTATTCCGCATTACCTTTTAACGATAAATGCGTAAGCCACAGCCGGGTATCAAACTCCAGCTGGTGGTACTGCGGCTCCATATGGCAGCACAGAGAATAGAACGCTTTGTCGTGCTCTTTCTCTTTCAGGTGTGCGAGTTCGTGCACCACAATCATCCGCAGAAAGGCTTCCGGCGCGTTACGAAAAACCGTCGCGACGCGGATCTCCGCCTTGGCCTTCAGCTTGCCGCCCTGCACGCGGGAGACGGCGGTGTGCAGGCCGAGCGCGTTTTTCAGCACGTGGATCTTGTTGTCGTACATCACCTTGTTGATCGGCGGCGCGCTCTTCAAATACCGGTTTTTCAGATCCTGCGTATACTGCCAGAGGGCTTTATCGGTCGCGAAATCGTGGGTGCCGGGGTAGCGTTTTTCCAGCACCGCGCCGAGCTTTTGCTCGGCAATCAGGGTGCGAACCTGAGAAAGTAAATGCTCCGGGTAGCCCTGGAGATAAGTAAGTTGGTTCATCAACGCCCCAAATCGACAATAAAACGGGTATACTCACGCACCCTTTTCAGGGATACGCCAAATTTTACCATTCAGGAGGGCCGATGAGCCACTTAGACAACGGTTTCCGTTCACTCAACCTTAAACGTTTCCCGGAAACGGACGACGTTAACCCGCTTCAGGCGTGGGAAGCGGCGGATGAATATCTGCTGCAGCAGTTGGATGAGACTGAAATCCGCGGCCCGGTTTTGATCCTGAATGACGCCTTCGGCGCGCTGGGCTGCGCCCTGGCGGAGCACACGCCGTACAGCATCGGCGATTCCTACTTAAGCGAGCTGGCGACGCGTGAAAACCTGCGCCATAACGACATCGACGAATCCAGCGTGAAGTTCCTCGACAGCACCGCGGACTACCCGCAGGCGCCGGGCGTGGTGCTCATCAAAGTGCCAAAAACCATGGCGCTGCTGGAGCAGCAGCTGCGCGCGCTGCGTAAGGTCGTCACGCCAGAAACCCGCATCATCGCGGGTGCCAAAGCGCGCGATATTCATACTTCGACGCTGGAGCTGTTCGAGAAAGTCCTCGGCCCGACCACCACGACGCTGGCCTGGAAAAAAGCGCGCCTGATCAACTGTACGTTCGCCGCACCCGAGCTGGCCGACGCGCCGGACACGCTGAGCTGGAAACTGGAAGGGACCGACTGGACCATCCACAACCATGCGAACGTCTTCTCCCGTACCGGTCTGGATATCGGGGCGCGTTTCTTTATGGAACACCTGCCGGAAAATCTGGAAGGGGAAATTGTCGATCTGGGCTGCGGCAACGGCGTGATTGGCCTGACGCTGTTGGCGAAGAACCCGGAGGCCAGCGTGGTGTTCAGCGACGAATCGCCGATGGCGGTGGCCTCCAGCCGTCTGAACGTGGAAACCAATATGCCGGACGCGCTGGACCGCTGCGAGTTTATGATCAACAACGCGCTGTCGGGGGTAGAGCCGTTCCGCTTCAACGCCGTGTTCTGTAACCCGCCGTTCCACCAGAAGCACGCTCTGACGGATAACGTCGCGTGGGAGATGTTCCACCACGCGCGCCGCTGCCTGAAGATTAACGGCGAGCTGTATATCGTGGCGAACCGCCACCTGGACTACTTCCACAAGCTGAAGAAGATTTTCGGTAACTGCGTGACCATTGCGACGAACAATAAGTTTGTGGTGCTTAAGTCGGTGAAGCTGGGACGTCGTCGGTAAGATTGTTTTGCCCGGTGGCGCTTCGCTTACCGGGCCTACAATGGCCTCGGACCCGTAGGCCGGGCAAGCGCAGCGCCGCCCGGCAATGTTCTAGATCATCAGAGCTAACTTCGTTCCCTGCGCAATCGCGCGCCGCGCATCCAGCTCCATCGCCACGTCGCACCCGCCAATCAGATACACCGTTTTACCGGCCTCGCGCAGCGGATCCGCCAGATCGCGCTTTGGCTCCTGCCCGGCACATAAAATCACATGATCCACGCGCAGCAGCTGCGGCTCGCCGCCGATCGTGACGTGCAGCCCGTCGTCGTCGATCTTCTGGTAGCTCACCGCCGGGATCATCTTCACCCCGCGCGAGAGCAGGGTGGCACGGTGGATCCAGCCGGTGGTTTTCCCCAGCCCTTCGCCCGGTTTGCTGGCTTTACGCTGCAGCATCACGATCTGGCGCGGGCTTTTCGGCAGCTGTGGCCCTTCGGGTCGCAGGCCGCCGGACTGGCTGAGGCTGGTGTCGATACCCCATTCCACGCAGAATTCGGCAATGTTCTGGCTGGTGGCTTCGCCCGGCTGGCTTAAATACATCGCGGTGTCAAAACCGATCCCGCCGCAGCCGATAATCGCCACCTTCTCGCCAACCGGCGCTTTGTCACGCAGCACGTCGAGATAGCTCAGCACTTTTGGATGATCGATACCCTCGATCGCAGGCGTGCGCGGTACGATCCCGCTCGCCAGGATCACCTCATCAAAATCAGTCAGATCCGCCGCGTGGACAAACTGGTTAAGCCGCAGCTCGACGCCCGTCAGCTCGATCATCCGGCGGTAGTAGCGCAGCGTTTCGTAGAACTCCTCTTTGCCGGGGATCTGTTTGGCGATATTAAACTGCCCGCCAATCTCTCCCAACGCATCAAACAGCGTCACGCCGTGCCCGCGCGAGGCGGCATTGACCGCAAACGCCAGGCCTGCCGGGCCAGCACCCACGACGGCCAGGCGTTTTTTATTGACCGCCGGAACGATCGGCATTTTGGTTTCATGGCAGGCGCGCGGGTTGACGAGGCAGGAGGTGACCTTTCCGACGAAGATCTGATCCAGACAGGCCTGATTACAGCCGATGCAGGTATTGATCTCATCCGCACGGCCGCTTTGCGCTTTGGACAGCAGTTCAGCATCGGCCAGGAACGGGCGCGCCATCGAGACCATGTCGGCATCGCCGCGCGAAATCACATCGTCCGCCACCTGCGGATCGTTAATGCGGTTGGTGGTGACCAGCGGAACGGACACTTTGCCTTTCAGCCTGCGCGTCACCCAGCTGAACGCCGCGCGCGGCACCGGCGTGGCAATAGTGGGAATGCGCGCCTCGTGCCAGCCAATCCCGGTATTGATAATCGTGGCGCCCGCGGCTTCAATCGCCTGCGCCAGCTGCACGGTTTCGTCAAACGTCCCGCCGCCCTCCACCAGGTCGAGCATCGACAGGCGGAAGATGATGATAAAGTCCGCACCCGCACGTTTACGTACCGCGCGCACCACCTCCACGGCAAAGCGCATCCGGCGGGCATAGTCGCCGCCCCATTCATCGTCGCGCTGGTTGGTGCGGGCGGCGAGGAACTCGTTAATCAGGTAGCCTTCGGAGCCCATCACCTCAACGCCGTCATAGCCCGCTTCACGCGCCAGCGCGGCGCAGCGGGCGAAGTCGTCAATCAGCGCCAGGATCTCGTCGTGGCTCAGAGCATGCGGAGTGAAGCGGTTAATCGGCGCCTGAATGGCCGATGGCGCAACCAGATTCGGCTGATAGCTGTAGCGTCCGGTGTGCAGAATTTGCAGGGCGATTTTACCGCCCTCGTTGTGTACCGCGTCGGTCACAATGCGGTGATGCGGCAGCTGTGCTGCATCGTTCAGCACCGCACCGCCCTCCATGCCGACGCCGGAAGGGGAAGGGGCCACGCCGCCGGTGACAATCAGCGCCACCCCGTGGCGCGCGCGCTCGGCATAGAAAGCCGCCAGACGCTCGGCCCCGTCAGGATGCTCCTCGAGCCCGGTGTGCATCGAGCCCATCAACACGCGGTTTTTGAGTGTGGTGAACCCCAGATCGAGAGGGGCGAATAACGACGGGTAGCGGCTCATAGTCTCTTCCAGTGTAAAATTATTGTTATGTGGTCGGATGAGTTACTAATTTAGCCAGCGGCAGCGGAAAGGTAAAAGCGGGATCGAATGATTGTGATAGATCTCAAAGAACTTCCCCGGTGGCGCTGCGCTTACCGGGTCTACAAATCCCCAGGACAGATAAGCGTAGCGCCATCCGGCGTTATTTACGGCACCGCTGCCCGCACCAGCCCCGGCGCCTGCCACATCGACGTGGTCAGTCCGCTGTCCACCAGCCCGAGCTGGTCCGCGTATACCGCCTGCCATTTCTGCATCATGCTGTCGTACAGCTCGCGGTGCGCCGGGTTTGGCGTGAACTCGCGGCTCCATTTCACCAGCCGCTCGCCCGTCGAGGCCATATCGGTAAACAGCCCCGCGCCCGTACCCGCGGCAATCGCGCAGCCCAGCGCCGTGGCTTCTTTCACTTCCGGCACGCGCACCGGCAGGCCCGTGACGTCGCTTAAAATCTGGCTCCACAGGGCACCTTTTGACCCGCCGCCCGCAAACACCAGGCTCTCAAACGTCACGCCGGAAAAGCGTGAAATCTGCGCCAGGTTGCAGGCCGAAACAATCGCCGCGTTCTCTTCCAGGGCGCGGAACAGCGTCGCTTTATTGCATTTTTCCGGGTCGATGGAGAGGTTAATAAACGACGGCGCGGCGTGGTACCACTGCTTGAAATGCATTGCGTCGGAGAAGATTGGCATTACCCCGTGGGAGCCCGCCGGCACCCGGCTGGCCATCTCTTCCAGCAGGGAATAGGTGTCCATCCCCATCCGCTCGGCAATCAGCTTTTCCTCCGCGCAGAAGGCGTCGCGGAACCAGCGCATGGTCAGCCCGGTAAAGAAGCTGATCGACTCCGCCTGGACCATGCCGGGGATGACGTGCGGATTCACGCGGATGTTCATGTCGGGGTCGGTGCGTACCTGCGGCAGATTGACCACCTGCTGCCAGAAGGTGCCGCCCAGCACCGCCGTTTGTCCGGCGCGAACCACGCCCAGCCCCAGACAGCCCAGCTGCACGTCGCCGCCGCCCATCACCACCGGCGTGCCTTCGCGCAGGCCGCTCTGCTGCGTGGCCTCCCGGGTTATAGCACCCAGTACGGTGCCGGTCTCTTTCACCGGGGAGAGGATATCGGCGCGCAGCCCGGCCATGTCGAGAAGCGCCGGACGCCAGTCGCGGGAGAAGAGATCCAGCATGCCGGTGGTGCCCGCGTTCGACGGGTCGACCGCCAGCTCGCCGGAGAGCTTCGCCGCCAGCCAGTCGCTGATCATGGTGATAGTCGCGGCCCTGCGGTAAATATCCGGACGGTGGTGCGCCAGCCACAGCAGGCGCGGCATGGCGCTCAGCGCCAGCGTCTGGCCGGAGACCTCATACACTTCGGATTCAAAACGGTTGTCGTGGATCTCTTTGAGTTCGGCCACCTCGCGGCTGGCGCGGGCGTCGACGTTGGCGCAGGCCCAGATGGCCTCGCCGTTACGGTCGTACAGCACGATCCCTTCGCGCATCGAACAGCAGGCGACGGACTGAATATCCGCCGCGCTCAGGCGCGCACGCTCCAGCGCCTGATGAATGCACCGGCAGGCCAGCTGCCAGTTGGTCTCGAGGTCAAACTCCATTGACCCCGGCACGTTTTCCACGCTCAGGTGCTTCCACTCGGCCTGGCCGACGGCAATCTGGTTGCCCTGCAAATCGAAAATCACGGCGCGAACGCTGCCGGTCCCTGCATCTAACGCTAAAAGGTAACTCATGAGCTTGCCTCGCTGTTAGCGCAGGGCGGGCTCTTATTTGGCCAGAGCCAGCACCGCGCGGGCTGTCGTCTCTTCCGTCACCAGGCCATTGATACGGCGACCCTTCAGTGCGGCATAAATCGCATCGGCTTTCTCTTCCCCGCCGGCCACGCCAACGATGGTGGGCAGCTGCGCCAGCTCATCAAGTGAGACGCCGAGTAATTCTTTGTGGATCTCCAGCTCCTCAACGCACTCCCCTTCGGCATTGAGGAAATAGCCGAGAATGTCGCCGACCGCGCCTTTGCGGGCGTACATCAGCTGCTCGCCTTCGCTGATATAGCCGGAGCGCAGGATCGTGGCGTCACGGCGCTGGTTTACTGAACCAATACCAACTACCGCCACGTCGGCTGCGGTGGCGGCGAGGATCACGTCCCGCACGCTGGTCTCGCGTTTTAAGATCCCGGCCACTTCGGCGGAAGACACGCGAAGCGGGGCGGGGATCATGCTGACGCTGCAGGCCGCGTCCAGCTGGCCGATACCGGTCATGTACGGCCCGACGCCGCCGGAGAGCGTCACGAGGCGGATCTGCTGCGAGCTGATAAAGCCGCTCAGGTGCTGCAGGCTGCTCATGGTGGTTTCACCGAACCCCACCGCCAGCAGCTGGCCGGGCTCCAGCACGCCCATCAGCGACTGCGCCGCGCCAATGCCCAGCCGCACGTTCATCGGCGGGGTATTTAGGGCAGGCATCACGCGCACCAGCTTCAGGCCAAAGCGCTGCTGTAGCTCGGTTTCCAGCGACAGGCAGCCCTCGTACCGGGAGTTAATCTGCACGCGGATCACCCCGGACTGGCGGCCTTTCTCCAGCAGGCGGGAGATTTTTAATCGCGGCAGCCCGAGCCGCTCGCCGATATCGTTCTGGGTCAGCCCGTCGTGGTAGTAGCACCAGGCCACGCGCGCCACCAGCTCCTCTTCCGCCAGCGCCAGTCCGGCAAACCGTCCTTCTTCCGCAGTGCGTTTATCGCTCATAGTTGAACTCTTATAAAAATTTAGATCATATGTTCGTGATGACGCGGAGGGAAAGTGTGAGCCACGCGACAAAACGGATCATTTCGATCGTTTCTGGTTTATCTGAATCTCAATCGATAAAACTGTGATCCCTGCACGGTTGTAAATATAGTTCACCGTCTACGCTTTTGAACATTATTAAATCTAAAAATCATTTGTTCAATAGCGGAGCGATGATGACCCCACTTCTCGACGCGCGAAGTATCAGCAAGCAGTTCTCAGGCGTGCCGGTTCTAAAAGGCATTGATTTCACGCTGCTTGCGGGCCAGGTGCACGCGCTGATGGGCGGGAACGGCGCGGGAAAATCGACGCTGATGAAGATCATCGCCGGAGTCGAGACGCCGGATGAGGGTGAACTTTCCGTCGAGGGGCAGTCATATGCGCGGCTGACGCCCGTGCAGGGGCACAGGCTCGGCATTTACCTCGTGCCGCAGGAGCCGCTGCTGTTCCCCAACCTGACGGTGCGGGAAAACATCCTGTTCCGCCTGCCGCGCGAACGCGATCGGGAAAAACGGCTGGCGGAGAAACTTGAGCAGTTGCAGTGCCGGCTGAACCTCGACGCCGCCGCCAGCACCCTGGAAGTGGCGGATCAGCAGATGGTAGAGATCCTGCGCGGATTAATGCGCAACGCCAGGATCCTGATCCTCGACGAGCCCACGGCCTCCCTCACGCCGGGCGAAACCGAACGGCTGTTTCGTCAGATCCGCGCCCTGCAGGCGCTCGGCGTCGGGATCGTGTTTATCTCGCACAAGCTGCCGGAAATTCGCATGCTGTCGAGCCACGTCTCGGTGATGCGCGACGGCGCGGTGGTGCTCAGCGGTGAAACCGCGCAGTTCGACGATAGCGCCCTGATCGCCGCCATGACGCCGGTAACCCGCGAGAAATCCCTCAGCGATACGCAAAAGCTGTGGCTGGCGCTGCCGGGCAACCGCCGCACCCAGCCGCAGGATTTCCCGGTGCTGCGGGTGGAGGATCTTACCGGGGAAGGGTTTATCGATCTCAGCCTTGAGATCTACGCCGGGGAGATCGTCGGCCTGGCCGGGTTGGTAGGCTCCGGGCGCACCGAGTTTGCCGAAACGCTCTATGGCCTGCGGCCTGTGCGCGGGGGGCGCGTCTGGCTGGAGAACCAGGACATCACCGCCGCACCGGTAAGTTCACGTCTGGACAAAGGCCTGGTCTACCTGCCGGAAGACAGGCAGGTGTCCGGCCTGTTCCTCGACGCGCCGATCCGCTGGAACACCGTGGCGCTGAACGAGCCGTCGCTCTGGCAGCAGCGGAAAAGAGAGTCCGCGGTGGTGGAGCGCTATCACCGGGCGCTGGGGATCAAGCTCAACCATGCGGATCAAACCGTGCGCACGCTCTCCGGCGGCAACCAGCAGAAGGTGCTGCTGGCTCGCTGCCTGGAGGCCAACCCTTTGCTGCTGATCGTCGACGAGCCGACGCGCGGCGTGGACGTCTCGGCGCGCGCCGATATCTACCAGCTTATCAAAAGCGTGGCGGCGCAGAACGTGGCGGTGCTGATGATCTCAAGCGATCTTGATGAGTTTCCCGGCCTTGCCGATCGCGTGCTGGTGATGCATCAGGGCGTACTCAGCGGCGAGCTGCCGCGCCATGCGGTCAGCCTCGATCGCATGATGGCGCTGGCGTTTGGAGGGCAATCATGAAGATCTTACTGAAAAACCGCGAGCTAAGCGCGTTTCTCGCCATTCTGGCGCTGTTCGCCGTGCTGGTGGCGCTCAATCCGTCGTACCTGAGTTTGCAGACGCTGGGGATGATCTTCGCCAGTTCGCAGATCCTGATCCTGCTGGCGATCGGCGCGGCGCTGGTGATGCTGACCCGCAATATCGACGTCTCCGTGGGGTCTACCGTCGGGCTGTCCGCCATCGCCGTCGGCGTGGCGCTGAACAGTGGCTACAGCCTGCCCGTTTCCATTCTCTTCGCGCTGTCAGTTGGCGCGCTGGCGGGGGCATTCAACGGTTTTCTGGTGGTGGGATTACGCATCCCGGCGATTGTCGCCACCCTCGGCACGCTGGGGCTGTACCGTGGAGCGATGCTGCTCTGGACGGGCGGAAAGTGGATTGAAGGGCTGCCGCCGGGGTTGAAATCGCTCTCTGAGCCTGCGGCCATCGGCGTGTCGCCCCTTGGTATGGTGGTGTTGATTATCGTGGTCACCGGCGCGTGGACGCTGTCGCGCACCGCGTTCGGGCGTGATTTCTACGCGGTGGGGGATAACCTCGCCGCCGCGCGCCAGCTGGGCGTGGCGGTGAATCGCACCCGCATGATCGCCTTTACCCTGAACGGCCTGCTGGCGGCCTGCGCCGGGATCGTCTTTGCCGCGCAGATAGGCTTCGTGCCCAACCAGACCGGCAGCGGGCTGGAGATGAAAGCCATTGCCGCCTGCGTACTGGGGGGCATTTCACTGTTGGGCGGCACCGGCACGCTGGTCGGTGCTTTCCTCGGCGCGTTCTTCCTCACCCAAATCGATACCGTGCTGGTGCTGTTCAGGCTCCCGGCGTGGTGGAACGACTTTATCGCCGGGCTGGTGCTGCTGGGCGTGCTGGTGCTCGACGGGCGTCTGCGTCAGGCGCTGGCGCGGCATCAGCGGGCGCTGAAGTACGGTCGTTTCCAGCCGGGCAACAGAGGGGGAAAGCACGTCACCCCCTTTCCCAAACGTAAAAAAGAGGTGGCGTAAATGAGGCTTAACTGGGAAAGCGCGCTGCTCATTTTGCTGGTGCTGGAGATCCTGCTTTTCGGGGCCATCAACCCGCGGATGCTCGATATCAACATGCTGCTGTTCAGCACCAGCGACTTCATCTGCATCGGTATTGTGGCGCTGCCGCTGACGCTGGTGATCGTCAGCGGCGGGATCGACATCTCCCTCGGCTCGACCATCGGCCTGTGCGCCATTGCGCTGGGGGTGATGATGCAGGCCGGGTGGCCGATGGCGGTCGCCGTTCCGCTGACGCTGCTGCTGGGTCTGCTGTGCGGGCTGGTGAATGCGGCGCTGATCCACTACACCGGCATCAGCCCGCTGGTGATCACCCTCGGCACGCTCTACCTCTACGGCGGCGGCGCGCTGCTGCTCTCCGGCATGGCGGGCGCGACGGGCTACGAGGGCATCGGCGGCTTCCCGGACAGCTTCACGGCGTTCGCTAACCTCACGGTGTTGGGTCTGCCGATCCCATTGGTCTTGTTCGCGGTAATCACCGTCTTCTTCTGGCTCATTACCCACCGCGGGCGCTTTGGCCGTCATCTGTTCCTGATTGGGCAGAACCCGCGCGCGGCGCGCTATGCGGCGCTGCCGGTGAACGGCATGCCCTACGTGCTGTACGGCCTGGTGGGCGTGGCCTCGGCGATTGCCGCGCTGGTGATGGTCTCCTATTTCGGCTCCGCGCGTTCGGATCTGGGGCGCGATCTTTTAATGCCTGCGCTCACCGCCGCCGTGCTCGGCGGAGCCAATATCTACGGCGGGTCAGGTTCGGTTGTCGGTACGGCGCTGGCGGCGCTGCTGGTGGGGTACCTGCAACAGGGTTTACAGATGGTCGGCATCCCCAACCAGGTGTCGAGCGCGCTGTCGGGGGCGCTGCTGGTTGTGGTGGTGATGGGGCGTTCGCTGAGTCTGCACCGCTAATGGGTGCGATCTCTCTTTAGAAAACTATCCGGAGCGTAAGATGAAAACAAAACTGCTCGTCCTGGCAATGGCCCTCAGCTTCGCTTCGGCGCAGGCGGCGGACCGCATTGCCTTTATCCCGAAGCTGGTGGGCGTCGGCTTCTTCACCAGCGGCGGCAACGGTGCGAAAGAGGCGGGGAAAGATCTTGGCGTGGACGTGACCTACGACGGCCCAACCGAGCCGAGCGTCTCCGGCCAGGTGCAGCTCATCAATAACTTCGTCAACCAGGGCTATAACGCCATTATCGTCTCCGCCGTGTCGCCGGATGGGTTGTGTCCGGCGCTGAAGCGCGCGATGCAGCGCGGCGTCAAGGTCCTGACCTGGGATTCCGATACCAAACCGGAGTGCCGCAGCATCTACATCAATCAGGGGACGCCGGAACAGCTGGGCGGCCTGCTGGTGGAGATGGCGGGCAAGCAGGTCACCAAACCGAACGCGAAAGTGGCGTTCTTCTACTCCAGCCCGACCGTCACCGACCAGAACCAGTGGGTGAAAGAGGCGAAGGCCAAAATCGAGAAAGATCATCCCCAGTGGCAGATCGTCACCACCCAGTTTGGCTATAACGACGCCACCAAATCGTTGCAGACCGCCGAAGGGATCTTAAAAGCCTATCCGGATCTGGATGCGATCGTCGCCCCGGACGCCAACGCGCTTCCTGCTGCCGCGCAGGCGGCAGAAAACCTGAAGCGGGAAGGCGTGGCGATTGTCGGGTTCAGCACGCCGAACGTGATGCGCCCGTACGTTGAGCGCGGCACGGTGAAGGCCTTCGGCCTGTGGGACGTTGTGCAACAGGGCAAAATTGCGGTCAATGTCGCCGATCGTTTACTGAAAAAAGGCGATCTTAACGTTGGCGACAGCGTGGACGTAAAAGATATCGGGGCGCTGAAGGTCGAGCCGAACAGCGTGCAGGGCTACCAGTATGAGGCGAAGGGCAACGGCATCGTGCTGCTGCCGGAACGCGTGGTGTTCACCAAAGAGAACATCAGCAAATACGATTTCTGACGGGGGAGCAAATGGCTGATTTAGACGACATCAAAGACGGCAAGGATTTTGGCATCGGCACGCCGCAGCAAAATGTGCCGTTCACCCTGAAGGGCTGCGGCTCGCTGGACTGGGGCATGCAGTCGCGGCTGGCGCGCATCTTCAATCCGCAGAGCAACCGTACGGTGATGCTGGCCTTTGACCACGGCTACTTTCAGGGGCCGACTACCGGCCTTGAGCGTATCGACCTCTCTATCGCGCCGCTGTTTGGTGAAACCGACGTGCTGATGTGTACCCGCGGCATCCTCAGGAGCCAGGTGCCCGCCGCGACGAACAAACCGGTGGTGCTGCGCGCCTCCGGCGGTAACTCGATTCTGGGCGAACTTTCCAACGAGTGCGTGGCGGTGGCGATGGAAGACGCCCTGCGCCTGAACGTCTGCGCGGTGGCGGCGCAGGTGTACATCGGAAGCGAGTTTGAGCATCAGTCGATCAACAACATCATCAAGCTTGTCGATGCAGGGGCGCGCTACGGCATGCCGACGCTGGCGGTGACGGGCGTGGGGAAAGAGATGGCGCGTGACGCTCGGTATTTCTCGCTGGCAAGCCGCATTGCCGCCGAAATGGGGGCGCAGTTCGTCAAAACCTACTACGTGGATGAGGGTTTTGAAAAAGTCACCGCCAGCTGCCCGGTGCCGATCGTTATCGCGGGGGGCAAAAAGCTGCCGGAGCACGAGGCGCTGGAGATGTGCTGGCGCGCGATAGACCAGGGCGCGTCCGGCGTGGACATGGGGCGCAACATCTTCCAGTCCAGCGCGCCGCTCGCCATGCTGAAGGCGGTGAAGAAAGTGGTGCACGATAACTGGAATGCCCGTGATGCGTTCCAATTCTGGCAGGAAGAGAAACAGGGAGAAGCACAATGAACGTGACGCTGGTAGAGATCAACATTAAGCCCGAGCGGGTGGACGAGTTTCTGGAGGTGTTTCGCGCCAACCACGAGGGCGCAATCCAGGAGCCGGGGAACCTGCGTTTTGACGTATTGCAGGACCCGAGGGTGAAAACCCGGTTCTTTATCTACGAAGCCTATAAAGACGAAGAGGCGGTGCTGGCGCATAAGCAAACCCCGCACTATCTCGCGTGCGTGGATAAGCTGGAGGAGCTGATGTCGGAGCCGCGCAAAAAACGCAGCTTTGTCGGGTTATTGCCGGAGTAATGGTCTTGCCCGGTGGCGCTGCGCTTACCGGGCTTTTGGGGAAAAGGTGGAATGGTTTTCTAGGCCGGATGAGCGTAGTCCGCCCGGCTTTAGATTTTGCTTTACTGCGCTTTTTTGGCTGCGTCCTGCATCTCTTTCATTTTTTGCGCGGCCGCTTGCTGGCTTTGGCGTAGGTTTTCGCTCGCGGCAACCAGAAACTCAGGATGATTAGCCAGGTAGATAGATATCGCTTCACCCATTTTTTCCGGATGGACGGTAAAGTAATCCTCGGCGATTTTGCCGATTTCCGTCTTCTGCTCAGCGGTAAACTCAGCGGCCTGGCTCAGCGCCGGTGCGGTCAGTGTGACGAAAACGGTCAGAACGAGGAAGGGGTGCTTTATGAAAAACATGATGGGGACTCATTTCAGATTAAGGATGTTAACCACGGGCGGCATAACCCGGCCATAGTCGTTTATGGTTTGCCAGCGTATTTCGCAGCGAGGCGCCTTCTGGCACTCGTCCATTGTTCGCTGGCTAAAAGGGGCAATGATGCCCGCGTTATCAATGGATTTGTTGTTAATACGCGTCTGGAAGAGCGTCACGTAGTAGGGGGTCGGGTTCTTCACCACGAGCTGGTTTGCTGAATATGACCAGAGGATTTCCCGATACGCGTTTTCTGGATTGCCGTTTAATCCCTCAGGGCGATAGAACACTTTGAAGCTTGAACGTACGGCCATTTGCACGTTGTCGCTGCTGGTCTTACTGGCTGGAATGGTTGAGATGCTGAGGGTGAAAAGCGTTTCACGGTCAGCAGGCAAACCCTCATCGGCACGAAAAATCCTGATGCTATTTTCGCGTCCGCCCTGTAGTGCAAAAAGCGCGGGCGTTGCAACAAGCGCCGAGGTCGCCTGGGGGGCAGAGGTTGCCCCTGGCCAGTTTCCGCCAGCATAAATTTTTGCACTGACCAGCCAGGGAAGCGTGGATTTATTGCGCACTGAAACGGTAATGGAGTGCTGTTTTTCAGGATAGACGAAGCGTGTCCCCCCTATCACGACGCCTGCATGCGCAAAAGAGATGAACGTTAAGAGTGCTAAAACAGGGATCAGGATGCGCAGTTTCATCACGGTGTTATCAGGCATAAGTCAAAATAAAGGTTGCTGCAGCATTGGCTGTTCCAGGCGATACAGCACCTCCGTCAGCAAGATAACGGGCATAAAAATCAAGGGTGGCAGTAAGCTGGTTATTTGACAGCGTAAACAGCTGGCTTTCATCGCCCAGCGGTATAAGCGTTTTGTCCGGATTATAAATACCGATAGCCACGCCGCTGGCATAACCCGGACCGCCTGTCAGAGAAAGCAAATCTGCGTTGCCCTGATTGGGTGTGCCTTCAAAATGGGTACTGATGTTATTCAACCCTGCGCCGCAGTTTTCAAGATTGATAGCAAAATGTTCCCATGGCGTATTATTTTTCTGGTTCGTAAATTGCCCTGTGGCGACGTCACTCATACGAACGATAAGATTTTCCGAATCAGGCGATATGATGCAGGTTTTGCTTTTTACGGTGCCTACAATATAAACGGTCCCGTCGTGCGCCATTGTACTCGCACTGCCCAGGTGCATCAGGATAATGCAGAAGAAAAATAACCGGAGAAACGGTTTCATTCATATTCCTTACTGATAAAGCAGGTCAAAATACATAACGGCAGTCGCATTTCCTGACGTCACGACGGGCAGCGTGGATTTATAGTGCAAATAAAACGTGAGCGTGTTATCTCCCGGCAGCAGCGGATAAAGCGAGGACTCCGTATTATTGATCGGTATTGGGGTGCGATTGGAATCCAGTAGCTCAACGCCG
The DNA here is from genome assembly GCF_020733125.1 of Enterobacter cloacae complex sp. 2021EL-01169. Lineage (NCBI taxonomy): Bacteria > Pseudomonadati > Pseudomonadota > Gammaproteobacteria > Enterobacterales > Enterobacteriaceae > Enterobacter > Enterobacter cloacae complex sp. 2021EL-01169. The sequence goes on from NZ_JAJFTC010000003.1 coordinate 185,287, forward strand.
AGGCCCGTTGCCATCCTGCCAGGCGTTCCCTTTCCGTTATCAGAAAGTGCCAGCAATGTCGGGTTGTTCGCATCCACATTCCCGGTAAACCAAACTTTGGTGCCGGTAATGGCGCGGGTGCAACCTTTCAACGTGATATCAAACTTTGTATCCGGCGTTGTGGTGCCAACCGACGGGAAATCATCCGCGGTAAAGTCACCGAGTTCGACCGTCTGCTCAACGCTGCCAGTGTCGACGTTGCAGGACTCCCCCACGATGGTGCCGATAAACTGAACATTGAAACTGTCATTTTCTGCTCTGGCGGTCTGTAAGGACAACGCCAGATTTGCCAGCAGAAACAGGAGAAAATTGCGCTTTTTCATCACCCAATCCTTATGCGAAATCAACGCGTAACAAGGCCAGAGCGGTGAACACGCCCAGTTCCGGGGAATTGCCCGTTGTGCTGATAGGATATGCTTTCAGCGTCACGTTGGCCTTGCCCGCCTCATCAGTCGTAAAAGGTGCGCTACTTGAAAAGACATTCGGTTTCAGTATGTTGTCTTGCTCACTGGTAACCACGACGGCAACATCAGGATTATCCGATGCCAGCGCTTCCGGGTAGCGAGGGTCCGATGTGCCCATAACGCGCAAGGTTAATTGTGCCGGGGAGTTCACATCAGCATTACATTCAATGGGCACATTGAAGGTTTTGGGTTGAGCGTTGTCCGGCATCTGCCCGGCGCGCGTAAAATCACCGTGATAAAGAGAACCCAGATCCACCGTTACGGTTTGCCCGGCATTAATGACGCAGTTTTGCGGCACGGTAATAACGCCACTGTAGGTAATCTGGTAGACAATATTGGTCAGGCGATCGTTATTCGTCGTGGTGACGTACACATTGAACATCAATTTTGGCGGGATAACCACGGTGCCGATAAAAGGCCTGACAATTTGTAATTTAAAGATCAGGTCATTATCGTTGACCGGGAAAACGCCGCCGGTATCCACTTCATCGTGGCCGCCCATGTGAACGTACTCAATGGGGGGATAAAACTCACCAATGGTTGCGTCATTTATTTTCATGGCGCCAATAATATAATCCGGGTCAAGCTGGAGATATTTCCATTCACCATCCGTTTTGACGACCGGAAAAGGGCTCAAATAGGAGCGATAGGTGCGTTTTTCCCACTCACCCGGTGGACAGGTGGCGTTAACCTGCACATCCTGATTTTTTTCCAGCTCTGTGGAGCCACCTTTAATGTTCTGATTGGTGTTCAGCGTGGTGGTCAAATCATAGTTAACAATCGAGATGCCACCGTTAGCATTTTTACAAATATCGGCTATTCCATAAGGTGAGAATGCCAGCCCGACCACATAAAATAAAATCATCCATAATTTCATTTATATACACTCCATTTTCAACCGCAGCAGCGGCTGTTTACTTTCAGGTAATTGATACTTCACGCTACATTGCTTGTCTGACCCTTCACCCCACTGAATTTTCAGCGTTCCCGCCGGGCTCAGGCCAGAGAGATAGACCTCTCCGTCTTCACCCACAATCGTATCGCTGCCATTGTCATCACGTGACACCATGGCACCGAAAGGAACGGGTTTGCCCCGATGGGTTAAGGTCATTAACGCACGCGTACCAGGCCGGGCTTTGAAGGTTGCCCGCACAACCGCGCCACGGGTTGGGACCACATTGGTTACGGCATCATCGATATCCATATCGTCAGCCAGTGAGTTGATGTCCAGTGCCATGCGGTTGAGATGATACGAGGACGCGTAGGGAACCACGGCATAGCCTCTCCAGTCGGTATGAATACCCGGCTCGTTCTCGACCTTGACGTTACTCGCGCCCGGAGCGGCAATCAGCACGTTGGTATCACCCAGCGGCTGGCTAAGGGTGATGCCGTTCCGGTGAGCAATGACGCCGCCGCTCAAACCGTAGTTCACCTGCTGGTAGTCGCCGTTTCCGCTGTAGTTATAGCCCACGTTCGCATTGCCATAGGCGCTATCGTATTCAAGGCTGCTGGAGCCTTGTGATTTTGTCCCCTGGCTTGAATACCCTTCCTGAACGCTGTAGCTCAGGTTGTTATCCTCAAGCAATGTGCCGTTGATCCCGGCATTTTGCGAGGTTTCACCCTTTTTGTCGGTGCTGATGTTGTAGGTGGCATAAGCATAGTTATGCTTCTGGCTGACATCGTTTTGTGGACGCAGCCACAGGCTCAATGGCAGCGACAAATTCAGCGCGTAAATCTCGTCGCTTTTCGACATGCCCGGTGATTTGTTGTAGTTGTAGGACAGGCTGTAGGACACATCTTTAATGGTCCCGCTAAAGCCTACCTGGAGTAGCGTATTTTTTTCATCGGTATGCCAGTAGGTCTGTTGGCTGCCCGTGACAAAGAGCGAACCTGCATGACCAAGCTGCTGAGAGATGTTGAACTGAACCTTTCCTCGCTTGGTGTAGTACAGATTGTAATAATCCATCCAGGGATTTTGCTGTTCGGTATCGTTGTCCTCGTGGTCACCTGTGTAGCCGCGCATTTGCTTATAGGCTGTTTCATCCAGTGAATAGAATCCCGATGTCGAGTACCGGTAGCCCAGCAGCTGAAAGTTAGTGCCGAGGCCGTTAAGGGATTTTGCATACAGAAAACGGATCGATTGCCCTGAATGCGTGCTGTCATCCGCCAGCGTGCTCTTCGCGTGAGTCACATCCGCAGAGATAGCGCCCAGTTCACCCATATTCAGGCCGGTGCCGAATGCCAGCGAGTGGTAATTGTTGGTTATCTGCGATCCGCTATACAGCGTGAAGCCATGCGAAAGCCCCCAGATTAGAGATCCCTGAACGAAATTAACCTCGTCCTGTTGATCGCTGCTGCTGCGGTATTCGGCTGCTGTTAATGCGTACTTTACGCGGCCTTCACGCTGGAGTACGGGAACGGTGGAATAAGGCACGGAATAGCTGTTGATGCTACCGTCAGATTCTTTTACCTCAACACTGAGGTCACCGCTTGAGGACGTGGGAAACAGGTCGCTAATCGCAAATGCACCCGGTGGAACATAGCTTTGATAAATGGTGTAGCCATTTTGCTTAATGGTTACCTGAGCATTGCTTTTTGCGATACCCCGGATCGTGGGCGCGAAACCCTTCAGGCTATCGGGCAGCATATTGTCATCAGAGGCGATTTGCGCACCGCGAAAAGGGAGGCTGTCAAACACGTCTGATGGGGTGTAGCTGTCACCCAGCGTCAGTCTTCCTTTCAGCGGAATGACCGCGCGTTCAACATAGGTATTAATGTGCTGCCAGTTGTCGCTGCGTGAGTCATCGCTGTTGTGATAATTCCAGCTTGAGTAATCCCTTAACCGCCACGGGCCAAGGTTCAACCCGCTGTTAAGCCCGAGGAAATAGCTTTTACTGGTTGAGTTGCTCTCCCCCCGATCGCGGCTACGAGAGCCGGTGAAGTTATAATTCAGCAGCAGGGCATTAATGCCTTCATCCCATTGTTCAGGCGGAATATATCCGCGTGCGCTATTCCTCAGGGCGGCTTGCGGGATACTGATATCCAGCCGCTGATGCTCAAAATCAAAGGTGGTTGATGAGGCGGGAATGATTGACGCAATATCAATACAGCTGTCCGTTTTTTCCGCCGTCAGCGCAGGAAACGCCTGAAGGTTAACGCCCAGGTTTTCCAGCGCTTTTGCTGATAAACAGGCGGTCAGACCGGTATCATCCGCCTGCGGTTGTGCCGTCGACGCCGTATTTCTTGCCGTAAAGGTGATATCGCGAGTCGCCACAAACGCCCCGTTAAGCCAGAGATCGACACGATAGACGCCAGGTGCCTGGCCATTGGTGGAAAACCGCGACAGGTCAGCAACGGCAGAGGGATCGCTAGACAAAAATGCCGGGTTGAAAAAATATTCTGCACTTGCATCTGATGGCGATAGCAATCCTGCTATCGCCATCGCCACTGGCGTAAGGGATGTTAAAGAAAATGTGCTAAAAATCAGTGAAGTATTACGTTTCATCTCTTTTCCCTGCAGTAAATGCTAAGTACTTCCTTCCTTGAAGACAAAATGCAGGTCTGCTATTTCATTTCAGGTTGTTAATGGGAACAAATCTGCGTAGGGGTATTTGCGCCGAAATCATTCACTGTCTGGAATTTCACACTGCCGGAACCGCCGCCGGGGATATCCACCGCCAACGTGTTTTTAGGTGCGACCATTGAATTGGGAAGACGGGTTCCCCCAACAAAGAACTGCACCAACGATACGTAATACGGTGATGGATTCGTTATGATGACTTTTCCATTTTCTGTCCGACACGTCAGCGTTTTGGGCGCATCCACGGAAAGGGATGTTAATTTCTTAGGGCGAATGAATAACTTAATCACACTCTGTGTTGCTATTTGCAGCGTATTGCCCTGAAGCTTATTTTTATCGACAGACGGAATAGCCTTGCTGTTCAGATAGAAAACAGTTTCGCGATCGGCAGGAAGGTCGGGGCCGATATACATAATACGCAGCGTGTTCTCTTTCTTAGGGTGGATAACAAACAACGGTGGCGTAAGGATAAAGTCTGGTGACTTGATACCCTCAACGTTGGCTACCCATGATTGTATTAAGAACGTATTGTCTGCCGACGAATTGATCACCGGTAATGAAACCTGTTTATCCCCCTGCGGATAAATGACGCGGGTAGCCCCTAAAGCAATTCCACCTGCAGAGGCATTCGTTGCCAGACCCATTGTCAGCAGCAACGTACCAGCCATCATCAGGCGAGACAAAGACGTAGGTGATGTGTTCATTTGCATTGTTCCCTCAATTCTCATGACGAGGCACTCGGGCCTCTGAGTGTTTTACTGGTAGACGACGTTAAACCATACCTGGGCGTCGGCCGTACCAGCCTGAACGTGCGGTTGTGTGGAGCGGTATTTCGCCATAAAACGCAGAACATTGGCGCCGTTCTGCAAGGGGGCGTACCAGGGCGGGGCTGTATCCGGAATAAGTAGATGGCCGGTTGCGTCAAATATTCCCACACCAATCCCCTGCGCTGCGCCTGCGCCATAACCTGCGCGAAAAATTTGCGGGTCTTTTGCATCGGACTCGCCGCTGAACAGTACGCCCGCACGTTGACTGACGCTGGTATCGCAGTCTTCTAGCGTTATCTGAAAGGCTGTCGGTGCTGCCCAATCGCCCGTTGCGGCAAATTCGTTATTGCGTATTTGGCCCATACGCACAATCTGGTCCTGACTTTCTGCACTGACGGAACAGCCGGTGTTGACGACTTGCCCCTGAAAATGCACGCTTCCGTCGTCAATTGCCGAGGCGGGCAGTGCAACGCACAGCAATACGCTGAAAAACAGCACTGATTGCCTGGTGACCTGTCGCATAGTGACTCCGTTTCGATGGATCGGCAAAACACCCCCGAATCAGATTCCGGGGGTGTTACTGCAGCTAACGAATCAGGAGTAAACCATCTGGAATGTTGCAGTCGAGGATACGTTACCCGGCGTGGCCGCACCGGTAGCGATGTAGTCAACGCTCAGCGGGATGGTGTTCTCGCCATTGATCAGCTTCACATTGGAGGAGGTATCACCGATATTGAGTACGTTACCATCCGGTCCGAACAGTTGCAGTGCGACGTTAGTTGCTGAGCCAGCTCCCGCTGTGTTAGCCAGTGAACCTGCCAGTGCTGCGTCTTGCTGACCGTTGAAAATCACAGCGGCGTTCTGGCTTACCGTGGTGTCACAATCTTCCAGAACGATTTTGAAATCTTCTTTCTGGTTCGCCTGCATTCCTTTTGTCGTCAATTTCACAGTACGAACCTGGCTCAGCGTTACAGTCTGATCTACGGAGTCAGCTGCGACCGAACATGCAGCATTAACAACCTGGCCAACGAAGTTAACCGTACCGCCAGAAACCGTGACGGTGTCTGCCTGTGCGTTCATCGCTACGCCACTTACCATTGCCGTTGCAATGACCATTGCTAAAACGTGCTTTTTCATACAAATCCTTTTAAATAAACATCTTTCTGTCAAATTGAAATTGAGTAAAAGCTATATGCTTTCACAGCGTGAACTTGAATAACGTTTAACAAGTTCCGTTATTTAGAATATGCATTTCGCATAATGGACGGGCTTATTGAAAAGCTCTTTTCATCATGTTTATGATGTTCCGCGGCAGGTATTCTAGGAGCCGTGAAATATTATTTCAATGTATGGTGGTATAATATGCCGTTAGTTTTTTTTAGGTATAATATTAGAATTAATTAATATTTTTAAATGATGTAAGTAGTGGTGTTTTTACCGGATTTTAACAATGGGCGCCCTGTTTGCGGTCAAATAGATAAAGGTGGTGTATGGATATCGGTTTGGTTGCAAAAAAAATCATGTAAGAGAAAAGGAACTTTATAATTTTAAAAGTATAAATGTATGTCTGAAATATAATACTATTATTTCAATTTGTAATATTTATACCAGAAAAATGAAATCCCCCTCGGTTAAGAGGGGGGATTGATCAGATCTCTTCTACGCGCACTCTGAGTGCTGCCAGCGCTTTACGTGCCGCTTTTAGCACCTGCTCACACTGCTCAATGGTCAGCGTAAGCGGCGGTTCAATACGAATGGTTTTTGCGTTATTAAGCGTCCCGGCCACCAGCACACGCTGCCTGAACATCTCGCTCGCGAAGCTGTAGCCGATTTCGTTATCAACGAACTCAATCGCCATCAGCATCCCTTTGCCGCGCGCCTCCTGCACAAGGTCAGGGTATTCCCGGCCCAGCTGGCGGAAGCCGTCCAGCAGCATGTCGCCTTTTTGCTCCGCCTGCGCAGGCAGGTTTTGCTCCAGCAGCACGTTGATGGTCGCCAGCGCCGCCGCACAGGCCAGCGGGTTACCGCCAAAGGTGGTGGTATGCAGGAACGGATTGTCGAACAGCACCGAGAAGACTTCTTCGGTGGCGACCGTCGCGCCAATCGGCATCACGCCGCCGCCGAGAGCTTTCGCCAGGCACAGAATGTCCGGCTGCACGTTTTCGTGCTCGCAGGCGAACATCTTGCCGGTACGCCCCATGCCGGTCTGGACTTCGTCGAGGATCAGCAGCGCGCCAAACTCGTCGCACAGCTGACGCACGGCAGGCAAATAGCCCTGCGGAGGGAGGATGACGCCGCCTTCACCCTGAATGGGCTCCAGGATCACCGCCGCCACGTCATCGCCGGTTTTACGGCATTCACTCAGCACGGTGCGCATGGCGTTAATGTCGCCGAACGGCACGTGGCGGAAGCCCGGCAGCAGCGGCATAAACGGTTTACGGAAAGTGGATTTCGCGGTCGCCGACAGTGCGCCGAGGGATTTACCGTGGAACGCGCCGCTGGTGGCGATAAAGGTGAATTTCCCGCGCGGCGACTGGTACGCTTTGGCGAGCTTAATCGCCGCTTCGACCGATTCTGTGCCGCTGTTGCTGAAGAAGCTGTATTTCAGTTTGCCGGGCGTTAAGGCCGCCAGCGTTTTCGCGAGCATGGCGCGAAGAGGGTCGAGCAGTTCCTGGCTATGGAGAGGTTGTTTCGCAAGTTGATTCTGTACGGCGGAAACCACAACTGGATTACGGTGCCCCACGTTGAAAATTCCAAAACCTCCCAGGCAATCGATAAACTCCTGTCCCTGGGTGTCGACAAGCGTGTTGAGACTTCCCGCTTGCCACTCTACGGCTCCGTAATCCCCGCCGGCGGTAACAGATTTGCGATACTCCAGAAACCCTGGATTGACGTGCTCTTTAAAGTAATCGATGACCTCACGGTTAAGTTGTTTCATCTCCTCATGATCAAGCGTTCGCTTCTCAATGAGATTCAGTGCGTGCGCGGTACAGGCAAGAGCCGAGGCGCTGGAAGGTAACCTGTTCAAAATGTGCTCCCGGGGATCGCGTATCACATGATACTGGTTTAAGTATTGCAGGGATTACGCCACTTCAGAGGCCTTAACGAAAATCGGGATAAACGCCAGGTTAAAATAATGTTGCACAATATTTAATCATGCCGATAGAAGCCAAACGGGATTTAGCGGTACGGGGCAGCAAGTATAAAGAAAGGGGGGAAGAGCGTCGCTGCACTAAAGAGGTGCATACGCTGCAACTTAAGCGGGCATTAACAGGTCATGCTTTGTCGGTAATTTCTCTACGAAAGTATTTGAAATCAATGAATTAAAATATCGTACAAAAAGTATGGTTTAAGTCAAATCTGCGATCTTCATCAAGTTTAACAACTAAAGATAAATTGTTTACCGCCGAAAAAACATTGACCCACAAAATTAACATTCAAATAACCTGCAAGGGATGCTCACGATGTCCTCTCCAACCTATGTCACCCAGAATGAATATCCTCTGGACGATGACACCACCTTAATGTCTACCACAGACGTCCACAGCTACATCACCCACGCCAACGACACCTTTGTTCAGGTGAGCGGCTATCAGCTCGATGAGCTGACGGGCCAGCCGCACAATATGGTGCGCCATCCCGATATGCCAAAAGCTGCGTTTGCCGATATGTGGTACACGCTGCAGCAGGGCGAGCCGTGGAGCGGGATTGTCAAAAACCGGCGCAAAAACGGTGACCACTACTGGGTGCGTGCTAACGCGGTGCCGATGGTGCGCCGCGGGCAGGTGACGGGCTATATGTCGATTCGCACCAGAGCCACAGCGGAAGAGATCGCCGCCGTGGAGCCGCTCTACCGGGCGCTGAACGACGGGCGCTGTAAAAAACGTATTCACAAAGGGCTGGTGGTGGGAAAGGGCTGGCTGGGTAAACTCCCGGCCATGCCGCTGCGCTGGCGCGTGCGCAGCGTGATGGCGGTGCTCTTTGCCGGACTCGCCGCCACGCTGGCCGCCACCTCCGCAGGCTGGTTACCGCTTGCCGCCGCTGCGGTGGTGATGCTGATGGGAACGCTGCTGTTTGAGCAACAGATTGTCCGCCCGATAGAGAATGTGGCGCGACAGGCACTGAAGGTCGCCACCGGCGAGCGCAACAGCGTGCAGCATCTTAACCGCAGCGATGAGCTGGGCCTGACGCTGCGCGCGGTAGGACAACTTGGCCTGATGTGCCGCTGGTTGATCAATGACGTGTCGAGCCAGGTGGTGAGCGTCCGTGACGGGAGCGACAGGCTGGCGCAGGGAAATGAAGATCTGAACGATCGGACCCGTCAGACCGTGGCGAACGTGCAGCAGACCGTCGCGACAATGAACCAGATGGCCGCGTCCGTGCAGAGTAACTCCGAAACCGCCGCCGAGGTGGACAAACTCTCCGTGGCCGCCAGCAGCGCGGCGACGAAAGGGGGCAACGCGATGCAAACCGTCGTTAAAACGATGGATGACATTGCCGACAGCACGCAGCGCATTGGCTCGATCACCTCTCTGATTAACGATATCGCGTTCCAGACCAATATTCTGGCGCTGAACGCGGCGGTTGAAGCGGCAAGGGCAGGGGAGCAGGGCAAAGGGTTTGCCGTGGTCGCGGGCGAAGTCCGTCATCTCGCCAGCCGCAGCGCCAGTGCGGCTAATGATATTCGTAAACTCATTGATGCCAGCGCCAGCAAGGTGCAGTCCGGCTCTGAGCAGGTTCACGCCGCGGGCCGTACGATGGATGATATCGTTGTGCAGGTGAAAAACGTGACCCAGCTTATCGCCCAGATCAGCCACGCGACCTCCGAGCAGGCAACCGGCTTATCAGAGCTAACCCGTGCGGTAGCTGAACTCGACAGCATCACGCAGAAAAACGCCGATCTGGTCGAGGAGAGCGCGCACATTTCGGCCATGGTGAAGCACCGCGCCGGACGCCTTAAGGATGCGGTGACCGTGCTCCATTGAGTCAGTCATGTTCCAAAAAAGCCGTTTATACCGTAGGGAATAAACGGCTTTTTATTTTTCTGATTGTGACTATTAATGGGGTTTATTGTTAATTTAATATTAAATAACTAAAGAAAGTGCGTCAGTTATTTATTCCTGCCTAAGTCAGTTCTTCAGAATGCTATTTCGAAAATACCCCGTTTGGCGGTCTGGTAACGATCGATGAGGTCATATTAATAGCCTGCACCTATGTATTGTGAGGATTATGAAATAAAAAAACGATCAAACTCATAAAGTTAGCGAAATCGTTACCGATAACAGCGATCGTCTGAGAAATAATCACATCGATGGAGAAAATATGTTCTTTCATGACGTAAAGATCGGCACGAAATTATTTCTGGCGTTTGGGTTCTTTATTGTCCTGATGGCGATCAGCGCAAGTGTGTCTTTGCTGAGCCTGAACCGGGCAAATAATGGGATGCAGTCCATTGTTACCCATGACTATCCGACCACGGTAAAAGCGAACCAGTTAATTGATAACTTCCAGGAATTTATTAGCACTCAACAGCTGATGCTGCTGGACGAGCAGGGTACCTACACGGGGCAATCTCAGCAGCGCCTGAAAGAGATCAGCGAGCATATCACGGTGATCCTGGGCGAGCTGAACAACGCCTTGCAGGATCAACAGTCTCAGCAGGTGCTGGCGGATATCCGCAGCGTGCGCCAGCAGTACCTGGATTCACGCTACCGCATTCTGCAGGCGGTGCAGAACAACAACCGTGCGGGCGCCATACAGGAAATGATGACCACCACCCTCGCCGTGCAGCAGGCTTATAAAGCGAAGGTGAAGGAGCTGATCGCCATTCAGAACAGCGAGATGCAGCGTGCGGGCACGCAGGTGGAAGGAGATTTCAGGTCTAACCGTCTGCTGCTGATCCTGCTCACGCTCTTTAGCGTTGGGGCAGGCAGCCTGATTGGCTGGTTTATCGTGCGCGCTATCACCCGCCCGCTCGGTGAGGCGGTGAATTTCGCAAAAGCGATTTCAGAGGGCGATCTGACGGGCAGCATCACGCCGCACGGCAAAGACGAAACGGGCTTGTTGCTGCATGCGCTGATGGAGATGAAGACGCGTCTGCTGGACATTGTGCAGCAGGTGCAAACCGGCTCGGAGAATATCTCCAGCGCTGCCGCGCAGATTGTCGCCGGGAACCAGGATCTGGCCGCACGCACGGAAGAGCAGGCCAGCTCCGTTGAACAGACTGCCGCCTCGATGGAGCAGATCACCGCCACGGTGAAAAATACCGCCTCGCATACCGGTGAAGCGACCAACCTTTCTGCCGATGCCGCCACGGTGGTCAAAAACAACGGTGAGATGATGAAGCAGGTGACCAGCAAAATGCGCCTGATTAACGAGACCTCCAACCGGATGTCCGACATTATCGACCTGATCGACGCTATTGCGTTCCAGACCAACATTCTGGCGCTGAACGCGGCGGTGGAAGCGGCGCGCGCCGGTGAGCACGGCCGCGGCTTTGCGGTGGTGGCAGGAGAGGTGCGCCAGCTTGCCCAGAAGAGCGCGTCGTCTGCCAGCGAAATTCGCGAGCTGATTGAGAGCTCCACCAGCCAGACCCAGGACGGGATGAACCTGGTCGAAAAAGCGAGTGGGCTGATTAACGGCATGGTTGGCAACGTGGAGGAGATGGATGCGATCCTGCGCGAGATCCGTCAGGCCAGCCATGAGCAGACGGAGGGGATCTCGCAGATCAACAGCGCGATTGGCCTGATTGATGCCACTACCCAGCAAAACTCCGCGCTGGTGGAGGAATCCGTCGCGGCGGCGGCATCGCTTAACGAACAGGCGATGCACCTGAAAGAGCTGGTACGCGTCTTCCGCGTGAGCGAGCACGCACCGGCTTAATCCAGCTGGGAGATCTCCAGCGCTGCGCGGTCAATCACGCCGATAATCTGCTTAAGCTGCGCGTCGCTGAGCTCTCCCTGATTCACCTTCAGGTCTAATACCGCCTTGAAGTTATCCAGCGCCCGCTTCATCTGCGGGTTTTTGCGCAGCTGAAAGCCGACGCTGCGCGCTTTGATACGCACCTGGATCTGTTCCAGCTGTTCCCGGTTTTCGTCCAGCCAGTGTTGTCCTTCAGCGGTAATCGCAATGCGCTTACGCCCGTTCTCTTCTTCTGTAATGGTGATAAACGCCTGATCCTGCAAATAATCCAGGGTTGGATAGATGACGCCCGGGCTCGGGGTGTAGTTCCCCTGGGTCAGGTTCTCGATCTCTTTAATCAGCTCATAGCCGTGGCTCGCGTTGCGGGTCAGGATATCCAGAATCACCAGCCGCAAATCGCCGTGGCCGAAAAAGCGCGGCCGACGTCCGCCGCCCTCGTGTTCGTGTCGCATAGTATTCCCTTTGTTTTGATATATCTAAACTATATCTAAGATATATTCAGATGCAATCTAAAAGATCTTGCATTTTTCCTTATTAGTAATCATTATCATTTGAAAATTGATTTAGATATATCGTATTCACCAGAAAAGGGTCTAAAAATGGCATCTACTCGTTATCCACAGCGTGTTCGTAATGACCTGCGTTTTCGCGAGCTGACGGTGCTCCGCGTTGAGCGCGTCAGCGCGGGTTTTCAGCGCATTGTGCTAGGCGGCGAGGCGCTGGAGGGCTTTAGCTCCCGCGGTTTCGACGACCATACCAAAGTTTTTTTCCCGGCACCCGGGACAACGTTTACGCCGCCGGTGGTCACCGATGAAGGCATCGACTGGGGTGACGGCGTGCGTCCGCAGGCGCGCGACTATACGCCGCTCTATGATGAGGTCCGTCATGAGCTGATGCTCGATTTCTTCATTCATGACGGCGGCATTGCCAGCAGCTGGGCGGTTGAGGCGAAAGCGGGAGACAAGCTGACCATTGGCGGCCCGCGCGGTTCGCTGGTGGTGCCGGAGGATTACGCCTGGCAGCTTTACGTGTGCGATGAATCCGGCATGCCCGCGCTGCGCCGACGCTTAGAGAGCATTGCTCAACTGCCGGTTCGCCCGGACATACACGCGGTCGTGACGGTTGGGGATGAATCGTACCAGGACTATCTGGCGGACCTGAGCGCGTTCAATATCAAGTGGGTGGTGGGCCACAGCGAGCAGGCAGTCGCTGACCATCTGGCGGCGCTGACCGTTCCGGAGGACGATTACTTTATCTGGCTGACCGGGGAAGGGAAGGTGGTGAAACGCCTGAGCCGTCAGTTTGAAACCGACGCGATTGACCCACAGCTGGTGCGTGCCAGCGCATACTGGCACGCCAAATAATCAGGCGGCGGAATCCAGCTGCGCTTCGTTCACCTGATGTTCGAGCGAGGCGCGGACCTCGTGCAGCGCTTTCTCCTGCTGAGCAAAGTACGCTTCCATATTGCTCAGCGAGGAGACCAGCAGCCAGGACTCCTCTTTCTCCAGCTCCGCCAGCTCGTTCACTAAAATGTCGATTTGCTCGCGAACCTGCGCCATTTTTTTGCGGATACGTTCCAGATCGTTCAGCCTGTCGCTTGCCATCAATGGCTCGAAGCCCTGCTGCAGGCGGGCCACTAGCGAACGAATGGCTTTCACATCGCCGCGCTGCTTCGCCTGGTTAAGCTGTACCATCATGCTGTTGGCTTCTTCTTTCAAATCGTCCGCCACCAGATCCGGGTGGCAGAGCTTGCTCGCCTGCCGCCAGAGACGCTTGAGCTCGTTCTGGTCCTCTTGTGAAAGATGCTTACCTTTGCGCAGCCGCACTTCGGCATCGTGATGCTGTTCGCGATACTTCTCGTACTCTTCGTTCGCCTCGTCGCGCGCCTGACGCGCAGGCTCCTCTTCGCGCGTTAAGCCGCTCTCCAGCTCCAGCGCTTCGGCCAGCAGGTTGGCAATCAGATTGCTTTGCTGCTCCAGATGCTTACGCGCCTCGGCGGCCTGCACGGAGTCCGCCGGGAGATCGCGCCAGCGCTGGGTCAGCGTCGCCAGCACCTCTACCGCCTGCGCCATATAGTGCTGGCAGCGACGGTAATCCTCCTCGCGACGACGCGCTTCCGCCTGCTGACGACGCAGGTTCAGCTCCGCCAGCGTTTTACGCAGGGCGAGGATCTGCTGCATCAGCGGCCCCAGGCGGGAGAAATAGAGATCGTTGAACTCATCAAGCTGCTGCACCCGCGCGTTGCGGCGGTCAATCAGATCGCGCAGACGCTCTTCCAGCGCCTTCAGCTCCAGCTTGCTGGCCGCCACCTGCGGATCGCGCCACGGCGTCACGGCGCGCTGGCCCTGCAGCCAGGCGGTAATGGCCGCCATGGCCGCGGTGTAGTTCTTCTCCTCAAGCGCCACGACGATTGCCTGTAGCTCATCGTCAAACGCTTCATTTTTCAGGCGTGTCAGCTGGCTCCGGATGATGTCGTCATCTTCCAGTTCAATGGCATTTTTAATGATTTCTAGCCGTTTGATCGGTGTGCTCATGATGCCTTTCGCTTTGGCGCTTAAGTATTTGAGTTAAGGTTAGTTGTTGTAAAAGCTACAGGAAATAATACACACGGATGATGATCGGCGCGATGGGGGATTTCTTTAACGGGTTGATGGATGTTGCTCTCACTATGGGTAAACCCAATAGAGCGTCATACCACACGTTCACCAGCCCTGTTAATGTGCGTCGATTCTCTTTTTCCCCTGCCACGGGTTTTACCGTGTCCTACCCGAAAGCAAGTGCCCCATCTTTAGTGGCCAATGCAACCGGCCAGGCCTCAGCTAACCTCGCTGTAAATCCCCACCACGCGACCCACCGTCTTTATTTCGTCGATACCGCATTCAAACGGAACCTTGCCGCCTGCCACGTGAAGTTTTTTTCCTGGCAGCAGCGTTAAGTCGCGGATGCTGGCGGTGCCTTCAATCTCAACCAGCCACAGGCCGTCGGTTAACGACACCTCTTTTTCGATAAAGTGCAGTTTCCCCTCCGCCCGTACGGCAATGCCGCGCGCTAGCGGTTTGCTAAAGAGAGTAGAGTCGATACTCAAAATAGTATTTTCTTCCAGCCTTCCATCACTTAGGGTGAATGTGGAAACCGAAACGGGATCGCCCGGCGCGGGGTTACCTTCAAACTGTGCACCTTGCCCGGTCATCAGCCAGCGGAGGCTGGCCCCAGTGTCCAGCGCGCACTGAACCGCAAAGTCGTAAGAGATGGTACCGCGCGCGTAGCGGTTCTGAAGCGAGCTGGCGGCGATATTAAAGTGCCGGGCCAGCTGGATTTTCTGCGTGAAACCATATACCTGACAGATTCTATCGAGCAACTCTTCATTATTCACTTGAGAATCTAGTATCAAAATATATTCCTTTGGGTGTTTACTAATACTCGATTGAGTATTACCATCATTGTAAATTCGGGCAATCAGCAGCAGATGTTGGCAAACTGAGGCTAATGATTGCAGGCATTATCAAAATGGGAATCATGCAGTATGGCTTCCGAAATCGCAATCCTCAAACGGCGGAAAAAGCCGTGCTCTGCCCGTTTTGAACGCATTAGCGTGCATACATTTACGCGAGGGGAGATATGGCGATAGAAGCTGCCCGTGCAAGGGTTCCACTTAGCGTGGGAGCGCGTCTTAACGGGCTTAACCACGTCGCTGAACTGCGCGCCCGATACGGGAGCGATAGCGGAAAAGAGCTGGCGCGGTTTATGGCCGAGCTGCGCGATAAGCGCGATCCCTGTTTTGAGGAGAACTGCAGGGCGCTGGCCGCCCTCTTTTTCCTGGCGAGATTACCCGTCGCTCGTCATGAGTGCGATATCAGCGAGCTGACGACCGAAGAGAAACGGGCGCTGATTAACGCCATGAACCATTTTCGTGCTGTTGTGAGTTTATTTCCTGAACGGCTGACCATGCCGGTATAACCCAACCCAAAAACTAATGGCGTAAACCCGCCGGGCATCCTTTTGCCTGAATTTAAGGAGAACGCGTGATGCGAAACAGTGAAAACCGCCCTTATCCGATCGGAAGTGAAGAACTGAAACGCCTGCTGGCAGAGGCAAAAACGGAGGAACGATGTGCGCGAGCCCTCGCAGTCTCCCTGCACCTGGAGGCACTGGCGAGCCATATCTACAAAACCGGTATGAGCGGAGAGGACGTTGCCGAACTACTGTGCCACGAGGCGGCCCGCTACGAGCGTGAATCACAGGAGCTGCACTGATGGCCGATTTTATCGATCTTGCCCAGGCGCGCGAGCAGGAAGACAGAGAGCGGTACATTAATCGTGCCCGCAGACGACCCGCATCGCCTTCGCGTTTCCTCTGCGAGGACTGCGAGGCGCCGATACCGGAGGCGCGCCGAATAGCGGTGCCTGGCGTAGCCCTGTGCGTCACCTGTCAGGAGATCGCAGAGATGAAAAATAAACACGTCCGGGGAGGATGAGTTGGCGACGTCATTTGCTTATCCGTGGAATGCCCCACGGTCGGCCATTGCCAGCCCTTATCTCACCCATGCCCAACAGCAGCGCCGCGATCGCCTTTTCGCGGCGCTGAAGCAGGCACGAATGGCCCTCTCACAGCAGCCTGACTGCGTGCGTTTTGAGGTCTGGCGCGCGGTTGACGCCCTCGAACAGCACCGGGGCAGCCCGCAGGCTAACGCCTTTTTGATCCGCTTCTGCAAAAGGATGTTACCTCGCCTGCAGCGGGTCTCTGAACGCTATGCCTGCGCAGGTTTGCATGACGCAGTCTCCCGAGCCGTGTTTGACGGCCATTTCGATACTCAGCTTCTGCAGTACCTTGCCTCGCGAATGGTCGAACTGGTTGCCCGCTATAACCGTCTGCCGGATATGTCCCGCGCTGACATCGACCTGCTGGCCGCCGATATCGCCAGCTTTATTCGCGGCGAGCTGGCGAATATTAACGATGCTGAGATGGATGAATACCAGACGCTGTACGTCTGGTATCAGCGCGCCGGACTGATCGCCCGGCAGTTCAACGTGTCGCCTCCGCACTGGGAACGGGTGTCAAAGACGTTTTTCGACAAAGATGATGTTGCCGCGGCGGTAATCCGCATGTTTTCCGAGGCGTGGTGGCGCGGGCGTCTGCGTCGGGTCGCGGCTGCCTGGCGCGAGCATTTGCAGATTGCCCTCGGCAGCGTCAGCAAACGGAGAACGGCGTATGCGAGCAAACGCTGCGTGACCGAGTGGCGCGAGCAGAAGCGCCGCACCCGCGAATTTCTCAAGGGCATAGAGCTGGAGGATGAAGAGGGCAACCGCATCAGCCTGATTGAAAAATTCGATAGCTCGGTGGCCAACCCGGCGATACGCCGCTGTGAACTGATGACCCGCATCCGCGGATTTGAAAATATCTGCGAGGCGCTGGGCTATGTGGGCGAGTTCTATACCTTAACCGCGCCCGCGCAGTATCACGCGACGCTGAA
This sequence comes from Enterobacter cloacae complex sp. 2021EL-01169, assembly GCF_020733125.1. NCBI lineage: Bacteria > Pseudomonadati > Pseudomonadota > Gammaproteobacteria > Enterobacterales > Enterobacteriaceae > Enterobacter > Enterobacter cloacae complex sp. 2021EL-01169. Next base: position 202,528 of record NZ_JAJFTC010000003.1, read on the forward strand.
ATCAGGTTACCCCAACGCGAAGTGGAACGGGGCCAGTCCGGCGGAGACGCAAGGCTACCTCACCCGGCTGTGGGCGCGCATCCGCGCAAAGCTCCACCGTGATGGGATCCGTATTTTCGGTATCCGCGTTGCGGAACCCCATCATGACGGTACGCCCCACTGGCACATGCTGATGTTTATGCTGCCGGGAGATGTCGAATGCGTTCGCCGGATTATCGGGGACTACGCGCGGCAGGAGGATGCCGTTGAGCTGCAGAGCGAAAGCGCCAGACAGGCGCGCTTTCACGCGGACGCGATCGATCCGCAGAAAGGCAGTGCTACCGGCTATATCGCCAAATACATCTCAAAGAATATCGACGGCTATGCGCTCGATGACGAGGCCGATAACGAAAGCGGCGGGCTGCTGAAGGAGACGGCGTCCGCCGTGTCGGCCTGGGCAGGGCGCTGGCACATTCGCCAGTTTCAGTTTATCGGCGGCGCGCCGGTAACGGTCTACCGCGAGCTGCGACGTATGGCGGATCCCGAGGCCGCGAGCGGTCTGAGCGTTGAGTTTGCTGCCGTCCATGAGGCTGCCGACGCCGGTGACTGGGCGGGATATGTTACTGCACAGGGCGGCCCGTTTGTGCGTCGCGATGATTTACAGGTGCGCACGCTGTATGAGCCGCGCGCCGGATTTAACCAGTACGGCGAGGAAACGGTCCGCATCCGCGGTGTATACGATTCTGCCGTTGGCGCGGGCAGCCCAATTATAACCCGACTCACGCAGTGGAAAATTGTGCCGAAGCGGGCCGCGGATCTTAAGGACACGCCTGTATCCTCTCGGAGTTCTGTCAATAACTGTACGCAGACCGATCTTTCTCAACCCCTCAGCAGGCGTGCGAGGCGGGCGTTGACCGAACGCATCAAATTCATCCGCCCTGGCGCGTCGTCGCCCATCGTCTTCGCGAGCGACCCGCAGAACGGGGTTCCGGAGAAGGTGATCGATGAGATACGGCTCGCCACCGGAATCGCCATCAGCCGCGGAGAGGCCCTGCACCTTATGGCTGGCGGCGTTAGCCGCTTTAACAACAAATGGTGCAGAGGCGCAGCTGACGGATCGCTCTTTCCGGCAGCGGGTTCTTATCAGCACAAGGCGCGGAAAATCCTTGAACGTATTGGGTATTTAACGGATCTCTTCGCTCAGAGAGCCCGCTAATCTCCATCCATATCATGTACATACCGTGAAGGATTCTGATTTTTCGCTTCACTCTTTTTATGAATACGTGATACTGTATGTTTATACAGTATCTCGTGGTGGAGGTTGTGTGGACAGAGAGTTGAACGAGCAGGTCATGATTGAACGTGTCGAGATGATTGCGCGACTGACGACAGAAGGAACATGTCAGGAAAGAGATCGTGAGATTGCCCTGAATTTGATTGCTGAGATTGCGCGGGGAAATTTAATCAAGAACAACGCATTTACCGTTGTTTTCTCAGCATCGCCTGTTCCGGAACGAATCAAAAAAGAGGGCAACGTTCGTGTGAACATTACGCTCGATAAAGATCAGCAGATTGGCCATGCCGTCGTTGAAGCCTTTCAGTGCGAACTGACCCGCAGAATACGATCCCTGTTTCCGTCATCGCGGGTGAGCGTGAAAATAGGATCGGTGACGGGGGTCGAGCTCCAGGGGCTTGAAGGAGAGGCCGATCGCGAAATGCTGGATAATATTCTCCGGGAAGTCTGGGAAGACGAGAGCTGGCGCTAGCCCAGCGTCATAACCCGAACGTACACCCTCATTCAGATTTTGCGCTTTCGTCGACCCACGCTTCGCTGCTTATGGACGGTCTGTTGTGTCCGCGATTGTCCATCCGTCAGCGATAGCGAAAAGGCCGCCGGCCCGGGAAACTCTACAGTACCTGGAAACCGGATGTTGGGAGCGTCTGATGAAGATCTATGCAATGCAGGGGGACACGCTTGATGCCGTTTGCGCCCGCTATTACGGGCGCACGGCTGGCGTCGTAGAAGCCGTTCTGAAGGCCAATCCTGGCCTCGCGGAGTCAGGCGTTATTTTGCCTCACGGCACGCCAGTAGAGATGCCGGAGGTGAATAGCGCCCCCACCAAAGAATCCGTAAACCTATGGGATTGAGCCTGGAGAAAATCACCACGGTTATCGCCTACTGGCTGGCCGTGGCGCTGGCCTGGTTCGGGGCGATGTCTCCTGAAAAGGTTGCGCTGTACGTGGGGAGCCTTTGCGCCATTTTTACCGCGCTGACGAATTACTGGTTTAAGCGCAAAACCTGGCGCTACCTCCAGTCTCTGGGCCTCGATAAGAAGAGCATTCGTGAACTCAATCATTAAGCGTTGCAGCGTCGCCGGCGTGCTGGCCCTGGCGGTGCTGATGCCTGACTTTCGATTACTGAAAACCTCCCCGGAGGGGCTGGCGCTGATTGCCGATCTCGAAGGATGTCGCCTCTCGCCCTACCGGTGCAGCGCTGGCGTATGGACGTCAGGCATTGGCCACACGGCAAACGTCGTGCCGACGCGGGACATTACCGAGCGTGAGGCCGCGGTAAATCTGGTCGCTGATGTGCTCAACGTTGAGCGTCGTCTGGCGGCGTGCGCGCCGGTGGAGGTGCCGCCGCAGGTCTACGACGCGCTGGTGAGTTTTTCCTTTAACGTCGGCACAGGCGCCGCCTGCCGTTCGACTCTGGTCTCCTTTATCAAACGTAAACAGTGGTCACAGGCGTGCGGGCAGCTTACCCGCTGGATATACGTCAACGGCGTCAAAAATACCGGGCTGGAAAATCGTCGTGTCCGCGAGAAGGCCTGGTGCATGAAGGGGCTGCCATGAGAGTCCTCATGCTGATGCTGGCCGGACTGCTGGCCATCACGCTGTGGCTTCGTCATGACAACCAGACCCTGTCCCGTTCTCTAGCCACGGCCAACCGGGTCGCCAGCGAGCAAAAAACGGCCCTCGCCACGCTTAACCAGCAGCTGTCCCTGTCGCAACGGATGGCCAGAGCAAATGAAAACGCCCAGGTCAGGCTCCGTGAGGGGCTTGTTACTGCGGGCGAGGAGAGGGCAAGACGGGAAGCGACTATCGGGAGATTACTCAATGAAAATGAAGCGTTACGCCGCTGGTATACCGCTCAGCTGCCTGATGCTGTCCGCAGGTTGCACACCCGTACCGCCTGCGCCTCCGCAGCCCATTGTTTACAACGCCTGCCCGAAGGTGAGCCGCTGCCCGATGCCGGGAAGCGAACCCGCCACTAACGGCGATCTCAGCGCCGATATTCGCAGGCTTGAGTACGCCCTTATCGCCTGCGCGCTGCAGGTTGAAACCATAAAAGACTGTCAGGATAAACTCGATGCACAAACTCAAGAGCCTGCGTCAGGCATTAATTGACGCGATCCCCCAGCTGAATGCCAACCCTGAACGCCTGCAGATGTCGGTCGGCAGCGGCAATATAGACGCCCGCCTTGCCTCCTCGCTCTCCTTTGAAAAACGGTATGTGCTGAACGGGAAGGTTAGCGGTTTCACGGGCGACAGCGAGGGATTTTTTGTTCCGGTACTGGCCTGGCTGCGGGAAAACCAGCCGGACATTTTTACCCTCGATGAGGGACGCAAAAATGGATATACCTTCGCGATCGTCTTAAACGATGACGCTACGATGGATATCAGCATCAGCATGCAATTAACCGAGCGCATTCTTGTTTCCGAGGAACAGGGCGTTCTGCACACGACCTATTCCCCGGAGCCGCCGCTGCCGGAGCCCGTCACGCGTCCGAAGGCGTTGTACATCAACGGTGAGCTGGTCAGCCAGTGGGAGGACTAAGCTCCCCACGCTGAAGGCCGCCAGCCGCCAGCTGTCTGGACCGCTTGTTGTATCATCCCGCAGAAAACCCCGTCTCGTTGCTGCCGTTCCTCCTGAACGGCATTCTCTTCTCATGAATACATTAACTTCCATGCACGGTATCGCTCGCGCGATCCGCAATCTGATTCGTATCGGTGTTGTGACCGACGTTGACCTCAACAGAGGGCTTTGTCGTGTCCAGACCGGCGGGATGAAAACCACCTGGCTGAACTGGCTAACCTGCCGTGCGGGACGTTCGCGCGTGTGGTGGGCCCCTTCCGAGGGAGAGCAGGTGCTGCTGCTGGCCATCGGCGGTGAGCTGGATACCGCCTTTGTGCTGCCCGGCATTTTCTCTGACGACCATCCGGCGCCGTCCGGTTCGCCTGACGCGTTCCACGTCGCGTTCCCTGACGGCGCGGTGATCGAGTATGAACCCGGACGCGGGGCGCTGACGGTTTCAGGCATTAAAACGGCCGACATTTCCGCTTCTGAATCGCTGACCGCCACCGTGCCGGAGGTGCGGGTGATCTCAACGTCCCGCATCACGCTGGATACGCCTGAAGTGGTGTGTACCAACAAGTTAATTACCGCCTCGCTGGAAGTGCAGAAGGGCGGGGTGATGACCGGAAATATTGAGCACTCTGGCGGTAAATTGACCTCCAACGGGGTGCAGGTGGACAACCACGCGCACGGCAGTGTGCAAAGCGGCGGAAGCTGGACTAAGGGGACACAATGACGGTGCGTTACAGGGGAATGAACAGGCAGACCGGGCTAAGCCTTTCAGAGGCTGACCACATCCGGCAGAGCGTGCGCGACATTCTGGTTACGCCGATTGGCTCGCGGGTCATGCGCCGGGATTACGGCTCGCTGCTGGCGGCGATGATAGACAGGCCGCAGAGCCCGGCGCTGCGCCTGCAGATCATGGCCGCCTGTTATTCCGCCATCCAGAAATGGGAGCCGCGGATAAGCCTGACGGCCATCACTTTCGAACGTTCGGAGAACGACGGGGCGTTGTATGTCGATATCACCGGCACGCGTCCGACCTCCGGACAATCCTTTTCTATCACCATTTCACTGAGTTAAACGCTATGGCTATTGTTGATCTGAGCCAGCTCGCCGCGCCTGATGTCGTGGAGGAGGTGGATTATGAAACGCTGTTGGCAGAACGAAAGGCCACCTTTGTCTCCCTCTATCCGGAAGAGGAGCGAGAGGCGATTGCACGGACGCTGACGCTGGAATCCGAGCCGATTGTGAAGCTGCTGCAGGAGAACGCCTACCGGGAAGTTATCTGGCGCCAGCGCGTAAACGAGGCTGCACGGGCGGTCATGTTGGCCTATGCGGCAGGCCACGACCTGGACCAGATCGGGGCAAACGCGAACCTTGCGCGTCTTACGATTACCCCTGCCGACGACACCACGTTACCGCCCACTCCGGCTGTGATGGAGTCCGATACCGACTTTCGTCTGCGCATCCAGCAAGCGCCGGAAGGGCTGAGCGTGGCCGGTTCGACGGGCGCGTATCAGTTCCATGGCCGCAGTGCAGATGGTCGGGTGGCTGACATTTCCGTCATTAGCCCACAGCCCGCAAACGTCACGGTTTCCGTGCTCTCCCGGGAGAATAACGGCGTAGCGTCTGAGGAACTGCTCGCCGTTGTTCGCAATGCGCTGAACGATGAGGACGTCAGGCCCGTCGCCGACCGCGTGACCGTCCAGTCGGCCAACATTGTCGACTACAGCATTGAAGCATCGCTTTTCCTTTTTCCCGGCCCCGAAAGTGAACCGGTACTCAATGCGGCAAGAGCCCGATTACAGACCTACATCACGGCTCAGCATCGGCTGGGACGCGATATCCGCAAGTCAGCCATTTACGCTGCCCTTCACGTGGAAGGGGTGCAGCGGGTGGAACTGACCGCACCCGCGGCTGACATCGTGCTTGATGAAACTCAGGCCTCCTGGTGCAGCCACTACAGCGTAACCGTGGGGGGAAACGATGAGTAATGCCCGCCTTTTACCGGTCGGCTCATCGGCGCTTGAGGTCGCCGCGGCGCGCGCCTGTGCGGACATCGAAAATACGCCGGTTCCGCTGCGCCATCTCTGGAATGCGGACACCTGTCCGGCGAATTTGCTGCCCTGGCTGGCGTGGGCGTTTTCGGTTGACCGCTGGGATGAGAACTGGCCGGAGGCCACCAAACGGGAGGTGATCCGCGCCGCGTGGTTTATTCATGCCCACAAGGGAACGATAGGCGCCGTGCGTCGCGTGGTGGAGCCGCTTGGCTATCTGATTAACGTTACCGAGTGGTGGCAAACCAACGATCCGCCCGGCACCTTCCGCCTTGATATCGGCGTATTGGACACGGGCATCACCGAGGAAATGTATTACGAAATGGAGAGGCTTATTGCTGATGCAAAGCCTGCCAGCCGCCACCTTATTGGCCTGAATATCATCCAGGACATTCCGGGTTATCTCTATACCGGTGCCCTGAGCTATGACGGCGACATCATCACGGTTTATCCCGGATAAGTGAGAGCACAATGACAGTGAAATATAAAACGGTTATCACCAAAGCCGGTGCCGAAAAACTGGCTGCCGCGACCGTCCCGAACGGCAAGAAAGTCAATTTTACGGCGATGGCCGTGGGTGACGGTGGCGGCACATTGCCGGTTCCTGATGCCGGGCAGACGAAGCTGGTTAATGAAGTCTGGCGCCATGGGCTGAATAAAATTAGCCAGGACAATAAAAAGCTTAACTATGTAATCGCGGAGCTTCTCATTCCTCCCGAAGCGGGTGGTTTCTGGATGCGTGAGATGGGGCTTTACGATGACACCGGTACGCTGATTGCCGTCGGCAACATGGCGGAAAGTTACAAACCATTGCTGGAGGAGGGATCGGGCCGTGCACAGACCGTGAGAATGGTGATCATGGTCAGTGATATCGCCTCGGTCGAGCTCTCGATAGATACGTCTACGGTAATGGCGACCCAGGAGTATGTTGATGAGAAGCTTGAGGAGCATGAGCAGTCTCGCCGCCATCCCGATGCCACGCTAACGGCTAAAGGATTTACGCAGCTCAGTAGTGCGACTGATAGTGTGTCTGAAGCGCTGGCCGCAACGCCGAAAGCGGTTAAGGCTGCCTACGACCTTGCCCGTGGTAAGTATACGGCTCAGGATGCGACTACCGGACAAAAGGGGATTGTTCAGCTTAGCAGTGCGACCGATAGTGCTTCAGAGACGCTTGCGGCCACACCAAAGTCTGTGAAGACTGTCAGTGATGATCTCATAAAACTGAAAAACAGTCTGGGTACTGCTGCTGGTAAAAATGCCCAGGAAAGTCGTGACGACATCACGCCCGGGCGCGTGGTTGTTAACGGTGGTGCGCTTGCTATACGGTCTGTTGCTGCTGAAGCGAGCAGAGAGATTAAAGACGCAAGCGGTCTTCCTGCTAATTCCGTAAGTTTCTGTTATGCCAGTGCTGCCTATTCACCTGGCTATGAGGCGACAATTCTTGATGTGGGAGGACTGGGTGGTAACTATCGGGTGCAATATGCTGCGTCTTATAGTGATGGTGGTAAACAACTAAAATTCCGTACCTTAAATGGAGATAACGGATACTGGGGGAGCTGGACGAAAGTTCTCACAAACTACGGGGGAAGCGTTGATTATCTCGATGGTGCAAAGTATTACGCCACTAAGCCGGAATACTGGCAGGGAGGTGGGGCATTTGCACATCAATATACGAATGGCTCAGCACCGTTTTTTGTTGGTGGATACACTACCGCTAAAGATAATTCGGTATACCTTCCGATCGTGAAAGGAACGTCTGTAACGAGTGGTCATGGATATGGCGCTTCTGTTAGTTTTGGCATATTACGATCGGGTAAAAATGATTTTGGTTCCGCAGTCGTTCATATCATTGGGGATTCTGGCAGTGGTGCCCTGTATTCTTTTGATGCAAACGGAACATTCAATGCACCCCAACGGCTTTATAGCGGTGACTCAATTTTTGCTGCTGGGCAAATTAACAGCGGAGGCAATATCGTTGCGGGTCAAGGGGTGTTTGAATCCGGCGGGCAGGTAAGGGTTTATTCTTCGAACAACCCACCACCGAACCAGTCAGGGTCGACCACCACCGGAAACAGCTCCGCCTATTACCGTCACGGCAACGGTCAGGTGTTCATGCAGTGTATTGGCGGGGTTGCTTCCAACTCCAATTCCAACCCGGATGTCACTGTTTATCTTCCGGCTGCTTTTCCTAACGGAATCCTCGCAATAGGTGGCTCTTTCAGCGGAACAGGGGGAAATGACAAAGATTCATACTGGACAGCTAACCCTTTAAGTGCAAGTGCTTTCTCTCTTCACTCGCGAAATATGAGCGGCTATTTCTCTTTTGTGGTAACAGGATATTAGTTATGCATAGTCAGTTATTCAGCAATAAAACGCGCGGCTTTTATCCGATTAAAAGTTTGCGCTATTACAAGTCTGTTAACGCTCTGCCGGATGACCTTGTCCGGGTCAGTGATTCAGAGCATGAAAAATTTGTCGGCGCCGCTCCCGTTAACTGCGCCCCCAGTTACAACGTCGAGAGCAAACAGATGGAGTGGGTCACTGTAGCCGCACCGGTCAGGACACCAGAAGAAATCCTCGCAGCTAATCGCAGAGAGCTATTGAGCAGGCAACGCGAGGCGGCGGTAAGCGCTTTTCCGCTGCAGTCTGCAGTTGATTTGGGGATGGCTACCGAGGAAGAAAAAACACAACTGGAAGAACTGAAAAAATACGTTGTTGAACTGACGGGGGTTGACCTCAGTGTACCAGACTGGCCTAAAACTCCTGAGTGGATATCTGTTTAAACTGTCTTATTATAAAGAAAAGGCCCGCATCACGCGGGCTATTTCTTATTTATAGGGGCATTACTCATATTTTTCTGTTTTATTACCGATAAAAAATTTTAGCCAGTAATAACCAAAAATTCATCATGCAGTCAGACCGCCAGCTAACCAGAGTAAAATCGTTATTACCTCGTTAATGGCGCAACGATATCGATAATATTCACTCATTAATAATGGTAATCGACGATCAATTACTTATGATTGATCGCTCAAAACGCTCAGTCACCTTTCCCGCGCGGGTCAACCACTCACTCTATGTTGTGCTGCCCTACCTCCAACGGCATTACGTTTCATACCTCCTTCGCCCAAGAGAAAATAGCCTCACCACTAAACGAAGGAGTTAACCGGATGGGCGACTATCACCACGGCGTGGAAGTTATCGAAATCAACGATGGCACCCGCACCATTTCCACCGTCTCGACGGCAATCATCGGTATGGTCTGTACGGCCAGCGATGCTGACGACAAGACATTTCCTTTAAACGAGCCCGTGCTCATTACCAACGTGCAAACTGCGATTGCGAAAGCCGGCAAGGCGGGGACGCTGTCCGCTTCTCTGCAGGCGATTGCTGACCAGTGTAAACCGGTTGTCGTTGTTGTTCGCGTGGCTGAAGGCGCCGCTGAAACCCCGGAAGAGGCGCGCAAACAGACCGTTTCCAACATCATCGGTACCACCGATGAAAACGGTAAATATACCGGCCTGAAGGCGCTTCTCACGGCGAAAACGGTAACCGGCGTTAAGCCACGTATTCTCGGCGTGCCGGGGCTGGATTCTCAGGAGGTGGCAACCGCGCTGGCCGCGATGTGCCAGAGCCTGCGCGCGTTCGGCTATGTCAGCGCATGGGGATGTAAAACCATTTCTGAGGCGATCGACTACCGCAAAAACTTCAGCCAGCGCGAGCTGATGGTTATCCACCCTGATTTTCTGGCATGGGATACCACCACGAACGCAACGACGACGGCCTGGGCAACCGCTCGCGCGCTTGGCCTGCGCGCCAAAATCGACCAGACCATCGGCTGGCATAAAACCCTGTCAAACGTTGGCGTCAACGGCGTCACGGGCGTAAGCGCTTCTGTCTCCTGGGATCTGCAGGAACAGGCTACCGATGCGAACCTGCTTAACCAGGCGGGCGTCACCACGCTGATTCGCAACGACGGCTTCAAATTCTGGGGTAACCGTACCTGCTCAGACGACCCGTTATTCGTCTTTGAAAACTACACCCGTACCGCGCAGGTGCTGGCCGATACCATGGCGGAAGCGCACGCGTGGGCGATGGATAAACCCATCACCCCAACGCTTATCCGCGACATCGTTTCCGGTATTAATGCCAAGTTCCGCGAGCTGAAAACCAACGGCTATATCGTCGACGGCTCCTGCTGGTATGACCCTGAGTCGAACGACGCAACCACCCTGAAAGCGGGGAAACTGTATATCGATTACGACTACACCCCTGTCCCGCCGCTGGAAAATCTGACCCTGCGCCAGCGCATCACCGATACCTATCTGGCAGACCTGTCAGATTCGGTTAATAGCTAAGGAGCTGAAGCATGGCGTTACCACGCAAACTTAAATACCTGAATATGTTCAACGATGGCCTGAGCTATATGGGCGTTGTTGAGTCTGTGACCCTACCGAAGCTTACCCGCAAGCTGGAGAAGTATCGTGGCGGCGGTATGCCGGGCTCGGTCTCTGTCGATCTCGGTCTGGACGATGATGCCCTGGCGCTGGAGTGGACCGTTGGCGGTCTGCCGGACGCCGCGCTGTGGGCGCAGTACGCCTCTCCGGGCGCGGACAGCGTGCCGCTGCGCTTTACCGGCTCTTTCCAGCGTGATGATACCGGCGAAATCTCCGCCGTCGAAATCGTCATGCGCGGCCGTCATAAAGAGTTTGATGGCGGTGAGAACAAGCAGGGCGAAAGCGGCACCACCAAGATGTCCACCGAGTGCGCCTACTACCAGCTGACCATTGATGGCAAAGAGATCATCGAGATCGACATCATCAACATGGTGCTGAAAGTCGACGGTGTCGATCGTCTGGCTGAACACCGTAAGGCCATCGGCCTGTAACCCTTTAACCGGCCGGGATAGCCGGCCGGTAAGCTAACTTTCAGAAGAGTAATGAAATGGAAAATAGCAACGAGAACGCCATGAACAACAGCTCATACATCGTCACGCTTGATAGCCCCGTTCAGCGCGGCGAGCAAAAAATTGAACAGGTGACGGTCTCCAAACCGAATGCCGGGGCTCTGCGTGGGATCTCGCTGGCCTCGCTGGCGCAATCCGACGTTGATGCGCTGATCAAGGTGCTGCCGCGAATGACCTCGCCGGCTCTGACCGAGCATGAAGTTGCGCGTCTGGATGCCTGCGATCTGCTCTCTTTTGCCGGTAAGGTGATCGGTTTTTTGTCACCGGCTTCGGCTCGCTGAGATTTCCCGAAAACCTGTCGGTCGACGATCTGATGGCGGATATCGCGGTGATTTTTCACTGGCCGCCGTCAGAACTGTACTCCCTTAGCGTGACCGAACTCCTCTTATGGCGCGAAAAAGCGCTGCAGCGAAGCGGAAACCACCATGAGTAATAATGTCAGTCTTCAGGAGCTGCTTAAGGCAGTTGATCGTGCAAGCCGACCGCTTAACGCTCTTCAGAACGCCAGCCTGACTCTCGCGAGCGATATCCGCGATGCGCAGGCGGCGCTGGGGGCGCTCGACGAGCAGGCGGGGCGCATTAACGGCTTCAGAAAAGCAAATGCCCAGCTCGCCACGACGGAGCAGTCGCTTGCTCAGGTGAAACAGCAGGCGGCGGCGCTGGCGTTGCAGTTTAAAAACACACAAAACCCTACTCAGGCACAGGCTGATGCGCTGTCCGCAGCCCGAAAATCGGCAGCCAACCTCAAGCTTGAGTACAACAGCTTACGTTACTCGGTACAGCGTCAGCGGACTGAGCTCGCTCAGGCGGGAATCAACACGCGAACGCTTTCGTCGGATGAGCGTCGTTTAAAAAGTCAGATCGGCGAAAAAACGCAGCAGCTTAACCGACAGCGGGATGCGCTGGCCCGCGTCAATCAGCAGCAGGCGCAGCTGAGTACCGTTCAGAATCGCTACGAGTCAGGCAAACGCGTTGCCGCGCGGGTGCATCAGCTGGCTAATGCGGGCGTGGGCATGGCCAAAGCGGGCTTTGATCAGACGTCCCGGTTTATGGCGCCTGGCATCAGTTTTGAAAAACAGATGTCGACTATTCAGGCAAGCCTTGGTCTGGAGAAGGGTGACGCCCGGCTTGAGGCCATTCGCCAGCAGGCGCGGGAGGTCAGTGCCAGGACCGGAGTACCCGCAGATACGGTCGTCCGTGCACAAACCGAACTGGCTCGTTCAGGCTACGACGCCGATGGGGTTATGGCTGCCACAGTACCCACGGTTAACCTCAGCCTGGCGGGGAATGTCGACGCGGCTAAAGCGGCCGATGTACTTAGCAGCACGCAGGCCGCCTATAACCTGGCCGATACGGATGCGGGACGCATCGCAGATTTACTTACCTGCGGGTTTACCTCTTCGAACACCAGTCTCGTTGAGATGGCGGCGGCCATCACCTCCGCTGCGCCCGCTGCGGATGCGACAGGTATGGGTCTTGAAGAGACAATCGCGCAGCTTGGCGTTCTGACGGAAAAGGGAATGAACGGTGCCGCCGCCGGGGACGCGCTCAGCGCGATGCTGCGACAGTCCCTGGCTCCGGATGCACTGCGTTCAGCCGCGGGTAACGGCGCGCTTGATAAAAAACGCCAGCAGTTGCAGGGGGCAACGGGCAGTGCCGCGCTCGTGGCTTCCGTGCAGACCGACAATCTTGACGGCGATATCAGCAAATTCCAGGCCGCGTGGAGCGGGCTTAAGATTGACGTATTTGATAAAGCAGATGGCGCTTTGCGCAACCTGATAACAACTGCAACCGGCTGGCTTGGCACGGCCTCCCTGTGGGTGAATGCCAACCCTGAGCTGACGCAGACCCTCGCCAGTATTGTTGTCGGCGCGCAGGCATTTGCTGGGGGACTGGGTGGCGTAGGCACGGTTATTGGCCCGGTTCTGACGGGCATCAATATGGTTATTACCGCGGCCGGGATGTTAGGAACGGTATTCAGCGTGGTGGGCGGTGCCGTCATGACGGTGCTGGGCGCCCTTAGCTGGCCGGTGATAGCCCTTGGCGCGGCGATTGCCGCCGGTGCTTTGCTGATTTTCAAATACTGGGAGCCCATCAGCGCCTTCTTTGGCGGGGTGATTGAGGGATTGTCTGCGGTATTCGCACCGCTGGGCGAGCTGTTCTCTCCGCTCTTACAGGCGTTTGGTTTTATCTCAGAAAAACTGGGCGGGATCTGGCAGTGGTTCACTGATCTGATTGCGCCGATTAAGGCGACGCAGGAAACCCTCGACAGCTGTAAAAATGTCGGTGTGGCGTTCGGTCAGGCGCTGGGGGATGCGCTAATGGCACCGCTTAATCTCTTTAACAGCCTGAGCGGTAAGGCCAGCTGGCTGCTGGAAAAACTCGGACTGATCAAAAACGAGTCGGGTCATCTCGACGCCGCGGCGGCAAAAGCAGACGCGGCATCTTCTCCTGCGGGCAGTGCGTCCATTCTGGTGGCGGGGATCTCTGGCGGCGGTCAGGGGTATCAGCCCACCCTCGTGCCGGGAGGACGCTCTTACGTCGATCAGAGTAAAAGCGAATATCACATCACGCTGCAGGGGAGCGCGGCCTCCGCAACGGATCTGACTCGTCAAATCCGGGAGGAAATCGAGAACAGTGAGCGTGATAAAGCGAGACAGCGGCAAGCCAGCTTTATGTACGGTTGAGGAGAGAGAACATGTTAATGGTGCTGGGTCTGTTTGTCTTTGAACGACGAACTTTACCCTATCAGACAATGCAGTTTACAAAGGACTACCGCTGGGCGTCCAACGACCGGATCGGGAAATCTAAAGCCTGGCAGTACCTTGGCGAAGGCGAGACATCTTTTACCCTCTCCGGACTGCTTTACCCGGAGCTCACGGGAGGGCGACTTTCCCTCAAGGCGGTTGAGCTGATGGCGAATGAGGGGAGGGCATGGCCGTTGATAGACGGAACCGGCATCATTCACGGCATGTTTATCATTGAGAAAGTCACGCATACGCATTCGGATTTTTACAGTGACGGTACTGCCCGAAAAATTAATTTTACGCTGGAACTGAAACGCGTGGACGAATCGCTGGTGACGATGTTTGGCGATCTGAGAACCCAGGCCGAAGAGCTGGTGACGAGCGCACGTAATAGCATTGGAGGGCTGGTGGGATGATCACCGAAATGAATATCCGGGCGGGTGGGAAAATCGCCCCTGATTTTATGCTTAAGCTTGACGATCGCGATGTCACACAGAATTTCAGCCACCGTCTTATCAGCCTGAGCATGATCGACAAACGTGGGCTGGAAGCCGATCAGCTGGATATTCAACTGGATGATTCCGACGGGCTGCTAGACTTGCCAGCCCGGGGGGCAAGGCTCTCCTTATGGCTGGGATGGGAGGGAACCCCACTCCAGCCGAAAGGGAGCTTTACGATCGATACGATTGAGTTTCGGGGCGCACCGGATACGCTGACGATTCGGGGATGCAGCGCGGATTTTCGTGGAAAGCTAAACGTGCGGCGCGAACAGTCATGGCATGACACGACGATCGGCGCGATAGTCAACACTATTGCTCAGCGTAACCAGTTAACTGCCAGCGTTGCGGCAGGTCTTTCATCGATTGCCATTTCTCATATCGATCAGTCTCAGGAGACCGACGCTGCGTTTCTCTCTCGACTGGCCGAACGTAATGGCGCCTTTGTTTCAATCAAAGCCGGGAAGGTTATTTTTATGAAGGCGGGCCATGCCGTGACGGCCAGCGGTACGCCGATTCCCTTAATGATGATTGAGCGTGGGGATGGTGATAAGCACCTTTTTTCCGTCGCTGACCGTGAAAATTATTCCGGCGTGACGGCCAAATGGTTGCAAACGCGCGACCCAAAACAACAAAATCCTCAATTGAGTATTTCGCGTCAGTCAGGGGGACAGCCGACAGAAGCACTGCAGCACCCGGATGCCGTCGCACCGGTAGCGGAAACAGGAGGCAAGGAGCAGAAGCCGCAAGAGAGGCTGGTGGGATCGGCGGAAAACGTATTTGAGCTCACCACGGTCTATGCCTCTGAAGAGCAGGCACTCAGGGCCGCAGAGGCGAAGTGGCGCGCGCTTCAGCGGGGTACCGTGAATTTTTCTATCCAGCTGGCGCTGGGGCGAGCCAATCTGTACCCCGAAACGCCGGTATTAGTAAACGGTTTTAAACGCGTTATTGACGAGCAGGCGTGGATTATCAGCGAGGTGGTTCACACCCTCAACAGGAGTGGATTTACCACGCAGCTTAAGCTTGAACTGAATGCCACTGACGAAAAATTCTCTGTCGATAGTGAGTAATTCATTTGCCTTTAAGTTTGTTTTGGGTATCATTGATTCACAAAATGTGAATAAAACGGAGAGGTACATGTTTCATTGTCCTAAGTGCAAGCATTCAGCGCATGCGCGTACCAGTCGCTATTTAAGTGAAAATACCAAAGAGCGCTATCACCAGTGCACCAATGTGGACTGCAGCTGTACGTTCGTGACGATGGAGTCCGTAGAGCGTCTGATTGCGACCCCTGGTGCCTCTGACCATGCCCGAACGGCTTCGCTGAGCCAGGGTTAGCGGGTTCAAAAAAATCAATAAAAAAGCCACTCAATCGAGTGGCTTAATCATATGATTCTACAGCTTAAATTTGGTATTCCCTGCTGGACTAGAACCCGCGACCTGGCGATTCTGAGCTCCATTTTAAAGATTTATAAAACAATAAGTTAGTTTGTTTTTTTATGGGTTTTTGCATCGAATAATGTCAAATATGAAAGCATAGTGAATAGGTTTGCTGCCAACGATGCCTATAAAAAATGATAATCGCCATTCAATAGGTAAAGGGCTAAACCAATCATAAAGGAGCCGAACAGCGAAAACACAGTGTTATACCAGTAGAAGTAGATAGGTGTTTCGGAGCGGTAGATGTAGTAGTTTTCATATGTGCCTTTATACCAACCGACGAAGACCCCACTTCTAAGAGCTTTTGCTGAATGAAAAATCATCCACAATCCGCAAAGAAGTACACAGATCAATACTAATAATGTATCCCATTCCATATATTGTCTTCTAAAAACAATGGTTTATAAAATTGTTGGTGGGTTGGGCAATGCCGCTTCGTTCAGGTGGTCAGGTGCAAAGTAAGCGTAGCGCATCGTTACCTTAATATCAGTGTGACCAGGAATGCGCTGGAGTACAAGGATGTTGCCCCCGCGCATCATAACCTCTGCATCCGAAGGGGTTGCATCAACAACTTTCGTACTAGCCCGCTGCTGGCGGGTTTTTTTATGGAACTCCTGCTGCCATTTCGCTGCCAACGGGATTTAAATAAACAAAAAGGCCACTCGCGTGAGTGGCCTAAGTATATGTATTTACTGCTAAAATTTGGTGGCCCCTGCTGGACTTGAACCAGCGACCAAGCGATTATGAGTCGCCTGCTCTAACCACTGAGCTAAGGGGCCGTGGCGGTGAATTATAAAGTAACTCCCCGCAGCAATCCAGCCATTCACACCTGCCTGCTGTTTTTATAAACAACGCATAATCAATCCTTTATACTTCCATAACGATGTATCAGCGGGAGTAAAGATGATCAACGACATTCTGGCCCCTGGCCTGCGGGTGGTGTTCTGCGGAATCAACCCGGGCAAGTCCTCGGCGCACACCGGTTTTCACTTTGCCCATCCGGGCAATCGCTTCTGGAAGGTGATCTATCAGGCCGGATTTACCGACAGGTTACTCAAGCCCGAAGAGGAGCTGCACCTGCTGGACACGCGCTGCGGAATTACCATGCTGGTCGAGCGGCCGACGGTACAGGCAAGCGAGGTCAACCTGCATGAACTGCGCAGCGGCGGGCGGGAGCTGGTGAAGAAGATTGAAGACTACCAGCCGGCCGCACTGGCGATCCTCGGCAAGCAGGCCTACGAGCAGGCATTCAGCCAGCGCGGGGCTAAGTGGGGTAAGCAGAGCATCATGATTGGCGTTACGCAGGTGTGGGTGTTGCCGAACCCGAGCGGGCTCAACAGGGCGACGCTGGATAAGCTGGTGGAGGCCTACAGGGAACTTGATGAGGCGCTGATGGTGCGGGGGCTTTAGCTCCTTTGCGGTCTGATGCCCTCACCCACAGGTCGAGGGAATAAACAAAAAAAAGCTCCCGATTGGGAGCTTTTTCACTGTCAGAACAGATTAGTCGTCCAGGAAGCTACGCAGCACTTCAGAGCGGCTTGGGTGACGCAGCTTACGCAGCGCCTTCGCTTCGATCTGACGGATACGTTCGCGGGTAACGTCGAACTGTTTACCCACTTCTTCCAGGGTATGGTCGGTGTTCATATCGATACCGAAACGCATACGCAGCACTTTCGCTTCACGGGCGGTCAGGCCAGCCAGAACATCGTGCGTTGCGGCACGCAGGCTCTCGGTGGTGGCAGAGTCAAGCGGCAGCTCGAGGGTGGTATCCTCGATGAAATCACCCAGATGCGAATCTTCATCATCACCGATTGGTGTTTCCATGGAGATTGGCTCTTTGGCGATCTTCAGCACTTTACGGATCTTGTCTTCCGGCATCAGCATGCGCTCGGCCAGCTCTTCCGGCGTCGGCTCGCGACCCATCTCCTGCAGCATCTGGCGGGAAATACGGTTGAGCTTGTTGATGGTCTCAATCATATGCACCGGAATACGGATGGTGCGCGCCTGATCCGCGATAGAGCGGGTGATAGCCTGACGGATCCACCAGGTTGCGTAGGTGGAGAACTTGTAACCACGACGGTATTCAAACTTGTCTACCGCTTTCATCAGACCGATGTTGCCTTCCTGAATCAGATCCAGGAACTGCAGACCGCGGTTGGTGTATTTCTTGGCGATAGAGATAACCAGACGCAAGTTCGCTTCAACCATCTCTTTCTTCGCACGGCGGGCTTTCGCTTCACCGATGGACATGCGACGGTTGATATCTTTAACCTGCTCGATGGTCAGGCCGGTCTCTTCTTCAATCTGCTGCAGCTTCTGCAGGCCGCGATACACGTCTTCTTTCACGTCGTGCAGTTTTTCAGACCACGGCTTGTTCATCGCAATAGCCGCGTTGAACCAGGTTTCGCTGGTTTCGTTGCCGGTGAAGAGGGTGATGAAGTTCTTCTTCGGCATTTTGCACTGCTCAACGCACAGCTTCATGATGATGCGTTCCTGGGTACGTACGCGATCCATCATCACGCGCATGCTGTTCACCAGGTAGTCGAACTGTTTTGGCACCAGGCGGAACTGTTTGAACACTTCAGACAGTTTCAGGATCTCTTCCTGAGCGGCTGCGTGGCTGCGGCCTTTCGCTTTGATGGTGTCACGCGTCACTTCGTACTGAGTACGCAGCTCGGCAAACTTCTCGCGCGCCAGTTCCGGGTCGATGCTGTTGTCATCATCGGCGCTGTCGTCGTCGCTCTCTTCCTCATCTTCGTCTTCGTCATCATCCATCTCTTCCTGAGACAGTTCAGAACCGACGTGAGTGGCGGTAGGTGCCATATCTTCTTCAGCGTTCGGGTCGACAAAACCGGTGATCAGGTCAGACAGGCGCGCTTCTTCCGCTTCAACGCGATCGTACTGCTCCAGCAGATAGGTGATCGCTTCCGGGTACTCGGCAACAGAGCACTGAACCTGGTTGATCCCATCTTCGATGCGTTTTGCGATGTCAATTTCGCCTTCGCGGGTCAACAGTTCAACGGTACCCATTTCGCGCATGTACATGCGGACCGGGTCAGTGGTACGCCCGATTTCAGATTCCACGCTGGACAGTACCTGTGCAGCAGCTTCTTCCGCATCTTCGTCAGTGTTGTTGGAGGTTTCAGCCAGCAACAGATCATCGGCATCCGGTGCTTCTTCCATCACCTGAATGCCCATGTCATTGATCATTTGGATGATGTCTTCGATTTGATCTGAATCGACGATATCTTCCGGCAGATGGTCATTGACCTCGGCATAGGTCAGATAGCCTTGCTCCTTACCACGTTGGACAAGAAGTTTCAGCTGTGACTGCGGGTTTTGCTCCATAAGACGGTATCCACACTTAATTCGTTTGATTGGTGTCGGCGATGGGGCTGCCAACCTTTAAAGCGAGGGCGTACTTATATTTTTGCCGCTGCCTCTCAGTGCGGCTGCCGGGGGCTTCCCGATCGATATTCGGCACTTAAGCCGTTAAATTTATTTATTTCTTCGCCAGTTCCTGGTTAATCATCCAGAGCTCCCGGCGTTCTTCGCTGCTCAAACCGTGTGTGCGCTCGCGAGCTATCAACTCTTCCTGGCGCAGCTCAAGCATCGAATCAAACATATGGTTGAGTGAGTCGGTGAACGTTTTTTCTGCAATGTCCTTATCTGCTATATCGTCCCACATCGACAATTTTTCAAGGGTAGCGGCCTCTTTTGTGCCGCGATAATGCTCTAAAAGTTGTCCGGTGGTCAGACCTGGCTGAGACAAACAGGTGTTGACCAGTTCTGAAAATAAGCCAAGCCCGGGCAATTTTTCGTGGTTCAAACCCGCCAGCGACGGCACCTGTGGCGCCAGCTCGGGGTTTTGTACCAGTAACCCTATCAGTATACGCATGGTTGTGCGTTTTAGCTGAGGCGCGGGGCGAACCGCACCGTTTTCAGCCTGTTTAGGCATTAAACGTTCAAGCTGGCTGTCATCCAGAATGCCGAGCTTGTTGCCTAGCTCCTGACGCAGGTAGATGCGCAGCGTTTCGCCGGGCACCTGACTGATTAACGGCAGCGCCAGCGTGCTGAGCTGCGCGCGCCCGTCAGGGGTACTCAAATCAACCTGCGGCATCAGGCTGTTAAACAAAAACGTGGAGAGCGGCTGAGCCTGCTCCATCCGCGCTTCAAATGCCGCTTTGCCCTCTTTACGCACCAGCGTATCCGGGTCTTCACCGTCGGGCAGGAACATAAAGCGCAACTGACGCCCGTCGGTCATATAGGGTAGCGCGGTTTCCAGCGCGCGCCAGGCGGCATCGCGTCCGGCGCGGTCTCCGTCGTAACAACAAATCACGTTGTTGGTCACGCGGAACAGCAGCTGGATGTGATCCGCCGTCGTGGACGTTCCTAACGACGCAACCGCGTAGTTAATGTCGTACTGCGCCAGCGCAACGACGTCCATATAGCCTTCGACGACCAGAAGACGCGGAGGTTCCGCGTTATCCTGCTGCGCCTCATAAAGGCCGTAAAGCTGGCGGCCCTTATGGAAAATATCGGTTTCCGGGGAGTTGAGGTACTTCGGCAGGGCATCACCCAGCACGCGACCACCAAAACCAATTACCCGGCCTCGCTTGTCGCGGATTGGGAACATTACCCGTTCGCGGAAGCGGTCGTAGCTTCGTCCCTGGTCGTTGGTGACCAGCATGCCTGCATCGATGAGAGACTTACGATCTTCGCTCTTGCCGCCAAAACGCTTTAACACGTTGTCCCAGCCGGGCGGGGCGTAGCCAATAGCGAAACGCGCAATGACATCGTCGCTCAGTCCGCGCTTGTTCAGATACTGACGCGCAGGCTCAGCCGCAGAGTGCTTAAGAGACTGTTGGTAAAACGAATTCAGGCCATCCATCAGTTGATACAGCGTTTGCCGTTGATGGCGCTCGATCTGACTTGGCCCACTGCCAGCTTCATACGGCACTTCAAGGTTATGCATTGCCGCCAGCTCTTCGACGGTTTCAACGAACTCGAGCTTGTCGTAGTTCATTAAAAAATCGACGGCATTACCGTGAGCACCACAGCCGAAGCAATGGTAAAACTGCTTTTCACCGTTTACGGTGAAGGAGGGGGTTTTTTCGTTATGGAACGGACAGCACGCATGGTAATTCTTGCCCTGCTTCTTCAGCTTTACCCGCGCGTCGATGAGATCGACGATGTCGGTTCTGGCGAGCAGGTCATTGATGAAAACGCGTGGGATTCTTCCGGCCATATGCCCCAAAATTTAAGCGACTTATAAACGAAAACAAGCCGCGCATTCCTTCCGGAAGCACGGCCTTACGACTACTACTCTGTCTGTCAATTGAGGGCTGAGGCCCTCAACCAATTAGTACAGACGAGTACGGCGTGCGTTTTCGCGAGCCAGTTTCTTCGCGTGACGTTTCACAGCGGAAGCTTTAGCGCGCTTACGTTCGGTCGTTGGTTTTTCATAAAACTCACGACGACGAACTTCAGCCAGAACACCTGCTTTCTCGCATGAACGTTTGAAGCGACGCAGTGCTACGTCGAACGGCTCGTTTTCACGTACTTTAATTACCGGCATGTAACTCTCACCTTTAATAAATTCGGTTTGCCGCTGGCATCAACGCCAGCTTATTTCAAAATGGTGCGGAATTTTACTGCAAATGCTGCTGCTTTGTAAAGCACCGATGCGATTTTGAAAGGGACTTTAATAAGGGTGAGGAGTATACACGAGCCTTCTTCCTGGGGCGAACAAAGTTTTACATCAACCCGCCCAGGCTCTACACTGCGCGGTATTGAAACGAGGTAAAACAAGTCATGCGTGTACTGGGTATTGAAACATCCTGCGATGAAACCGGCATCGCCATTTACGACGACGAAAAAGGGCTTCTGGCCAACCAACTGTATAGTCAGGTGAAATTGCACGCTGACTACGGCGGCGTCGTGCCTGAACTGGCCTCTCGTGACCACGTGCGTAAAACGGTTCCCCTGATTCAGGCGGCGCTGAAAGAGGCCGGGTTAAGTTCAACCGATATTGATGCCGTAGCCTACACTGCGGGGCCGGGTCTGGTCGGCGCGCTGCTGGTCGGTGCGACCGTTGGCCGTTCGCTGGCCTTCGCGTGGGATGTGCCGGCCATCCCGGTTCACCATATGGAAGGGCACCTTCTGGCGCCGATGCTGGAAGAGAATCCGCCTGAATTCCCGTTTGTGGCGCTGCTGGTCTCCGGCGGCCATACGCAGCTGATTAGCGTCACGGGCATTGGCAAGTACGAGCTGCTGGGCGAGTCGATCGACGACGCTGCCGGTGAAGCGTTCGACAAAACCGCCAAGCTGCTGGGACTCGATTACCCAGGCGGCCCGATGCTGTCCAAAATGGCTGCGCAGGGAACGGAAGGGCGCTTTGTCTTCCCGCGTCCGATGACCGACCGTCCGGGGCTGGACTTCAGCTTCTCCGGGCTGAAAACCTTCGCGGCCAACACGATCCGCAATAACGACGACAGCGAGCAGACCCGCGCCGATATCGCCCGCGCGTTTGAAGATGCGGTGGTGGATACGCTGATGATCAAGTGCAAGCGCGCGCTGGATCAGACCGGCTTCAAGCGTCTGGTGATGGCGGGCGGCGTCAGCGCCAACCGCACGCTGCGCGCGAAGCTCGCCGAGATGATGCAAAAGCGTCGTGGGGAAGTGTTCTACGCCCGTCCGGAATTCTGTACCGATAACGGGGCGATGATTGCCTACGCCGGTATGGTGCGCCTGAACGCTGGCGCAACGTCTGACCTGAGCGTGTCCGTGCGTCCGCGCTGGCCGCTGGCGGAACTGCCTGAGGCGTGAGTTTTTTTGCCCGGTGGCGCTGCGCTTACCGGGCCTACAAAACCGTAGGCCGGGTCAGGCGAAGCCGCCACCCGGCAATAACCCGCACTACACCCGCAGCATCCCTTTCTCTTCCAGAAACGCAATAATCGTCCCCAGACCGTCTCCCGCTTTCAGGTTGGTAAAGGTCCACGGACGCTCGCCGCGCATGCGGTTGGTGTCGCGCTCCATCACCTCCAGCGACGCCCCCACGTACGGCGCGAGATCGGTTTTGTTAATCACCAAAAAATCGGACTTGGTGATCCCCGGCCCGCCCTTGCGCGGGATTTTTTCCCCTTCGGCCACGTCGATCACGTAGATGGTCAGATCCGCCAGCTCCGGGCTGAAGGTCGCGCTCAGGTTGTCCCCGCCGCTTTCCACGAAGATCAGATCCAGATTGCCGAACTTCTCGCTGAGCGCTTCCACCGCCGCCAGGTTCATCGAGGCGTCCTCGCGGATGGCGGTATGCGGGCAGCCGCCGGTCTCCACGCCCACGATGCGCTCCGGCGCCAGCGCGCCCGCCTCGGTCAGGATGCGCTGATCCTCTTTGGTGTAGATATCGTTGGTCACCACCGCCAGGTGATATGTGTCGCGCATTGCCTTGCAGAGCGCTTCCAGCAGCGCGGTTTTGCCCGACCCTACCGGGCCACCCACGCCCACGCGCAGGGGATGTTTGTAATCAGCCATGTTGACTCCTCAGGAACGGAATAGTCGTGAATATTGGGTTTCGTGGCGCGCGGAGGCGATGGCGGACAGCGGCGTAGCTGCTCCCAGCGCGTCGTCGCGACGTAAAAAGGCCTGTTCAAGCCCGGCGGCAAAATGGTCGCTCAGCTCGATAATCAGCTGCTGCGCCGCCTGCTGCCCAAACGGCACCAGCTTGACGCCCGCCATGACCGCGCTCTCAATCCAGCTGTAACCGAGGCTCAGCGCCAGCTCGCGCACGTCAATGCCCCAGCGCACGCCGAGCCACGCCATGCCGCAGAGCTGGCTTTGCCTGCACAGCGCCAGCCATTCTGTCGAGCAGTCCGGCTCCCAGCTTTTGATGAGACGCGTAAAGGCCGCTCCGCGGTTGCGTTCTTCTTCGCGCAGCTCGCGCGTTTCCCGACAGGCGAGCAGGTATGCCGTCCAGCGTTTGGCCGTCGCCAGGTCGTTCCGATTGCAGGCCTGGCAGAGACGGTGAAACAGCGGCAGATCGACACAGAAAAAACTCTGCTCCATCTGCTGGATCTGCCAGCGTTTAAAGGCGTCGGCGTCCGTGACCCAGCCCGCCTCCACGGCCCACTCCAGCCCCTGCGACCAGGTAAACGACCCGACCGGCAGGCTGCTGCTGGAGAGCTGCATCAGGCGCAGCCACTGGCGGGCGTGCTCCATCAGCTCATCAGCGCCAGCAGGGCGGAGACGATCAGCCCGCCGCCGAAGGTTTTACGCAGCCCGTCGTGACGGCGCAGCAGCAAGCCTGCGGCGAAACTGGCGCACAGCACCGTCGCGCTGGCGAACATAAACCCGCTGGTGAACAGCCAGAAGCTATGGCCGGACATCTCCACGCCGTGCGCCCAGCCGTGGAACATCGCCAGGGCAGGCACCGCCAGCAGCAGACGGTTTTCAGTCTTAAACATCATCGCGCCGCTGACCGCCAGCGAGGCGATAATCAGCATCTCCATGCCGCTAAAGCCGCCGAGCAGGCTGCCTGCGATGGCGCCGACAAGCATCATCCCGAGGGTGGCAAACGGCAGCAGGAGCTTGCGGCCGCTCAGCGCCGAGAGCACGCCTGCGCCCGCTAGCATCAGCAGGTGATCGAGCCCGGTCAGCGGATGGAAAAAACCAGCCTGAAAGCTGTCGGCACCGTGGCCGGGATGCGCGAGCGCGGGAACGGAAAAAGCCAGCAGTAACAGGGGGAGTAACTTGCGCATGATGAGTCCTTAATGTGAATGGGCGTGAGCGTGGCTATGGCTGTGGGCATCGCTGGCATACGCGCCCGCTTCCGGTTCAAACGGCAGGCTGGCGTAGGTCACCTCCAGCCCAAACTGGCGCAGCATATCGTCGAGAACGTGATCGTGGTGATAGCGCAGCTCGCCGGGCATCACCTGCAGCGGCACGTGGCGGTTGCCCAGGTGGTAGCAGGCGCGGGCCAGCAGGAACGGGTCGGCGCAGCGCACCACGGAGACGGACTCAGCCGCTGCGATCACTTCGATCACCTCACTGCCGTCGTCGGTGGTCAGCAGGTCGCCCCCGCGCAGCAGCAGGCCGCGCGGCAGCATCAGCCCGGCTTCGCGCCCGTCGTTCAGCGATACGCGTGCACGGCTTTTCACCCGCACGTCAATCGGCAGCGTGACGCTGGCGGTGATCGGGTGCGCGTGGTCCAGACGTTGGGTTAAATAGATCATCATTACTCCTCAAAACAGGAAATAGCGTTGCGCCATCGGCAGAACGTCAGCCGGTTCGCTGGTAATCAGTTCGCCGTCGACGCGCACCTCGTAGGTTTGCGAATCAACGGTGATGTTCGGTTGCAGAGCGTTGTGGATCATGTCCGCCTTTTTCACCGTCCGGCAGCCTTTCACCACCGCGGTGGCGCTCTGCAGGTTGAGCTGCTGCGGGATGCCGTTCGCACTGGCGGCCTGCGAGATAAACGTCAGCCGTGTGGCGTGGCGCGCGGCGCCCAGCGATCCAAACATCGGACGGTAATGCACCGGCTGCGGCGTGGGGATTGAAGCGTTGATGTCGCCCATCGGCGCGCAGGCGATCATCCCGCCCTTGACGATGGTGGCGGGCTTGACGCCGAAGAACGCCGGGGACCAGACCACCAGATCTGCCAGCTTGCCCGCCTCAATCGAGCCCACTTCATGGGCGATACCGTGGGTCAGCGCCGGGTTAATGGTGTATTTGGCGACGTAGCGCTTCACGCGGAAGTTGTCGTTCTCGCCGGTCTCTTCCGGCAGCGCGCCGCGCTGGACCTTCATGCGGTGCGCGACCTGCCAGGTGCGGATAATCACTTCCCCGACGCGGCCCATGGCCTGCGAATCTGACGAGGTGAGCGAAAACGCGCCGATATCGTGCAGCACGTCTTCCGCGGCGATGGTCTCCCGACGAATGCGGGATTCGGCAAACGCCACGTCCTCGGCGATATCCGGGTCGAGGTGATGACAAACCATCAGCATGTCGAGATGCTCGTCGATGGTGTTCACCGTGTAGGGCAAGGTCGGGTTGGTGGAAGAGGGCAGAATATTCGGGTGCGCGCAGGCGGTGATGATATCCGGCGCGTGGCCGCCGCCCGCGCCTTCGGTGTGGAAGGTGTGGATGGTGCGCCCGCCAATGGCGGCCAGCGTATCTTCGACAAACCCGGACTCGTTCAGCGTGTCGCTGTGCAGCGCCACCTGAATGTCCATCTCTTCGGCCACCTCCAGCGAGCAGTTGATCGCCGCAGGCGTGGCGCCCCAGTCTTCGTGGATCTTCAGCCCGCTGGCGCCCGCGGCAATCTGCTCGCGCAGGGCATCCGGGTTGGAGCCGTTCCCCTTGCCGAGCAGGCCGATATTCACCGGAAGCGTATCGGCAGCCTGCAGCATGCGGGCGATATACCACGGCCCCGGCGTGCAGGTGGTGGCGTTGGTGCCCGCCGCCGGACCGGTGCCGCCGCCGATCATGGTGGTGACGCCGGAGACCAGCGCCTCTTCCGCCTGCTGCGGGCAGATCCAGTGGATGTGGGTGTCGATCCCACCTGCGGTGACGATCTTCCCTTCGGCGGCGATGACTTCGGTTGCGGCACCAATTGGGATCGTCACGCCGGGCTGAATGTCCGGGTTGCCGGCTTTGCCGACGGCAAAGATCCGCCCGTTCTTGACGCCGATATCGGCTTTCACGATCCCCCAGTGATCGACGATCAGCGCGTTGGTCAGCACCAGATCCACGCAGTCGTCTGCGGTCATCTGCCCCTGACCCATGCCGTCGCGGATCACCTTCCCGCCGCCGAACTTGACCTCTTCGCCGTAGATCGTGAGATCGTCTTCCACTTCAATCCACAGCTCGCTGTCGGCCAGCCGCACTTTATCGCCGGTGGTGGGGCCGAACATATCGGCATAGGCCTGGCGCGAAATCTCAGCCATGTTTCACCTCACCCATTACCTCGCCGCGAAAGCCGACAATGCGCTGCGCACCCGTGACCTGAACCAGCGTCACTTCGCGCTTCTGGCCGGGCTCAAAGCGCACGGCGGTGCCTGCCGGGATGTTCAGCCGGTAGCCCCGGGTGACCTCACGGTCAAACTTCAGCGCCGGGTTGACCTCGTAAAAGTGATAGTGCGATCCGACCTGGATCGGCCTGTCGCCGTGATTTTCGACAATCACGGTTTGGGTTTCGCGCCCGACGTTGATCGCAATCGCGCCGGGCTGGATCTGGTATTCGCCTGGGATCATCACGCGCTCCTTAGACGATCGGGTTGTGGACGGTGACGAGCTTGGACCCGTCCGGGAAGGTGGCTTCCACCTGGATATCCGGGATCATCTCCGGCACGCCCTCCATTACCTGGTCGCGCGTCAGGACGTGGCGGCCCGCCTCCATCAGCGAGGCGACGGTTTCACCATCGCGCGCGCCTTCCATGATGAAGGCGCTGATCAACGCGACCGATTCCGGGTAATTGAGCTTTACCCCGCGCGCAAGGCGGCGTTCGGCAACCAGCGCGGCGGTAAACAGCAACAGCTTGTCTTTTTCTCTGGGGGTCAGTTCCATAACGTTTCTCTTATGTCTGCCAGATACGCGGCGAACAGGCGGTTTTGGTGGTGAGGAGCGGGCGAAGCGACTGCCAGATGTCGCGCATCGCCCGCTGGCAAATCAGGTTATCGTGGGAGAGAAAACGCACCGACAGCAGCTCGTCGGTGAGTGTTGCCCCCGCAAAATGGCCCAGAGGCGCGAGCAGCGCGCGCACCGCGTCGAGATGTTCTTCATTGGCCGGATAGAACAGCAGTGTGCCGATCCACGGGTGTCCGGCAACGGGCGTGAGATCGCCGTCGCCGAGGTGCTGGCGCTCTATCAGGCGCGGCTCGTCCTCAACCCAGACTTCAAGGCGGCTCTCCAGCGTGCCGTGGCTGAAGGTCTCGCCGATTACCGGGCGTCCCAGACAGTACAGCTCCCACGCCAGCAGCGTGCTGGAGGCCTTCAGGTGGAAGACGGAGCGCAGCGCGGCATTTGCCCCGGGGAAGATAATGGTGTCCTGCGGCAGCCACTCCAGCGTGGATCCCTCATCGAGATAAAAATGCTGGCTCAGACGCGCCTGCGGGCCGCTGCTGCGATAGAACTTGCTGGCGCCGGGCATGGTGATAAGCGTGTGGCTTTTGGCGTCCAGCCGAACGGAAATGTCCAGCGTATCGCCGCCCACAACCCCGCCCGGCGGGTGCAGCAGGTAAAGGTGGCAGGTCTCGCCTTCAGGGTAAAACGGACGCTGAACGGTAAGCGGCCCGACGTGATGAGCGGAGTGCAGGAGGGTTTTCTCAGGGGTGTGACAAAACTGCAGGGCAAGCGACGCCTGCCAGCCTTTGTACGAATTATCAGTGACCTGAGCTGCTAACATGCTGCATCCATCTGCGCATCATCGGGGTCGTTTCAGTATGCCCTGGCAGAATTGAAGGCTGTCATATGAGTCGCTTATGGATAAAAAACGGCTCATATGAGCCGGTTTCTAACTTTTGATAATCGCCCGGCGGCGCTACGCTTGCACGGGCCTACAAGAGAATGCGCAATGTAGGCCGGGTAAGCGCAGCGCCACCCGGCAGGAAAGGCTAGCGGTAATCCTCCGCATCCACATCATACCCCGACGGCTCCCAGCGGATCGCCAGCAGCGAGGCCAGGCCGATAAACGGCGCCAGCGCAATCACCCAGAACACGGCGGTATCCAGCGAGGCGACCAGCAGCGGGAACAGGAACAGCGACAGCGTCGAGCTGCTGCGCATCAGCGTCTGGTTAAGGCCAACGCCGACGCCGCGCAGCGAGGTCGGGTAGCTCAGTGAGGCAAACGTCATGGTATGCGCGCCCGGGCCGAAGCCCTGGCCGAACAGGAAGAGCGCCAGCATTGCCACGGCAAGCACGCCTTCGGTGGCGCCTTCCGGACGACCAATCAGCCCCAGGCCCAGCAGCGCGACCAGCTGGCAGGCGTAACCCGCCAGCGACATCCGCCATGCGCCGAAGCGCGGCACGTAGCGTACCGCCAGCAGTCCGCCGACGAAGGCAAACAGCAGGTTAAGCACCAGAGAAATCAGGATGGTGGTCAGCATCGACTGGACAAAGAAGCTGGAGATGATCACCGGCAGACCAAACGCCACCGCGTTATAGGCGAACGAAGAGACGACGGACAACAGCGTGGCGAGCGTCGTGCGGCGTAAGTAGACGCCGCGGAACAGGTTCAGATAGTTGGACCATTTCGCTTTATTCACGACGGGAGCTGGCTGGCTGAGCGCATCCTGCGGCACGTGGGCATTGATGTTGTACGACTGACGCAAAATAGACGCCGCCTCCTTCAGGTTGCCCTGATTTGCCGCCCAGACCGGCGATTCGCTCATGTAGCGGCTGCGGATGGCGATAATCACCAGCGCGGGTACCGCGCCGAAGCCAAGGATCAGGCGCCAGAGCCAGTCGCTGTGGCTTTCCGGCAGTACGGCGTAGAAGAACAGCACCAGCAGATAGGAGATACTGATGGCGGCATACCAGGTGGGGCACCACATGGCGACGCTGGAGGCCTTATTGCCGGGGCCTTTTAGCCTGGCGAACTCGCTTAAAAATGCCATCGCCACGGGAAGGTCGATCCCGACGCCAAGCCCCATGACAAAGCGGGCACCCGCCAGTACATATTCGTTCGGGGCTAGCGCACAGGCGATGGCGGCCACCACGAAGAAGAGCATGTCGGCCATAAAGACGCGATAGCGCCCGATTTTATCCGTGAGATAACCGCCGAGCAGCGCCCCGACAATCGCGCCAAACGTAATGGCGGACGCCACCATGCCGGTACCGGCGGGCGTCAGGTTAAATTCGCGGGTGATATCTTTTATGCCGAAGGCCAGCGCGCCCAGATCGTAGGCATCGAGGAAAATCCCGCCCAGCGCGATACCGATCACGATGCGAGCATTGGCCCGGCCCTGAGAACCATCATTAACGAGGCGTGAAACATCCGATGCGCTGCACACCCACTGGATGTCGCCATCGGAACGTTTTCCTGCCGTTGAAAGGGGAGTTGTTTCTGTGATTTCTGCCATTTTCTTCTTATATGGTTGTGTTGTGTCATTAACAGTTACCACAGGCAGAAGGTGACCAAAATCACATTTGGCTATAAGGCATAACTAACCTTACGGGGCGTCTTTTTTCTTCCTCTTGAGCTTCGTCCAGATTTTGGTCTCCTGACGACGCCACAGGCGCTGAATATTGTCGTGATGACGCAGCAGGATAAGGCAGGAGAGCATCGATACCGGGAAGGTGAACTGAGGTTTGAACCACCAGACGTAGAACGGGGCGATCAGCGCGCTGACGATAGCGCCCAGCGACGAATAGCCGCTCAGCAGAATGGTGAGCAGCCAGGTGCCAGCCATCACGCCGGTTAAATCCCAGCCGATAGGCGCAATGGCACCAAAGGCGGTTGCCACGCCTTTGCCGCCTTTAAAACCGAAGAATACGGGCCAGATGTGGCCGACACAGGCAGCAATCGCAATGAGCCCCAGCCAGAACGGCGTGACGCCCAGCGCATACGCGCCCCAGACGGGTAGCATCCCTTTCAGAACATCAAAAATCAAAACCGCTACGGCTGCTCCCTTGCCGCCAATTCGTAGTACGTTGGTCGCTCCCGGATTCCCGGAACCACTTTCACGCGGGTCAGGTAACCCGGCGATGCGGCAGACCAGAATGGCGCTGGAGATTGAGCCGCAAAGATAGGCGAGGAGGATCATTCCAGGCGCGATTGCACTCATAACGCTGTTCCGTTTTGAAAATGTATCTGTATTCTCAGCATCTGTGGATAATACGCATAATTCGCCGGAAGTGGTATCCGGTTTAGCCAAAAAGCAGGCAGGTCGTGATGGATATTGTATTTATAGAGCAACTTTCGGTAATCACCACTATTGGTGTTTACGACTGGGAACAGACCATCGAGCAGAAGCTGGTGTTCGATATCGAAATGGGCTGGGATAACCGCAAGTCGGCAAAAAGCGATGACGTGAACGACTGTCTTAGCTATGCCGACATCAGTGAAACGGTCATCGGCCACGTGGAAGGGCAACGTTTTGCGCTGGTCGAACGGGTGGCGGAAGAAGTCGCAGAATTGCTGCTGAAAAAATTCAACTCACCGTGGGTGCGCATCAAGCTGAGCAAACCGGGCGCGGTGGCGCGCGCGGCCAACGTGGGCGTCATTATCGAGCGTGGCACAAATCTGAAAGGGAAGATTTAACGTCATAATAGCTAAACCATTTTAGGTTATACCGGTCTCAAGACTGTATCTTTATCGGTTGTCCGTACGGGACACCGTTTTTTTATATCTTTTTAGGGGTTTATAGATGAGCGATATGCACTCGCTGCTGGTGGCGGCAATACTGGGTGTGGTCGAAGGATTGACGGAGTTTTTACCGGTTTCCAGTACCGGCCATATGATTATTGTTGGCCATCTGCTGGGCTTTGAAGGCGATACTGCAAAAACGTTTGAAGTGGTTATCCAGCTGGGGTCTATTCTTGCGGTGGTGGTGATGTTCTGGCGCCGTCTGTTTGGCCTGATCGGTATCCATTTTGGCCGTCCGCCGCAGCACGAAGGGATGAGTAAAGGCCGCCTGTCGCTGATCCATATTCTGCTCGGGATGATCCCGGCGGTGGTGCTGGGGCTGGTTTTCCACGACACCATTAAATCACTGTTTAACCCGATTAACGTGATGTACGCGCTGGTGGTGGGCGGCTTCCTGCTGATCGCTGCGGAAGTGCTGAAGCCAAAAACGCCGCGCGCGGAAGGTCTGGATGATATGACGTATCGTCAGGCGTTTATCATTGGCTGCTTCCAGTGTCTGGCGCTGTGGCCGGGCTTTTCCCGTTCAGGCGCAACCATCTCCGGTGGGATGCTGATGGGCGTAAGCCGTTACGCCGCGTCAGAGTTCTCATTCCTGCTGGCGGTGCCGATGATGATGGGGGCCACCGCGCTTGACCTCTATAAAAGCATCGGTTTCCTCACCATGGGCGACATTCCGATGTTCGCCGTCGGCTTCATCACCGCGTTTATCGTGGCGCTGATTGCCATCAAAACCTTCCTGCAGCTGATTAAGCGTATCTCGTTCATTCCGTTCGCGATCTACCGCTTTATCGTTGCCGCTGCGGTTTACGTGGTCTTCTTCTGACCGACTGCCCTCAGTCTTTTGGCTGAGGGCAATGCTTTTCCTTCCACTCTGATACCGCCTGAATCCGCCGTTTCGTCAGTTCTTCGCGAATGTCCGGGCCTTTGAATCCCGCCTCGACAACGTCCTTCGTCGGCACCGCTTTGGCTACCTCCCAGGCTTTACGCAGTAAACGTCCCTGCGGGTAGTCACAGGCTTCAAACCCGGTGCGCCCGCGCACGTCAGCCTCGCTGGTGAGCGCGATCTGCTCCACGCGCTGGGGTTTGCGCCAGGCGTCGATGTTATCGAACAGTTTGACGATGGTGGCCGGTTTCAGGATCGGGAAGGTGTGGATCAGGTCGTGGAACTCGGCCACCAGTTTCGCCAGATCGCGGATTTCGTTCGGCACGCGCAGGCGCTGGCACAGCCCTTCGACGAGCTTCACCCCTGCCGGACCGTGCCCGTGGTGCCGAGGCCAGAGCTCTTTTGGCGTTAAGCCTTTGCCGAGATCGTGGCACAGGGTGGAAAAGCGCACGTCCACGTCAGGGCTGAGCATGGCCGCCATGCTCAGGGTCATCAGCGTGTGCACGCCGGTGTCAATCTCCGGATGCCATTTCGCCGGAGCCGGGACGCCAAACAGTGCGTCTATTTCCGGGAACAGCACCTTTAGCGCGCCGCAGTCGCGCAGCACCTGGAAAAAGACCTGCGGGTTACGCGTGGTGAGCGCATTCTCGGTCTCTTTCCAGACGCGCTCTGGCGTCAGGTGTTCAAGCTCGCCCGCCTCGGTCATGACGGTCATTAGCGCCATGGTCTCATCGGCAATGCGGAAGCTGAGATGGGCGTAACGCGCGGCAAAACGCGCCACGCGCAGCACGCGGAGCGGATCTTCAGAAAACGCCGGGGAGACGTGACGTAAGAGACGGTTGCGCAGATCGTCCTGGCCGCCATAAGCGTCAATAATCTGGCCGTGCTCGTCCTGCGCCAGCGCGTTAATGGTCAGATCGCGACGCAGGAGATCGTCCTCCAGCGTGACGTCCGGCGCGGCATAGCAGGTGAAGCCCGTATAGCCCGAACCTGATTTCCGCTCGGTACGCGCCAGGGCATACTCTTCGCGGCTTTTCGGGTGTAAAAAGACGGGAAAATCGCGGCCTACCTGCTGGTAGCCCGCGTCGAGCATCTCTTCCGGGGTGGCGCCCACCACCACCCAGTCTTTATCTTTGACCGGCAGACCTAACAACGCATCACGTACCGCACCACCGACCAGATAACTCTTCACGCCTGACACTCCCGTTTTCTCTTTTCCAGAATGATACGTAAGTCTGGCAGAGAAGACGAATTAGTTCATCCAGCGATCTTTACGTTTACGGCTTGGGATCAGGTGCGGCAGAACCAGACCCAGCACCAGACCGACGCCCAGCACGCCGCCGCCATACATAAACCACTGCATGATGATGGTGCGCTGTTTGTCATCGAGCTGCAGGTTGGCGGCATTCACTTTCTTCTGCGCGACAATCAGCTCGTTTTTCAGCTTCTGGTTCTCTTCTTTCAGGCCGTTAATCACCCCGTCGCTCTGCGCCACTTTCTGCTGCATCTCGGCGGTACGCTGGTTCCAGGTTCCGTCGATATTGTTCAGCTTGTCGGTCAGGGTTTTCACCTGATTTTCCAGATCCGGTACGCGGGTGCGCAGGCTTGGCACGGTGCTCAGCTCTTTCAGTGGGATCCAGGACGTGCGGCCAGAACTGTCGCGAACCTGACCGTAGTTAGTGTCCGCGTTGGTCTGTAACAGGGTGACTTCCTCGCCGGCATTTACCGTACCCACGAGGCGATAATTATCTCCGGGGCCACTGCGTACCCAGGTGTTCAGTTCGTCAGAAACGTAACGCTTCTCTTCAGCGTGCACTGCGGTTGCGGCGCTAAAAGCGAGTAAAGTAAGTCCAATCAGGCGTAATTTAAGCATCATTAGTCGTTATTTTCATAAATAGTGGAACGATAGTAGTGGCAACAGTGTCTCTACGCAAAGCATTCATCAGCAATCAGAATCATCTGTGTCACGACTCTACACATTTACGCCCGTCAAATTGCTCATTGCATGGCAATTTGGCGCAAAATACTATGTACTGACAAACAAATGGCGAGGAAGTTCGCCCTCATTGACGCGTCTGTGACGCCCGCAAAAGTACAAGGCTATGGCTCAGGAAATCGAATTAAAATTTATCGTCGAAAAAGACAGCGTTGACGCACTCCGCCAGCATCTGCATACGCTCTCCGGCGAACACCATGCACCGGTACAACTGCTTAATATCTATTACGAAACGCCGGATAACTGGCTACGCCGCCACGATATGGGGCTGCGCATCCGTGGCGCGAGTGGGCGCTACGAGATGACGATGAAAATTGCCGGCCGCGTGGTCGGCGGGTTACATCAGCGTCCGGAATACAATATCGACATCAGTCAGCCAGAACTTGAGCTGGAACGTTTTCCGGCGGAAGTGTGGCCGGAAGGCGAGCTGCCTGCCACGCTGGCGGAGCAGGTGCAGCCGCTGTTCAGCACCGATTTCTGGCGCGAGAAATGGCTGGTGACGGAAGGTAAAAGCCGCATCGAAATCGCCCTCGATCTGGGTGAGGTGAAGGCGGGTGAGTACCAGGAGCCGATCTGCGAACTGGAGCTTGAGCTGCTGGAAGGGGACGCAAATGACGTGCTGAAGCTGGCGCGCAGGCTGGTGAACCAGTCCGGATTGCGCCAGGGGAGCCTGAGCAAAGCCGCGCGGGGTTACCATCTGGCCGCCGGAAATGCGCCGCGCGTGCTGAAAGAGACGACCATTTTGCGCGTTGCGCCGAAAGCCAGCGTTGAGCAGGGGCTGGAAGCCGCGCTGGAGCTGGCGCTTTCTCAGTGGCAGTACCATGAAGAGCTGTGGGTACGAAATGTGAAAAACGCCAAATCCCACGTGCTGGCGGCCATTGCCCTGGTGCGCCATACCCTGACGCTCTTCGGCGGTATTGTTCCTCGCAAAGCGAGCGCTCACTTACGTGATCTGCTGACGCAAACCGAAACGCTGATGCTCTCGGACGTATCTGCGCAAACGGCGATCTACAGTCCGCAAGCCGCTTCGGCAAAACTGGCGCTGACCGAGTTTCTGGTGACGCGCGGCTGGCGCGCCTTCCTGGATGCGAAAGCCGAGGCCAAAATCGCGGAAAACTTTAAGCGTTTCGCAGACATTCATCTTTCCCGTCATGCCGCTGAACTGAAGAGCACCTTTGCGTATCCGCTCGGCGATAAGTATGGCGATCAGCTTCCCCGTCTTTCGCGCAACATCGACAGCATGCTGCTCCTTTCCGGTGCCTACGACGGGCCACAGGCGCAGGCGTGGCTGGAAAACTGGCAGGGGCTGAAGCATGCCATCGAAACCCGTCAGCATATTGAAATTGAGCATTTCCGTAATGAGGCCATTTCGCAGGAGCCGTACTGGCTGCACAGCGGAAAACGTTAACTCTGGCAAGGAACCCCTAGAATGCCGCTTTCTTCACCGTTACAGCAGCAGTGGCAGACCGTTTGCGAACGTCTGCCTGAGTCATTACCGGCGTCATCGTTAAGCGAGCAGGCGAAAAGCGTGCTCGTCTTCAGTGATTTTGTGCAGGAAAGCATAGCCGTCTACCCGGACTGGCTGGCGGAGCTTGAGAACGCACCGCCGCAGGCGGACGAGTGGCGGCACTATGCCGGCTGGCTGCAGGCCGCGCTTGAAGACGTCGCGGATGAGGCGACGCTGATGCGCGTCCTGCGTCAGTTCCGCCGTCGTGTGATGGTGCGCATTGCCTGGGCGCAGGCGCTGGAACTGGTGAGTGAAGAGAGTACGCTGCAGCAGTTAAGCGAGCTGGCGCAGACGTTGATTGTCGCCGCGCGCGACTGGCTCTACGCCGCCTGCTGTAAAGAGTGGGGCACGCCGTGCAGCGAGGAAGGGGTTCCTCAGCCGCTGTTGATCCTGGGGATGGGCAAGCTGGGCGGCTGCGAGCTGAACTTCTCCTCCGATATCGACCTGATTTTCGCCTGGCCTGAGAACGGCTCCACGCGCGGCGGCCGTCGCGAGCTGGACAACGCCCAGTTCTTTACCCGCCTCGGTCAGCGTCTGATTAAGGCGCTGGATCAGCCGACGCAGGACGGCTTTGTCTACCGCGTGGACATGCGCCTGCGTCCGTTCGGCGATAGCGGGCCGCTGGTGCTGAGCTTTGCCGCGCTGGAAGACTACTACCAGGAGCAGGGGCGCGACTGGGAGCGTTATGCGATGGTCAAAGCGCGGATCATGGGCGACAGCGACGACGCCTACGCCAACGAGCTGCGCGCCATGCTGCGCCCGTTCGTGTTCCGTCGCTATATCGACTTCAGCGTCATCCAGTCCCTGCGCAATATGAAAGGGATGATCGCCCGTGAGGTTCGCCGTCGTGGGCTGAAGGACAACATCAAGCTCGGCGCGGGCGGCATTCGCGAAATCGAATTTATCGTCCAGGTCTTCCAGCTGATTCGCGGCGGGCGCGAGCCGTCGCTACAGTCCCGCTCGCTGCTGCCGACGCTGAGCGCCATTGAGCAGCTTCACCTGCTGCCGGACGGCGACGCGCAAACCCTGCGCGAGGCCTATCTTTTCCTGCGCCGTCTGGAAAACCTGCTGCAAAGCATCAACGACGAACAGACCCAGACCCTGCCGGGGGATGACCTTAACCGGGCGCGTCTGGCCTGGGGGATGCGCGTGGATGACTGGTCAACGCTGACCGAACGGCTCGATGCCCATATGGCAGGCGTGCGCCGCATCTTCAACGAGCTGATCGGTGATGACGAAAGCGAATCGCAGGACGATGCCCTTTCCGAGCACTGGCGCGAGCTGTGGCAGGACGCGCTCCAGGAAGATGACACCACGCCGGTGCTGACGCATTTAACCGACGACGCGCGCCATCGCGTGGTGGCGCTGATTGCCGATTTCCGTCTTGAGCTGAACAAGCGCGCCATTGGCCCGCGCGGCCGTCAGGTGCTGGATCACCTGATGCCGCATCTGCTGAGCGAGGTCTGCTCGCGGGCAGATGCGCCGGTGCCGCTGTCGCGCATGATGCCGCTGCTGAGCGGGATCATCACGCGCACCACGTACCTTGAACTTTTGAGCGAGTTTCCGGGGGCACTCAAGCACCTGATTACGCTCTGCGCCGCCTCCCCGATGGTGGCCAACAAGCTGGCGCGTTATCCGCTGCTGCTGGATGAGCTGCTCGACCCGAACACCCTGTATCAACCCACGGCGACGGATGCCTACCGTGACGAGCTGCGTCAGTATCTGCTGCGCGTGCCGGAAGAGGACGAAGAGCAGCAGCTGGAGGCGCTGCGACAGTTTAAGCAGGCCCAGATGCTGCGTGTGGCGGCGGCGGATATCGCCGGAACGCTGCCGGTAATGAAAGTGAGCGATCACTTAACATGGCTCGCGGAAGCGATCATCGACGCGGTCGTGCAGCAGGCATGGGTGCAGATGGTGTCCCGCTACGGCCAGCCGAAGCACCTTGCTGACCGGGAGGGGCGAGGCTTTGCCGTGGTCGGTTATGGCAAGCTCGGCGGCTGGGAGCTGGGATACAGCTCCGATCTGGATTTAATTTTCCTGCACGACTGCCCGGTTGACGTGATGACCGACGGCGAGCGTGAGATTGACGGGCGTCAGTTTTATCTGCGCCTGGCCCAGCGCATCATGCACCTGTTCAGCACCCGCACTTCGTCGGGCATTTTGTATGAAGTCGATGCGCGCCTGCGTCCGTCCGGTGCGGCGGGTATGCTGGTCACCTCAACGGAGTCCTTCGCCGATTATCAGAAGAATGAAGCCTGGACCTGGGAGCATCAGGCGCTGGTGCGCGCCCGCGTGGTGTATGGCGATCCGCAGCTCAAAACGCAGTTCGATGCCGTCCGTAAGGAGGTCATGACCACCCCGCGCGAGGGCAGTACGCTGCAGACGGAAGTGCGCGAAATGCGCGAGAAAATGCGCGCGCACCTGGGTAATAAACACCGCGATCGCTTTGATATCAAAGCCGACGAGGGCGGGATTACCGATATTGAGTTCATTACCCAGTATCTGGTGCTGCTCCACGCGCACGACAAGCCGAAGCTGACCCGCTGGTCGGATAACGTGCGCATTCTGGAGCTGCTGGCGCAAAACGACATTATGGACGAGCAGGAGGCGCAGGCTTTAACCCGCGCCTACACCACGCTGCGCGACGAGCTGCATCACCTGGCGCTACAGGAGCAGCCGGGGCACGTGGCGCTGGACTGTTTTGTCGCAGAGCGCGCTCAGGTAACGGCCAGCTGGCAGAAGTGGCTGGTGGAACCGTGCGTAACAAATCAAGTGTGATATTATCGCGCGCAAATTGTGAATCTTTCTGGAGTCAGGAATGAAAGTAACACTGCCAGAGTTTGAACGTGCTGGGGTAATGGTTGTTGGGGATGTGATGCTGGATCGCTACTGGTACGGCCCGACCAGCCGCATCTCTCCGGAAGCACCGGTACCGGTGGTTAAGGTCGACACCATTGAAGAGCGTCCCGGCGGCGCGGCAAACGTGGCGATGAACATAGCCTCTCTGGGCGCGCACTCGCGTCTGGTTGGCCTGACCGGTATCGACGATGCGGCGCGCGCGCTGAGCAAGTCGCTGGCGGACGTGAACGTGAAGTGTGACTTCGTTTCTGTTCCGACCCACCCGACCATCACCAAGCTGCGCGTGCTGTCACGTAACCAGCAGCTGATCCGCCTTGACTTTGAAGAAGGGTTCGAAGGCGTTGATCCCGAGCCGTTGCACGAGCGCATTAACCAGGCGTTGGGCAATATCGGCGCGCTGGTGTTGTCCGACTACGCGAAAGGCGCGCTGGCCAGCGTGCAGACGATGATCCAGCTGGCGCGTAAGGCCAGCGTACCGGTGCTGATCGATCCTAAGGGCACCGACTTTGAGCGCTATCGCGGCGCAACCCTCCTGACGCCAAACCTCTCCGAGTTTGAAGCGGTGGCGGGCAAATGCAAAACCGAGGAAGAGCTGGTTGAGCGCGGCATGAAGATCATTGCTGACTTCGAATTATCTGCGCTGCTGGTGACCCGCTCCGAGCAGGGGATGACGCTGCTGCAGCCGGGCAAGGCGCCGCTGCATATGCCAACCCAGGCGCAGGAAGTGTATGACGTGACCGGTGCCGGTGATACGGTGATCGGCGTGCTGGCGGCGACGCTGGCGGCGGGGAACTCCCTGGAAGAAGCGTGCTACTTCGCCAACGCCGCGGCAGGTGTGGTCGTCGGTAAACTCGGTACCTCAACCGTTTCCCCAATCGAGCTGGAAAACGCGGTGCGCGGCCGTGCTGACACCGGTTTCGGTGTGATGACCGAAGACGAGCTGAAAGTGGCTGTCGCCGCTGCGCGCAAGCGCGGTGAAAAAGTGGTGATGACTAACGGCGTGTTCGACATCCTGCACGCGGGCCATGTCTCTTATCTGGCGAATGCGCGTAAGCTGGGCGATCGTCTGATTGTGGCGGTCAACAGCGATGCCTCAACCAAACGTCTGAAGGGTGAAACGCGTCCGGTGAACCCGCTTGAGCAGCGTATGATCGTGCTCGGCGCGCTGGAAGCCGTGGACTGGGTGGTGTCGTTTGAAGAAGACACGCCGCAGCGCCTGATTGCCGGTATTCTGCCGGACCTGCTGGTGAAGGGCGGGGATTACAAGCCGGAGCAAATCGCGGGTAGCGAAGAGGTCTGGGCCAACGGCGGTGAGGTGATGGTGCTCAACTTCGAGGACGGGTGTTCCACCACCAACATCATCAAGAAGATCCAGAAAGACAGTCAGTAAAAAACGGGCCTATTGGCCCGTTTTTTTATGTCGGGTGGCGGCTGCGCCTTACCCGACCTACGCGTTCATTCAGGCCCGGTAAGGCGTAGCCGCCACCGGGCTCAACAGGCCGCACTTACTCCTGGTTATCCACCGGCGGAATGGCCGGCGCTGGCTTCACTTCTTCCGGCGCATTGCGGTTTTCCAGCTCGGTCAGATGCTGTTCCAGCAGTGCCAGCTTCTCGCGGGTGCGCAGCAGAACCTGGGTCTGCACGTCAAACTCTTCGCGGCTGACGAGATCAAGGCGAACCAACTGCGCCTGCAGCGTCTGGCGGATTTTCTTCTCAACGTCATCACCAAATTCACGAATGCCTTTTGGCATAGACTCGTGAACCTGACGCGCAATTTGCTCAATTTTCTTCGGGTCAATCATTGTCGTTTCCCTTGATGAAAAGGTGTTAGTGTCCATTGTAGCGCGTCATGCCCGGGGTAAACAAAATTGTTTGATGCTTATGCATTGCCCAGGATAATCAATAGCGTTATAGTTATCTCGCTTATTCTCAGGGCGGGGCGAAATTCCCCACCGGCGGTAAATCAGCTTAACGCTGAAAGCCCGCGAGCGCTTTGGGTGAATTCTCAAAGGTCAGCAGATCCGGTGTAATTCCGGGGCCGACGGTTAGAGTCCGGATGGGAGAGAGTAACGATCCAGTCGGGCATGGGCCCGCTCACGTTATCTTTTTGCCGCTTATACGGCGCTCCTAAGACTGCCCTGATTCTGGTAACCATAATGTTAATGAGGTTTTTTTACCATGAATCAGACGCTACTTTCCTCTTTTGGCACTTCAACTCAACGTGTTGAACATGCACTGGATGCACTGCGCGAAGGCCGCGGTGTGATGGTGCTTGACGATGAAAACCGTGAAAACGAAGGCGACATGATTTTCGCCGCCGAAAACATGACCGTTGAACAGATGGCGCTGACCATCCGTCACGGCAGCGGCATCGTATGCCTGTGTATTACCGAAGATCGTCGTAAGCAGCTCGAGCTGCCGATGATGGTCGAAAACAACACCAGCGCCTTTGGTACCGGATTTACCGTGACCATTGAAGCGGCGCATGGCGTGACCACCGGTGTGTCTGCGGCTGACCGTCTGACCACCGTACGTGCCGCGATTGCTGATGATGCGAAGCCATCCGATCTGCATCGTCCAGGCCACGTCTTCCCACTGCGCGCGCAGGCGGGTGGCGTGCTGACCCGCGGCGGTCACACCGAAGCGACGATCGACCTGGTGACGCTGGCAGGCTTCAAACCTGCGGGCGTGCTGTGTGAACTGACCAACGACGACGGCACCATGGCGCGTGCGCCAGAGTGCATCACCTTCGCACGTCTGCACAACATGCCGGTGGTAACGATTGAAGATCTGATCGAGTATCGCCAGGCGCACGAGCGCAAAGCCAGCTGAAATGGCTGATGTGAAAAAGCCGGGGAAACCCGGCTTTTTTGTCTCTAGTGATAGTTAATTTTGAACAGCACCACCGTTTCGAACGGGCCGGACTGGATCGCTTTTCCTTCGACCGGCGACAGCTCTGCGGTGTATTGCTGCTCATGCTCAAGCGTGCTGCCCGTAAAATCCACGTATTCGTTGTAGTGGTTAAAGGTGTAGGGCTCGGTTCCGTTAAGGATCCTCAGCTTCAGGCCATTGCCTATCAGCAGTGCGGTATCGTTGGCGGTAAGCGCTTCATTTGTATAGAACGACGAGTCCATTTTGAAGCCATCTGAACATTGGGCATCCTGCACTTTCGTCGTCTTCACCGAAAAGGTCCGTTTACGCGTCTGTTGATTCACGATATCGCGTGCGCTAAAGGTGCCGAAATCAATCTCCTGGTTCTCAGGGTAAATACTGAACTTTGCCCCGCAGTCCAGAACGGTAATATTTTGCAGCCCGTTGATGTGATATTTGAGGTTTTTCGCATCCGACATCTGGTTCACGCCGCCTTTTCCGTCAAACTGGACAACGATGTAATCGCTCAGCGAGCTGACGTAGCCGTGAGGCGGCATGGCTTTAATTTTTACGTATAAGCGCAGACGAGCAATGAAGGTTCGTGAAGTGTGGATATCATCCGGGTTACCGGAACAGATACGATTTTCCCATCCCATTTGTCGGATCTGCTCGGGGGTATAAATCGTGATGTTTTGGTTGTCCAGACACTGTCGGGTATCGACGCCGTTAGGCTGGCCTTTTGCATCGTAGTCTATCCCTTCATAGGTTACGCCCAGTTCATAATAGGGATCGGAGGTTGAAGGATAAGGATTCACCCAGCCAAAAATATCCTCCGGTTGAAAGCTGCTTGTGACATTGTGGTTGCATGTCACCGGGATTTTGATGTCATCCGATTCCCAAATTTTCTCACCTGCCTGTGCATTACTGGGGATAGCAAACGGCGAGATCGTTTTAGTTTCTTCTACGGGGCCGCCCGAACCGCCCAGGTAGCAGTCGAGCGC
The DNA here is from genome assembly GCF_020733125.1 of Enterobacter cloacae complex sp. 2021EL-01169. Lineage (NCBI taxonomy): Bacteria > Pseudomonadati > Pseudomonadota > Gammaproteobacteria > Enterobacterales > Enterobacteriaceae > Enterobacter > Enterobacter cloacae complex sp. 2021EL-01169. The sequence continues at coordinate 244,552 of NZ_JAJFTC010000003.1, forward strand.
CAGCGCTTCTCTTAAAGGCAGCACTGAGAGCAGCACTATGAACAATACGTTAGCGAGATTGCGCATCTTTTTCGATCTTCCGTTCGGTGAGCGAGCACTGCGCCGTTCCCGCGCACTGTACGTCGACCTTTTTCAGCGCGCCGTAATCGTCGATATAACCGATGCTGTAATAGTTACCGTGGTAGTCACCGGTAGAGGTTGTTGCTGTCGCGTAAGGCGCAAGCATCAGGCTGTCGAAGCCCGGCAGCATGGTTCTGGCATTCTTACTGAGCCACGCCAGCGTGATGTAGTACGGCGTCGGGTTATGTATGGTCAGCCCTTTCGCAGTAGCTGAAATTTCCATCCGCATTTCCGCCTGCTCGCCGGGTTTTTTGGTAATCGCTTTAGGGCGCCAGAACAGCTTGATCCTGCTCTGCATCGCCACCTGCATGACGCTGCGTTCATCGCTGGCGCTGGTGCTTTTCGGCGGCACTTCGCGCAGGTTGAAATAAAACAGGGATTCTCTGTCTTTCGGTAACTGACTGGTGGCCGCTTGCTTAACGATCCTGACCTGCGATGCGGAACCCGCTTCAATGCGTTGAATCGGAGGCAGCGCCATGAAATACCTGTCTTCTTTACGGCCTTTCTCATCTTCAATCCAGGAGAGCGCCAGATAGGGCAGCGCTTTACTCTGGTTTTCAATCTTCAGGCTGCTGGCCTTGTCGCTTTCCGGAAAGACAATGCGCGTGCGGTCCAGGTTTACGGCCGCGTGAGTGGTGAATGCTGTGCCGACCAGCATCAGGCACAGGCTTTTGAGTAAGGTTAATTTCATCATGATTTCTTACTGACATGGCAGTATCAACTGCATACTGTTTTCAAGGTGTGAAGGTAACGTGAAGCGGCACTGCTGATTGTCTCCCCACGTCACGCGAAACTGTTGTTCTGGCTCTACGGCGCCGAGCCAGACGTGGCCGTCATCGGCGACCATGGCAATCTGCCGATCGTCTTCCAGCTGGCGAACAACGGCGCCCAGCGGCGGTATGCCAGAGGCAGTTCGTAAGATGCCTGCGATATCATTGCCTGCACGCGTCGCAATCTGACGGTACCCGATGGCACCTTCCGTCCAGGTTGAGGTGACGACGCGGGTGTCAACGTCTACGCCATCGGGCAGGTTGTTCATATTGACCTGCACGCTGGAAGGCGAATAGCTGGAGATGGACGGTAAAACGCCAATCCCGAAGCGATTGGTTTCATCCCGCGACATGTTCAGCGGGATGTTGCCTACGCCATCGGTACTGACCATCACGCGCGGCTCGTTACCGTAGCTGCGGCGGTGCAGCGCAGCGCCTTTAGCCGTCGAGGTGAATGAACCGGTCCAACTGGCACTCAGGGAATTGTATTCGTTAGCCTTAACACTCCCGGAGAGATTCAGGTCGCCATAAGGAGAATAATGTTGATAGTTGCCGCTCACCTGCGCGCCGGCATCTGACTGCTCGCTTTCGGTACCTGCCGAAACGCCCCAGGTGTTGTTGCGGTCTGATGTGTCATACCACGATACGTTCTGGCTCAGACTGTCGCTGTTGCGCAGGTCGTAATTCAGACGATGATCGGGATCGAGCGGTACGCTCAGTGAGAGATAGAACTGCGTATCGTCGTCTTCGTCTTCATAGTGGGTTTTACTCCACGACACGGTGAGGCCCAGATTTTTCCAGCGACCGATATCAAAGTTATAGCCTGCGGTCACGCTGCCCGTCGTGGAGGAGGAATCGTTCCACCAGGTTTGACGCAGCATGTTCACATAGAGGTTGAGCGATAGCGCCGAAATGTACTGGCTTGCCGTCACGCTGAGCGTCTGTTTTTCTGACTGCCGATCGTTATTGTCATCATCCAGAAAACGGGCGTAGCTGAGAAACTGCGGGTCGGAATAGCGATAACTGGCGAGCGTAAGCTGGCTGCCGGTGGTATCGAAACGCTTACTGTAGTTGAAACGGTAGCTGTAACCTGTCTGGCTATTCTGATTGGGCAACTGGCTGGTTGCCTGCGTCACGTCAAAAGAGAGCGCGCCCAGGTACTCCATGTTTTGACCTATTCCGGCGGCAACGGACCGGTAGCGATCGCCATCGGCGAGCGTACCGCCGTAGAGGGAGGTTTGTGACAGCATCCCCCAGGAGAATTCGCCGCTCATAAACGCGTTATCTTCAACGTCATGCGAGGCGTCTTTGCGTGCTTTTCCTGCCGCCAGCTTATAGCGAACCTGACCTTTGCGGGTTAAAAAAGGCACCGATTCCGCAGAAACCTGGAAGGTGCTTACGCGCCCATCTTCTTCTGCCACTTTGACGTCCAGCGTACCCTGTACAGACTGGTTTAGATCCTGAATAACAAACGGCCCTGGCGGAACGTTGCTTTGGTAAATGACACGGTCAGCCAGGCTAACCGTTACCGTGGCGTTAGTTTGCGCGAGGCCGGTAATTTGTGGCGCGTAGCCGCGCAGCGACCATGGCAGCATGCGCTCATCGCTAATCAGGGAGGCTCCGGTATAGGTGAAGGCATCAAAAATAGCGGACTGGAAATCCGTTTCACCCAGTGTGAGTTTGGCTCCGAGCGAGGGGAGAGGACGGAACATATAGAGGCGTGAAAAGCGTCCGTCATTCTCTGAACCTGCGTCGGTATGGGTTTGAGTATACTGATAATCACCGCGCAGTCGCCACGCGCCCATATTCGCGCCGGCAGTGCCATAAGTGTTGACGTTATCCGTGCTGCTGCCATCGTTCGGCTGGTAATGACTGGCAAAAAGATTGTAATCCAGTAGTACGCCCGGCACGCCGTTGTCCCAGGTTGAAGGGGGCATCCAGTCTGCGGCACGGTACTGTAACCAGGCCTGAGGTATCGTGACCTTCAGCGTCTGGCTGGATTGCTCAAAATTAAATTTAATATCCGGTTTTGATGAAAAGTCGACGCACCCATCTTTTTCCGCCAATGCGCTACGGATATTGTCCTGCAGAGCAAATGTATCGGCCAGTTCAGGTGGAATACAGACTTGTACGCTCTTGTCTATCTCCTGCCAGCGGAGCTGCCAGCCATTTGCCAGCGGGATATCATTAATTGAAACGGTAACAAAATAGTCGCCTGGTGTGATCGATATTTGATCTTTAAAAAGAGATAAATCAACGCTGCCACGCTGATCTTTATCGATGGCATTGATGTTAAATTCGGTAGCGGAGGCAAGCTCCACCATAAACAGGGACGTCATAATAATTATGCATTGTAATTTATATGTCATCGCCCTGTTACTCAAATAAATACATTCAACGCCGGCTGACATTAAATGCCAGCCGGTTTAATTTGAAACATGGCGTAGTTATTTATACGCCAGAATATAGTTGGCTGTAGCTTCCACCTGGCCAGCAGTCGCCGTTTTACCCGTTACCACTTCCATTAATGCTTTGAAGTGCAGCGTTTGAGTCGTTGAGCCTGCCAGCAGAGCAACCTCATTAGCAGCACCCAGCGTGATGTTGGCTTCGGCGTTATTCAGAAGACGAACGCCCACGTTCTGTGCACCACTAGCATAGGTATTGGTCATCAGACTGGTGTCGGTCGCGTCTGTCGCTGAGCTGGTAAACGTGACATCGACTTTGGTCACTGGTGTGTCAGTCTCGTCGGCCGGATCGTCGAGCTGGCAGTTTTCCAGATTGATATCAACCGGAACAGCGGAGGACTTCTTGTTGGCATTGATCACGGCTGTGGTCACTTCACCGAGATCGATTTCTTTATCAACGCTGTCTGGTGCAATGCTGCAAGGCGCATCAATAACAACGCCTTTGAATTTGATTTTTCCCGACCCCTGCTCGGCAGCAAAGGCGGAACCCGATACTGCGGCAGCGATAGTTACAGCTAATAGAATTTTTTTACCCATATACATGAAAATATCCTTTTTCAAACGAATTCATACTCTGAATATAAGTTTCAAAACGCAAATGGAGTATATGGGAGGACGAAGGGGAGATGCGATTACTGCATCTTAAAGCTATTTTAAGATTATATTAATATATAATTAATGTTGATTGTAAGCATCGGCTAACATTCATAATATATGCAGTAACTCAGATAATAGACTGATAAAGTTTCATCATTCTATTTCTATGAGCTATATATTTTGCAAGGGCTTTGTAGGCAACAAAATAACGTATCATTTCTATCTATATCTTAACGTTTCGAAAGTCTGCCTCCGTATTATACGGAGGCAGACTAATCCTAACCGATACCTGCAGATTGCAATAACACCAGGCTTAAGCCCATGACCGACATTCCGCACAGCACGCCATAGCTGGGGTTGTTATTGGGATCGATCTCTTTCGCCAGCGGCATTAATTCATCGACGGAAAGCGCCACCATAATCCCGGCAACTGTGGCCATAATGGCGGCCATCACGACAGGGGAGACCAGGCTTCCGAGAATCAACCAGGCCAGGACACCGCCGAGGATTTCAGCCATCCCGGAAATTCCTGCCCAGAATACCGCGGTACGTTTCGAGCCCGTGGCGGCATACACCGGTCCGGCGACCGCCAGTCCTTCAGGAATATTGTGTAAGGCCACCGCCAGCGCGATGCCAAAGCCCATTTCCAGATTGCTGCTGGCCGTCACGTAGGTCGCGACCCCTTCCGGGAAATTATGCAGGCTAATCCCCAGCGTGAGCAGAACCGCCGTTCGCTTAATATTCCGCGGCACAGGCGTTACGTTTTTCTGCATTAAATCCTGGGGATGCGCGTGGGGCAGCATCCGGTCGAGGGCAAAGTAACCCAGCAGGCCAACGACAAACATGCCGTAGCCCAGCAGGGGAGACATCCCGTCGGTGCCCAGCGCAGCAGGGAGCATCTCCATCAGGGAGATAAGCAGCATGATCCCGGCAGCAAAGCCCAGCGAGAAGGCCAGCACGCGGTTTGACGGCTTCTGACCAAGCACGCCGAGGATTGCGCCGATAAAGGTCGCGGCGCCCGCCAGTATGGTCAGGATCAGAGGGACTGACATGGATTGCTCCTTATGATAATGATTATCATTAATATAAATGATTCATTTCTGGCAAAGCGAGGGGCGACCCCCGGCTTTACACATTCCTTACATTCAAAATTCCTGATGATGATCTTCACGCTTATCAGCGTTCATCTTTGTCCGATTGCGCGTAATGTAGCACCATTAAATTGACACCTTCTGTAAGGATATCATCATGACTTCTTCCCGTATGCCAGCCCTGTTTTTAGGCCACGGCAGCCCAATGAACGTTCTGGAAGATAACGTCTATACCCGCGCATGGCGTCATCTGGGCGAGACGCTGCCGCGTCCAAAAGCGATTGTGGTGGTATCTGCGCACTGGTTCACCCGCGGCACGGGCGTGACCGCCATGGAAGCGCCAAAGACCATTCACGATTTTGGCGGCTTCCCGCAGGCGCTGTATGACACGCATTATCCGGCCCCCGGCTCGCCTGAGCTGGCACAAAGGCTGGTGGAACTGCTGGCGCCTGTTCCGGTTGCGCTGGATAAAGAAGCCTGGGGCTTTGACCATGGCTCATGGGGCGTGCTGATAAAAATGTATCCTGATGCGGATATCCCGATGGTGCAGCTGAGCATCGACAGCACCAAACCGGCTGCCTGGCATCTGGAGATGGGGCGCAAGCTGGCGACGCTTCGTGATGAAGGCATCATGCTGGTGGCAAGCGGCAACGTGGTGCACAACCTGCGTACGGCGCGCTGGCATGGCGAAAACACGCCATATCCGTGGGCGACCGCTTTTAACGACTACGTCAAAGCGAACCTGACCTGGCAAGGCCCGGCTGAGGCGCATCCGCTGGTGAACTATCTGGGGCACGAGGGCGGTTCGCTCTCTAACCCGACGCCGGAACACTTCCTGCCGCTGCTGTACGTGCTTGGCGCGTGGGACGGTCAGGAGCCGGTTACGATCCCGGTCGATGGAATAGAGATGGGAAGTCTGAGTATGCTGTCGGTGCAGGTAGGGTGAAAACATGCCGGGTGGCGGCTTCGCCTTACCCGGCCTACAGGTCGCGCGTGGGCCCGGTAAGCGTAGCGCCACCGGGCAAGTTTTACTCCACAAAAATATGCGGGTAGAACCGCGACAGATCCTGCGTGATCAGCGCGCGATCTTCGCGAATGCCAATTCCGGCAGGTTGATCGTTAATGAGCCAGCTGCCAATTAGCGTATAGCTGTCGCCAAATTTCGGCAGTTGATAGAACGCCTGGACGATCATCCCTTCCTCGCCGTAAGGCCCTTCAACCGCTTCCAGCGTTTTACCGTTTTCGATGATCGACACGTTCGCGCCTTCGCGGGAGAAGATCGGCTTAACGACGTATTTCTCCATCTGCGGGTAATCATCTTCCGCAAAGTACGCTGGCAGCAGGTTAGGGTGATTCGGGAACATCTCCCACAGCATCGGCAGCAGGGCCTTGTTGGAGATAATGCTTTTCCAGGCCGGTTCCAGCCAGCGCACGCCCGCATCTTCCAGCTTGGTGGAGAACATCTCGCGCAGCATGTACTCCCACGGGTAGAGCTTGAACAGGTTGCTGATGACCTGATCCTGCATGTCCGTAAACTGACCTTTTTCACCCAGGCCGATATCCTCGATATAGAGGAACTCGGTCGCCACCTCCGCCTCGGCGGCGCAGTCCTGCAGATACTGAACCGTGCCACGATCTTCTTCCGTGTCGCGGCAGCAGGCGAGATGCAGCAGGTTGAAGCCAAACTGCTCGCGCAGCTCGGCAAAGCGCTCGATCAGCTTCTCCTGCAGGCTGTTGAACTGGTCGCTGCCTTCCGGCAGGTTTCCGGCGTTCATCTGGTCTTCCAGCCAGATCCACTGGAAGAATGCCGCTTCATAGAGGGAGGTTGGCGTATCGGCGTTGTTTTCTAAAAGCTTCGGTTCACCCACGCCGTCCCACGCCAGATCCAGGCGAGAGTAAAGCGAAGGCTGATTCGTTTTCCACGACTGGCGGACAAAGCTCCAGGTGTGCTTTGGAATACGAAACTTGGCCATCTGCTCGTCGCTGTCGATGACTTTTTCCACCACCTTGAGGCACATCTGGTGCAGCTCAGCCGTGACCTCTTCCAGCTTCTCAACCTGGGCCAGGGTGAGCTTGTAGTAAGCGTCTTCACACCAGTACGGCTCGCCGTACATGGTGTGGAAATTAAAGCCGTACTCGGTGGCTTTTTCGCGCCAGTCCGGGCGCTCGGTAATACTGACTCGTTCCATGATTAGCCGCCCATTGAGCGAGTAGAGGTGCCTGATGCACTGCGCTGCATGCTGGTCTGTTTCGCCACAGACTCACCGAACCCGCCGCGGGTGATGGTGCTGGTGGTCGCAGGCTTCGGCGCCATCGCGGTTTTCGGTACGGTTACGGTGCGGCCCGGAGTCGCTGCACCGTAGCCTTTACCGCTGGCATCGGTATATTGACCGTAAGCCGGGCTGGCCGGGTTTTTCGAGCTAAACAGCGGCTGCTGCTGGTAGCCCGCACCGCCGCCCATCAGACGGCCCATCATGTAGCCTGCCATCAGCGGCATCCAGAAGCTGCCGCTGGACTGCGCCTGTGCCTGATTTTCAGGTGCCGTGCCTGCCTGAGCCGGTGCCTGCTGGCACTGACCTTCACCAAATTCCGCTACGCAGTCTTCGCGTGAGGCATATTTCGGCGCGGTGCGTTCCGCTTCTTTCAGCGCGTTGGTGTAGGCCGTTTTACATTCGGCCGCTTTGCCGGTTGCGGCGGAGCAGTCGTCCGCGTTTTGATACAGCGAAACCGTTTCATCGTTTTTCTCACAGCCTGCCAGCATAAAGACAGCGGTAACCGCCAGCGCAACAGGGGTGAGGTGACGTGCATTCCAGCTCTTGCGGAACGACGCGTGATTGATCGTTTTTGTCCGTTTCATGTTTGTCTTCCAGGACCCAGTGGTAATAACGCTCAGGATAGAGGATGAGTGGTTGAAAATGAAGCGAAGAGGGGCGGAATCAGGGGGATCTTTACGTTGGCTTACGTTCGAGGGGGATTTTGCGCCGGGTGGCGCTGCGCTTACCCGGCCTACGATTCAGTAGGCCCGATAAGCGAAGCGCCATCGGGCAATGCTTAGTTACGGAACGGATTGTTGCCCTTGCTGGCAGGCGCTGTGGTGCGCGCGGCAGCAGGCTGTGCAGCAGGGGTAGTGCCGTTAGCGTTGAAGTTATCAACCGCGGCAACCTGCTCCGGGTTCTCCGGTGCAACGCTGTCCGGAGAGGTGGAGACCGGCTTGCCCAGTGCGCTGTTCAGCATCTGCAGGTCTTGCTCGTTCAGCGTACCCAGAGCCTGCTTAATGTTCAGCTGGTTAATCAGGTACTGATAACGCGCGCTGGAGAGCTGCTGCTTCGCGTTGTACAGCGTAGTGGTGGCGTCGAGCACGTCAACGATAGTACGTGTACCGACCGAGTAACCCGCTTCCATCGCGTCCAGGGAGCTCTGTGCAGACACAACGGCCTGTTTATAGGCGTTGATGCTGCTGATTGAGGCGTTCACGTTGTTGAAGGATGAACGTACGGTCTGCACCACGTTACGATGGGCGCTTTCCAGCTGCTCGCTCGCGCCAACAAAGTTGTACTGCGCCTGTTTCACCTGGGAGTTAACCTGACCGCCCTGATACAGCGGCAGGGAGAAGCTCAGGCCCACTTTGTTCTGACCCATATTGCTGTCGTCATACTGGGCAGAATTGGTTTTAGAGCCACTGTAGGTGGTGTCAGAAACGCCGGTAGAGGCGCTCAGGCTCAGGGTTGGCAGATGGCCGTCCTGCGCCTGACGAATCTGCTCGCGGGCCAGGTCCTGGTTCAGACGCGCCTGCAGCAACGTCAGGTTGCGGTTTTCCGCCTCTTTCAGCAGGGCGTTAACGGCCTGCGGCTTATCCGTTTTGAAGCTGTCGACGTTCAGGGAGGCCAGCTCAGGATAGTAGTTCCCGGTCACCTGGCGCAGGGATTCCAGCGCGTTGTCGAGGTTATTACGCGCGGTCACTTCGTTGGCCAGCACGGTGTCGTACTGTGAACGGGCGTTCTGCACGTCGGTGATCGCCACCAGACCCACGTTGAAGCGCTGGGTGGTTTGATCTAACTGACGGTAAATGGCCTGTTTCTGCGCTTCGGTGTAGGAGAGCGCGTCAATGGCGCTCAGCACGTTGAAGTACGCCGTAGCTGTGTTCAGGATCAGCGTCTGCTGGTCGGTCTGATAGGTCACATCCTGGATGCCCGCGCTCTTTTCCTGCAGGGTCAGGGCACGCCATTTGGACATATCAAACAGCGTCTGTGTTAATTGCAGTGAGGCACTGGTAGCATTGGAGTTTACGCCGTTAGCGTCGCGGAAACCGTTGCTGTAGGTATAATCTGCACCTAACCCTAACTGTGGCAGCAAGGGGCTACGCGCTTCGTTAATCTTTTCAAACGCAGCATCACGATCGGCCGCTGATTTACGTAAATCAGGGTTGCCCAGACGTGCCTGCTGGTAGACCTGTAACAGGTTTTCCGCCTGGCTCATTGCACTGAAGCCCGTCAGGCTCAGGCCGATAAGGATGGGGAGCAATTTCTTCATTTGCATTCCTTGTTGTGAAGCAGTATTAGCGCTGATCTAATTAAAAAATAATTGCCGATTCTAACAGAATCATCCACACCAAAAGGTTGGCGTTACGTGCCATCTGGCGGTAATTTGCACCAATCTACCATATAGCCTTACAAACGGCAGCCAAACAGCCTTGAAATTCACAATTTCATCACCATTGCTACCAGGACTCGACTCATGCAAAAACCAGAAAAGTTGCCCGTGACATTCGCCAAAAACGATGTAGAAATTATTGCACGAGAAACGCTTTATAGCGGTTTTTTTTCAATGGATCTTTACCGTTTCAGGCATCGCCTGTTTAACGGTGAAATGAGCGGCGAAATCAGACGCGAAATTTTTGAGCGCGGGCATGCGGCAGTCTTGCTACCCTTTGACCCAGTGCGTGACGAAGTCGTGCTGGTGGAGCAGATCCGCATCGCCGCTTATGACGTCAGTGAGAGCCCGTGGCTACTGGAGATGGTGGCCGGGATGATCGAAGAAGGCGAGACGGTTGAAGACGTCGCCCGGCGCGAGGCGCTGGAAGAGGCGGGGCTGGTGGTGGGCCGCACCAAACCGGTGTTGAGCTATCTGGCGAGTCCGGGTGGCACCAGCGAACGCTTATCCATTATGGTGGGCGAAGTGGACGCCACGACCGCAGAAGGGATTCACGGTCTGGCTGATGAAAACGAAGATATTCGGGTTCATGTGGTGAGCCGGGAACAGGCTTATCAGTGGGTAGAAGAGGGGAAAATCGACAACGCAGCGTCTGTCATCGCCCTGCAATGGCTGCAGCTGCATTATCAGACATTACGAAACGAGTGGAAAAAATGAAGCGCTATACGCCTGACTTCCCAGAAATGATGCGCCTGTGCGAAACGAATTTTGCACAATTGCGCCGCCTGCTGCCGAGAAACGACGCACCCGGCGAAACGGTAAGCTATCAGGTGAGCAACGCGCAGTATCGATTAACGATAACAGAATCAACGCGCTACACTACGCTGGTGGAGATTGAGCAAACGGCACCCAGCATTAGCTACTGGAGCCTGCCGTCGATGACGGTACGCCTCTATCACGACGCGATGGTCGCTGAAGTGTGTTCAAGCCAGCAGATCTTTCGTTTCAAGGCGCGGTATGATTACCCGAATAAAAAGTTGCATCAACGCGACGAAAAGCATCAAATTAACCAGTTTTTAGCCGACTGGCTAAGGTATTGTTTAGCACATGGAGCAATGGCGATTCCGGTTTGTTAGCGTCATAAACCTACCTAAGGACACCATTTGGAAAGCCTGTTGAACCTGACTGTTGCTGGTGGGGCGCCAGTCAGGATATTACAAATCACCGATACCCACCTTTTTGCCGAAAAGCATGAAACGCTGCTGGGGGTGAATACCTGGGAGAGTTATCAGGCGGTACTGAGCGCCATTCACGCTGAAAACCGTGCATGCGATCTGATTGTCGCAACGGGCGATCTGGCGCAGGACCAATCTTCCGCGGCCTACCAGCATTTTGCTGAAGGCATCGCGAGCTTTAGCGCGCCCTGCGTCTGGCTGCCGGGTAACCACGATTTTCAGCCCGCAATGTACAGTTCTCTCCAGGATGCGGGGATTTCTCCGGCGAAATGTGTTTTTGCGGGTGAACAGTGGCAGATCCTGCTGCTGGACAGCCAGGTGTTTGGCGTCCCGCACGGTGAGTTAAGCGAGTTTCAGCTCGACTGGCTTGAGACCAAACTGGCGGCTGAACCTGAACGTCACACGCTGCTGTTGCTTCATCATCATCCTCTGCCGGCGGGCTGCAGCTGGCTCGATCAGCACAGCCTGCGCAACTCCGCGGCGCTGGATCGCGTGCTGGCGAAGTTCCCGCGGGTGAAAAATCTGCTGTGTGGGCATATTCACCAGGAACAGGATCTCGACTGGAACGGACGCCGCATGCTGGCGACGCCGTCGACCTGCGTTCAGTTTAAGCCGCACTGCGCCAACTTTACGCTGGATACCATCGCGCCAGGCTGGCGCTGGCTGGAACTGCATCCCGACGGCACGCTGACCACGGATGTCTGCCGTTTGACCGGCGCACAGTTCCGCCCGGACACCGCTTCAGAAGGCTATTGATGTCTACGCTCCTTTATCTGCACGGATTTAACAGTTCGCCGCGCTCCGCAAAAGCGACACAGTTTCGCCAGTGGCTGAGCGCGCATCACCCTGACGTTGAGATGATTATCCCACAGCTGCCGCCTTACCCGGCAGAAGCCGCGGAAATGCTGGAATCCATCGTGCTTGCGCACGGCGGCGAAACCTTTGGTGTGGTCGGTTCATCGCTGGGGGGATATTACGCCACCTGGCTCTCGCAATGCTTTATGCTGCCCGCCGTGGTGGTTAATCCGGCGGTACGGCCATTTGAGCTGCTGCGGGACTTTCTTGGCGAAAACGAGAACCCCTACACCGGCCAGCAATATGTGCTAGAGTCACGCCATATTTACGATCTCAAAGTTATGCAGGTCGACCCGCTCGAGGCGCCGGATCTCATCTGGCTGCTGCAGCAGACGGGTGATGAAGTGCTGGATTACCGCCAGGCAGTGGCGTATTACGCCTCCTGCCGCCAGACTATAGAAGAGGGCGGAAACCATGCTTTCACGGGCTTTGAGAATCATTTCACCCAGATTGTCGATTTTCTTGGACTGCACAGCCACTGACAATCAATGCGAATTGCTAGTTTAAATCATGACGCAAACCTATAACGCTGATGCCATTGAGGTCCTCACCGGGCTTGAGCCGGTTCGCCGCCGCCCGGGGATGTACACCGATACGACGCGCCCAAACCATCTGGGCCAGGAAGTTATTGATAACAGTGTGGACGAAGCGCTGGCGGGCCATGCCAAACGCGTTGACGTCATCCTGCATGCCGATCAGTCGCTGGAAGTTATTGACGACGGGCGCGGCATGCCGGTGGATATCCACCCGGAAGAGGGCGTCCCGGCCGTTGAGCTGATCCTCTGTCGTCTGCATGCGGGCGGTAAGTTCTCCAACAAAAACTACCAGTTCTCCGGCGGCCTGCACGGCGTGGGGATTTCCGTCGTCAACGCCCTGTCCAAACGCGTGGAAGTGAACGTCCGTCGCGATGGTCAGGTCTACAACATCGCGTTTGAAAACGGCGAGAAGGTGCAGGATTTGCAGGTTGTCGGCACGTGCGGCAAACGCAACACCGGCACCAGCGTCCACTTCTGGCCTGACGAGAGTTTCTTCGACAGCCCGCGCTTTTCCGTATCCCGCCTGACGCACCTGCTGAAAGCCAAAGCGGTGCTTTGCCCGGGCGTGGAAATCACCTTTAAAGATCACGTTAACAATACCGAGCAAACCTGGTGCTACGCCGATGGCCTGAACGACTACCTGTGCGAAGCGGTAAACGGCCTGCCAACGCTGCCGGAAAAACCGTTCGTCGGCAACTTTAGCGGCGATACCGAAGCGGTGGACTGGGCGCTGCTGTGGCTGCCGGAAGGCGGCGAGCTGCTGACCGAAAGCTACGTTAACCTGATCCCCACCATGCTCGGCGGGACCCACGTCAACGGCCTGCGTCAGGGGCTGCTGGACGCGATGCGCGAATTCTGTGAATACCGTAATATCCTGCCGCGAGGCGTGAAGCTGTCGGCGGAAGATATCTGGGACCGCTGCGCCTACGTGCTCTCCGTGAAGATGCAGGATCCGCAGTTTGCCGGTCAGACCAAAGAACGTCTGTCGTCACGCCAGTGCGCGGCGTTCGTCTCCGGCGTGGTGAAAGATGCCTTTACCCTTTGGCTGAACCAGAACGTTCAGGCGGCGGAGATGCTGGCCGAAATGGCGATCTCCAGCGCCCAGCGTCGTCTGCGTGCGGCGAAAAAAGTGGTGCGTAAAAAGTTGACCAGCGGCCCTGCGCTGCCGGGCAAGCTGGCAGACTGTACCGCGCAGGATCTCAACCGTACCGAACTGTTCCTCGTGGAAGGGGACTCGGCGGGCGGGTCGGCCAAGCAGGCGCGCGATCGTGAATACCAGGCGATCATGCCGCTCAAGGGTAAGATCCTGAACACCTGGGAAGTGTCTTCAGACGAAGTGCTGGCCTCGCAGGAAGTCCACGATATCTCGGTCGCGATCGGTATCGATCCGGACAGCGACGATCTGAGCCAGCTGCGCTACGGCAAGATCTGCATTCTCGCGGATGCGGACTCCGATGGTCTGCACATCGCCACGCTGCTGTGCGCGTTGTTTGTGAAGCACTTCCGTACGCTGGTGAAAAACGGTCACGTCTACGTGGCGCTGCCGCCGCTGTACCGTATCGATCTCGGCAAAGAGGTGTACTACGCGCTGACGGAAGAAGAGAAAGCGGGCGTGCTGGAACAGCTGAAGCGCAAGAAGGGCAAACCGAACGTGCAGCGCTTTAAAGGGCTGGGCGAGATGAACCCGATGCAGCTGCGCGAAACGACGCTGGATCCGAACACGCGCCGTCTGGTGCAGCTGACGATCAGCGATGAAGACGAACAGCAGACCAACGCCATGATGGATATGCTCCTTGCCAAGAAACGTTCGGAAGACCGTCGTAACTGGCTGCAGGAGAAAGGCGATATGGCGGATATTGAGGCTTGATGCCCTCACCCTAACCCTCTCCCGCAGGGAGAGGGAATGGATCGCAGGCCCGGTAAGCATTAGCGCCACCGGGCTTTTTTACATCAAAACGCCATCTTCACCGTAAACTGCACTTCGCGAGGGTCGCCAATCTGGTTGCCCAGGTTGTTGGTCGCAATGGACGAGGTGTAGTAGGTCTTATCAAACAGGTTCTTCACGTTCACCTGCAGCGTCACCGGATACTGCAGCTTCATCTTATAGGCCGCAAAGGCATCCGCCACAAAATAGCCCGGCAGATAATAATCCGCGCCGTTGGTCGCTGAACGACGGCTCACGCCGTGTCCGCCACCGCCCAGCGTCAGGGTATTCCCGGCAAACGCATTGTGAATATCGTACGTCAGGAACAGGGAGCCGGTGTGGCGCGGCACGTTCGGCAGCGGTTTGCCCGCGTAGTCCGGGTCTTCCAGCACCTTCGCGTCGGTGTAGCCGTAGCTGGCGATAATATTGGTGTTCTCGGTCAGCGATCCGGCAAGATCCACCTCCACGCCCTGGGATCGCACGCGGCCCGCCGTTTTGGCAATGGTTTCACCTCCCACGCTTTCGTTGTACAGCACGTTGCGTTTGTGGATATCAAACAGCGCGATATTGGCGGTAACGCCGTCGAACAGGTCGAACTTCGCGCCCACTTCGTAGGCGTTTGAGGTTTCCGGCGGCAGGTCGCCAATGTAACTTGCAATGGACGACTGCGGCATAAACGTCTGCGAGTAGTTGGCAAACAGCGAGACGGATGGCGTGAGCTTGTAAACCAGCCCCAGCTTTGGCGTCCACTGTTCGTCGCGGCTGTCGGTGTTGACGTTGAACGGACGACCTTTGCCCGCGTACTGGGTGTAATACTGATAGCGCATCCCGGCGACGGCGATCCACTTATCCGTCAGGTACAGGGCATCCTGCGCGTAGGCCGAATAACTCTCCTGTTTGAGCGTCTGGTCGCTGTCTGCGGCGGAGACGGTTGTACACTTGTTGAGTTTGCCGTAAACCGGATGGTAGATGTTGAAACCTTTGACGTTCTTACAGCGCATCATGTCCGTACGCAGCAAATCGTAATTCTCATACGACACGCCGGTCAGGATCTCATTGTAAAAGCCTGCAATATCCACATTCCCCTGCAGGTCCGCGCGGGTGCTGTGCATGCGCTGTGTCGAGCCCTGGGTCGCATCCACCCGGCGGGTCAGGGTGCCGGTTTTTGCATCGTAGGCCATCACGCGGGCCTGGTTGTCGCTGTATTTATCCTGGCTGTAGCTGTAGTCGAACTTCGCGGTCCACTGGCTGTTGAGGCGGTATTCCGCGTTGAGCTGCGCCAGATCGGACTGACCATCGGTCACGTTAAACGGCTCGTCAAAGCGGGTTTTGCGATCGACATCAACGGCCTTTTTGGTGTTGAGATCGAAGATCGTTCCGCGATCGAACGGCGTTTTATAGTCGCGATGCGAATAGAGCACGGTCACGGTGGCATCATCGCCGAACCAGGTGAGCGACGGGGCGATAAAGGTGCTGCGTTCGTTGCCAAAATTACGCCAGTAATCTTCGTCCTGATACTCACCCGTGAGGCGATACGCCAGGCGCGTACCGTCGATCGGGCCGGTCACATCGACCTGTCCGGTGCCGCCGCCAAAGCTGGAGGAGGTGGCGGACAAAGAACCACCGAAGGTTCTCTCCGGGCGTTTGGTGACGACGTTAATCAGGCCGCCCGGATCGAGAATGCCATACAGCGTTGAGGCCGGGCCTTTAAGCACCTCCACGCGCTCGGTGGCGGCGTTAAAGCTGCGCGGCAGGACGGTGCGCAGGCCGTTGGTCATGATCGAGCCGTCCCGGTTCGCGCCAAACCCGCGGCGCACGAAGGCATCCTGCGTACCGCCGAGGGTATTCGTCTGGACCACGTTGCTAACGTTGTAGAGCGCCTCATCCAGCGTGGTGGCGTGCTGATCCTCCAGCACTTTATCGCTGACGGTATTCACCACCTGCGGGATATCCAGCATCGGCATGTTGGTCAGCGTTGCGGTGGAGGTGTTCAGCGGCTGGTAGCCGTTGGTGGCTTCCGCCGGCGTATTTGGATCGGCAGTGACGGTAAGCGTTTCGCCGTCTTTAGCCGCGGTGGTGTCCGCCGCCTGGGCCAGCGGCGCCATAAACAGCAGTGAAAAGAGCGCGCGCCCTTTTACCCCAGAGAGTGAAGGTGTGAACGTAGCCATTACATCTGTTTTCCCAAAATATCCGTGAATCACCTTCACGGAAGAATGTGTGAGTCATTGCCCTTTTATGCTCTGCTCGTTAGCCAGAACCGGCATCGAACATGTAATTGAGAATCATTCAATCATGCGGGAATGTAGTAGTAAATGAAAAATGATAAAAATCGGCTACATGCATGAAACGCAACGGGAAAGTACAAGGGTAATGAATTATTTAATTGAAAAATAATGATTTGTTAATTTTGTGGTCTGCATGGTAACGCTCCGTTACCCCTGGTTTTTTCAGGGTGTTTCTTCGCTTGACTACTACATGGCGTGGCGTCAAACTCTCAAAAGAGAATGATTTTTATTTATATTTGTTGCGCTTTTTTTATTACGTTGGCGTTCACGTGGCTCACAACACAAAACAACCGGGACTGGTTCTGGAGAACCTCTCTGCGGGCTATCAGAAAAAAATCATCGTTGATGATATCTCCCTTGCCATCCCTCAGCAGAAAATGACGGTGCTGGTAGGGGCGAACGGCTGTGGGAAATCCACGCTGTTGAGCACTATCGCGCGGCTGCTGCAGCCGCTTGGGGGAACCGCGCTGCTGGACGGTAAAGCCATTCACGAGCAGCCGACCAAAGCCGTCGCCCGCCAGCTTGGTATTCTCCCGCAGTCCCCGCTGCTCCCGGAAGGGTTAACCGTTTTTGAGCTGGTCTCGCGCGGGCGCTTTCCCTGGCAAAACGTTATGCGCCAGTGGAGCGACGAGGACGAACTGGCGGTGGAAGAGGCCCTGCGCCTGACCGGCACGGCAGCGTTTGCCCATATGCCGGTGGAAAGCTTATCCGGCGGCCAGCGTCAGCGCTGCTGGATCGCCATGGCGCTGGCGCAGCAAACGCCGTATATCCTGCTTGACGAGCCGACGACGTACCTCGATCTCCGCTATCAGGTGGAGATCCTGGAACTACTGCACGCCCTGACCCGCCAGCATGGGCGTACCGTCGTGGTGGTGCTGCACGATCTCAACTTTGCCGTGAACTACGGTGATTCCCTGGTCTTTTTACGCCAGGGAAAAGTCGAGGGGGTGTTACATGAAGGCGACGCCTGCACGCCGGAGCTGATCAAAGCGGTGTTTGATGTGGACGTGCATATGTCGATTAACCCGCTAACCGGCAAACCGTTCTTTATGCCGTTTCGCCAGAGCATTCAGAAGCCATGATGCGCATCTCTCTAGCTTTCCTGATTTTCACCCTGCTGTTGGCAATGGGGGCGATTGCTCATCTGGGGATCGGTGCACGCTTTATCGCCCCGCAAACGGTAGTGGAGGCACTCTTTCACTTCGACCCGCGCAATTTCGACCATAACATCATCATCAGACTACGGCTGCTGCGCCTCTGCGCCGCAATGGTGACAGGCGCCGCGCTCGGCGTGGCGGGCGTGCTGCTGCAGTCCGTGATCCGCAACCCGCTCGGCGAGCCGCATATTCTGGGGCTCAACGCCGGGGCAGCGCTCGCGGTGGTGGTGACCAGCGCGCTTGGGCTTTCGCTGCCGTTTGGTCGTCCGCTGATTGCCGCCGCCGGTGCCGCCGCGCTGTTTCTGCTGGTGCTGATGTTCTCCTCGACCGGTCGCACCGGGCTCACGCCGATGAAGGTCACCCTGTGCGGCGTGGCGATGTCGGCGTTTGCCTCGTCGATTACCGCCGCGGTGTTAATCCTAGATGAACAGACGCTGCTCTCTCTGCGCACCTGGCTGGCGGGTGATATCGCCGGGATCAACGCGCAGATGCTCCAGAGCGCCCTGTGGGCTGCAGCCGCTGGTTTTGTTCTTGCTATCGGGCTGTCGCCCTCGCTCAACATGCTGGCGCTGGGCGACAGAATGGCGCAGGGGCTTGGCGTGTCGCTGCTGAAAACCCGCCTCCTTGCCCTGCTGGCCATTGCGCTGCTCTGCGGCGCGGCCGTCTCCATCGCCGGACCGATTGGCTTTATCGGCCTTGTGGTACCGCAGCTCATTCGCCGTCTGGTGTCGGTCGATTTACGCGCGATGGTGCCGCTGTCGGCCCTCTGCGGTGCGCTGGTGCTGCTGCTGGCGGATATCGCTGCCCGCACGCTGTTTACCCCCTGGGAGCTGGCAACCGGCATCATGACGGCCCTTGTCGGCGCGCCCGTGTTCATCCTTATGGCCTCGAGGATGTTCAAATGAACCGGGCCGGACTCCGCGCGATCCGCGTTGGCCGCCTGTCGGCGCTGGTTCGCCCGAAGGCGCTGGCGTGCCTGTCGCTTTTCGCGCTGATGGCGCTAGGCCTGCTGGGCTTTGGCCTGACGCACGGTTCTCTGCCCATTCCCGCCTCTGCCATCGGGCGGGCGCTGTTTTCGCCTGAAAGTCTGACGGCGGAGACGCGCTACGTCGTGATGGATATCCGCCTGCCGCGCCTGCTGATGGCAGTGCTGTGCGGGGCGATGCTCGGGATGGCGGGGGCGGCGATGCAGTCCATCACCCGCAACGGTCTGGCTGACCCGGGGCTTATCGGCGTGAAGGAGGGCTGTAGCGCGGCGGTACTGCTGCTGATTTTTCAGTTCCCGGCGCTGAGCCTGGCCTGGCGTCCGCTGGTTGGCATGGCCGGCGGGCTGCTCACCGCGCTGCTGGTGATCGTCCTCGCGCGCGATATCTCGCGCCCGCGGTTCATTCTGATCGGCATCGGCGTGTCGTGGGCGTTTGCCGCGGCAATGGGCGTCTTTATGACCACCGCCGACGTGCGCGACGTGCAGACGGCGATGCTGTGGCTGGCGGGCAGCCTGCACGCGGCAAACTGGACGCTGGTGGGGCTGGCCGCGCTCTGGGCCGCCCCCGCGTTTGCGCTGCTGCTCTTTACCGCCCGGGCCGCGGACGTGGCGTTGCTCGGCAATCAGGCCGCTACGGGCCTTGGCGTGCGCACAACCCGGCTGGCGCTGCTGCGGGTTCTCGCTCCGGTGGTGCTGACGGCGGCCTGCGTCTCCTGCGTGGGCAGTATTGGCTTTGTGGGGCTGATTGCCCCGCACATGGCGCGCCTGCTGCTGCGCGGTGGTCAAACCGCGCTCCTGACGGGAAGCGCCGTGCTGGGCGCGCTGCTGGTGCTGCTGGCGGATAACGTCGGACGTCTGGCATTCCTCCCGCTGCAGCTGCCGGCGGGGATTGTGATTTCATTGATTGGCGGACCGTTTTTCCTGCTGCTGCTCTGGCAGCGCCGGGACAGATTTTAGGGGATTATGATGCGCGTACTGTTTTCGATGCTGTTGCTGGTGGGGTTCGCGGTGAGCGCGGCGGAGCCGACGCAGGTCTTTACTGACGATCTGAACCGAAAGGTGGTGGTGCCGGTTCATCCGAAGCGGATTGTTTCATTACACGATCTGGACATCACCATTCCGCTGATTGAGCTTGGCGTGCCGCCGGTGGCGAGCCATGGCCGTACGCGGCCGGACGGCAGCCATTTTCTGCGATCCAGCGGCATGTTGACCGGCGTCGACTTCGATAATTCCGATATCAAATTTATCGGCACGGCGGATATCGACATCGAAGCCATCGCCGCCGCCAAACCTGACCTGATCGTTACCGAGCCGACCCGCAACACGCCGGTGGAACAATTAGCGAAAATTGCCCCGACGGTGAGCATCGATCATCTCGACGGCGGCGCGCCGGAAATCTACCGCAAGCTGGCGCAGCTCACGGGCACGCAGGCAAGGCTCAAGGTTCTGGAGCGGCGATATCAGGAGCAAATCAAGGCGCTGAAGGCGACCATCGACACGCGCAAAATCACCGTATCGGTGATTCAGGCCAATCAGGGGAAAATCAACGCCATGCACAGCTACCACTCGCTGGGCCGCGTTCTGCGCGACGCCGGATTCAAATTCCCGCCACTGATTGAGTCCATCCCGGAAGGGGGGCGCATCGACGTCAGCGCCGAGCGCCTGCCGGAGCTGGATGCCGATTTCGTCTTTGCTACCTGGCGCGGGGATACGGGCGGTAAACCGCAGGACGAGCTGGCAGCGATGGAGGCGGTGATGCCGGGCTGGTGTCAGTTCCTGAATGCCTGCCGGCGCGGGCATTACGTGTTGATCTCGCGTGAAGAGGCGATCTCGAATTCGTTCGCGTCTTTAGGGCTGATGGCCGCGCAGGTGCAGTCACAGATTGCCGGGCGTCCGCTGCCGGAGGCATCACGGTGATCCGCAAAGAGAAGGGGCGCGTGGATGTCTATGGCGACCGCTTTCGCGCGCGGGCGCATCAGCTGACGCCGCGTCTGCTGCAGGTCGCACGCTATATCCATGACAACCGCGAAGCGGTGATGGAGCAGACCGCCATGGAGATTGCCGCCGTAGTGAAAACCTCGGATGCCACGGTGGTCCGCGCCATACAGGCGCTGGGGTTCGCCGGGCTGCGCGATCTCAAGCAGACGCTGGAGCAGTGGTTTGGCCCGGTGGTCACCTCCAGCGAAAAGATGTCCACCACGGTGAACACGCTCGCCAGCGACGTCAACGCGAGCATTGATTTCGTGCTGGAGGGACATCAGCACACCTGCGAGGTGTTATCCGAGCCCCACAACCGCTACGCGATGGCGCAGGCGGTCTCACTGCTGGCGCAGGCAAGGCAGGTCGCCATATTTGGCATTGGCGCCTCCGGTATTCTGGCCGAGTACACCGCCAGGCTGTTCAGCCGTATGGGGTTACCCGCCACGCCGCTTAACCGTACCGGGATCGGGCTTGCCGAGCAGCTGATTGCGCTTCAGCGCGGTGACGTGCTGGTGATGATGGCGCAGAAATCCGCGCACCGGGAGGGGCAAACCACCCTGCGTGAAGCAAAACGTTTGGGCATTCCCACCATCCTGCTGACCAACGCCCTCGATTCGCGTTTCAGTAAGGAAGCCAGCGTGGTGATCCACGTTCCGCGCGGTGGCGAAAAGGGTAAAATCCCGCTCCACGGCACGGTGCTGCTGTGCCTGGAGATGATCATTTTATCCGTCGCCGCCACCGAACCACAGCGCGCCATCAAGTCGATGAAGCGCATCAACGAGCTCCATCGCGGGTTAAAGCCGGGGAAGAAGAGCAGCTAAAAACAACAAAGCCCGGTGGCGCTAGCGCTTACCGGGCCTACGGTTCAGGTTTTGTAGGCCGGGTAAACGCAGTGCCACCCGGCAAATTCCACGAACTTAAACCCCTTGCTCCAGAATGCGGATGTGGGTTTCCAGCACGTCGCCCTTCACCGCGTCGCTCCACGCTTTCATGTGCGCGGTCTGCAGATGCGCTTCAAGATGCGCGACGGTTTCCCACTGCTCAACCATGATGATCGAGTCCGGCGCGGTCGCCTGGAAGCTGGCGTCAGTGGCGGCATCCACCATCGGCGCGTAGCCGTGGCAGCCTTCTTCTTTCAGTACGGTCGGGATAATTTTCGCGAACTGATCCAGCACCGCCTGGCGGTGATGTTGACCTGGACGAGTACGGATTTCTGCGATAACGGTAAGCATGTTTACTACTCCTTTAATTCCAGGCTACCAGTTAAGCAAAAATTTCCGCGAGATGCTTGCGATATTCTGCGATATAGCGCGGGACATCAGGCATTTTAATCACGTCGTTGACGATAAAGGTCGGCAGCGGATCCATGCCCAGGAACTGATTCGCCTTGTGGAACGGCAGATAAGCACCGTCTACGCCCACGCCTTCGAAGAACTGATCTTTCTCGGTGAAGGCTTCCAGCGGCGCGTTCCAGGTCAGTGACAGCATATATTTTTTGCCCTGAATCAGGCCGCCTGAACCGTATTTTTTGGACGCGTCAGAGCGGGTGCGGCCATCGCTGGCATACAGCGAACCGTGACCTTCCGTGAACACGTCGTCCATGTATTTTTTCACGGTCCACGGCGCGCCCATCCACCAGCCTGGCATCTGCCAGATCACCACGTCAGCCCACAGGAAGTTCTGCACTTCGGCTTTCACGTCGTAGTGGCTGTCTGCACGCACGACCTTAACATCATGCCCGGCGTCGCGCAGGAAACCGTCCGCGACCTCGGTCAGGGTGTCATTCAGCTGGCCTTTAGAGTGCGCAAATTCTTTTGCACCGTTAATAATCAGAATGTTGCTCATTTTTTGTCCTCGACGATGAGAGTATGCCGGGTATTCTACGCGCGAGGACGGAGCGGAAAAATGAGCAAAATGTGCAAAGTCTTTTGCTGGAGATGCAATAATCCGCTACCAGCTGACCTTCACCTCAAAGCCGCCTTCCGCCGCATTGCTCAGCGAGACGCGCATTCCGTGCAGCGCGGCAATGCGCCTGACGATAGAGAGTCCCAGCCCGCTGCCCGTGGCGTTCTGGCCCGGTGGACGATAAAAACGCTCGCCGATGCGCGCCAGCACCTCGGGGTCAACGCCGGGACCGTTGTCGCGCACGCTAAAGCTACGCGCGTCCAGCGTAACGTCCACCACGCTGCCGCGCGGACTGTAGCGGATGGCATTGTCCAGCAGGTTGCGCACTAGCAGGCTGAGCAGCAGGGGCTGTCCCTGACGCTTGACCTGCGGGGCATGGTTGTTGAGGCGAATATCAATCCCTGCCTGCTGCGCCGGATGCCAGATATCCAGCACCGCCGACTGCAGTAAATCGGCAAGCGTTATCGGTTCGACATCGTCCAGGTTGTCCAGCGAGTCCAGACGCGACAGCGTGAGGAGTTGGTCCACCAGCCGGGAAGCGCGGTCGATTCCCGCATGCAGCTGTGCCAGCGCTTTTTCCCGCGCCTGCGGATCGTCCTGCGAGAGCTGCGCCACGTCAGTTTGCACCTTCAGGGCCGCCAGCGGGCTGCGCAGCTCGTGGGCGGCATCGGACGTAAAGCGGCGCTCGCGGGTCATCATCTCCTGGGTACGTGCGAAGAGGTGATTCAGCGCGTCGAGCAGGGGGCGTACTTCCGTGGGCACACCCTGAAGCACAAGCGCATCGGTCGCATCCGGCGAGCGGGAGCGCAGGGTCTGCGCCAGCTTTTTGAGCGGCCTCAGCTCCCGGATCAGGAGGAGAACCAGCAAAAGCAGCATCACCGGCAGCGCCACCAGCCAGGGCGTGAGCTGCGAGCTGACCACGTCCAGCGCCATATCCTGGCGGTACTCCCACTCCTGACCGACAACCACGCGGTATTTCCCGTCGGGTGAGGTCAGCCACAGGAAACGCCATTCGTCGTTGTCGTCCTGGAGCTGCCCGTTAGCAAACCCGTCGCGGCGATAGTGATACGGAATATCGCGCCCGTTCTCGCCGTCGTTCAGCAGCATTTTGCCCTCGACGCTGTAAATGGCGAAAGCCAGCGCGTCGTCATCGAGACGGCCATGCTTCACTTTTTTTGGGATCTCGCGCATCCGCTCGGGGGCGCGGATCTCGTCCAGATCCATCGTCAGCAGCCGTTTGGCAAACAGCATCTGCTGCGTGTCAAAGAGCTTATCCAGCTTGTGGGTGGTCTGCTGCCAGGCCACCAGGCTGGCGGCAAACCATGCCGTCAGGGAGAGCGCTAAAAAGAGGAGCGTCAGGCGCAGCTTCAGGCTCAGGCGTTGCGTCAGCTTCATGCGTCACCCAGGGTATAGCCGATGCCGTGCACGGTGCGGATAAACTCGCTGCCAAGCTTGCGGCGCAGATGATGAACGTGGACTTCTACCGCGTTGCTGGAGACGTCGTCGTCCCAGGTATACAGTTTTTCCTCAATCGTCTTGCGAGGGAGCACGCGGCCTGCATTGCGCATCAGCAGTTCCAGCAGCGCGAACTCTTTCGGCTTCAGCGTCAGCAGTTCACCGTCCAGCGTGGCGACGAGACGGGTCGGATCGAGCGTGACCTTGCCGTGGCGTAGCTCGCTATGCGTCTGGCCGTGGCTGCGGCGGACCAGCGCCTCGAGGCGGGCACCCACTTCAATCAGCGCGAACGGCTTGCAGAGATAATCATCCGCGCCAAGACGCAGCCCTTCCACGCGCTGGTTAAGCGCATCCCGCGCGGTCAGGATCAATACCGGCTCGCTGCGCCCGCTTTCGCGCCACGCGCGCAGGATGTCCAGACCGTCGATTTCCGGCAGCGTCAGATCCAGCACCACGGCATCATAGGGTGCAGACGCGAGCGCGGCCTGACCGGTTTTACCGTCGGTAAACCAGTCCACGCTAAAGCCCATTTTGCTTAAACCCGCCCTGATACCGTCGCCGATTAGCGTGTCGTCTTCTACCAGTAAAATGCGCATATTCCCTCCTTGATGCCGTCAGTAAACCCTCTGTAAGCGCCTGCTGTACAGCAATAATAAATAAATTTTTCCCTTAAGAAGTTGTTAAGGATTACCCTGTTTAATGGACTGCGAAACCAGATTAAAGGGAGAGTTAATATGAAAAAATTCGCTGCCATTGCCGCCATCATGATGATGACCACTGCCCCCGTTTTTGCTGCGCAGGGCGGATTTAACGGCCCGTCCGCCACGCAAACCCAGCCCCAGACGCAGGCAGGCGGTTTTGTCGATAACGACGCCAACCTCACCACCGCGGTGAAGGTGAAAGAGATGAAGGACGACAGCTGGGTGAAGCTGCGCGGGAACATCACCCAGCGCCTGTCCGATGACCGCTACACCTTCCGCGATGAGACCGGCACGGTGAACGTGGAAATTGACCACAAGCGCTGGAACGGCGTGACCGTCACCCCGCAGGATAAAGTGGAAATCCAGGGCAAGGTCGATAAAGAGTGGAACGATTTTGAAATCGACGTGAAGCAGGTCATTAAGCTGAACAAATAACCCGAAAAGGGCCGCATAAGCGGCCCTTTTTCTTTGTGACTCAACTCGTCAGATAGGGTAGTATCTGCGGCAATATTGCCTGAAACCCTTCGGTTTCTGAGTTGAGGAATCACACGTAATGAGCGATATGGCAGAGCGCCTCGCGCTACATGAATTCACGGAAAATGCCTACCTGAACTACTCCATGTACGTCATCATGGACAGGGCGTTGCCGTTTATCGGGGATGGCCTGAAGCCCGTTCAGCGCCGCATCGTGTATGCGATGTCCGAACTGGGGCTGAACGCCACCGCCAAGTTCAAGAAATCCGCCCGTACCGTCGGTGACGTGCTGGGTAAATACCATCCGCACGGCGACAGCGCCTGTTATGAAGCGATGGTGCTGATGGCGCAGCCGTTCTCTTACCGCTACCCGCTGGTGGATGGTCAAGGGAACTGGGGGGCGCCGGACGACCCGAAATCCTTCGCGGCGATGCGTTATACCGAGTCCCGCCTCGCTAAATATGCCGAAGTGCTGCTGGGCGAGCTGGGCCAGGGGACCGTTGACTGGGTACCGAACTTCGACGGTACGCTGCAGGAGCCGAAGATGCTGCCCGCGCGTCTGCCGAACATCCTGCTGAACGGCACCACCGGGATCGCGGTCGGTATGGCGACGGACATTCCGCCGCACAACCTGCGTGAAGTGGCGAAAGCCGCCATCACCCTGATTGAGCAGCCGAAAACCTCGCTCGACGATCTGCTGGATATCGTGCAGGGTCCGGATTTCCCGACCGAAGCCGAAATCATCACCTCGCGTGCGGAAATCCGCAAAATCTACCAGAACGGTCGCGGCTCCGTACGCATGCGTGCGGTGTGGAATAAAGAAGACGGCGCCGTGGTGATCACCGCGCTGCCGCATCAGGTTTCCGGTGCCAAAGTGCTGGAGCAGATCGCCTCCCAGATGCGCAATAAAAAGCTGCCGATGGTGGACGACCTGCGTGACGAATCTGACCACGAGAACCCGACCCGTCTGGTGATCGTGCCGCGTTCTAACCGCGTGGACATGGAGCAGGTGATGAACCACCTGTTCGCCACCACCGATCTGGAAAAAAGCTACCGCATAAACCTGAACATGATCGGCCTCGACGGACGCCCGGCGGTGAAAAACCTGCTGGAGATCCTCACCGAATGGCTGACGTTCCGCCGCGATACGGTACGCCGTCGTCTGAACCATCGTCTGGAGAAAGTGCTTAAGCGCCTGCATATCCTCGAAGGTTTGCTGGTGGCGTTCCTCAATATCGACGAGGTGATTGAGATCATCCGTACCGAGGACGAGCCGAAGCCCGCCCTGATGTCGCGCTTTGGCATCAGCGAAACCCAGGCCGAAGCGATCCTCGAGCTGAAGCTGCGCCATCTCGCCAGACTGGAAGAGATGAAGATCCGCGGCGAGCAGAACGAGCTGGAAAAAGAGCGCGATCAGCTGCAGGCGATCCTCGCGTCCGAACGCAAGATGAACACCCTGCTGAAGAAAGAGCTGCAGGCTGATGCCGACGCGTTTGGTGACGACCGTCGTTCTCCGCTGCACGAGCGCGAAGAAGCGAAGGCGATGAACGAGCACGACATGCAGCCGTCCGAGCCGGTGACCATTGTCCTGTCGCAGAGCGGCTGGGTGCGCAGCGCCAAAGGCCACGATATCGACGCGCCGGGGCTCAGCTACAAAGCGGGCGACAGCTTTAAAGCGGCGGTGAAAGGCAAGAGCAACCAGCCGGTGGCGTTTATCGACTCCACCGGTCGCAGCTATGCCATTGACCCGATCACGCTGCCTTCCGCACGCGGGCAGGGTGAACCGCTGACCGGCAAGCTGACGCTGCCGCCGGGCGCGACGGTTGACCATATGCTGATGGAAGCCGATGACCAGAAGCTGCTGCTGGCGTCTGACGCGGGCTACGGTTTTATCTGTACCTTCAACGATCTGGTTTCCCGCAACCGTGCCGGTAAGGCGCTGATTAGCCTGCCGGACAACGCTCACGTAATGGCACCGCTGGTGATCGAGAACGAAAGCGACATGCTGCTGGCGATCACCACCGCCGGGCGTATGCTGATGTTCCCGGTCAGCGATCTGCCGGAGCTGTCAAAAGGCAAGGGCAACAAGATCATCAACATCCCGTCGGCGGAGGCCGCGAAAGGCGAAGATGGCCTGGCGCACCTCTTCCTGCTGCCGCCGCAGAGCACGCTGACCATTCACGTCGGCAAGCGCAAAATCAAGCTTCGTCCGGAAGAGCTGCAGAAGGTGGTGGGCGAGCGCGGTCGCCGCGGCTCGCTGATGCGCGGCCTGCAGCGTATCGACCGCGTGGAGATTGACTCTCCTGCACGCAGCGCGGCGGGTGACAGCGAAGAGTAATGTCGTGATATCCCCCTCTGTCCGGAGGGGGAATTTCAATAAAATTTCCCGTAAAATCGTTGTTAATTCGTGCGTTGCGATTAACAATACGCGCTCGTAATAAAGTCCTTACCTGGCCACAGGTGAAGTATAATTGTCAGCTGTCAGGGCTTCAGAGGTCGCTATGCTATATATTGTTCGTCTTATTCTTACCGTTATCTACTGTATTCTGGTCTGTATTTTCGGCTCTATTTATTGCCTGTTCAGCCCGCGTAATCCGAAGCATGTCGCCACCTTTGGCCATATGTTCGGGCGTCTTGCGCCGCTGTTTGGTCTGAAAGTTGAAAAACGCCTGCCGGAAGGAGCGGAGAATTTCGGTAACGCCATCTATATCGCCAACCATCAGAACAACTACGATATGGTGACGGCCTCCAATATCGTGCTTCCACCGACCGTGACGGTGGGCAAAAAAAGCCTGCTGTGGATCCCGTTTTTTGGTCAGCTGTACTGGCTTACCGGTAACCTGTTGATTGACCGTAATAACCGTGCAAAAGCGCACGGCACCATTGCAGAAGTGGTGAATCATTTTAAAAAGCGCAGGATCTCAATCTGGATGTTCCCGGAAGGGACGCGCAGCCGCGGCCGCGGCCTGCTGCCGTTTAAAACCGGTGCGTTTCATGCCGCAATTGCGGCAGGTGTTCCAATTATTCCTGTGTGCGTTTCCAATACTTCGAATAAGATTAATCTTAACCGCCTGAATAACGGGCTGGTGATTGTCGAAATGCTGCCACCCGTCGATACCAGCAAATACGGTAAAGATCAGGTGCGCGAGCTGGCAGCGCACTGCCGTGATCTGATGGCTGAGCATATTGCGCTGCTCGACAAAGAAGTCGCAGAGAGAGAAGCCGCCGGTAAGATCTAACCCGGCGTTGAAGGGAAAACGAATTCCCGCGTTGTTAGTCGTTTCAGATGGAGCTTATATGTCACTCAGTCGGCGTCAGTTTATTCAGGCTTCGGGGATCGCCCTTTGTGCGGGTGCGATGCCGCTGACAGCCAGCGCCGCCGGGCAGCAACAGCCGCTGCCTATTCCGCCACTCATTGAATCCCGTCGCGGCCAGCCGCTTTTCCTGACGCTGCAGCGCAGCCACTGGTCCTTTACCCAGGGGACGCGTGCGCCGGTCTGGGGCATTAACGGACGTTACCTTGGGCCGACCATACGCGTGTGGAATGGCGATGACGTAAAGCTCATCTACAGTAACCGTACCCCTGAAAATGTCGCCATGACCATCAGCGGCCTGCAGGTGCCTGGCCCGCTGATTGGCGGCGCGGCGCGCATGATGTCACCCAGCGCCGACTGGGCGCCCGTTCTGCCGATTCGCCAGAGCGCGGCAACCCTGTGGTATCACGCCAACACCCCTAACCGCACGGCGCAGCAGGTCTATAACGGCCTGGCCGGCATGTGGCTGGTGGAAGATGAAGTCAGCAAATCCCTGCCGATCCCGAACCACTACGGCGTGGATGACTTCCCGATTATCATCCAGGACAAACGTCTGGATAATTTCGGTACGCCGGAATACAGCGAACCGGGGAGCGGTGGCTTCGTTGGCGATACGCTGCTGGTTAACGGCGCGCAGAGCCCGTATGTCGAAGTGTCCCGTGGCTGGGTGCGCCTGCGCCTGCTCAACGCGTCTAACTCGCGCCGCTATCAGCTGCAAATGAGCGATGGCCGTCCGCTGCACGTGATCTCCGGCGATCAGGGTTTTTTACCGGCACCGGTGTCCGTCAAACAGCTGGCGCTCGCGCCGGGTGAGCGTCGCGAAATTCTCATTGATATGACCAACGGGGATGAAGTCTCTGTGACCTGCGGCGAAGCGGCAAGCATTGTTGACCGTATTCGCGGGTTCTTTGAACCGTCGAGCATTCTTGTCTCGACCCTGGTGCTGACCCTGCGTCCAACCGGCCTGCTGCCGCTGGTGACCGATAGCCTGCCCATGCGCCTGCTGCCGCAGGAGATCATGAGCGGCTCCCCGGTGCGCAGCCGTGATATCAGCCTGGGCGACGATCCGGGCATCAACGGTGCGCTGTGGGACGTCAACCGCATCGACATCACCGCGCAACAGGGCACCTGGGAGCGCTGGACGGTGCGTTCAGATATGCCGCAGTCGTTCCATATTGAAGGGGTAAGCTTCCTGATCCGCAACGTTAACGGCGCGATGCCGTTCCCGGAAGATCGCGGCTGGAAAGATACCGTCTGGGTGGACGGTCAGGTTGAACTGCTCGTCTACTACGGCCAGCCTTCGTGGCCGCACTTCCCGTTCCTGTTCCACAGCCAGACGCTGGAGATGATGGACAGGGGGTCCGTAGGGCAAATGCTGATCAACCCCGCGCCATAACCTCTGACATTCCCGGTTCGCCGGGAATGGTTTATGCCCGCCAGAAAAAGCGCGAGAACAGAATCAGCACCGGGTAAATTTCCAGACGCCCTAAGATCATTGCCGCACACATCAACAGCTTAGCCCCTTCTGTTAACGTGCCGAACGTCGACGCCGTCTCGCCAAATCCCAGCCCCATGTTGTTGATACAGGCGGCGACCGTCGCGAATGACGTAAACAGATCGTAGCCCATCAGATTAAGCGCCCAGACAAAAAAGCCCGTGATCATCACGTAGAGAAAGAAGAAGCTCCAGACCGAGCGCAGGACGCGTTCATTCACCACGCTTTTGCCCACCTTAATGCTCAGCAGCGCGCGCGGATGCGCCAGCTGGTTCATCTCCTGAATACTCTGCTTGAACATAATCAAAAAACGCAGGGCTTTGATCCCGCCGCAGGTCGAGCCTACGCAGCCGCCAAAAAAGCTGGCGCTCAACAACAGGAAGATGGTGTGGGTGGGCCATTGGGCGTAGTCGGCGGTCGACAGGCCGTTATCGGTCATCATCGAACTGGCAAGGAAGAAGGCGTGCACCAGGCTATCCGTGGGGCTGTACATGCCTGCATGCCAGACCTGCCAGGCGGTGATGAGGATAATCGCCGCAGCGGCGCTCAGGAAGAATTTAACCTCCGGGCTGCGACGAATCGGCTTCAGGGTGCGTCGGACAATGGCGACGTACCAGAGGGTGAAGTTAAACGCGGAGAGCAGCGAAAACGCCCCGGCAACCAGCTCGATTGCGTGGCTGTCATAAAAACCAATGCTCTCGCTGCGGGTGGAGAAGCCGCCCAGTGACACGGTCGAAAGCCCGTGACAGACGGCGTCAAAAAAGGACATTCCCGCCAGCCAGTAGGCCAGAGTGCAGGCCACGCCCAGCGCGAAGTAGGTCGCCCACAGCGTGCGCGCGGTATCGGCAAGGCGGGGCGTCAGACGCTCCTCCTTGAACGGCCCCGGCATCTCTGACTGATAGAGCTTCATGCCGCCAATGCCCAGCAGCGGAAGGACCGCGACGGCCAGCACGATGACGCCTAACCCGCCAATGAAATTCAGCTGAGCGCGGTAATACAGGTACGACTTAGGCAGGGCGCTGACGTCCCCGATCACCGTCGCTCCGGTAGTGGTGATCCCGGAAACCCCCTCAAAGAGCGCGTCAGCAAAGGAGAGCTGAAGCCCGTCATCCATCCAGAGCGGCATGGCGCTAATCAATGAAAAAAGCAGCCAGAACAGCACGATAATCACGAAACCGTCGCGGGTGCGCAGCTGGATGCCGGCGTGGCGGGTTGCCCGCCAGGTTAAGCCTCCGAGACTAAAAAAGGTTAAAAAAGTGGTCAGGAAGGCAAAGTAGGTCCGCTCTTTGTTCAGCAGGGCGATAACCATCGGCGGCAGCATGGAAAGGCTGTACAGCAGCACAAGGAAACCGCAGAGGTGCAGGACAACCCGCAGCTGGGAGACATGTAACGAATCGTTGGGCTTCACAACTGAGCTCCGCACAAAAACGCATTCCGGGGCAAATCACCGGAAAATAGAGTGAATATTATGATCCAAAATTATCAGGGCGGCATATTTTAACGACTTCCGTGAATATCTGCCTGCTTCCTGCATCCTTTTCTTCAAATCTGGCGGATGAACAGCGTATAATCCCGCTCCTTTTGTTTATTTTTTCTTCGGAAGCATTATGAGCGCAATTTCCCTGATCCAGCCGGATCGTGACCTCTTCTCCTGGCCCCAGTACTGGGCGGCCTGCTTTGGACCGGCGCCATTCCTGCCGATGTCCCGGGAAGAGATGGACCAACTGGGCTGGGACAGCTGCGATATCATTCTGGTCACGGGCGATGCCTACGTTGACCACCCGAGCTTCGGCATGGCCATCTGTGGCCGTATGCTCGAAGCGCAGGGCTTCCGCGTGGGGATCATCTCCCAGCCTGACTGGAACAGCAAAGACGACTTCATGCGTTTGGGAAAACCGAACCTGTTCTTCGGCGTGACCGCAGGCAACATGGACTCGATGATCAACCGCTATACCGCCGACCGTAAGCTGCGCCATGACGACGCCTACACGCCGGATAACGTGGCGGGCAAACGTCCGGACCGCGCAACCCTCGTCTACACCCAGCGCTGCAAAGAAGCCTGGAAAGACGTGCCGGTGATCCTGGGCGGCATCGAGGCGAGCCTGCGCCGCACCGCACACTACGACTACTGGTCAGATACCGTGCGCCGCTCGGTGCTGGTGGATTCCAAGGCCGACATGCTGATTTACGGAAACGGCGAGCGTCCGCTGGTGGAAGTGGCGCACCGCCTGTCGCAGGGCGAGCCGGTGAGCAGCATCCGCGACGTGCGCAATACTGCGATCATGGTGAAAGAGGCGCTGCCGGGCTGGCGCGGGGTAGATTCCCGCATCATCGATATGCCGGGCAAAATCGACCCGATCCCACATCCGTACGGCGACGATCTGCCGTGTGCCGATAACAAACCGGTAGAGCCAAAGAAGGCGGAAGCGAAGGCGATCGTCGTGCAGCCGCCGCGTCCGAAGCCTTGGGAAAAGACCTACGTACTGCTGCCCTCCTACGAGAAGGTGAAAGCCGACAAGGTGCTCTACGCGCACGCGTCCCGTATTCTGCACCATGAAACCAACCCGGGCTGCGCCCGCGCGCTGATGCAGAAGCACGGCGAGCGCTTTATCTGGATCAACCCGCCAGCGATCCCGCTCTCCACCGAAGAGATGGACAGCGTCTTTGCGCTGCCGTACAAGCGCGTGCCGCACCCGGCGTACGGCAACGCCCGCATCCCGGCGTATGAGATGATCCGCTTCTCGATCAACATCATGCGCGGCTGCTTCGGTGGCTGTTCCTTCTGCTCCATTACCGAGCACGAAGGGCGCATTATTCAGAGCCGCTCTGAAGATTCGATCATCAATGAGATCGAAGCCATTCGCGACTCCGTGCCGGGCTTTACCGGCGTGATTTCCGATCTTGGCGGCCCAACCGCCAACATGTATATGCTGCGCTGCAAATCACCGCGCGCGGAACAGACCTGTCGTCGCCTCTCCTGCGTCTATCCGAGCATTTGTGAGCACATGGACACCAACCACGAGCCGACGATCAACCTCTACCGCCGCGCGCGCGATCTGAAAGGCATCAAGAAGATCCTCATCGCGTCCGGGGTGCGTTATGACATCGCCGTGGAAGATCCGCGCTACATCAAAGAGCTGGCGACGCACCACGTGGGTGGCTATCTCAAGATTGCGCCGGAGCACACCGAAGAAGGCCCGCTGTCGAAGATGATGAAGCCGGGCATGGGCAGCTACGATCGTTTTAAACAGCTGTTCGACACCTACTCGAAGCAGGCGGGCAAAGAGCAGTATCTGATCCCGTACTTCATCTCCGCCCACCCGGGCACGCGTGATGAGGACATGGTCAACCTGGCGCTGTGGCTGAAGCAGCGCCGCTTCCGCCTGGATCAGGTGCAGAACTTCTATCCGTCACCGCTCGCCAACTCGACGACCATGTACTACACCGGCAAGAACCCGCTGAGTAAGATTGGTTATAAGAGTGAAGACGTGGTGGTGCCGAAAGGGGATAAACAGCGTCGTCTGCACAAAGCGCTGCTGCGCTACCACGATCCGGCCAACTGGCCGCTGATCCGCCAGGCGCTGGAAGAGATGGGCAAAAAGCACCTGATCGGCTCGCGCCGCGACTGTCTGGTACCGGCCCCGACGCTGGAGGAGATGCGCGAAGCGCGTCGCCAGAATCGCAATACGCGCCCGGCGCTGACCAAGCACACGCCGATTGTGCATCAGCGTTCGAACGGTGGAGCGGGAACGAAGAAGAACGTAAAACGTAAGATCGGTTAAACCTGTAACAAAGCCCGGTGGCGCTAGCGCTTACCGGGCCTACTGGTCAGCGCGTAGGCCGGGTAAGGCGCAGCCGCCACCCGGCTTTTTTACTCCATTATCCGCCAAACTGATCCGGGTCTGGCCCAAGCCGCTTGCCCTTATCCAGCTTCGCAATTTCCCCCAGCTCATCTTTGTCCAGACGGAAATCCCAGACGTCGAAGTTCTCGGCGATGCGCGATGGCGTGACCGATTTCGGGATCACCACCAGGCCGTTGTCCAGATGCCAGCGAATGACG
The DNA here is from genome assembly GCF_020733125.1 of Enterobacter cloacae complex sp. 2021EL-01169. Taxonomy (NCBI): domain Bacteria; kingdom Pseudomonadati; phylum Pseudomonadota; class Gammaproteobacteria; order Enterobacterales; family Enterobacteriaceae; genus Enterobacter; species Enterobacter cloacae complex sp. 2021EL-01169. Next base: position 278,606 of record NZ_JAJFTC010000003.1, read on the forward strand.
ATCTGCGCCGGGGTTTTGCCGTATTTATCCGCCAGGTCGCGGATAATTTTCTGATCGAATACCCCTTCACCGCCCTGAGCCAGCGGGCTCCAGGATTCGGTCTGAATCTTATGCGTGGCGTTCCAGGCGTGAAGCTGGCGCTGCTGCAACAGCGGGTGCAGCTCGATCTGGTTAATCACAGGCGCGACGCCCGTCTCGTCAATCAGCCGCTGCAGGTGATGAACCTGGAAATTACAGACGCCGATGCTTTTCACCAGCCCCTCTTTTTGCAGTTCAATCATCCCTTTCCAGGCATCAACGTAATGGTCGATGGCCGGAACCGGCCAGTGCATGAGATAAAGGTCGACGAAATCGAGCTGGAGCTTCTCCAGACTCTCCTGCAGGGCTTCGCGGGGACGCTTTTGATCGTCATTCCACAGTTTCGTGGTGATGAATAACTCATCGCGGGGGACACCGGCGCTGACCAGTGCGGTCCCCACGCCGTCCTCGTTTTTGTACGCGGCGGCGGTGTCAATCGACCGGTAGCCGACTTCCAGGGCTTTATGAATGGCGGAGACGACCTCGTCGTTACCGGCTTTCCATACACCTAGCCCCAGCTGGGGCATCACGTTGCCGTCCTGCAGCTTGATTACGGTTTGGTTTGCCATTTTTCCTCCTTCAGGTGCGCATCGCCGGAGGGAGACTCCGGCGATGGGGTGTGCATTAAGTCTGGACGAAATGTCAAAAAACGAAAGTCGGGGGGACAAAAACGCTTAGCGTGCCGCCTCGTAAATACGGCGGCTGACGTCCAGGGTGATGTCGCCGTGCTCGCCCAGATGGGTCATGCCGTGCTCTTCGAGTTTCGCCAGCAGGGCAGGGATAGAGCTGCCGTCCAGACCGTAGCCAGACAGACGCGTTGGCACGCCCAGACCTTCAAAGAAGCTGCGGGTCGCTTCGATAGCGGCATCAATACGCGCATCGTCAGAACCCTCGGTGATGTTCCACACGCGCTCAGCGTACTGCAGCAGTTTGGCGCGTTTGGTATCACGTTTTTCATTCCACAGCGCAGGCAGCACAACGGCCAGCGTCTGCGCATGATCCAGACCGTGCATCGCCGTCAGTTCGTGGCCCAGCATGTGGGTCGCCCAGTCCTGCGGCACGCCAGCACCGATCAGGCCATTCAGCGCCTGGGTGGCGGCCCACATCACGTTGGCGCGAACGTCATAGTTTTCCGGCTCTTTCAGCGCTTTCGGACCTTCTTCAATCAGCGTCAGCAGAATGCCTTCCGCAAAACGATCCTGGATTTTGGCATTCACCGGATACGTGACGTACTGCTCAACGGTATGAACAAAGGCATCGACCACGCCGTTCGCGACCTGACGCGCAGGCAGGGTGTAGGTGTAAACCGGGTCCAGGATGGCGAACACGGGCTGAACGTGTTCGTTCATGAAGGCCTGCTTGTCGCCGGTGGTTTTACGGGAGATCACCGCGCCCTTGTTGGATTCAGAACCGGTGGCCGGGAGGGTCAGCACGGAGCCCATCGGGATGGCGCTTTTGATGTCGCTGCCGCGGGTTTCCAGAATGTGCCACGGATCGATGCCGTCAGCATAGTGCGCTGCCGCCGCGATGAATTTGGTGCCGTCCAGCACGGAGCCGCCGCCGACCGCCAGCAGGAAGGTGATGTTTTCTTCGCGGGCGATTTTCACCGCGTTCATCAGCGTTTCGTAGGACGGGTTTGGCTCAATGCCGCCGAACTCACGCACGTCCAGACCGTCCAGCGCGCTGTAAACCTGATCCAGCACGCCGGTTTTTTTCACGCTGCCGCCACCGTAGGTGATCAGCACGCGGGCGTCAGCAGGGATCTGTGCGCGCAGGTCAGCGATAGCGTCTTTACCAAACAGAATGCGGGTTGGGGTGTGAAGATTAAAGTTGTTCATTGCTCGTTCCCTTTAGTGGGTGAAAAACCGTGGTGCGCAGAGGGCGACCTGATGCTGCACATTGTGGCCGTCCGGGGCTACGCCCTCAATGCACATTCCTGCCGATGTCTTGCCCATTTCTACAGAGCGCTGGAGAAAGCACGGAAAACAACGCACACTGTTAACGTCGAAAACCGCACCCGGAGTAACGCAAGATGAACCGTGAGGCTATCTGTCAGCAGCTCACTGCGCAGATTAAGTGTTTGATAGATAATGAAAATTTTGCCAGCGATCTGCTGCCGGACATTCGCCTGCTCTACGGCACGCAGCCCGGAACGCGCACGCCGGTCATGTACCAGCCGGGCATCGTTTTTCTCTTTTCAGGCCATAAAATTGGCTATATCAACGAGCGCGTGTTCCGCTACGACACTAATGAATATCTGCTGCTGACAGTACCTTTACCCTTCGAATGTGAAACCTTCGCGACAGAGGCGGTTCCGCTGGCAGGGATCCGCGTCAATGTTGATATCCTCCAGCTGCAGGAGCTGCTGATGGAGATTGGCGAAGACGAACTCTTCCAGCCTTCGATGGCCTCAAGCGGGATCAACTCGGCAACGCTGTCGGAAGAGATCCTTTGCGCCATTGAACGTCTGCTGGACGTCATGGAGAGGCCGCTGGACGCGCGCATACTGGGCAAGCAGATTATCCGAGAAATTCTGTACCACGTGCTGCTGGGCCCGGGCGGCGGCGCGTTACTTGCCCTGGTGAGCCGACAGACCCACTTCAGCCTGATAAGCCGCGTGCTCAAGCGTATCGAAAGCCAGTACACCGAAAACCTCAGCGTCGACCAGCTGGCGGCGGAAGCCAATATGAGCGTCTCGGCGTTTCACCATAACTTTAAATCGGTGACCAGCACTTCGCCGCTGCAGTACCTCAAAACCTACCGGCTGCATAAGGCGCGAATGCTGATGATCCACGACGGCATGAAGGCCAGCGCGGCGGCGATGCGGGTGGGCTATGAAAGTGCGTCGCAGTTCAGTCGGGAGTTTAAGCGCTATTTCGGCGTCACGCCGGGAGAGGATGCGTCGCGTATAAGAACGATGCAGGGAGCCTGAGGGGAAACGTAGGCCGGGTAAGGCGTAGCCGCCACCCGGCAATTTTTTATCACGCGCTGCAGTACTTCTTCTTAATCACTACCGCGATGGTTCCCACCAGACCCGCCACCAGCAGGAACATCGGCAGCACCATCAGGAAGGTCATCACCTGATCTTCGTGGTGTTTCACGAAGGGGATCATATTCAGCGCGTAGCCGAATGTCGTCACCACGCCAACCCAAAGCAGGGCGCTCAGCCAGTTGAAGAACTGGAAGCGGCGGTTCGACAAACCGGAAATGCCCGCCATCGTCGGCAGAAGGGTGCGAACGAACGCCAGGAAACGTCCGGCCAGCAGCGCAAGCAGGCCGTGCCGGTCAAACATGCAGGTCGCGCGCTGATGATATTTATGCGGCAGCTGCGCCAGCCAGCTTTTGACGACGCGCGTGTTCCCCAGCCAGCGGCCCTGCAGATAGCTCAGCCAGCAGCCCAGGCTGGCAGCGGAGGTCAGGATAACCATCGTTGGTGTGAAGTCCATGACGCCTTTACCGATTAACGCCCCGGCAAGTAAAAGCAGACTGTCACCGGGTAAAAACGAGGCTGGCAGTAATCCATTTTCCAGAAACAGAGTTGCGAACATCACGAAATAGACGATACCGACGACGTGAGGATCCGCCAGCGCGGCAAAATCGTGGTGCCAGAGCGCCGCGATAATATCTTGAATAACAGCCATGGACTTTCCTGTGGAACAGCAGATATAGCGCTATTGTACTCCCTAATTCGCCCGTCGGGTTTGATCCCGGGCGCAACTCATGCAGACTTTTCTGCTTGCGGTGTCCACAAAAGCGTCCAGAGAGTACATTTTCAGCCAGCACTCTACACGATACGCTCGAACCCTGCTGCTAAATCCGCAATCAGATCGTCAACATTTTCTAAACCGATATGCAGTCGTATTAGGGTACCGCTGAAGTCCACTTCACCGCCGGGGCGCAGGGCCGCGATCTGCTCCGGCTGGTTAGCCAGGATCAGGGATTCAAAACCGCCCCAGGAATAGGCCATGCTGAAGAGGCTAAAATTATCCAGATAGCTTGCCAGCTCGTCATTATTCAGCCGTTTTTTCAGCACAAACGAGAACAAACCGCTGCTGCCCGTAAAGTCACGTTGCCAGAATTCATGCCCCTTACTGCCCGGCAGCGCCGGATGGTTTACGCGCTCAACCTGCGGATGCTGCGCCAGCCATTCGGCCACCTTCAGGCTGCTTTCGTGGTGCTGTCGCAGGCGAACGCCCAGCGTGCGGAGTCCGCGGCTGGTCATGTACGCCGTGTCGGCATCCACCATCTGGCCCATCAGATAGGCGTTTTCACGCAGCTGATCCCAGCAGCGCGCGTTGGAAACCGCAGTACCAATCATGCCGTCAGAGTGGCCAATCAGGTATTTCGTCGCCGCCTGGATGGAAATATCAATGTCGAATTCCAGCGCTTTGAACAGCACGCCTGCCGCCCAGGTGTTGTCGATCATAATGATCGCCTCTGGCGCTTTGCTGCGCACGGCCTTGACGATAGCCGGCACGTCGTGAACTTCCATGGTGAGCGACCCCGGCGATTCCAGGAACACAATGCGCGTGTTTGGCTGAATAAGTTCGGCAATACCTTCACCAATCAGCGGGTCGAACCAGCCGGTCGTCACGCCGAGCTTGCTGAGGATTTTGGTACAGAAGTCCTGGCTGGGTTCATAGGCGGTGTTGGTCATCAGGATATGGTCGCCCTGTTCCACAAACGCCAGAATGGTGTTGGCGACCGCCGCCGCGCCGCACGGGAACAGCGCGCAGCCTGCGCCGCCTTCCAGCTCGCACATCGCTTCCTGTAAAGAAAAATGGGTTAGCGTGCCGCGACGGCCATAAAACAGCCCGCCTTTTGCGCGGTTGCGCGTGGCGTTTTTTTTCTCCTCAACGGTGTCAAACACCAGCGAGGAGGCGCGTTGAATCACGCTGTTGACCGATCCCTGGGTATATTTTTTGCTGCGTCCTGCCTGTACCAGCGTGGTATCAAGATGCTTCGTTGTCATGTTCGCTAACCCTGTTTTTATACGTCTGGACGTCCAGACTACCACGATTGGAAAAAACTGCACCCGCAGGCTTATCGAATAAGCAGAAAATATTAGCAAAAAAGCGCATAAGAAATTTTTACTGCGTAAGCGCAAGGAAAGTGAACGAAAATTGCGGCACTATGCAAATACTAATGAGAACTACTATCAATTCGACGGTGTTTTGATATTATTACGTTCAGATTTTGTGATTTGCGTCCTGGAGATACAGAGTGGGTAATAATTTGATGCAGGCGGATCTCTCCGTTTGGGGCATGTATCAGCATGCTGACATCGTGGTTAAGATTGTGATGATCGGCCTGATTCTGGCGTCCGTTGTCACCTGGGCTATCTTCTTCAGCAAGAGCGCCGAGCTGCTTTCGCAGAAGCGTCGCCTCAAGCGGGAACAGCAGCAGCTGGCTGAAGCTCGCTCTCTGGATCAGGCCTCAGATATGACCTCATCCTTCCACGCGAAAAGCCTGACCACCCTGCTCGTGAATGAAGCACAGAACGAGCTGGAACTCTCCGCGGGCAGTGAAGATAACGAAGGCATCAAGGAGCGTACCGGTTTCCGTCTGGAGCGTCGCGTGGCGGCGGTTGGCCGACACATGGGGCGCGGCAATGGTTATCTGGCCACCATCGGCGCGATTTCGCCGTTCATCGGTCTTTTCGGTACGGTTTGGGGCATCATGAACAGCTTTATCGGTATCGCGCAGACCCAAACCACCAACCTGGCGGTCGTTGCGCCGGGTATCGCAGAAGCGCTGCTGGCGACGGCGATTGGTCTGGTCGCGGCGATTCCGGCGGTGGTTATCTACAACATCTTCGCGCGGATGATTGGCAGCTACAAAGCCACCCTCGGTGACGTTGCCGCGCAGGTTCTGCTGCTGCAGAGCCGCGATCTCGACCTGAATGCCAGCGCCGTTAAGCCGGTGCACGCGGCGTCCAAACTGCGCGTAGGTTGATATTATGGCGATGCGTCTAAACGAAAATCTGGACGATAACGGCGAAATGCATGAGATCAACGTGACGCCGTTTATCGACGTCATGCTGGTTCTGCTGATCATCTTCATGGTGGCCGCGCCGCTGGCGACGGTGGACGTGAAGGTGAATCTGCCAGCCTCGTCGAGCCAGCCGCAGCCGCGCCCGGAAAAGCCTGTCTATCTGTCCGTGAAGGCCGATAAATCGATGTTCCTCGGGAACGACCCGGTAACGGCCGACTCTGTTATCCCGGCGCTGGATCAGCTTACCGGCGGTAAGAAAGACACCACGGTCTTCTTCCGTGCAGATAAAACCGTGGATTATGAAACCATGATGAAGGTAATGGACACGCTGCATCAGGCGGGTTATCTGAAGATTGGGCTGGTCGGCGAAGAGAAAGCGGCCGCGAAGTGATAAAGAAGCTGGCGAAAGCCGGCTTTTTTATGCCTGTTGGGTTTATGCGTTTTTATTTTCCGTCGGTGCGATAGAGGGGGTTGCCAGCGCGTCCTCATCAAGCGCAACGCAGGTGACGTTTGAGGTACGGTACTCGCCGTCTGACAGTTTGCGCGTCAGACGCAGGGTGGCGATCTCTCTGGCAAGCAGATACTGGTAGTTGGCCTCAAGGCGTCCCAGAAGCTTCTCTTTTAGCTCTGGCCGCTGTTCCATGATGGCGTTCATCACGGCACCGTAAATTTCTTCTTTGACCTGCAGCGGATAAATCTCACGGCGATTCTGCCATTTCAGCCGCACCAGCGTCGCCGGGATCGATACCAGGTCTTGTGTAATGCGCGTCATCTCGTCATTTTTTGTGTTTCGCAGCGCGTCGAGATTTTGCTTTAAGATAAATTCATCACTTTTTTTATCATCCAAAGTCAAATAAACGTCGTTATTTTTAACTTCCTTCACGTTAATCCTCCCCCAGGCTATAAAAAATTGGGTTGTTTTTTTCGCGCGTAATTAAGTTAAGCCAAATTTCATTGCCCGCTTCGTTAATTTCTTTGGTTTTTTCGGCCAATATTTGACTTAGTTTCTGGGCATCTATTTCACCTTCGGCCTGCAGATCATTCAGCAGGTGGACAAAGGCTTCAATTTTTATGGCGCGAAATAAGCGGTCTTTTATATGACGATCGTGCTCTTCCAGCAACATATTACGGGATTTGCCGGTACGGGAAACACCAATTAATATATCAGGCTCGAAATCAGAGAGCTTTCTTTTCCCCTGAGTGAAACTGACCTCTTTTTCTGCTTCCGTCGGTTGCTGTTCCACAGGCGTAATGTGGTACTTAGCCGGGACGAGATAGTCGGGCAGCATTTTTAATTTCCTTTAATTTCAACAGGGTGGGGTTGGTAAAGGCGTGAGATTCGTTGACAATATCATGAGGCAAATTTAAAATCAAAAAAAATGGAGCCTACCCATGAACAGCATCTTTTTTACGGTCATCACATTACTATTACTGACCGCTGGTGTGCTTTTATTGATGCAGGAGTTCAATAAAACGAAAGTGTCGAAAGACACCAGTGAACCGCCGCAACCGGAACTCATGACAAAAGAGGAAGGGGAAGACCATTTCTCTGTATTGATGAACTCCGTTACGCCTGTCTGGTACTGGCGGGTGAACCATGAATATATCGACTTTTTACACGCGACAATTAAACGCATGAAAATGTCGGAAATTAATGACACGCCCGGACTGTTTGAAGCACAGCGTCGCTGTAGCGATCTCAATTCAGCCGTGTATAAATATTATGACAATATCAAAAAACGCTGCCTTAACGGCGAGAAGGTCTCTTATTCCGATCTGGACGTATTAAATTTGCGTCAGTGTTTTCGTGAGTTCAGCCTTGAAGCCTACCCGGAGCTGGTGGTGCTGGTCTGGCCGGAATACGCCCGTCCCGAGGTTAACCCCGACAACGTCTGAGTGACCATACTGGTGAGCTATTGCAAACAGTCAGCGCCATTGGGATATACTGGGCGCTGGTTTCTTTTGCAAACAGGACTTTATGGAACGCTTTTTTGAAAATGCCATGTACGCCTCTCGCTGGATACTGGCCCCTGTCTATTTTGGCCTTTCGCTGGCGCTTATCGCGCTGACGATTAAGTTCTTTCAGGAAATCCTGCACGTTCTGCCGAATATCTTTTCCATTGCCGAGGCGGATTTGATTCTGGTTCTGCTGTCGCTGGTGGATATGACCCTGGTGGGCGGGCTGCTGGTAATGGTGATGTTCTCCGGCTACGAGAATTTCGTCTCTCAGCTGGATATCGACGAGCGCAAAGAGAAGCTCAGCTGGTTGGGCAAAATGGATGCCTCGTCGCTGAAGAATAAAGTGGCCGCGTCGATTGTGGCGATCTCTTCTATCCACCTGCTACGCGTGTTTATGGACGCGAAGAACGTGCCGGATAACAAACTGATGTGGTACGTCATTATCCTTCTGACGTTTGTGCTGTCTGCGTTTGTGATGGGGTATCTGGATAAGATCAGTAAGAAGTAAAGTACGCCTTACCCCTCACCCTAACCCTCTCCCCAAAGGGGAGAGGGGACTGCTCGGTGCGGCCTTATTTATCAGACGACGCCTGCCACAGGTTCAACTCCCCATCCGCAACATGCTGGTCAATCCGCTTGAGTTCGTCCTCACTGAAGTACACGTTATCCAGCGCCCGAACGTTCTCCTCAATCTGTTCCGGGCGGCTTGCGCCAATCAGCACTGACGTCACGCGCGCATCTTTCAGCAGCCAGCTCAACGCCATCTGCGCCATGGTCTGACCGCGCGCCTGCGCCATTTCACTCAGCAAACGCAGGCTGTTCAGGTTGGCTTCGGTCAGCATTTTTTCGTTCAGACCGCGGACTTTCTTGCCTTCACGCTGCATGCGTGAATCTTCAGGAATACCGTTCAGGTATTTTCCGGTCAGCAGCCCCTGCGCCAGCGGGGTAAAGGCGATGCACCCGGTACCGTTGGCCGCCAGCGCATCCAGCAAACCGGTCTTATCGACCCAGCGGTTGAGCAGGTTATAGGACGGCTGGTGGATCAGCAGGGGGATCTTCCACTCGCGCAGCAGCTCGGCCATTTTTTGCGTGCGCTCGGTTGAATAGGAGGAAATGCCTACATACAGCGCTTTGCCGCTCTGCACGGCGTGGGCAAGCGCAGAGGCCGTCTCTTCCATCGGCGTGGTTTCATCCACGCGGTGGGAATAGAAAATATCCACGTAGTCGACGCCCAGGCGTTTCAGGCTCTGATCGAGGCTGGCGAGCAGATATTTGCGCGATCCGCCTGAGCCGTATGGCCCGGCCCACATGTCGTAACCCGCCTTGGTGGAGATAACCAGCTCGTCGCGATACGCGGCAAAGTCCTCCCGCAGCAGACGGCCAAAATTCTCTTCCGCGCTGCCTGCTGGCGGGCCGTAGTTGTTGGCAAGGTCGAAATGGGTAATGCCGAGGTCAAAGGCTTTACGCAGCAGCGCCCGCTGGGCATCAAGAGGCTGAATATGGCCGAAGCTATGCCACAGGCCAAGCGACAGCGCGGGCAGGCGAAGGCCGCTCTTGCCACAGTGGCGGTACTGCATGTTCTCGTAGCGGTCAGGGGCAGGGTACCAGGACATGATGTCTCCTTTTCTTATCGATGAATTTTTGAAACGGCGTTTTCATTCTGTCCTTATCAAAACACAAATCCCGGGGAGAAGCGATGGCAGAACTCCCTGCCAGCAATTTTCCCCGGGATGCGTCAGACGTTGAGTCCCGCACTGCCCGGTACACGCAGGTCACCGGGCAATCAGACGACAATCAGAAGCTATAGCTCATCCCCGCCTGTACGCTGGCATCGTTATCCACATCGCCAGTACCGACATAGACGCCGGTAGTCAGGGTGAAGTTATGGGCGATGGTGGCGTTGATACCTGCCCCAAAGATGCCCATGGTGTTGTTGTGACCGGAGGTGTTGTGATAATCCGCCGCCTGAATGTCGGTGTCATCGCTGAACTCTTTCTGGAAGCGCGCGTCGATCCACGGCATCACCTTCACGTTTTTGTTCAAATCGCGAAGGGTGGTGGTGAGCCTCACGCCCGCGCCGCCGTTCCAGGAAGAGACCTGGCTGTCGGCAAAGGTGACTTCGCTGTCAGAGAAGCCGTTCGCTTTGGTCTGATCCCAGCCAAGAGTGGCATAGGGTTGCAGCAGCGTTTCGCCTGGCAGCAACACGTTCACCCCGGTGCGGGCCTGCGCCAGATACAGACTGCCATCGGTGGAGCCGTGCAGCGCTTCCGTCATGCCGCTGGTATCGCCCGTTACGTTGTTGGCAGACAGCGAGTAACGCATATCGCCGTAGCTGAAGCTGCCGTCAGCAAACAGACCCCAGGTTCGGCCGTTCAGCGCCTGCTGCCAGCCGCCATACAGGCTGTAGTAGTTCCCGTAAACGCTGTCTTTGAAGCTATCCGCGCCGTCGCTGGTGTCCTGCACGCGGCTGCGCGTCCACGCCAGCGCGATACCGCCGGTGACGCTGTCGCCGTTGTCCAGATGCGCCGTCCAGTCTACGCCGCCCTGCGCACCCTGAGTGATGCTTTTGTAGTCGACGTCGTTGCTGAAATTACCGTTCTGATAAAGGAAATCGCCCCAGACCTGCGCACCGTCCTGCTGTTCTCCCAGCAGGTTTGCCAGATGCACCTGGTTCATGTGGTTGCTGATGTCATCCGCTACCTGATGCCCGGCCTGTTCCGCTGCATCCAGGCCGGCTACCAGCCCCTGAACATCGCTCGCAAGGTTGCCCTTCTGGCTGTTAAATTCAATATTCCAGGTCTGGCTATTATCTGCAGTCAGCTGAGCCTGAGGCGCGCTGTCGGCCGCAACAATATTCAGACTGTTGTTGTAGTTATAGGCGCCGCTACGGTTCTCCACGGTCTGGTCGCCGTTGGTAAACGTGGCTGCTGCATAATTCTGCGGCGCACTGCTGCCCGACGTGGTGAAGGTCCCCAGGACTATTCCCTGCTGATTTTGCGCTGACGGCGTAATGCTGTTCACCACCACGGCGTTATTGGCGCCGGTAATATTACCGAAATTCACGTAGCTGTCGGTGCTCATGGTAACCAGCGCATTGCTGCCGGTGGTGTTGGCAATCAGGGTTGAACCGTTTTGCAAACTCCAGCTGGTTGCATCGTTAATTTTATCAATGGCAATGCTGTTATCGCTGGTGGTATTTACCGTTTCAAACTGGCTTATTTGTCCGGATATGGAACTGCCCGCATCCATTGACAGAGTATCGCTGCCGTCACCACCGTTAACATTGCCATTGACATGTGAATCATTGGTCAGCACGACCGTATCATCACCTGCACCCGTTGTAATATCACCGTTGACGGTCGCGTTGTTCTGCAGCGTAATTGTGCTATTGCCCGTACTCTGGCTGGTATTTATCTCGCCATTCACGGTGCTGTTATCCACCAGAACGGAATTTGCGGCGTTACCATCGACGGTCACATTGCCATTTACCACGCTGTTATTGGTCAATGAAATCAGCGTGGTGCCGTTTTCGTTAAAGGCCCCAATGTCGCCGGTGACCGTACTGTTATCCAGCGCCAGCGAATCAGCCTTCGTTCCGTACATCGCGATGGCGACATCGCCAAAGGCATCCAGGTTGATGTCGCTGAAGGGCTTGTATCCGCTCAGTTTTACCGCCAGCGTGTCGATGTTCTGCGCGATTTCGCTCTGCGAGGCATCCACGGAAGCGTTAGTCAGCGTAATATTGGTATCAGATTTATCGCTACCCGCGTAAATACCGCCTTTATCCATCGTGCTGTTGCTGATGGCAATATTTTGTGCACCGGCTCCCGCACTGAGAATACTGCCGTGCAGCATGCTGCCGTCCTCAACGTTGACGGTGTGGTAACCTTTATCCATGGGGTCGAGATAAATGGCGGAACCCATCATATAGGCTTTCTTGCCCTCGTAGCTTCCGGCGTCATTTTCGCCATTCAGCGTGGCGTCATCGATGGTCACCGTCGTATTGGTGGTTGCACCGGTATTGCCCACTTCGATCATATCGACGGTGGCGCCGTTATTCACCGTAATATTAGCCGTCCCCCCGTTGCTGCCCTGAATATAATGGCCGGACATGTCGGTACCAGAAACGGTTAATGACTGGGTATCCCCTGATTCACGGCTTCCATCCATAAAGATATTATTTGCGGTGGTGTCGGCCATAATGGCATTAGTCACGCCGGGATCTTCATAGAAACTATTATCTACATATTTCGTTAAGCCGCAGGTCTGCGATGTCACGCCCGGCTGGCAGGGCGTAGCGGGTGTTACGTTAGCCTGGGCGCCAAATGACGTTAAAGCCACTAATACACATTGCGAAAGCAATGTACGATTCATTAATTTGCGCATTTGAAGTTCTCTGGATGAGTCGAAAATTGTCCGGCTCTTTTTAAATGAATTTATTTAAAATAAGAACTTCCTCAGCAGGTAAGGATGTAATGAAATCTAAAAAAATATCCTGCACAATAATTAGCGTTTAAATAATTAAATCTGATTAATAAATTTAATTTAATTCATGAGCTAAATGCTTTGGAATGATTTGCATACAAATTAAAGGGTTTCTTGACCGGTCGTGCGGTTCTTTGACCGTCTCATTCATCAGGGTATTCATCCTTTCGGGTTGTGAGGTTAATTAACTGTTTGTCTGTTTTACATTTCGACGGCTGCTGAAATATGAAAACATGTATTGAGCAGTAAGATTTTCCCCGCAGTGATTATCCTTTTCCGGCGAACGGCAGGGTAGCGAAGATTTTTATAAAATTACGCGCGAAATAGTATAACTTCGTCAGTTTCTGCCGATAACGAGGGTAAGACTCGCCTCTGGGCGAATTCACCCTCACGGCAAGGAAGACTTATGAATATGCTCCGTAATTTCACGATCCGTTTCGTCATGCTGGCGATTCTCGGGATCTTTTGTTTAATGTGGGCGGGTGTTGGGCTCTACAGCACCTGGTCTCTGTCTCGCGTTTCAGATGGCAACGAGGTGGACCGCCAGCTGGTCAAGCAGATGACGGTGCTCAGCCAGGGCAACGATCAGTATTTCCGCTTTGTGACCCGTCTGAGCCGCGCAATGGAAGTCAAAGCCGCAGGCGGCACGCCGGATCTGGCCTCTGCCCAGCAGGCGCTGGATAACATGGGCAAGAAGCTGGCCGAGATGAAGGCGATCTCCCCAGGCCCAATGGATCCCCAGGTCTCTTCCCGGGTGATCGGTGCATGGCAGGCGCTGCTCGAACAGGGCGTGACGCCGCAAATGCAGCAGGCGAAACTGGGCGCGCTGGACGGCTATCGTCAGCAGGCCAATAACGTCACGCCAACGCTGAGCCGCGCGTTCGGCGCGGCGGCTGAAGAGTTCAACAGTGCTGCCGCAAAGTCGCTCGACAGCACCCGCGTGGTGGTGGACGGCCTGACCAGCATGACCCGTACGGTGATTATCGTCGCCACGATCGTCGGTCTGCTGATCCTGCTCTTCACCGACCGTTACCTGGTCGCGATGCTGGTCAAACCGCTGGACCGCATTCGCCAGCAGTTCCGCCAGATTGCTCAGGGCGATCTCAGCCAGCCCATTGAGCCGTTCGGCCGCAACTGCGTGGGACAGCTGGTGCCGCTGCTGAGCGCCATGCAGGACAGCCTGCGCGAGGCGGTCAGCACGATCCGCTCCGGCAGTGAAAATATCTGGCGCGGGGCGACGGAGATTTCCAGCGGTAACAACGATCTCTCCTCCCGTACCGAAGAGCAGGCGGCGGCGCTGGAAGAGACGGCAGCCAGCATGGAACAGCTGACCGCTACGGTGAAACTGAACGCGGAGAGCGCCCGTCAGGCAAGCCAGCTGGCCGATGTGGCCTCAACCACCGCCAGCCGCGGCGGTTCGCTGGTGGAAGAGGTGGTAAGCACCATGAGCGGTATTTCGGAAAGCTCGAAGAAAATTGCTGAAATCACCAACGTCATTAACAGCATTGCCTTCCAGACCAATATTCTGGCACTTAACGCGGCGGTTGAAGCAGCACGCGCGGGCGAACAGGGGCGCGGCTTCGCCGTCGTCGCGGGCGAAGTCCGCAACCTGGCAAGCCGCAGCGCCAACGCGGCGAAAGAGATTGAGGGGCTGATTACCGATTCCGTTTCCCGCGTCGAGCAGGGTGCAAAGCTGGTAAGCGACACGGGTACGACCATGGATGCGATTTTGCGGGACGTGACGGAAGTGACGACCATTATGAAGCAAATCGCCTCTGCCTCTGAGGAGCAGAGTAAAGGCATTTCGCAGGTCGGTATCGCCATTACGCAGATGGACGGCGTCACCCAGCAAAACGCCTCGCTGGTGGAGGAGGTTTCCGCGGCGGCTTCGGCGCTGGAGCGTCAGACCGAAGATCTTCAGCGCTCGGTGCAGAAGTTCCGCCTGACGGCATAACGCAACGTTGTAAGGCCGCCTTGAGCGGCCTTACATTATTAACGCCTTCCCCATTCCGCGTGCTCTGAAACTGCTATTCTTTTGCTAACCCCTGACGTTCTGGACTCTCTTCTACGAGGTGTTGCTATGAACAGATCGTTATCTTTTATCCCTGTCCTTTCTCTCATTTTTCTGACGCTTTTCTCGGTTTCCACCAGCGCGACCCAGCAGGCGCAGGAGCGGCGCGTGGCGCGTGATGTCAGGCAGGAAACCCGCGACGCGTCACGGCAGGTGAAGCAGACCTGCATGGCGAACAATAACCAGAGTAATCACGACTGCCGCCAGGATAAACGTCAGATTAAACAGGCCGGGCGGCAAAAAGCGCGGGATATAAAGTATTAACATAGCAGGCGAGGCGGCATGCGAGCATGTTTCTTGCCGCCTTTTTAAAAAGCGTGAGTCAATATATTTCAAATATTAAAATATTCGCTTGTAACAATATATTTGGCATTTTCTGCACATTTCAGAACATGAAAATTAATATTGTCTTAAGATTCAGTCGACATAATGAATTATCTTCTTGATACAGGAAATAATTCAATTTATGAAAAACCGTATTATTTTATTTGCTGCCCTGGCAGGTTTTGCCGTGGTCAATACAGCGATGGCCCAGAGCGTCACGGTCGATGTCCCCACCGGGTATAAGGTCGTGATTGTTCCGCAGTCAGCCACGGTTCCTGAGGCGGTAAGCGTTGCGCCTGCACCTGTACAAACAACGTATGCCGCCCCTGCACCGGTCTATCATCCGCGTGCACGCCATGTGGCGAGCGTGGCGGAAGGAATGGTGATTGAGCATCAGTATGACGACCACCATTGATATATTCCGGGTGACATTTCTGACCATAAGTTGAGGGCAAATAGTCGTGATTGGGTGCAGGGAGTTATTACTGAACAGCCATGAGGCCGGGCACGCGCTGCGACGCCCGGCGAAAACTATTAGTGCGTCGCTTCACCAATCAGCGCGCCCGTGCCCGCGCCAACGGCTGCACCTTTCAGCACGCTCTTGCCGGTAACCGCCGCGGCGCCTGCGCCCACGGCAGCCCCTACGGCGCCGCCTTTACGCGCGGCTTTACCTTTGTCGCCGTTTTTGAACATGGCACCCGTGCCTGTGCCAACAACGGCACCGCCAACGGTGGATTTCAGATCTTTGCCCGTGGCCGCGCCAATGGCAGCACCTGCTACCGCGCCAGCGGCGGTTTTATCGATGGCCATTCCCGAGGTGGAAAAAATGAGGGCGCTGATAACCAGCGTTGTTTTAATCAGTTTCATAACAGATCCTTTGTGACTGCTGTCGGTTGATACGTCGCTTCTCACTCTGAGGTGAGAAAAACGCACAGATAGTGCCAGCAATACCGGCTCAACCTTTAGGCCAATCATGCCCTGCGAAAGGATCTCGGTTGCCGGGCGGCGATCCGCCCGGCAGAACATTACGCCTGACGCTTATCTTCCGTATTGGTCTCGAAGTCGCTCGCCGCGTGGCGTTCGTGAAGCTGCTCGTTCAGCTCGCCGCTGGTGCGGTTAACGATGCGTCCGCGCTTAACGGCATGGCGGTTCGCCACGTCTTTCGCCCAGCGCTGCACGTTGGTGTACTTTTCTGCGTCGAGGAACTCAGCGGCGTTATACACGCTGCCCAGCGCCACGCAGCCGAACCATGGCCAGATGGCGATATCCGCAATGGTGTACTCCTCACCCGCCACGTAGCGACCGCGCGCCAGCTGTTTATCCAGCACGTCGAACAGGCGTTTAGCTTCCATGGTGAAGCGGTCAATCGCGTACTCAATTTTCACCGGGGCATAGTTATAGAAGTGGCCAAAGCCGCCGCCGAGGAACGGCGCCGCGCCCTGCAGCCAGAACAGCCAGTTCAGCGTCTCGGTGCGTCCCGCCGGATCTTTCGGCAGGAAGTGGCCGAATTTCTCCGCCAGATAGAGCAGGATATTGCCGGATTCAAAGACGCGCGTTGGCGGGTTCGTGGAGTGGTCACGCAGCGCCGGGATTTTCGAGTTCGGGTTCACCTCCACGAAGCCGCTGGAGAACTGATCGCCCTCGCCGATGCGGATCAACCACGCGTCGTACTCCGCGCCCGTTACGCCCAGCGCCAGCAGCTCTTCGAGCATGATCGTCACCTTCTGACCGTTCGGTGTGCCGAGCGAGTAAAGCTGCAGCGGGTGCGAACCGACAGGAAGATCTTTCTCATGGGTCGCGCCGGAAATGGGGCGGTTGATGTTGGCGAACGCGCCGCCGTTGTTCTTTTTCCATTCCCACACTTTGGGTGGCTGATACGTGTTGTCTGACATGTTGGCCTGCCTTTTGAGTGATGTGTTGAGGCAGTGTAGCAGGAGATTTGTGAAGCGTTTAACGAACTGAGCGTAATCGATCTGCCGCTATTCCTTCCGGCGCTTATATATATCAAATCAGGTATAAGCTTAATCGAAAATCGCATTTTCATAATTAATGCGTAAACGGATAAAGCTGCATATGATGCTTCAACATAAATAAAAGATGCAGTCATAAACACTTTATAAGGCAAGGAGTTAGTGAGATGCGCAAGCTTCTGTTATCGGCAGTGGTTGTTTCGCTCGCGTTAGGCCTGGCGGGCTGTGATGATGCGAAAAATAAAGAGACAAATACGCCCTCAGCGGCAAAAAGCGATGCGCCAAAAGCGGGCGGTTCGCTGATTATCGGTATTACCTCCGGCGACCCGTTAGCTGTAAATCCGCTCTACGCCAGCGACCGTACCACGTTGACGATCATGCAAGCGTTGTATGCTCCCCTCTATAGCTTCAACAACGGTAAGATCGAATGGGGCCTGGCGGAAAGCCTGACGCCCTCCGCCGACAACCTGAGCTACACCCTGACGTTAAAACCCAACCTGAAATGGCAGGACGGCCAGCCGCTGACGGCGGACGACGTGGTCTTTACGTTCAACAAGCTGCTCGATGCCAAACAGCACAGCTTCTTCCGCAGCATGTTCACCTACGGCGATAAGCCGGTACAGGTGAGCAAGGTTGACGACCGCACCGTTAAGTTCACCTTACCGCAGGTCAGCGCGGCCTTTACCGGCACGCTGGTACAGATCTACCCGATCCCGCAGCACGTGTTCGCCAGCGAAGGCGACCTGGAAAAGAGCAGCAAAAACGATGCACCGGTCGGCTCCGGGCCGTTCAAATTTAAAGAGTACCGCGCCGGACAATATTACGCCCTGACCCGTTTTGACGATTACTGGAACGGCAAAGCGAAGCTAGATTCAGTGACCTACCGTTTCGCCAAAGACAGTAACGCCGCCAACCTTGCGCTGCAAAACGGTGAAATCAACCTCAAGATGGTTGACCCGCAGGATGTGAACCGCCTGAAAAATACCGGTAAGTTTGACTTCGTGGTCTATCCGGAAGGCCGTCTGGCCTATATGACGTTCAACCAGAACGTGCCGGTAATGAAGAGCAAAGCACTGCGTCAGGCCATTGCGTACGCCATCAACAAAGACGAGCTGACCCAGACCGCCTTTACCTCGCTGGACTACGCCAAACCGGCGACGTCCTTCCTGACGCCCGATACGCTTTACAAGACGGATGACGTCGAGCAATACACATTCGACCTGCAAAAAGCCAAAGAGCGGCTTAAAGCGTCCGGCGCGCCGGACAACCTCAAGCTGCGCCTGGCGTATGTGAATACCAACAAAACCCAGGAGAGCATGGCGCTCTACATTCAGCAGGCGCTGAAGGGCATTGGGGTGAACGTGGAGCTGATGCCGCTGGACTCCAACGCCATGTCCCAGCGCAGCCTCGATATGAACAACACCGCGTGGGAGCTGAACCTGGGCGGCTACATCATGGGCTCAGAGCCGGACGGCTACAAATCGCTGTTCATGAGCAACGAAGCCTATAACTACGCGCACTACAAAAATCCGCAGTTTGATGCCCTCTGGGATAAAGGCGCCGTGGAAACCGACGCCGCAAAACGTGCCGATATCTACAAGCAAATTCAGCAGATCGTGGCGAACGACATGACGTACTACCCGATCGCCTATACCAATGCGACCGTCGCGGTGGACAAGCGTTTCGGCGGCACCGAGGAAGCGGAGCCGAAGCCGGTCTATCTGTTCCAGGATCTGTCAAAAATCTATCAGAAATAAGCGATTGCCCCGGCCATCGGGTCGGGGCCTTGGTAAGGGCATGTCGTGAACACACTTCTCACGCGTCGGCTGCTGCAGCTGCTGCCGATGCTGTTCTTTATTTCGCTGGTGGCGTTTTTGCTGGTCAAGCTCGCGCCCGGCGATCCGTTGGCGGCGTACATCACACCGCGCATGGCTCCGGAAGATATCGAACGTATTCGCCAGAGCCTGGGGCTGGATAAGCCGCTGGTCACGCAGTACGTTCTGTGGCTGAAGAACGTCCTGCGGGGCGATCTCGGCTATTCGCTGATTTACCACCGCCCGGTGCTGGAGATGATCGGCGAACGCATTCCGGCCACGCTGGGGCTGATGGGCGCGTCGCTGCTGCTGGCGATCGTGCTGGCCATCCCGCTGGGCCTGCTGGCGGGGGCATTTAAGCACCGCTGGCTGGATCACCTGCTGAACCTGTTCGCCTATATCGGCATCTCGGTGCCGATTTTCTGGTTCGGCATTTTGCTCATCACCGTTTTTGCCGTGCAGCTTAACTGGTTCCCCAGCATGGGAATGCGCACCATCGGCATGGAGGATAATGTGCTGGACGTGCTGCGTCACGGCGTGCTGCCGTGTATTGCCCTCACGTTCTACAACCTCTCCAGCTACGTGCGCTACATCCGCTCCAACACCATCTCGCAGCTCTCTGCCGACTATGTGCAGACCCAGCTGGCCTACGGCGCCACGCGTTCCAGCATTCTGTTCCGCCACGTGCTGAAAAACGTGCTGCTGCCGGTGATCACCCTGTTTGGGCTGTCGTTCGGTGAGCTGATTGTGGGGGCCTACGTGACGGAAAGCGTCTTCTCCTGGCCGGGGATGGGGCTGCTCGGGATCCAGTCGATCGCCTCGCTGGACTACCCGCTGATCATGGCGATCATCATGCTCTCGTCGATGATGCTGATCGTCGGTAACCTGATCGCCGATCTGCTTTATCGCTTCGCCGATCCCCGCATTCGTACGCTGAGGTAACCCGCATGAGCAGACGCTGGCAGCAGGTTCGTCACCAGCTGCGCCGCAACCGTCCGGCGCAGTTCTCCCTGTTTGTGCTTTTTATATTTGTTATCGCCGCGCTCTGTGCGGGCTTGAGTCCGTACGATCCGGATCGGATGGCGCTCGGCGCACGCACGCTGCCGCCGGATGCCGCACACTGGTTCGGCACCGACGAGTACGGGCGCGACTACTTCACCCGCGCGCTGTATGGCGGGCAGATCTCCCTGATGGTCGGTTTTCTCGCCATGCTCTTTTCCACGCTTATCGGCACGGTGGTGGGAACGGTGAGCGGCTACTTTGGCGGCTGGCTGGACAACCTGATGATGCGCGCCGTGGATATCCTGATGGCCATTCCGGCCTTCTTCCTGCTGCTGGTGGTGAATGCGTACCTCAAGCCGGGCGTGGATAACATCATTCTGATCATCAGCCTGCTGACGTGGATGAACATGTCGCGGCTGGTGCGCGCTGAAACCCTGTCGGTGAAAGAGCGCGAGTATGTGCTTTATGCCCGCGCGTCGGGGGAGCACCCGCTGCGCATTATCGTGCGCCACATTATTCCCGGCGTGCTGCCGACCATTATCGTGGCCGCCACGCTCAATATCGCCTCGGCCATTCTGATGGAGTCGACGCTCAGCTTCTTAGGGCTGGGCGTACAGGCACCGGCGGCGTCGTGGGGAAGCATGCTCAACAACGCCCAGTCTTATATTGGCGAAGCGTCGTGGCTGGCGATGTTCCCCGGCATTCTGATCCTGCTGACGGTGTTCAGCTTTAACGTGCTGGGCGATGTGTTCCGTACCGCCTTTGAGCCAGGAGCGAATCGCGATGAGTAGCTTATTAGCGCTTGAGAACCTGCAAACCACCTTCCGCACCCGCGAGGGCGAGGTTCACGCGGTGCGTGGCGTGAGCTTTCAGGTGCAGCCGGGGGAACTCGTCGGCATCGTCGGCGAGTCGGGCTGCGGGAAAAGCGTCACCTGTAAGTCGATCATTCAGCTTCTGGGGAACAACGGACGGATAACCGGCGGCAGCGTTCGCTTCCAGAATGACGATCTGGCGCAGAAAACGCCCGCGCAGATGCGCGCCATTCGCGGCAACGAGATCGCGATGATTTTTCAGGATCCGATGACCGCCCTGAATCCGGTGCTGACCATCGGTAAACAGATGGCAGAGATCCTGATGCGCAATAAAGGGCTCACCAAAAGAGCGGCCAAAGCGGCGGCGATCGCCATGCTGGAACAGGTGGGGATTGCCGAGGCGGAACGCCGATACGACCAGTATCCCCACGAGTTCAGCGGCGGGATGCGCCAGCGGGTGATGATCGCCATTGCGCTCTCCTGCAACCCGAAGCTGCTTATTGCCGATGAGCCGACCACCGCGCTGGACGTCACCATTCAGGCGCAGATCCTGCGACTGCTGAAAAGCCTGCAACAGCAGACCCAAACCGCGATTCTGCTGATCACCCACGATCTCGGCGTGGTGGCGCAGGTCTGCAGCCGCGTGGTGGTGATGTACGGCGGGCTGGTGATGGAGGAGGGGAGCGTGGAGGATATTTTTTATGGCCCTGCACATCCTTATACCCAGGGGCTGCTGGCCTCGCTGCCGCGCCCGGATGAGGTCAACCAACGTTTATCGCCCATTGAGGGCGCGCCGCCTGGCCTGCTTAACCCGCCGCCGGGCTGTCCGTTCGCCGAACGCTGCCCGAAACGCATGCCCCAGTGTGAACGGCAGCCCGCTTTTTACGCCATGGGTGAAGGCCATCGCGCCGCCTGCTGGCTATGGGCCGATAAGGAGATTCAGGCATGAGTGAACAACAGGCCCCTTTAGTAAGCGTGCGAGATCTGCGCAAACACTATCCGCTTAACGGCGGTTTGCTGCGTAAAGGCGCGGCGGTGAAGGCGGTTGATGGCGTGAGCTTTGATATCCAGCCCGGCGAGACGTTTGGCCTGGTGGGTGAGTCCGGCTGCGGGAAATCCACCCTCGGGCGCGCCATTCTGCGCCTTTTCGATATCACCGCGGGCGAGATCCACTTTGCCGGACAGGCGATTGCCCATGCTCGCGAAAGAGAGCTCAAGCCGCTGCGTAAGCGGATGCAGGCGATTTTTCAGGATCCTTACTCCTCGCTCAACCCCGGCATGACGGTGCGGCAGCTGGTGGCTGAGCCAATGCAGATCCACGGCTACAGCCGTGAAGAACAGCGCGAACGGACGGAAACGCTGCTCTACAAAGTGGGGCTCAAGCAGGAGCACCTTGAGCGGTTCCCGCATGAGTTCAGCGGCGGGCAGCGCCAGCGCATCAGTATTGCCCGCGCGTTGTCCGTGCGTCCCGAATTTGTGCTGTGCGACGAGCCGCTCTCGGCGCTGGACGTCTCGGTGCAGGCGCAGGTGGTGAATATTCTGCAGGACCTGCAGCAGGAGCTGGGGCTGACCTATCTGTTCATCGCCCACGATCTCTCGATGGTGCGCCATATCTCCAGCCGCATTGGAGTGATGTACCTCGGTAAGCTGGTGGAGGTTGCCCCGGCGAATGAACTGTATCAGCGTCCGGCGCACCCTTATACCCGCGCGCTGCTGGCGGCGGTTCCCCAGCCCGACCCGCGCATTCGCAACCTCGAAGACGCCACCCTGCGCGGCGAAATGCCCGGCCCTACGTCCGCGCTGCCGGGCTGTAAGTTCTGCAGCCGCTGCCCGCACGCCATGCCGGTTTGCCAGACGCAGGAGCCTGCCATGCAGGAGATCGCGCCAGGGCATTTCGCGGCGTGCTGGCTGTTTAAGATGTGAGCCTTAAACGTGTCGGGTGGCGCTTCGCTTACCCGACCTACAGGGGTTTGTGTTTTGTCGGCCGGGTAAGGCGAATTATTTACCACGCAGGTGTATGATAAACGCTCCTCTGTCAGGTTAATTACAACGTGCAGACGACGACAACCCATAAAAATTGCCGCCTGCCTGTTTTAGGTTGGATACATGCGTAAAGGAACGTTAAGCAGTGATGCGCCCTTCGGGACATTGTTAGGCTATGCGCCCGGTGGCGTGGCGATTTACTCTTCAAATTACGGCAGTCTGGACCCGCGAAACTATCCGGAAGATGCGGATTTCCGCAGCTACATCGGCAACGAATACATGGGCCACAAGTGGCAATGCGTTGAGTTTGCCCGCCGTTTCCTGTTCCTCAACTATGGCTTCGTGTTTACCGACGTAGGTATGGCGTGGGAAATTTTCTCTCTGCGCTTTTTGCGTCAGGTGGTGAACGATAACATTCTGCCCCTTCAGGCGTTTGCCAACGGCTCAAAACGCGCGCCGCGCGCCGGAGCGCTGCTGATCTGGCAAAAGGGCGGCGAGTTTCACGAGACCGGCCACGTGGCGGTGATCACCCAGCTTCTGGACGATAAGGTGCGTATCGCCGAGCAGAACGTCATTCACTCTCCGCTGCCGCTCGGGCAGCAGTGGACGCGCGAGCTGCGCCTGAGCGTGGAGAACGGGTGTTACACCCTCCACGACACCTTCAGCGACACGGAAATTCTCGGCTGGATGATCCAGACCGACGACACAGAACACAGCATTCCGCAGCCGGAAATCGACGGCGAACTGCTGAAAATCAGCGGCGCGCGGCTGAAAAACACACGTCAGTTCGACGGGAAATGGCTCAACGAAAATGACGCGCTGCAGCAGGCGTATATTCGCGCCAACGGTCACGTGATCAACAAAGATCCCTGCCAGTACTTCACCATTACCGAAAGCGCCGAGCAGGAGCTGATCAAAGCCACCAACGAGCTGCACCTGATGTACCTGCACGCCACGGACAAGGTGCTGAAAGACGACAGCCTGCTGGCGCTTTTCGACATCCCGAAAATCCTCTGGCCGCGCCTGCGCCTCTCCTGGCAGTGGCGTCGTCACCATATGATCACCGGTCGTATGGATTTCTGCATGGATGAGCGCGGCATCAAGGTCTACGAGTACAACGCCGACTCCGCATCCTGCCATACCGAGGGCGGGCTGATTCTCGAAGAGTGGGTGAAAAATGGCTATCGCGGTAACGGGCATAACCCGGCGGAAGGCCTGCTGGAAGAGCTGACCGGCGCCTGGAAGCACAGCCACGCCCGGTCGTTCGTCCACATCATGCAGGACAACGATGTCGAAGAGGACTATCACGCGCTCTTTATTCAGCGTTCGCTGATGCAGGCCGGGTTTGAAACCAAAATTCTGCACGGGCTGGGGGCGCTCAGCTGGGATACCGCCGGACAGCTGATTGATGACGAAGGCCGCCACGTCAACTGCGTGTGGAAAACCTGGGCGTGGGAGACGGCGATTGAGCAGATCCGCGAGGTCAGCGAAACCGAATACGCGGCGGTGCCGATCCGCACCGGACATCCTGAAGGCGAAGTGCGCCTGATTGACGTCCTGCTGCGCCCGGAGGTGCTGGTCTTTGAACCCCTGTGGACCGTTATTCCCGGCAACAAGGCGATTCTTCCGGTGCTGTGGCAACTGTTCCCGAATCACCGTTACCTGCTCGACACCGATTTTGAGGTCAACGATCTGCTGAAGCAGACCGGATACGCCGTCAAGCCGATTGCCGGACGCTGCGGCAGCAATATCGACCTGATTAGCGCCCAGGACGAACTGCTGGATAAATCCAGCGGCAAGTTTGTCGACCGCAAAAACATCTACCAGCAGCTGTGGTGCCTGCCAAACGTCGACGGCAAGTACATTCAGGTCTGTACCTTTACCGTGGGCGGGAACTACGGTGGGACCTGCCTGCGCGGCGATGACTCGCTGGTGGTGAAGAAAGAGAGCGATATTGAGCCGCTGATCGTGGTTAAAGATAAGTAGCTCTTGCCCGCAATAAAAAAGCCCCCGCAGGACATCCTGCGGGGGCTTTTCGTTACTGTTCTTCCTCTTCCTGCCCGTTGATCTTCAGATCGATGATGCGGCCAATCTGGTCATGATAGACCGTCAGCAGGTTGTACTGGCTCATCTCAGAGATGATCTGCGGTGAGACATTAAAGCTGCGGGCCAGCTCCTCCTGGTGAAAATAGCCCGGCTGACGCCGCCTCGCGTGGGCCCGACGGCGATTGTACTGATACCACAAAATCAGCAGCCAGCCGTTGAGCGCGGCGAACAGCAGGTAGAGCAGCACCGTATTAAAGGAGGCAATAATCACGCTCCAGCGGTGGTCGCTCTCCTCGGTGAGCTGCATCCAGAGCCGGGCATACAGGAAAAACAGAAAGCCTCCCCACGCCACCAGCGTTAACGCGGCATCGAAAAGACGTGGCAACAGCCGATGTTCGGTCAGAATTAAGGTATTTTCATTCATTAAATGCGTCCTTTTCCCCGATCCGGACTGATCCAGCGCGCGCGGGCGCGCTGGCGTTTAAGCATGACTTTTGGAAACGCGACGAGGGTAGTGAACAGGCCGATCATCCAGTACACCATCGGGAACCAGATCACCCAGAAAAGCGAGCTGGCCACCTTCCGTTCATAGCGCCGCTCGATGAACAGGCTGACCAGGAACTGCAACAAGCACATCACGCCCAGCAGCAGCCCGGTAAACTCCGGTGGAAAGAGGCTCTCCACGGTCAGCCTGGCGGGAATCGGCGTGATATGGCTGAGGATAAATAACAGCACCGTCATGGCGTAGGCGAAGGCCCACAGCGTTGACAGGGCATACTCAAGAAACAGGGGCCACATGCGGTGATGCTCCCAGCGCACAATCCTGCGAAGGTTGACCAGAAACACCTCCGCACCGCCCTGGGCCCAGCGCAGACGCTGTTTCCACAGGCCCTTCAGCGTCTCCGGCATCAGGATCCAGCACAGCGCCCGCGGCTCGAAAAAGATATCCCAGTGGCGCAGCTGCAGCTTCCAGCTGATGTCGATGTCTTCGGTGATCATGTCCGGGCTCCAGTACCCGACGTCCGCCAGCGCCTGTCGGCGAAAGGCGGCGATGACGCCCGAGACGGTAAAGACCCGGCCATAGATCCGCTGCGTCCGCTTGATGAGCCCGATAATCGATGAGAACTCGCCCACCTGAATGCGGCCAATCAGCGTGGAGCGCGTGCGGATACGCGGATTCCCGGTGACCGCCCCGACGTGGGGATACTGAATCAGCGGGGCCACCAGATACGCTGCCGTATCGCGGTCGAGCAGGGCGTCGCCGTCAATGCAGACCAGCAGATCGCCCCGGGCCGCCGCTGCCCCGGCTTTGAGCGCCAGCGCTTTCCCCTGGTTTTCCGCGAGATTAATCACCCGCAGGCGCGGATGTTCCTGCGCCAGCGCATGCAGCACCTGCGCCGTGTTGTCAGACGAGCCGTCGTTGATGGCGATAACTTCGATATTTTCATACCGCTGATCCAGCGCGGCGCTGATGGTCTCCCGGGCATTCCTTCCCTCGTTGAAGCAGGGGATAAGAATGGAGATGAGCGGCTCACCGGCGAGCGTCGGGGCGGGCGTCTCTTTATCCCACGACCAGTGGCGTTCAAGCTGAAACCAGAAATAGAGCCCGCCGGTTATCCAGAGCACGGACATGAACAGCGGCCAGAAGAACACAAAATCCAGAATCAGCTCGCCGGTAAAGAGGGCGGCCACGCCTAACGGCAACCCGAATACCAGACATAAAATGGAAAAGGCGATAATGCGATCAGTCATTGTCAGGGTACCAGTACGAAGAAAATACAGGCCTGATGTGTGAGATATCAGGTTGGTTGTTGATAAAATCGTCGGGGTAGTAGCCGTAGTTTTTGACGCCGTTCAGCTGGAGCACGCGCATCCACTGTGCCAGCTGGCTGTCGGAAACGGCGCGCTGCGGTTTCCGCTCCCAGTCCCGGGCCTGCAGCTCGAAAATGGTTTTATCGAGCGCGCCGGGACGCGCGGCGACCGCTTTCACCAGACGCGTCAGCCAGGCATCACTTTCGTCTGCCGGGACGGACTCCATCAGCGGCATGGCCATCGGCACCGTCCAGTCATACTCCGCCAGAAAATCGTCAAGATTCAGGGCGAACCACGCCTCGCTTTCGGGCTGCAGAATGGGCAAGGCGAACATGTTGCGCGCGGTTTTTATCTGCGGGCCACGGATATGCTTCACCGCGAGGCTCAGGGCGTGGGTAAACCCGATAAGCGTCTGGCTTTTCTGACGTGTTGTGCTCTGAGGGCCATCGTCCACGTCGGTCAGCACCGCATCGTCATGGAACAAGATCCCGTTGAAGCTGGCATAGCGGGCCAGATCTTCATAGATGTCCGTCACCTGCTGGCGCACCTGCGGGTCCCACGGGGAGAGCCGGATATAGGGATCGGTGGCTTCGCGCCGCTGGCCTGACGAGCGGTCCCGACGCTGCACGCGCGGCAGGGCAGGATCGAGATCGAACGAGAGCACCGGCATCCACGCGAAGACTTTCACGCCCGCCCGGGTTTGCAGCTGCCAGGAGACAAAATTAAAGAGATCGGCCCGGACCGGCAGCTGGCGGTTGGGGAAATAGAGCGCCCTGATCCTGCCGTCGCCCTGCGGGTCGGCAAACGCCTGCAGGAAAACATGGCTGATTTTCATGTCGTAGACCCGCTGGATCAGCCTGTTGATATTTTGCGTCTGCTGGGCTGGATTGGGATCGTAAACGTAGTCGAGGTCGACGTGCATGACGCGCACGGGTTCGCGCTCCTGAACCTGGCTGACCGTACTGGCAAACGCCTTAAGCGAGGGATTGCCGGCGATCAGCAGCCGGGGGATGTTGCCCAGCTCCTGCACGTTCCCCAGCCCGTCCTCAAGGGTAAAGGCCAGCTGATAACCCTGCTGTCTGGCGATGGCGAGCGACGTGCCGTTGGCGGCGCCATAGGGCCAGACCCAGGCGCGCGGCGCCTTGCCCGTCACCTGCGTGATTTTTTCAGTCACTTTGCGAACGTCATCGCCGATCCGCTGGCTGAACTGCCGATCGGTTTCATAGCGGCCCGTCGCTTTATCGTAAAAGCGGTTGGCGATGGCGGGTTCGCGGCTGCCCTGCGGGTTGGCAACAATGCCGTAATGCGAGGCCCAGGTGTGCGAACCGATCTCAATCAGCGGAGACCGGCTGAGCTCGCGCACCATATCCCACGTCGCGAAGCGATCGCGGGGCGTCATCAGGCCGCCGAAGTTAACTTTTTGATTTTCCGGCGTATCCACCCAGCTGCCCACCGGCGCCCAGAGCGCAGGGACGTTCCACGCCTGAAGCAGTGGCCAGACGCGGGTGTAAAAGCTGCTGTAGCCGTCGTCAAAGCTGAGCAGAACGGCTTTGGGCGGCAGCGTTTTTTTTCCGTCATGGGCATCCAGGATGTCCTGCACGCTGATGACGTGATAACCGTTGTGCAGCAGCCAGCCGATCTGCTCGTTTAGCGCGCTGGTGCGCACGGAGAGGTAGCGCTGATCGGCGGCATCGTCTTCGACGTCGTGGTAGGCCAGCACCAGAAACTGGTTCTGCGGCCAGGGTTTGCTCGCCTCCAACTGCGGCCGATCTTTGGGCGCAATAAACGAAAATGCCTGCGCGCAGACATTTGCGCTGAGGCAGAGCCAGCCGATGAGTATCATGCTCGCGGAAAAACGTGTGTTCATTATCATCATCCTTAAAAGCGTAAAGTCGCATCAAGCGTGACGGAGAGGTTGCTCTCGCGTTTGCCGTCGTAAGGGCGCTTGTCCCAGTTCAGCATCACGCCGGTATCCATGACGTTGTTCCACTGAACGCGTTGTCCGTAACCCAGCACAGCGATGGCACCAGCGGACTGATTTTTCTGCCAGTAGCGGCCGCCTCCCGCCACGAACTGCTGGCTCCAGAGGGTGTCGTAATGGCGATACATCTCATGGTCGACGGCCAGGACGGCCGTCACGGAAAGATCCCGTGCCGGGTTGTAATAGAGGGTGTCCCGCAGGCTGTTTTTGCTGGCGGCGATCCCCGGTTCGAGATCCAGCGTCAGGGACGGGGTCTGCCAGAGACGCTCCTTGCCCGTGAGGGTGTATTCCTGTCGGCGGTTATGATCCGAGAAGCGGCTGAGGGCGGCGCTGAACTGATACTCACGGCGCTCGTTTTGATACCAGCGCACGCCGCCTTCCCCCCGGTTGGCGCTGATCCCGTTGCGTAACGCTCGCAGGGGCGTGGTGCGCGACAGGCGCTCAAGGCTGCCGCTGACCTGCCAGCTATCGGTGAGGCTGTACGTCGTTGAGAGGCGAGCGCCCGGCTTGTTCGCCCCGTGATAGCGGTTGCTTGAGAGCTCGGCTTCGAGCTGGAGATCGCGTGGCCGCCATTCGATGCCGCCCAACAGGTGATGGCTGGTGCCTTTGCCTTCATCGAAATTGCCCTCTGCATAGCGGGTGCCGGCAAACAGCCGCCAGTTATCTGCTATGGGCGGGCCATAGAGCGTGGCGTCCCAGTTGAGGTCGTGCGTCCCACTGACGGGGTTATCGGAGTGCAAACCCTTGCTCGCGTTGAGGCGCAGCTCGGACATATGGTGGACGGTGCGGAGCCTGTCCAGACGCCTGGCGCTGCGATCGCGCGGCGCGCGGGCAACGACGTCGTCGGCCAGTAAATCCATCTGCCGCCACTCCTGCAGATCCATGGCGACGTAAGCCTGCTGCTGCTCAAGCTCCAGATTCGAGGGCTCCAGCGCCTCCGCCATTTTCAGCGTTTGCTCCGCAGCGCGCGGCAGACCCCGCGCCTGAAGCAGCGTGGCGTACTCAATCTGCAAACCCTGATTGCCCGGCGCGGTTGTCGCGAGACGTCGCGCCAGCTTTTCGGCTTCCGGCAGGGCATTCGTCGCCAGCAAATAGTTAAAACGGAGCGACTGACCGGTAAGCCACCGATCGTTCGGCTGAGGGGTAGGGGAACCGAAATCGTAACGGGTCCAGGGAACGTTGCGGGTGTGGCGCTCTGCATACCGGCGAGCGGACGGATACTCTCCCGTATCCAGCCAGGCGTAGAAAAGCGCGTGCTCCTCGTCCTGCGGATCAGATGCGTACTGCGGATAGCGTTGCAGAAGCGCGAAGGCGGCGGCAGCGTTTTTCTCCTGCAGATATGCGGAGATCACCCAGCCGATTGCCCAGCCCGGCACCGGATGCCGGGCTGCCGTCAGATCCTGATATTCGCTGATGACCCGCGGGTAATCGGCATGGGCATACAGCGCGCCGAGCCGGTCGATACGCGCAAGCACGACGTCTTCCGCGGCCTGCGGCTCGCTCTGCCAGCGAGACAGCAGCGCGTCGTAACGATTCAGCGCGGATTGCGCAAGCTGCAGGCGCTCCTTTTCTGTTCTGCCCGGCACATCTGCAAGGCGAACGCTTTCGGCGGCGGCATTCAGCTCAAGGCGACGACGCTCCGCGGGGGCTAGCGTCACCTTTTGTGAAAGCAGGAGCGCGGGGGTATTTACCCGGTTATCCGTTAGCGCGTCGACCCGCTCGCGGAGAAGCGCGTGATTTTCTGGCGCGACATACAGCGCGCGCGTGTCGGCTAAAAGCCGATCCCAGCTTTTTCCCTGGCGTAGCCAGACGTATGCCAGCGTCTGAAGATGCGCCTGCGAGGGGGCCTCCGCCACCAGCCGTCGGGCCTCCTGAAGGGCAAGCGTATCTTTACGGGCATCGGCCAGGGTTTTGATATAGCCGATACGATAATCGTCGTTATCCGGCGCAAGGCTGCGCGCTTCTTTCCAGAGCGCCAGAGCGGGCTCCCACGCTTTCTGATTTCGTCTGGCCTGCGCGACAGCCGCAACGCCGCGGGCGGGCAGCGGCATATAAATGCTGTAGCGCTGCCAGACCTGAATAACCTCGTCATCATGGCCTGCCCAGGCCGCCACCTGTAACCAGTCCGCAACGTGCTCAGGCGTCAGGGCATGCTGCTGCTGATAACGCTGAAGATAATCGAGAAACGACGTGTAATTACCGTTACGCGCCTGTTGAATCTGTTGCTCATAAACGGATTCCGTCGCCTGAACCAGAACAGGAAAGAGTAATAACAGAAACAATAATGTTGGGGTGCGATAAAAGAATAATGTACTGAAGCGAAGCGATCTTTCCATATCTATTTGCCATTTGTTTATCATGAATCCATTGCATAACACGGCTGCCTTTTAACCCTGCGTTAAAGGCCATAAATGAGAACATTAAATCTGAATGCAGTAACGTTAAGGGGTACTTACTTAAAGGTAATTATGGCGCCTCATCTTAGTGGACTGGATGGGAGGTAATGTACACCCGATATGTTGCCCGATAAATATGCTGAAAAGCGGCTGCGTAGTTTTGAGATAATTCTGTAATGAGCAGTTTTTTGTGTTTATTTTGAATTGAGTCATTAATTGTAATGCATTGAAATATAATGATTTTATTTTTATTGTGACAGTTTTGTATATATTTTTAATGACGCATATATGCCTCAATTAAAGTACTTTCTGGTGCATGTTTGGGAAGTTTCATGACAAAAATTCTTAATGTTTAGAGAAGTGACTTTTCTGCGATTGTTTTTTATTTATAATTAAAGGCAGACATTGAATGATAGTCTACAGGAAGTCTTACTCATCAATGTGTGTATTGAGGGATGTCTAAAGCCAGAATACATCTATCGTTAATATAACAGCGCTATAAAACGAAGGCGGTCTTCTTTTCGCAGGATCGTTCTTGCTTTAATCTAAAAGGGATGGTTAGTGGCAACTTCAATAGTGTTAGTGACTCAGGATCGCTACCTTGTCAGGGGGATGCGGATATTTTTTCCGGATATTATCCTGCTCGATTCGATTGACAGAAACATATTTGATAACGGTGCAGATGAATATTCTGTATTGATTGATAGTCGTGCGCCGCTCCGTTTATATGATTACCTGATACGCCATCCGGCCAGAACGAAAAAAACGATTTGCTGCGTTATGCTTGATATGCGCCATCGCGAGGAGAATCTGCTCAGTATGAAGCTGTTTATGAATACGTCGCTGACGGCGCCGGACATGGCCTCGCTGTTTAACCTGGTGCTCAATATGAAGGGCCGTCGCCTGACCACGAAGTGGCTGCTGAATTTACGGCTGAGCACGCATGAAACGATCATGTTGCGGTTGCTGAGAGCAGGGATGTCAATGGAGGAAATTGCAGGCGAGCTGAATACGTCGGTGAAAAGTCTCTACCGCAAACGAATGGCGCTCTCGGAACGGCTGGGGGCGGAGAACTTCAATGAGGCGTGTCTGTTTATCTTCAAAAACAAACTGCTGGGCGCAGGTGGGAACGATCCCTAGGTTGGGGAGAGATCAAAAGCATAATTGCGGGCGGTATTCTGAATTTTAAAGAAAGCTGGATGGTGCAAACATCCTTGATTTTTGCTTTGGATTTACTCTGGCTCAAAACGACACAAGGGATGTTGTCATGGACACAGTTGAAGAGTCTGGTTGGAAATTTTTCTGATGCTACATGATGAGCAAGAATTGTTAGATTACCTCACTGAGAATTACAGTGACCGTAAATCTCCGGCAAGGAAAAAATGGACCTTCCAGGAGCATTTCAATCTCGTACCTGAAGATCTTGAGGACATGCTGCTTGACCTTTTCACCCGGTATGGAATTGAGTACAACAACTTTGTTATGGACAATGATTTTGAACCGGAGCTGTTTTGGTTTCAGTTTCGGCTCAGAAAAAAATTCCGCGATCGGCAGTACAAACCGCTATCGCTTGAGATGATTATTGAGTCGGCAAAAGCCGGACGCTGGATGTATGACTAAGGGCCTGGAAGCCCCTTATAATGTTTACGCCGATTGACGCTCGCTCCATGCATCGCTAAAGATGATGTTCCCATCGTTATGCTTCCAGGTGATTTTCTCGTACCTGAGTTCGACAGTTTCCATAGGGATTTCGTTAGGGTTATCGCCAGTAGCCATTGCAGGGGATATTGATACTATCCGGACGCCCTCGAGCAACATGTTGAAGTACTCTTCTTCCTGACCAGAGTAGTTGATCCGGTACCACTTTATTTTTGTAGAAACCAGACTCTGGCCCGTCCAACGGTGGACTAGCCCAAAAGCAAAAACCCGCCTTTTGGGCGGGTTCTTTAAATAGTGGTGCCCGGACTCGGAATCGAACCAAGGACACGGGGATTTTCAATCCCTGAGTCAAAGTTAATAGTTTGTAAACCGGCGTATTTGCATACTGTAAAGAGTGTGCAAAATGAAAATACTTCCCGTTATCTCTCCCAAAGGTGGAGAAGGCAAATCCACGTTTGCTGCTTACCTTGCCGGTTTTCTTGCCGATGCCGGCCTGAACACCCTTCTTGTGGATGCAGACTATTCCCAGCCCACAGCCAGCAGTATCTTCGCCCTGGAGGATGAATCCCCTTTCGGTCTCTATGAACTGCTGATGCAGATGGTCAGTGACCATACGCAATGCATTTCGCAGACCGCCATAAAAAATCTCGATGTCATCTACTCTAACGACCCGGACGAACTGTTGCCGACCGCGATGCTCCACGCCGCAGACGGCCGTCTGCGCCTGCGTAACATACTTCAGCATCCTTTCTTTAACCGTTATGACGCCATTATTGTGGATTCGAAAGGCGCAACAGGCGTTATGACTGAGCTTTCCCTCCTGTCCTCTACCGGTAATGTGATGGGCATTGTTAAACCCATCCTTCCGGATGTCCGTGAATTTATCCGCGGCTCCCTTCACATGCTTACCCGCCTGAAAACCTATGAAAATTACGGTATCCGCCTTCCTGATATTTCCATTCTCGTCAACTGTATCGAAAACACCCTGCTTGACCGTGAAGCGATGGACGGTCTTGCCGCCATCATTAACGAAAAACATTACGACGCCTCTGCGCTGGGCAACCGTGACGTTTATCGTTTACTCGATACCCGTATCGAGGCGCTGGATATTTTCAAACTGGGGCACGTAAAGCAGCAGCCCGTGCATCGTCTGGAATACAAAACGCGCCGCAAAGGTCCGGCCGCAGCGGTCACCATGCACGACCTCGCGTGTGAACTGTTCCCTGAGTGGCAGAGCCATTTCAGTGACGTTCTGACCCGGGAGGTGCGTCATGTCTGAGATGATGATGCCCTGCTCTTATGAGGCTGAGCAGGCCGTACTGGGCGGACTGATGCTTGATAACGACCGGTGGGATGAGGTGATACTGCAAATCTCCCCGGAAGATTTGTTTTCCCGGCCGCACCGTATGGTCTTCCGCGTGATGGCCGAGCTGGCCGGAGAAGGGCTACCACTCGACCTCATCACTATTACGGAACGGCTGGAGAACAGAGGCGACCTTGAACAGTGTGGCGGCTTTGCTTATCTGGCTGAAATGAGTAAAAACACGCCGTCTGCAGCCAATATCCTGGCTTACGCCGGGGTGGTGGCGGAGAAAAGCCGTCTGCGGCAGCTGATGACAGTGGGTAACAGTCTTCTTTCCGATGTGCAGGCCCCGAAAGCCAGCTCGGCGGGCATTCTTGAGTCGGCCGAAGGTAAGCTGTTTAACATTGCCGAACAGGGAGCCATGCAGCTCAACAGTGAGACCGGTGTTAACGAGGCGCTGGATAAACTGCTGACGCAGCTGGAAAGCATGTCCGCCAGTGACGGCCTCACCGGGACACCGACAGGGTTCAGTGAACTGGACGCGATGACCTGTGGTCTCCAGCCCGGCGATCTGGCCCTGCTGGCCGCCCGTCCTTCCATGGGGAAAACGTCGCTGGCCATGGCCGCCTGCACAGCGGCCGTGAGCGCAAAACCTGACGATCACGTCTTTGTGTTCAGTCTTGAAATGCCCTCAGAGCAGCTGATGATGCGCCTGCTGGCGATGGAAGGCCGGGTGGAACTGTCCCGGCTTCGCAGCGGCAACATGGATGATGAAGACTGGGCTCGCGTGTCCGAGGCAACCGGTCGCATTATTGAGTGGAAAAACCGTCTGATCATTGATGATACCAGTTACCAGACCCCGGCCACACTGCGCGCCCGCGCCCGACGCTATGTCCGCAAATACGGCAGACCCTCTCTCATCATGCTGGACTATCTGCAGCTTGTCCGCTCCCCCGAGCAGGAAAACCGCACGCAGGAAATAGCGGAAATTTCCCGCTCGCTTAAGGCGCTCGGTAAAGAGCTGGGCTGTCCGGTACTGGCGCTTTCCCAGCTCAACCGCCTGGTGGAGCAGCGGGCCGATAAACGCCCCAATAATGGTGACCTGCGTGACTCCGGTGCGCTGGAGCAGGATGCGGACCTCATCATGTTTATTTACCGGG
Source organism: Enterobacter cloacae complex sp. 2021EL-01169 (assembly GCF_020733125.1). NCBI lineage: Bacteria > Pseudomonadati > Pseudomonadota > Gammaproteobacteria > Enterobacterales > Enterobacteriaceae > Enterobacter > Enterobacter cloacae complex sp. 2021EL-01169. Next base: position 313,455 of record NZ_JAJFTC010000003.1, read on the forward strand.
ATGAGGTTTATAACCCCGGCACCCCTGATGCCGGGGTGGCTGAGATCATTGTCGGCAAGCAGCGGCAGGGGCCAACCGGCACGGTAAAAGTCAAATTTGACGGGCGTTACACCCTCTTTTCGGAGTTTCAGGAAGGCAGCTATGACTTCGGTTACCGCAGCGGGAGGAAACAGGCATGAGCCGTAAAAGTTCTAATGTGGGGGCTGCCATGCTGCAGCCCGGACGCCAGTCGCAGGCGGCCGGCAATATCAGCGTCATGCCGGCGGCTGAAATGCCCATGGTCCTGACGCTCGACCAGTTAAGCCCGAATCCTGATAATCCGCGAACATCACGCAATCCGCGTTATGACGATATCAAGGCTTCCATCCGTTCGCGCGGGCTGGACACCGTGCCCAAAGTCACCCGTGACCCGGATGGTGAGCCCGATATGTACATCTTCAGCGACGGGGGTAATACACGTTATCAGATCCTGTCAGAACTGTGGCAGGAAACCGGAGAAGACCGGTTTTTCCGCGTCCATGTGTTGTTCAAGCCGTGGCCGGGACGGCTGCAGTGTGTTATTGGCCATCTGGCAGAGAATGAAGTGCGCGGGGAGCTGAGTTTTATTGAAAAAGCGCAGGGGATCCACAAAGCCCGCTCTATATATGAAGAGCAGATGGGAAAGACGGTTTCGTTGCGTCAGTTGTCAGAGCTACTGACCCATGAAGGTTTGCCAGTCCATTACTCAACAGTCAGCCGTATGGAAGATGCGCTGAAATATCTTTATCCGTGGATCCCAGACCTGCTTGAGTCCGGGCTCGGCAGGCCTCAGATAACGGCGCTGCTGGCGCTCCGGCATGATGCTGAACGCGTGTGGGATGAGTTTTGCCTGATTTCAGACACAGGCGACAAATCCTTCAGCGACGTTTTTGGCCAGTGTTGTGGCCGTTTCAACTCACCGGAACTGTGGTCTCTTGAGATGTTTCGCGATGAATTAATTGGTGATTTACTGCATGCGCTGCCCCATCCGGAGCTGGATTATGACCGCTGGATGATGGAACTGGATCCTAAAGAACGTAACCGCAGACATCACTTCGGCGATCCAGAACCGGTGTCCATCCCTCCCGCAAACAGCCTCGTCACCGCTGACTCTGCAGGTCAGGCCACACCGGCGCAGAAGTCTGTTGAGGTCGTGCAGCCTTTCTCCAGTCCACGTCGTGAAATCTCAGGAGAGCCGGTAACGCCCGCCCCGGATAATACCCCACCTGAAAAACTGGATAAACAGCACCCCCGGCATGAGGTTCAGCCCGATATGTACGGTGCCGCGCCGGTCATTTCAGGTGAGAGCGCGGATGTTAGCGGGCTGGTTACCCTCTCCGATGGGTACGGAGAAGAGAATGGTGGAGAAGAGGGCAATGGCGAGGATGGCCTGCTTTCTCTTTTAACACCAGAACCTGAAGTTGTCCTGCAGGATGACGCGCCGGTGACTAATGACAGCATCTGGCATGTGCCGGCCCATCAGGACGATATCGAACACCTGCAGAATACCGCTTTTCGTCTGGCCTGGGAGCTGGGTGAGGTCCTTGGCTGCGAAGATGAAATTCTTCCTCAACGCGACAACGACATGTCTGCCGGTTACGTCGGGGCAGGTGAGATGTGTTCTGAAGCCGCCGCATTTCTGCTGGGCCTGACCGGCGAAGCGCCTGCGCTGCATCCTGCGGCAGGAGTGTGTGGCCTGCCGGAGCTTTTCACCGGCGGCCCGGGTGAGGGGGAAGCACCTGCACTGACAGATGAAGATGCTCTGAAACTGCTGCGCCTGCTGCGCGTTATGCGCCGTCTTCGGGAGCTGCAACGTGGTCTGACGTACGGGGAGGATAACAGTGATGAATAACTCACAGCGACAGTTGCGACTGCTGAATCTTGTCAGGAAACTGCTGAAGCTGGGCCGCAGCAACAGTAATGCCCATGAGGCAGGACTGGCCCTGCAGCGTGCCCAGAAGCTGATGGCCAGATACGGTATCAGCGAGCTTGACGCCGGTCTTACATCTGTGCGCGAGGCGTCTTCCCGCACGGCCCCTTCGGATGCTGAAAAAGTTCCGGAATGGATGGTAACCCTTGTCCGGGGCGTCTGTCATGCCTTTGGCTGCCGCGCTTATTACTCATGGCGTCAGACCTCTGCCGGGTATCGCCGTTCGGTAACCTTTTACGGATTCAGTGAAAAACCTGAGATAGCAGCCTATGCCTTTGATGTGCTGACGCGCCAGCTGAAAGATGCCACAAATTCTTATCTCAAAACCCAGAGTAAGCGGCTGAAACTGGCCACACGCCGGGCGAGAGCGGAGCAGTTCCGTGACGGCTGGGTATGTGGGGTGCGTGAGGTGATATCGGCAACTGACATCAGCAGCGAGGAGCAGCAGGTGATGAGCCACTGGCTGGAAAGCCGCAGTATGAAAACAGTCACAACCCGTGAACTGAAAGCCTGCCGCGGTGCGGATACAGCACGTTATCAGGGGTATGAAGCCGGACAAAATGCCCGTCTTCATCAGGGTGTCAGCGGCCGGGGTCCGGCAGCCATTGGTTACCGTCAGGATTAAGGGGGAATGATGAACAGTTTATCTCAGGCTGCCAACGGATTGCTGATGCAGCTGGTTATGGATCTGAGAAGTGGCTATCTGCGCCGCTGCGAATCGCTGGGACTGAACCGCGAGGAAATGCAGATGCTGCAGGGGCTCTCGCTCGAAGAGCTTCACTACCTTTCCGGCAGTGAGGTGTCGATCATCAGTGTGGGCATCAATCACGGCAATCTGGTGCGCATGCTGCAGCAGGCCCGGACGGAACAGAAACGACTCCAGCGTATCGATCGGGCGCTGGCGCTGGGCGGCTCCATTGAACTGATGGCCAATTACTTCGGGCTCTCCAGTACGGACGTGGCGGCCCGCCGTCGTATTGCCGGTATCGATGTCCGCCCGGGGCGCGGTAACGCACTGGGTGATGAGGAAAACGCCGCCCTGTGGCGACAGTGGCAAAAGTCCGACGTTGAAGATGCGGAAAGTGCTGACGGGCTGGACGTGATGATGCTGGCTGCAGAACAGATGAACGTCTCGCTGACGTCGGTCTGGCATGCGGTCCGTGGCTGGCACAAGACCCGGCAGCCTTCTCCGGCACGAACGCCGGTAAGGAAGACGGCATGAAATACAGGATGGTTGCGCCGGGCCTGCGGGCTCCCCATGGTACGCCGCCGCAATGCTGTCAGAAGGCGTTACGTCAGGTTCGCCGTTTCCGGCAGGGGGCGCGTAATTACACCCGGCTCGATGAGAAAGGTTGCGGTTACTACAAAATCGATCTCGGCCCGTTCTGGCGTCTGCTGAGTCGCAACGAAGGTCGGACATGGCTTCTTCTCAGCCACGAACGCTATAACAGCGCCATACGGAAATAGCAGCATGACAGCCTGTTTACCCTGCCCCCGTACGCGGGTGCAGTACTAAGCATACTGACAGTTCAGAACGGCCGTGATGGCGGCCGAAAAGGAAAAATAATGAGTCTGCCTGCAGAAAGCCTGATTGCTTATACGCTGGATAAAATGAATGCCCGCCTTGCGGCCAGTCCCCGGCGGGATGATGGCAGGATACGTAACGGCCTGCTGTTTACCGGAAATGTGCATGATTCCATTCCCCGCCGGCTGTTGCTCGACACGCGGTTGTCACCGCTGGACAAGATGGGCTGGATGATGATCCGGCTGTATGCACAAAATAATGAGGGGGCGGTTTTCCCCAGCTATGACGAACTGCAGTTGCAGCTTGCCTCACCCGGAAAGGGGAAAGCCTCAAGGGAAACGGTAAGCCGCGTCCTGCTGATGCTGCGAATAACCGGCTGGCTCAGCCTCTGTAAACGCGTGCGGGATGATAAAGGGCGGGTGCGGGGGAATATCTATGCTCAGCACGATGAGCCCCTGACGTTCAGCGATGCGGAAATGCTCGACCCCCGCTTCCTTGATGTGGTGGCGGATGCCTGCCTGAGTAAAAACCGGACTATCAGCCAGACTGCCCGCGAAGTGCTCGACGATATAAAAAACGACCCCACCATGCGCCATTATCGCAGCCATCTTGCGCTGATCGAATCGCGTCTGGACAGCCCACAGTCTCCCAGCCAGATGGCGAAACATCATCACCGAATACCCTGTCCCGCACCGGGTTCGGAAACCGAACTCAGTCATAAACGGCCAGGAATCGTCGCTAAAAAACAGGGTTCGGATACCGAACTCAGTCCAGAAAGGTACAACAATTCACTGAGTTCGGAATCCGTACTGCCAGTAAAAACAGGCAGTTATGACCGGGTTCGGAAACCGAACCATTACGTACGTAGTATCACACACAGTGTGAATAAAAATACGTACGTACCGGGTAAACCTGTGCTTCCCGACAGTCTGCATGAACTTGTGCCGGCTGAAGATATTGCCATGCTGACCGCCCAGCTGCAGGCGCTGCCTGAAGAACAGGCACAACTTGTGCTGCTCAGCCTGCAAAAGGTGATGGCACGCCATCAGCTCAGCAACCCGGTTGGCTGGTTGCTGGCCGTGATGAAGAAGGCGCGTGAGGGCAGGTTATACGCGCCCCGTCAGGGTGGCGATATATCTGACAGTGTCGGGAAAAAAACAGTTCAGCGTCCCGAACAGCAACAATGGAAACCCGAACCACGGGCCTCTGCCCGCCCGGTATCGGAGGAAAATATCAGGGATCTGGTGAAGAAAATTCGGGAAAATATCATAAATTCATGAAATTGCAGATTTTTACAGGCAGCGGAGCATGAAGTCTTGCACTTTTGCCAGCAAAGTGCTGGCTAAAAAGTGAGCGCTGTTGCCAGTGGCAACACTGGTTGAAAGCCAGGCAATACTTCTTCGCCATAAAAGAGATGAAGGTTCTGCAAATTTGTAACGGTGACGATCTGGTTTTAAGTTGTTCATATACCCCTCTCGCCCGGACTATCTCAAGCGTGTCAAAACTCATTACCCACTAAAGAGAGGCGTTAGACATGTCTGATGGTAAAACAAAGGGCGGAACAACCGCTTCACGAGCGGGGGCCCTACAGTCCTCTGTTAATATCCTGCTCCATACACATTATGCAATCCGGCTTTGGGAGGGCAGGAAACGTGATGCTCCGGACGAGACAGGGGTGAAAAAAAAGAGGCCTGAAATAATCAGCATGCCGCAAGCCATTGCGCGAGCTGGTAATGCTTCCCGAGACTCAGCGGCAGATAATCCCTATGCCGATATGGCTCTGGTACGGCTCGAAGAAGCCCTGCAACGAGCAACACTTAAAATTAATGAAAACGTCAGTTCACTGGATGCCATATTGTCAGCCGTACCCAAAGGGGTAACGCTCTCGGAAGTTGAATCAGCCGATCCGTTAAATGTGAGCGTTTTCAGCCGTTCACCGTTAGGATACCGGTGCGTATGGCTTCTGGTTGGATATGATCAGTTAGCAATGAAAGCTTTCCAGGCTTTTCATTACGGACTGATTTCGCGTTCGCAACGTGACGCTATCCTGGACAATGGTGGCCATGCTGTTCGTCAGGTCTATGGCGTGATTCAGCCTTACCGAACACTTGCAGTGACTCGCCGTGATATTGCAGAAAAAACCACGCAAGGGCTTGTTGCCATTGAGCGAAATGGCGAACCTGATCCGGATGTGTTAAGCGGTAAAAAACGTTCTTCGTTCTCACCTCCGCTTAAAAACACCATAGCAGAGGAGGAATGATATGATTCGCCCTGTGTTCCTCCTCACCTCTTTCTTTTTACTGAGCGGATGCGCAACAACGGACTGGGCTGCGATTAATAAACAGGTCAGCGATACCGCTGCGAACCTGAAAAAAACGTTAGGCGGCAACGATAGCGGAGAAAGTGGTGGGATGCCGCTGATGAGCCCGGCGGGGCAACAGGCCATGAAGTCCGTCGATAAAACGTTCTCCGTGCCGGTCGATGTGGATACCGCGGCGGCCCGCCTGAAGCGCCATTACAAATTTATCTCCACACAGGAGCTTGAGGCACTGCGGCAGGCCACAAATGACGGGGACTGGAAAGCGGCTGCTGAAGATGATGCGCATCCCGTCTGGGACGCCATGCCGGGCAGCTACTACAAAATGGGCTCCGACTGGAACGGACGTGATCACCTGGATATCGAAATCGAGAAAAACGGGTCCGGCAGCAGGCTCTATGTTGTCTATCGTTCATCATCATCACAGCGTCTGGCCGGGTCCGGCGTCACGAAGCTGATGAATGATGTCCGCGCTGTTGCGGCGGGTGAAAAACGCTGACGCGGGAGGCAACACATGCAACTCTTTCTGTGTGAAAAACCCTCCCAGGCAAAGGATATTGCCCGCGTGCTGGGTATCAGCAAGCGTGAGCAGGGATTTATCAGCGGCGGTAACATCGTTGTGACCTGGGCGGTCGGCCATTTACTCGAAACTGCCAGCCCTGAAGCCTATGGCGAGCAGTATGGCAGGCCGTGGCGTGCCGATGTCCTGCCTGTGCTGCCTGAGGCCTGGAAAATGGTCGTCAAAGAGCAGACAAAATCGCAGTTCACCGTTATCAGTAAGCTGCTCAAAAAGGCCTCTGAGGTGGTCATCGCCACCGATGCCGACCGCGAGGGAGAAGTTATCGCGCGTGAGCTGCTGGAATACTGCCACTACAGTGGCGCGGTGCGCCGGCTCTGGTTATCAGCCCTGGATGAGGCCAGTGTGAAGGAAGCACTGAGCAGTATTCTTCCGGGGGAAAAAACAGCCCTGCTGTATGATGCCGGCAAGGGCCGGAGCCAGGCTGACTGGCTCATCGGTATGAACCTGACCCGGCTTTATACCCTCAAAGCCCGTGACTCAGGGGTGTCAGAAGTGCTGTCCGTCGGGCGGGTACAGACGCCGACGCTTGCCATGGTGGTTAACCGGGATAATGAAATCACGTCCTTTGTGCCAAAGCCCTGGTGGCAGGTACATGCGCTTATTGAAAAAGAGGGCGTCCGGTTCCGGGCTGGCTGGGTGCCCGTTGAGCAGTACTGTGACGAGGAAAAGCGTTGCATCAATCCTCAGGCAGCCCGGGCGGTGGGACAGCTTTGTCAGCAGCAGGGCAGGGCTACGGTACTGGAGGTGACACAGAAGCGGGAGAAAACGGCGGCACCCCTCTGTTTTGACCTGGGCACCCTTCAGCAGGTCTGTTCCCGAAAATTCGGCATGGGCGCAAATGATGTGCTCGCCATTGCTCAGTCACTTTACGAAACCCATAAAGCGACCACCTACCCCCGGACAGACTGCGGTTTTCTGCCAACCTCCATGCAGCAGGAAATTCCCGACGTGCTGGCAGCAGTGGCGAAATCCGATCCCGCTGTGGCCCCGGTACTGAATCAGCTGGACAGGAAGTTTGTCTCGCGTGTCTGGAATGACAAGAAAATCACCGCGCACCATGCCATCATTCCCACCCGACAGGCATTTGATTTGTCGCGCCTCAGCGCCGATGAGCTGAAGGTCTACCAGCTGATTCGCCAGCATTATTTCGCCCAGTTCCTTCCGCTGCAGGAATCTGACGTGACAGAGGCGTCTTTCAATATCGGTGGCCAGCTGTTCCGTACACGCGGGAAAGTCGGTGTGGTGACGGGCTGGAAGTCATTGTTCCAGGCTGAAAAAGATGACGATGAAGAGGACGCCGATGGTGACAGTATGGCGCTGCCGGCGCTGGCAAAAGGGGATATTTGCGCTGTCACCGGTGCTGAGGTTAAGGATATGAAAACCAGTCCGCCAAAACCGTTCACGGAGGGGACGCTGATTGCTGCCATGAAGAACGCGGCCAGTTTCGTCAGTGACCCGAAGCTGAAGAAAGTGCTGCGTGATAACGCCGGTCTGGGCACAGAGGCGACGCGTGCGGGCGTACTCGAAACCCTCTTCAAACGACACTATCTGGAGAAAAAAGGGAAGCACATCCACTCAACGCAGGTGGCACGAGAGCTGATTGCGGCCCTGCCGGAAACGCTGACGAGCCCGGGCATGACCGCATTATGGGAGCAGGCACTGGATGATATTTCGCAGGGGAAAATGTCGCTTGCGGTCTTTATGCAAAAGCAGCTGCAGTGGACCCGTCACCTTGTCGAAAAAGGCCGCCAGGACAGTGTGAAAATCACCGCTCCCGTCACGCCTCCCTGCCCGTTATGCAAAGGGCCCACACGTAAACGTAAAGGTAAAAATGGTGATTTCTGGGGGTGCATACGCTATCCGGACTGTGAGGGAATTATCAGTACAGGTAAGAAGAAAGCAGCGAAGCGTAAAAAAACATCGGTTAAGGCTAAAACAGAATAATCCGCGCAGTATTGAACTATTTCACTGTACAACCCCGGGGCGGGTTCTGCTATTGTTGCCAGGCTTTGATGCATAGGTGCCCCGCTGGCCACGGTGCTGTAAGGTAAACTATAACGGGATTTACCCGCAGCAGGCCTGGCAGGAAGTTATTGCACACTAACTGACCTGTAAGACGCATGCACTCCGTGAAAACCGCGTCGGGATTTTTCCCCGGAGACAGATGAGACGACTGCAGGTTAAGGCACTGACCCCAGGGCACCGGAAACGGTGCCCTTTTATTTTTACGGATCACGTTTTCCATTTTGACCGTTGACATTCCGGGAGGACGGTTTAATTATAAAAGTGCTAAACCGTCGTTCATACGACCACCAATGATTCAGTAGCCTGTGAGAATCGCCTTCGGGTGGCTACAGCGAAAGCTCCTGTAACCTGAAAGGGAGCAAACTTTGGTACATCTGCGCACCTTTGAAAGCAGATATCGCCTGTACAAGCGCATTACGACGCGGCGATGAAGGTTCCTTCAACATACCAGACTCTCAGGATTCAACCGATCCTGACCCCCGACGGGAAACCACTCCCGTCAGGGCAGATGGTTTCTCCGTCGTACCTATTTTTACCTCCATGGAGAAAACATCATGTCTGCAAACAACACTTCTGCATCTGCAAAATCTGAGTACTTCAACCTGACTATCAAAGGCATCGGGTATCTCAGCAACATTCGCCAGGTTAACCATCAGAATGGCTCGTTCCTCAGCTGCGTAATCAATGCACTGAGTGGTCCGACTGATAATCCGGCCTACGTCCGTTTTGACATTTCTGTCGCAGGTAAAGAGGCAACCAGCCTTATCGCCCGCTGCCAGAAAGCCGTCGATGAAGACAAGAAAGTCCTGTTGGGCTTTAACCTGAGTAACCCGTCCACGGACATATTTACGCTGAACAAGGGCGACCATGCCGGCGAACAGCGCGTCAGTCTGAAAGCCCGCCTGATAAAGGTGGACTGGATCAAAATAGGCCAGGAAATGGTTTACAAGACTGAAAAATCTGACTCCGTGCCGCCGCAGAATGGCTCTGTCGCACAACAAAACTACGCAGAAAACTCATTCTGATGCGCACCTGACACACCCCGTTCGCGGGGTGTTTCTTTATTCCTTACAGGAGAAATGATTATGTCCTCACGCGGCGTTAACAAGGTTATTCTTGTCGGAAACCTCGGCCAGGATCCTGAAGTTCGTTATATTCCTAACGGCAGCGCAGTTGCCACCCTTTCGCTGGCCACGTCTGAGAGCTGGCGCGATAAGCAGTCCGGTGAACAGAAAGAAGTGACCGAATGGCACCGGGTGGTTATTTTCGGCAAGCTGGCAGAAATTGCGGGTGAATATCTGCGTAAAGGCTCCCAGGTTTACATCGAGGGCCAGCTGCGCACACGCAAATGGACCGATCAGGCCGGCCAGGATAAATACACCACAGAGGTGGTGGTCAATATTGGTGGCACCATGCAGATGCTTGGCGGTCGGCAGTCCGGCAGCGGTCAGAATACGTCTTCCCGGAATGACTGGGGCCAGCCTCAGCAACCTTCCGGACCGACTCACAGTGGCCAGGCTTCCGGCAGCAGTGCCGGTGCGCCACCGATGGACTTCGATGATGATATACCGTTCATTGGATTCGGGTATGGAGTACCAAAATCGGCAATCCATGCACTCTGAACAGCCTTTATGGCAGTTGCTCTGAACTTACACATAATCCGGTCAGCATTTAAGGATAACTGACATGCCTGTTATACTGAGGATCAACGGTTTCCGGTTCTTTTTTTATTCTAATGAAGGTAACCCGCTCGAACCTGCACACATTCACGTAATGAAAGCAGGTAGTGAAGCCAAATTCTGGTTAACGCCATCAGTGGTACTGGCCAGTAACGATGGGTTTAATTCACGGGTATTAAAAGAACTGACGGGGATCGTTGAAGATAACCAAGCATTGTTTCTGGAGGCCTGGAATGACTATTTCAGCTAAACGGGTCAGCTTCGATGAGGCCACGATGTGGGTTGAACTCAACGACGCCCGTACCATCGGTGTGCCGCTGGCATGGTTTCCACGCCTGTTGCATGCTTCAACTGAACAGCTTAACAGCTATGAACTGAGTCCCCGTGGTATCCACTGGGACGCGCTGGACGAAGACATTTCTATTGCGGGTTTGCTTGAAGGCCGCGGCGATGTGACCCATCGTCCCCATAAAGTAGCCTGACAGCGCGCTATTAGTGAAAAATGCTGGCTTTTGCCGGCGTTTTTTTTCATCAACGGAAAATCAGTTGTTAATTGAGTGAAACCGGACCGATTCCGCACAGTGAGGGCTGTTTTATCACTGTACAGGAAAAATCCGGATGAAACGTAACACCTCTCACAACGTATTTTCACCAGGCAGGCTTGCCACTGTTCTTCCCCTGCTGCTCCTTGCGGGCTGTGTTTCCCAGCCGCAAAAGTTGCAGCAACGTGCGCCTGCCGACCCGACACCCGGCACCACCGTCACCCGCAACGTTCAGCCGGTCTCTCCGGACGAGTATGCGCGGACGCCGGAAGTGGTGCGCTACGATCGTTATCTGCTGGTCAGTACCGATCCGCAGGCGGCCCAGCGTGACCCTCTCTCGCAGATTATTGATATTCGCATCCCGTCATCCCTGCATCCTACCGTGGCGGATGCGCTGCGTTACGCCCTGCGCCAGTCCGGTTATTCCCTGTGCGCGACCGGCTCCGCCAACGGCGTGCTTTACCGCCAGGCATTGCCGGCAGTCCAGTACCAGCTGGGCCCGATGCGCCTGCGTACTGCCCTGCAGGTCCTGGCTGGTCCGGCCTGGCAGCTTGAGGTGGATGATGTACAGCGTGTGGTCTGCCACAGCCTGCGCGACGGCTACCAGTTGCCGGTCTCCCAGCTTCCGCCGCCGGTCAGCACCTGGTCCGCGCCTGCGCCGTCAGCGGTGTCACAACCGGCCATCAGCGCACCTCAGTCCGTCCCCGTTAAACCTGTCAGCGGAGGGTTTCTGAGAAAATGAGCGAACAGCAACCATTCCATACGGATCCCGCGCCGGCCCGTAAAAGATTCAGCTGGCGTCCCCGCCGCCGCCTCATCTGGGGCGCTGCCGGCGGTGTGGCGCTGGCCGGCATTCTGGCGCTGGGCTACACCGCCTTCAGCCTGGGCATATCGGACCTTGATGAGCGCCTTACACGCCTTGAATCTCAGGGCAGTACTGCGGCCACTGTTGAGACAGTCGCGGCCCTGCAGTCAGATGTGACCACGCTCAGAGCCGGTCTGCAGGATAGCCAGAAAAAACTTGGTGAGATGCAGCAGGAGCTGAGCGCAGCAGCGAAACAGGCCGGCAGCGACGACGCCGTGCGTCAGTCATTGCGAACCCTTCAGGACGCCCAGCAGGGGCTGGAAACCCGCCTGAGTGCGCTGACTGAGCAGCTGACAGCGCTGAAATCACAGCCGGCACCCGCACCCGCCGCACCTGTCGCCGCACCGGTCAAAAAAAACGCGCCTGCTGCAAAAAAGCCCCGTCCCGCTGACACACGTCGTGCTGCTCCGTCCCTTCGCATGGCCCGCAATGCGCCTTTTGTGCTGACGGGTGTGGAGAAGCGGGGGGCAGAGTCCTGGGCTGCCATCGCGCCCCGGGGCTACAGCAGCCTGTCGCAGGTGGCCCTGGTCGGAGAGGGCGAAACCGTTGCCGGCTGGACGCTGGTCAGTGCCGGTTATGGTGAGGCGACGTTTCGGGTTAACGGCCGCCTGACCGTGCTCAGAGCAGAATAACGGAGCGAATAATGAAACTGAAACATACCTTTTTAGCCGCCATGCTGCTGAGTCCCCCGACCCTGGCCGCGACCACATCAGGACAGACGGATGTCAGCCGACAGGAATCAACACAACGGGCGGACTCCGCTCAGCAAAACCTGCAGCAGCAGGCCGGACAGTGGGGACTCAGTACCGACGATTATCAGCGTTATCAGCAGCTGATGAAGGGACCCCGGGGTATCCAGTCGCCGGGTCTCGATCCGCTTTCCACCCTGGGTATTGAGGCGCAGACGCCGGCAGAGCGCCGTAAGTTTGCTGAAAAGTGGGTGAAGGAAGAGTTTGCCCGCACCCAGAAAGAGCTTGATTTCCAGCGTGAGGTGAACGCGGCCTGGCAGCGCCTGTATCCGGGCACACTGCCGGTCAATATGGGGAACGCCTCCGGCGTGGCGCACGACAGTGGTGGCCGGCTGGCGCTGTTCGTCAGGTCAAAAGACTGCGCCACCTGCGACGCGAAACTGTCTGCCGTGCTGGCTGACAACCGGCCGGTGGACATCTATCTGGTCGACAGCCAGGGCAGTGATGATGCGCTTCGCAGCTGGGCGCGGGACCATCACATTCCCGTGGAAAAGGTCCGCAAGCGCCAGATCACGCTTAACCACGACGGCGGACGGTGGATGCGCTTTGGTAACGGCCTGATGCCGGTTTTACTGCAGCAGGCGGGAGACGGTAAATGGGTAATCGCAGCGTTCTGACCGGCGCGCTGGCGCTGGGCTTACTGATGGCGGCCGTCCCTGACGGCCATGCTGACCAGACGGTGCCGGAGGGTTACGTCCGCGTGGCCATGGCGCACGGCGTGCCCCCGGAAGCGCTTTACTCGGTATCACTGAGCGAGTCTTCGCGCAAACTTCCCCGCGGCGTGCGGCCATGGCCCTGGACCATCAATGTGGCAGGCAAAGGGTATCGCTATGAGACGCGTCTGCAGGCCTGGCAGGCGCTGCAGGTCTTTATGAAGCGTCACGCGCTTAAGCGCATCGATGTCGGTATTGCCCAGGTCAATCTGGGCTGGAACGGTCATCATTTTGCCTCGACGTGGGAGGCGTTTGACCCTTACACCAACCTGAACGCCGCCGCCACCATTTTGCGTGAGTGCTGGGCGCGTAAGCCAGGCAGCTGGCTGGATGCGGCCGGCTGCTACCACCATCCCGCAGGTGGTCAGCCTGCTGCACGTTACCGCGCCATTGTGAGAAGGCATCTGGCAAAAATCAGCCCTACACCCCGCATTTCTGCGCCGGCAGCTGAAGCGCCCCGTTCGGTTGCTGCGCTCACCCCCGATCCAGGCTTCGTCTGGACTGAACCCGGGAGATAACCCTGATGAAAACGCTGTCCTTACTGCTTTTTACCCTCCTTCCCCTGACCGGCCATGCTGAACTGAATGTGATTGCTGATCTGGGCGGTGAAGATGCTGCGCCGTATTTTGAGGCCGTTAATAAACAGCCCGGTATGAGCACGGGAAACGACACAACATCTTCACCCCCGTCACCCGTGCTGCAGGGCGAGGCCGCCATGCTGCCGGTATTCACGCCGGAGTTGCGCCCGGGCAGCATTGCCGACCGGCCGCTGCAGCTGCCCGGCATCGGGGCGTTGTTTCTGGTCGGGGATGATGCCCTGTCCCGTGAATGGCTGAAGGCTAATGCCGGTGAGCTGGCTGAACAGCATGCGGCCGGGATGATAGTCAACGTCACGGATATGGCTACCGTGCGTGAGCTGCGCGAGCTGGCACCCGGTGTCAGTCTGGCCCCGGCTTCCGGCAGCGAGCTGGCCCGTCGCCTGCAGATTGCGCATTATCCGGTACTTATCACCGATACCGGCCTGACGCAGCAGGTTAAGCCGTAATGAGCGCGCCATATATCAATGGTCTGCTGATGGCGCACCCTTACGGGGCGGTCATACTGGTCGTCCTGTTCCTGGTGGTGATGGTTTTTCTGAACCTGCGCCGGCGGGAGAAAGCCAGCACCCGCCGTCACCGGCGATACCGGGCAACGGCGGGGAGGGTACTGAATAAGCTTAACAGCCTGCCGGGAGACGGGCAGCGCCTGACTTATCTGCGCAAAATCAGCCCCTATGTCTTTGAAGAGCTGTTGCTGTCTGCCTTTGAACGTCAGGGGCTGACCGTGGTGCGTAATGCCTCCTACAGCGCTGACGGCGGCCTTGATGGCCAGGTCATCATCGACGGGGAATACTGGCTGATTCAGGCCAAACGGTACAGCCGTGCTGTTTCCCCCGCACATGTTGAGGACTTTGACCGGCTTCTCCTGCAGACCGGCCGCCGCGGTCTGTTTGTCCACACGGGCCGTACCGGGAAGATGAGCCGCGCCATTCGCACGACATCACCGCGCCTGCGCATCATCAGCGGGCAACGCCTGCTGACCATTCTCGCCGGGCAGGACGTCCGGCAGTATCTCTGAGGAATCATTTATGCACATCATCCTGAACAGCCTGCGCTGCGCTTTGTGGCTTGTGTTCTGTTTATTCCGTCATGCCGTTTTCGTGCCTGCCGCTTTCGGCGGTGTCTGCCTGCTCGCCTGGTTTGTTTTCGGCCATCCGGTCAGTGACCTGAACGACCAGTTGCAGAAAGAGGCAAAGGCATGGCGCACCGCGCCGCCCGGGCACTACATGTGGGAGGGATGCCCGGTGCCTGATAATGCGGCTCCGCCTGATGCAAAGCCGGCAGCCTGTACCGTCACTGCCGTCTCCACAGAAACCGCGGCGAACAATTACCTGCTGTCATTGCGGGCCGTATGGATCATTTTTTTCATTCTGTCGAATGTCCTGTATGTGCTCTGGCGCTTACTGGCGGATGCCCTGCGTTTTCACTCTCAGCCCTGCAGGGAAGCCGGCTCCGCAAAGGGGACGTATACCCGCAGGGCCGACGGTAAAATCATAAAGGAGGCAGACGATGAGTAACCGTTACGTCATTGAAGCTCTGCTGCGTCCGGCCGTTGAGCTGAATACCGCCGTGGTATCGGGCATGGCGGCGTATGTCTGTGTGCAGGCACCCTGGGCTGTCGCCCTGGCACCCTCTGTAAGCTATGTCACCGCAGCCGGGTTTGCGGCGCTGGCCGTCACCCGCACGCATCAGGGGATGAAGATTATTCGCTACCGCCGGAATCTCCGCCGTCTGCCGCGCTATGTTATGAGCACCAAACAGATCCCCGTCAGCCATCGTCGCCTGTTTCTCGGCCGGGGGTTCCGCTGGACCCAGAAACACACCCAGCGCCTGCAGGATACGCTGCGCCCGGAAGTGGCCCGCTACCTGCAGCCGAACCGCTTTTATCAGGGCGCGCGTCAGCTTGAATTGCTGACAGAGCATCGTCTGCCCTGGCTGGGGAAGCTGCTGAGCGCCGATACGCCGCTGAACCCGGTGCGGCCATTACCGCCGGTGGGTGGGAATCCGGCGCTGCACGGCATCGAGCCCGACGAAAAAGACGTTACCCTGGCCCTGGGGGAGCGCGTTGGCCATACGGTGGTGTACGGCACCACGCGCGTCGGTAAGACCCGGCTGGCAGAGCTGCTGGTCACCCAGGATATCCGGCGGGGTGAAGTCACCATCGTGTTTGATCCGAAAGGCGACGCAGACCTGATGAAACGCGTCTGGGCAGAGGCCCACCGGGCCGGGCGCGGGGATGAGCTGTATATCTTTCATCTCGGCTGGCCTGAAATTTCAGCCCGTTATAATGCCGTCGGGCGTTTTGGTCGCGTGTCAGAGGTGGCGTCCCGCGTGGCCGGTCAGCTGTCGGGTGAGGGGAACAGCGCGGCATTCCGCGAATTTGCCTGGCGGTTCGTCAACATCATCGCCCGTGCGCTGGTCGCCCTGGGTGAGCGCCCTGACTACACGCTGATCATGCGCTACGTGAACAATATCGCCGATCTCTATATCCGCTATGCGGAAAAAATCATCCAGGCGCAGCTGCCAGCTCTGCAGACGCAGATTGAGAATAATCAGCAGGTGCTGGGAGAGGACGACGTGCCCCGTAACATGCAGGGTCAGCCGGATGCCTTACGTATCTGGGCCATTGAGGTTGCCCTGAGTTCAGAAGAGGGTAAAAAACTCTATGATCCCATCCTTGACGGGCTGCGGTCAGCGGTACGTTATGACCGTACTTACTTTGACAAAATCGTGGCGTCGCTGCTGCCGCTGCTGGAAAAACTGACCACCGGCAAGACCGCCGAGCTGCTGTCGCCGGATTATCAGGACATTGACGACACGCGGCCGATTTTTGACTGGGAACAGATCATCCGTAAAAAAGCCGTGGTGTATGTGGGGCTCGATGCGCTCAGTGACAGTGAAGTGGCGAGCGCGGTCGGTAACTCCATGTTCGCCGATCTGGTGAGTGTGGCCGGGCACATTTATAAACACGGTATCAATGCGGGCCTGCCGGGCGGGAAAGAAGGGAAGTCCCTGATTAACCTGCACTGCGATGAGTTTAACGAGCTGATGGGGGATGAGTTTATTCCTCTCATCAACAAAGGGGGCGGTGCCGGCATGCAGGTGACGGCCTATACCCAGACGTCTTCTGATATTGAGGCACGCATCGGGAATGCGGCCAAGACGGCCCAGGTACAGGGTAACTTTAATAACCTGATTATGCTGCGCGTCAGGGAGAACCGCACCGCCGAGCTGCTGACCACGCAACTGCCGCAGGTGGAGATTTACACCAAAACGCTGGTCTCCGGGCACCAGGACACGGCCGATGTCAATGCAGACCAGGACTTCACCTCAAGCACCCAGGACCGCGTCGGGACGGTAAAAGTCCCGCTACTGGAGCCGGCCGATATCGTGACGCTGCCAAAAGGGCAGGCGTTTGCCCTGCTGGAAGGCGGGCAACTGTGGAAAATCCGCATGCCGCTGCCTGCCGGGGATGCTGATGATGTGCTGATGCCGGAAAGCATCGAGAAAATAGCGGAGGAGATGCGGCGCAGCTATCACAGCGGCGAATCCTGGTGGCGGGACGGTCCGGCCCTGAACGTGCCGGTCACAGGAGGGGCGAATGGCTGAGGTAAAACGTCCCCCACAGCAGCAGACACTGCCGGAACGCAAGCACGGCATTCTGTATAATCTGCTCTGGGGCTGGCCATGGGCCCTGGTGGGCGTGGTGCTGTCCTCGCTGCTGCTGAGCCTGCTGATTGAATATATCGGCATCGCCTTCTTCTGGCCGGAAGCCGGGGCGGCGCACAGTGAAGCGGTTATGAATACCGAGCTGGGGTGGCTGTCCACAGAGTTCACCCGCAGCCTGCTGCTGTCTGAGCCATCGGTGACGGTTGTGCGCTGGGTGACCACTGCCTATCAGTGGGCTTTTGTGGACAGTGGTTTTCTCGACTGGGTCCGGCAGCAGTATGCGCACCAGATGCACAGTGACAATGCCGTCACCCGAGAAATCAACAGCTGGAGCGGCTGGCTTGCCGGCTACCTGCGTGAGTACCTGCTGGCCACGGTATGGATAAGCATTATCACCCTGGTACGCGTCACCATCCTGGTGCTGTCCGTCCCGCTGTTTGTGCTGGTCGTGGTGGTGGCGCTGGTTGAGGGGCTGGGGCGGCGTGATCTGCGGCGGTACGGCGCGGGGTATGAAAGTTCGTTTGTCTATCATCATGCCAAGAAGCTGGTCAAACCGGCCGCTGTGGTGCCCGCCATGCTGTACCTTTCCTGGCCCACGGCAGTCTACCCCAATCTGCTGTTGTTGCCGGCGACTGTTCTGCT
The DNA here is from genome assembly GCF_020733125.1 of Enterobacter cloacae complex sp. 2021EL-01169. Lineage (NCBI taxonomy): Bacteria > Pseudomonadati > Pseudomonadota > Gammaproteobacteria > Enterobacterales > Enterobacteriaceae > Enterobacter > Enterobacter cloacae complex sp. 2021EL-01169. Next base: position 331,308 of record NZ_JAJFTC010000003.1, read on the forward strand.
GGGGATCGCCGTAACGGTGACCACTGCGTCGTTCAAGAAGTATCTTTAAATCAGGGCTGGACGGAGGCGTGCAAAACTTGTTTTGCGCGCCTGCCGTCAGCAGACAAGCCATGAAACGACCGTTACTGGCGCGTCAGTGTCAGTTATTAAATACCGTCAGTTCTGTCACTTTGAAGCTGTCTGGCTTGTTGGTTATGCTGTCGTAGGGGGCCTGTAGCTTCCATTGCTGACCCGGCTCCAGATTTTCAGCCATCGCTGCCGTATTTCCTATTACTGCCCCATTCTGAAGCAAGTTGAATTTGACAATTACAGTCTTCACAGGCCCACCTGACACGTTTGTTCCCGTGCCTTCAATTTGCTGCAAACCATTTGCTGCTGAGGCGAAATGCAGGTCTGAAAGCTGGACTTTGCCAGTACCGTCGACCGCAAGAACAGGGCCGCTAATCAGTGCAGTGATTAACGTGGCCTTCAGAACAGTATTCATCATTTTCATTTTCCCTCTGTTTAACGTTGAGTTTTCTTAATATCACAATGAACCTTTATTTACAGCTAAACCTGCCACCGACACTGACCTGCAATTAATTTTGAAATTCCTGTTTAGGGTTTATCGCTGACCCGACGCTTCCTCTTCCGCATCCTGTCCGCACCCCTTAATCCTTCTGGAGGTGCGTATGAACTCACATCGTCCGGCCATGCGGCGCAACCGTCGTGTCCCGGGCATCACTGGTCTGGTATTGCTGACCTTTCTGGCATCAGCTGTTGCACAGGCATCCGAGAAAGACGAGCTTGCGTCTGTTCAGCGTCAGCTGGACCAGGTTCAGGCGTCGCTTGAACGGGCCCGCGTGGCGGCTGCACAGGCCGACCCGGCTGACCGTGGCCGCTTTTTCTTTGATTACCGTCAGGCCACATCCGATCTCAACACCATCCGCAGCGGCATTGACCGCTATCTGGAGCCCTCCCGCGCGCAACCGCGTGACCCGTCTTATGTGGCCGGTAATTACCGGCGGGAGCGGCCCTGATGTCCATGACATCCGAACAAACGAACGCGTTTAAAGCCGGCTCCGGCAGTCTTGATGTGAACATCCTTCATCTGCTCTGCATCGGGGCATTGCTGGCGTTTCTTTTTTTATGGGCCGCGTGGGCGCTGTCGGATGTCTGGACCGGCTGGAGTAACACCAAAGTGCGGGACGCGGCCCTGGGGCGTTTTGCCGTCCGCACCGTGCTGCTGTTGCTTGTGTGTATCTGGATGTTTGCCAGTTAACCCGATTATGAACGTTAAGTCAGGAGATGAATTCCATGCACCATTCTGAGTCTGTTGTTGCCCGCCTGCGCCGTTTCGCCAGTCGTACGCTGACCCGCGCCGGTACGCTTGCCCTCCTGGGCTGGCTCACCTGCAAACCGGCCTTTGCGGACTTGCCAAGCGTTGAAGCGCCTGAGTCCGGAGGCGGAAGCGGGCTGTCCGGACAAATCAAGGGCTACCTGCAGGACGGCATTGTTATCGGGGGGCTGGTCGTGGCGGCCGTTGCCTTTATCAACGTTGCCATTGCCGCCCTGCACACCTTCACCGAAGTCCGCAATGAGAAAGCCACCTGGACCAAATTCGGGGCCATTGTGGTGGTGGGTGTGGTGCTGCTGGTTGCCGTTATCTGGCTGCTCGGCAAGTCTGCCGACATTCTGCTGTAGGAGCCTGCGACGATGCAGACCATTCGTTTTTTACCTGACCGTCTCAACAGTGAGCCCGTGGTGTTTCGCGGATTCACCACCCATGAGATGGGGCTGGCAGCCCTTGCCGGCGCGGGTGCGGGTCTGCTCCTGTCACTGCCGTTTATCCCGCTTGCCGGCTGGGTTGTTGTTCCCACCGGCCTGCTGGTCATGCCGCTGCTGCTCGTCTGGTTCGGCGGCCGCTGGATGGCCAGGCTCAAGCGTGGTAAGCCCGAGAACTGGCTCTGGCAGCGACTGGAGACTAAAAAACGCCGGCTGGGGATGGGCAATCCGAAACTGATTGTGGATGCCCGGGGCTGGTCAGTGAAACGTAACAGGAGAGCTTCATGAGCCGTTTTCGCCATGCGGTAAAAGACCGCGACCAGCATATTCAGACGCTGCGCATCGCCTGCGCCGTGCTTGCCTTTTTCCTTTTATTCACCTGTGCAGGCTGGATGCTGGCACCCAGCAAGCTGACCGTGCATAACCCACCGGATTTACGTACCGGCAGTACGCGGCCCTGGTGGGAAGTGCCGCCCCCGACGGTCTACTCCTTTGCGTTCTATATTTTTCAGCAGCTCAATGCCTGGCCGAAAAACGGCGAGGTGGACTATTCCGCCAAAATCAATGCGCTGTCGCCGTATCTGACGCCGTCCTGTCAGGATTTCCTGAAAGCGGATGCAAAGAAACGCGGTGACGCCGGGGAGCTCACCGACCGCGTGCGCGTGGTGTATGAAGTGCCCGGTCGCGGTTACCAGTCACAGAGCGTGACCGTACAGGATCGCGATCACTGGATTGCCCGCCTGGACGTGGTCGCCGATGAATATTTCCATGCCGAGCCGGTCAAACGCGCCCTGGTGCGTTACCCGCTTAAAGTGGTGCGCTGGGAAGGTGATGCGGAGCGCAACCCGTTCGGGCTGGCGCTGGACTGTTATGCCGGTGTGCCCCAGCGTCTGGAGGCGGCACCGCCTGCACCTAAACCGGAGAAGTCAGGAGTGTTTCAGTGATGAGTAAAAACCCCCACTACCGCGCCGGGCTGATGGCGCTGTCCTTCGCCCTGCTGCCCCTGGCGACGCTGGTATCACGTCCTGCCGGCGCAGATGAGCTGATGAAATGGGAGCGTATTCCGCTGCAGATCCCCCTGAAGGTGGGGCAGGAGCGGGTGGTCTTTGTGGACAAAAACGTCCGCGTCGGTTTTCCGCCGACGCTTAACGGTAAACTCCGTGTGCAGAGCACCGGGGGAACCGTCTACCTGAAAGCCGACAGCGCCTTTCCGCAGACGCGGGTGCAGCTGCAGGATGTGGAAAGCGGCGAGGTTCTGCTGTTTGATATCGCCGCCGGTGAAAAAGGGCCGACTGAGCCGGTGCGGCTGGTCTACAGCGGTGATGTCAGCACGCTTAGTCACGCCGGCGATGCGGCCGGTCAGCCAGGTGGTGCAGATCGGGCTGCTTCCGGATCAGGCTCATCTGCTCCCACCGGCAGCGATGACGGCACCCAGGCCAGGCGTAAAAAAATCCGCTACAGCGCCCCCATCCCGGTGCTGCTGACCCGCTATGCCGCGCAGAGCCTTTATGCGCCAGCCCGTACGGTCGAGGCGGTCCCGGGTATTCATCCGGTCAATCCTCATCTGCCCCGACGTGTCAGCACGCTGTATCCCTCTGAACCATTAACGGTCACGCCGCTGGCTGGCTGGGGCGTGGCAAACCGTAGCGTGGTGGCACTCAGGCTCACGAACACCGGCAGCCGTAAGGTCGTTCTGGATCCGCGCGCGCTGCAGGGACAGTTTGTGTCCGCCACCTTCCAGCACCGCTGGGTCGGTCCGGCCGGCACGCCTGAGGACACCACCACGGTGTATGTGGTGACCGCCGGTCGTCCGGAGAGCGCATTCATTGCTGAGCCGTCTGCATTGCGTAAAGCGACCCGCACGGTAAAACAGGAGGCCCGCCATGCAGATTAAATCTAATGCCCTGGTGAAGTTTATCGTGCCGGCCGTGGTGATTGCCGGGCTGGCCGTGGGGCTTAAAAGCTGCAAAAACGAACCGGCAGAGCCGTCCCAGGCAAAACAAAGCGGCGGCCCCCTGCATAATCTCCCGCCAGATGAACTGAAGGCGCTGGGTGTGGAAGGCGACACGCCGGAGGACACCCTGCGCACGCTCATCGGCCGGCTGAACGATGTGCGTGAGCGCCAGAAAACGCTGGATAAACAGAACGCGGATTTGGTGAAAGAAAACGAGCGGTTGCGCCGACGCAATCAGGACGTTTCAGGACAGGTGAATGAGGCCGTTAATGGTCTGCGCGAGCAGTACGACAAGCGGCAGGCGCAGCTTCAGAACGAACAACTGAGCCTGACGGCGAAAATCCAGGAGCTGACCGACAAACTCAAAAAGCCTGACAGCGAGAAAAAAACGGCGGACAGCGATATCCCGCTGGGGCTGGGCCTGGACGGCATGGGCAGCAGCACCGGCGGGGCGGCGTCTCAGGGCAGCGACGGCATGATGTGGGTCGCGCCGACGGACCAGAAAGAGGCGGACCCGCGGGACGCGGCCAGCGGCAAGGCATCACCTCAGTTCCCGACTTCTTTTCTGGGTGAAAATGAGCTGACCCGACAGAAAGCGGCCTATGAGGAGAAAGTGAAGGGACGTACGAATGAAAAAGGGGCGGAAGAGAGCGCCGAGCCGGTTTACACGCTGCCGGAAAATTCCACGCTGGTCGGCAGCCGCGCCATGACGGCACTGCTTGGCCGTGTGCCCATCAACGGCACTGTGACCGATCCTTATCCGTTCAAGGTGCTTATCGGTAAGGATAACCTGACGGCGAACGGCATCGAGCTGCCGGACGTCGAAGGGGCGATTGTTTCGGGGACAGCCAGCGGTGACTGGACGCTGTCCTGCGTACGCGGGCAGGTTAACAGCATCACCTTTGTCTTTTCCGACGGTACGGTGCGCACCCTCCCCAGACCCGACACCAGTAACAACGCCGGCGGGCAAAATAATAACGCCCAGGCTAAACAGGATACCAGCACCAGTGGCGGTATCGGCTGGATCTCGGATGAAAACGGGATCCCGTGCATTGGCGGCGAACGTAAGTCCAACGCCTCCACCTACCTGCCCACCATCTTTGGCCTGTCGGCTGCCGGTGCGGCGGGTGAAGCGATGAGCCAGGGGCAGTACACCACGCAGAACAACGTGAATGGCATTTCGGCCACCATGACAGGCGACGCCGGACAGGCGGCGCTGGGGAAAGCCATTTCCGGCGGCATGTCTGAAACCACCGACTGGATCAAACAGCGTTACGGGATGACGTTTGATGCCATTTATGTGCCACCCGGTGCCCGTCTTGCCGTGCATATCACCCGTCAGCTGGCCATTGATTATGAAGAGAAGGGCCGTAAGGTGCGCTACGACTTCACCCTGCCGGGTGGCGTCAGTGACAACGGCGGACTGGACTGAGTACACGGCCATGGCGGGACAGATAACGTTTTTCCCTCTTTCATCCGTGTGCTGGACGTTCAGCGACCGGGCAGGCTGGCATATTGACGTGATCCCTGCGTCTTCTGCGGCTCTGTTGCTGCGACCCGTAGCGCTGTTGCCTGCCGGCGCACCTTTACTGCGCTGGCGCGATGGCCAGCTTTTACTGGATATTGGCAGGTTCTCCCTGCCGCTCAGTGCCCGGGAGTGTGCCGTTTCGTGGCGCAGCCCGAAAATCCCGCGCCGGCTTTACTGCCCGCGTATGACATTACGGGAGCTGGGGCACCTGCTGAATGTCAGTGCGTTCGTTTTTATCTGCGGCGGTTACGATCCGGCCGCCTCACAAAGGAGATACCGGTAATGTACAGAACGGTTTTCATTCTGGCCCTGAGCTGTGTAATGCTCAGCGGCTGCTCAACCTCCAAAGAGGAAATGCTGCCGGCGGGCGATAACACCATGCTTGAACTGTGGAACGGGGCGGACGGTGGCGGCAGTACTTCCCGTCAGTCTGCGGCGGCCCGCGACACGCTGCGACGCCCGCTGACGGGCAGCGAAACGCAGGCGGACGCGCAGGGCGACCGCAGCTACAGCCGTACTCAGGAAAGCGAAATCACCCAGCAGTTTCCCCGGCTGCCCAACCCCGACATGGTGATGTACCTGTATCCCCATCTGGCAGACGGTAACACGCCTGTGCCGGGTTACAGCACCGTGTTCCCGTTCTACAGCCAGACGCAGTATGCCATGCCTGGCGAGCGTACGGAGGCCCTGTAATGCTTTCACTGTTTACGCGTAGTAAATCCACCGACCGGCAGACGCCGCCTGATGATGGCCAGTCTGTTCAGGCAGATGAAACCCTGACCGCGGTCGTGAAGGGCCGGCAACCCCTGAAGCGCCCCGGGAAAATGACGCGCCAGGATGAGGAGAAGGTTTATCATGCCAGTCCGTCCATCATTGACTTTTTGCCCTGGGCCGAATTTCTCGATGAAGAGCAGTGTCTCCTGCTGGATGACGGCGTGTCGGTGGGGGCCGTTTATGATGTGACACCGGTGGCGACCGAAGGGCGAACCGAAGAGCGCCTGGAGCAAATCCGGGACTCGGTTGAGGATGCACTTCAGGACAGCTTTGATGAACATGACGTGAATCCCTGGATCGTGCAGTTCTTCTGCCAGGATGAGGACGACACTGACGCGTACCTGGACAGGCTGCGCGGATATGTCAAACCACATGCACAGCGCACGGCGTTTACCGACGCCTGGCTGGGTGAAATGGAGCGCCATATTCGCAGTATCTCCCGGCCTGAGGGACTTTTTACTGACTCGCTGATTACCGGCCAGCCGTGGCGCGGGCAGCAGCGCCGCACCCGGATGGTTGTTTATCGCTGGCTGGGGAAAAGCCGGGATCCGATGCCGCCGGTGGCGATGCTCAACCAGGTGTGCGACCGGGTCGTTAATGCCCTGGGCGGGGCGGGGATCCGCTGCACCCGGCAGAACGGCCTGCAGGTGCATGGCTGGCTGCTGCGGCTGTTCAATCCGTCACCGGACTGGGTGGAGAAAACCACGCTCTATCGGCAGGCTGCTTACGCAGACCCGCGCGAGACGCCTGAAGGCACCGTGCCGGTCAGCAATGATTTTGCCGAAACCCTGTGGTTCACGCCGCCGGTCTCCGACCCGGAAAACGGCGTGTGGTGGATTGACAACAAGCCACACTGCGCGGTGGCGGTGGAAAAACTGCGTACACCGCCGGAGCCGGGCACCCTGACCGGCGAGAAAAGCCGGGGTGAAAAGAAAATTAATGCCCTGATGGATATGTTTCCGGAAGGGACCATGGTGTGCATGACCGTGGTGGTGCAGCCCCAGGACCGGCTTGAAGAGCAGTTTAACCGGCTGTCGAAAAATGCGGTCGGTGAGAATACCGAGTCGGGCCGCGTCCGCCAGGATGTGAAGACGGTCAAAGAGTATCTGGGCAACCGGCACAAGCTGTACCGGGCGGGGATCACCTTCCTGTTGCGCGGCGATGACATGACCAGCCTGAAGCGCAAGCGGCTGGAGCTGTCCACCGTATTGCTCGGGGCCGGTCTGCAGCCGGTACGGCCGGAGTTTGAAGAAGGTCCGCTGAACAGCTGGCTGCGGGCGCTGCCGATGTGCTTTAACCCGGACAGCGACAAAAAACACTGGTATACCCGTCTGACCTGGGTTCAGCACCTGGCCGGTCTTCTGCCGGTGACCGGGCGGGAAACCGGCACGGGGCACCCCGGCTTCAGCTTTTTCAACCGCGGCGGGGATACCCTGACCTTCGATCCGCTCAACAAGCTCGACCGCACCCAGAACGCGCATCTGCTGTTGTTCGGCCCGACCGGGGCGGGCAAGTCGGCCACGCTGTGTGCCGCGCTCTCTCAGCTGATGGCCGTCCACCGTCCGCGGCTGTTTATTGCGGAGGCCGGGAACTCGTTCGGCCTGCTGGCCGACTTCTTTGACAGCCTCGGGCTGACGGTGAATAAAATCAGCGTCAAACCCGGGAGCGGCGTCAGTCTGCCGCCGTTTGCTGATGCTCACAAACTGGTGGAAGAAGGCCTGGCCGCCCAGGCCGTGGATGAGAGCGACCTGCCGGATATCGACACGGACGACGATGGCGAGGATGACAAGCGTGACGTTCTCGGTGAAATGGAAATCTCCGCGCGCATGATGATCACCGGCGGCGACCCGAAAGAAGAGGCTGACCTTAAGCGCGCCGACAGGGCGATGATACGTGAGGCGCTGCTGATGGCGGCACATGCCACGTATAAGGAAGGGCGGCAGATGCTGCCGTCTGACCTGCAGAAGGCGCTGTACGACATTGCCTCTGACAACGATGAGGGCGTCATCAATGTCCGCAATGCCCAGCGCAAGGCGAAAGCGGCGGAAATGGCGGAATCCCTGGGCATGTTCACTCAGGCCGGGAGCTTTGAAGCGGAGCTGTTCAACCGCGAAGGGGAGCTATGGCCGGAAGCGGACGTGACGCTGGTCGACCTGGGGCATCTGGCGCGTGAGGGTTACGAGGCGCAGATGGCCCTGACCATGGTCTCGATGACCAACATGATCAACAACATCGCGGAGCGTGACCAGTTCCTGGGCCGGGATATTGTCTTCACGGTGGATGAGGCGCATATCGTGACGGTCAACCCGCTGCTGTCGCCGTATATGACCAAGGTGGTCAAGATGTGGCGTAAGCTTGGTGCCTGGCTGTGGCTCGCCACCCAGAACCTTAAGGATTACCCGGATATTGCCGAAAAAATGCTGAACATGGCGGAATGGTGGATTTGTCTGACCATGCCCCCGGAAGAGGTGAAAGATATCAGCCGTTTCCGCGCGCTCACGCCGGAGCAGGAATCGGTGCTGCTTTCCGCCAGTAAACTGTCGGGTTGTTATACGGAAGGCGTGGTGCTGGCGAAACGGATCGAAGCGCTGTTTCGTGCCGTGCCGCCCAGTCTCTTCCTGGCACTGGGCATGACGGAAAAAGAAGAGAAAGCCGAACGCCGGGCGCTGATGAATGAATTTCACTGCAGCGAACTGGAGGCGGCAAAACGCGTCGCGCAGAATCTGGACCGTCTGCGCGGTCTGACGGAGAAACAACAGGAGCCTGCCACGGTATGATGACACTGAAGTACCCTGAACCCGCCATTCATGAGCACAGTGGCGGTGCGCTTTTCACCCTGTCGCCTCAGGGGGAGCCCGGCGTGCTCCCGGCGACACATCAGCATCTGGTGAGGCTGCGGGCGATGCTCAGGCAGCGCCTGACCGGGCCGGTCAAAATGACGTGTCACCCGCACCGGGTGGGACTCAGCAGCAGCGTGGCCATCTATCTTGAGGGAAAGCTGAAGCAGGCGGTGAATATTCTTATCACCGTGACGGGACAGACGAGCTGGCCGCAGGAAGAGGAGTATGCGCATCCGCGCTGGTATATCACGGTGCCGGATTCGGCTGACCTGGTGTATCTGATGCTGTGGATTAACGGGCTTGACGTATAACTACAGACTTGCCTTCACCAGGGGCATGATTATAAAAAGAAAATAACAATATTGCATATCGGCCGCCAGGGCCGGTTTTTTTATATCGAGTCTGATATTTGGTAGCGTTAGCTTGCAAAAATGTTCGGGCTATATTTGTGGTTGCACACAGTTTATACTGTATGAGTAGATTAACGGAGGTTCCCTATGAAACACTCTCCACAACGTAATGCAGCTATTCTCAATCTTCATGCCCGTACTATGCAGATAAACGGCACTGTCGATGAAAAGGTTGAGCAGTTGCGCAAAATGTTTGCTCAGAGTTCAACACGAACTAAGGATGACAGGAAGCACCGTGGGGATCGAGAAAAGGTATATTACGAAGGCTGAGTTTAGCGAAGATTTTGTAAAAGCCAGTGAAGACTTTAAGTACGGTTATGATGTTATCTCTAAAGTAAATGTCAAAACTGGCCAGTCAATCTTGCGCTACGCAGTCCGTCTCCAGCAGAAATGGAATGATGAGAATTGTATTCTCATTTATGATCATGACGATGACAAGCTCTGGGGCAGAGTAAAGGCATCTGACTCAAAAGATGATGCCGGCATAAGCTGGTATCTTGGTTTTTTTCATGGACGAGTTGAAGCATGGAAAAACGATCCCCTAATTGTAATATCGTTTCGTGATGAAATTATCCCTGCCCCGCAAGGATTTGATAAGGGATTTGAGCTGGCGGTTATACATGCAATCAGCGATCACCCAACCCTCTTCGGGGAAAATTGGGAAAAGAAACTTCCAGAACACATGCGCGAAAAGCGTAAACAAAATGCTCATACTCTCAATTACTTCGTGGATGTAAACAGTTCTGATTCTGACGGCAGCCCTGATGAGTCATCCCCAACTTAAAGCCTTAATACCTGTACATAACTTAAACGCCTGACCTGGCTTAAGTTATGTACATCAGTTGCCTGCCTGACATCAGTATGTGTACCACCCATTTATTCCTCTCAGTCATAAATTACACTCTCGAACCTACTCATTAGCAAATCATCCCATCTGATTAATTTGTAGTTCCGGATATAGAATTTAATGCGGCTTTTCTGAGCAACCACGGGCACGCTGTCAGGCGATTCAGTCTGACGGAGTCCCGATTCATGAAACTGACCTCCCTTGTTTTCCTGCCGGCGCTGCTGCCGGCATCCTTACTGGCCGGCACGGTCGTCTTCACTGACAGTCAGCATCTGCCGGCCAACCTGCCGCCTGACGTGCCGGTGGTGCTTCTTGATGGTCCTGACCGGCTGCAGGCCGACATGTTCGGGGAACTGCCTGCAGACCCGCAGCAGGCCGAAGCACAAGTCAGGCAAGTTATGACGTCTCCTGCCTGGCAACAAAAACAGCTGCAACTAAACGATTCTTATCGACAGGTGGTCCGGGCCTGGGAGCTGGGCATCAAAAAAGTGCCAGCAGTGGTATTTGATGACCGCGATGTGGTGTACGGCACCACGGATGTGGCCGTGGCCACTTCCCTGCGTAACCGGGGAGGTGGTCAGTGATGACAACACCTTCCCGCATCAGAACCACGGTTTGCTCGCTGGCGGTTGCCACTTTACTGGGTACGGCAACCGCGCCGGCAGCTGTTGCAGCACTTAACACGGCGCAGATTATTGCCAGCGCCGTGTCGCAAAACTGTATCAGCTGGCGTGTCAGTGGCATCTGTTACTGGCTGTTCTGCACCCCCTTTGGCTGCAAAGTGCGCACGTCGGTCAAAGTCACTCACTTCATTCCCCAGACAGTCGTTTCGACCTATGTCGCGCCGGGCGGTAACCCGTGGCAGGAAATGGCGTTTGTCAGCCAGACCGCCGGCGGGCTGGAGAGTGCCGTGACCAGCGGGCTTTCCGGTGTTTCTGCCGGAGGAGCCAATCCGGCCGACATGAAAAATCCCGGCCAGCGCAAGTCCGCCGTTCGTTTCAAGTATGCCGATGCGATTGGTCACCCGGCCACCTCCCTGATTGGCGGCAGTATTCCGGGCTATTCCTGTGACACCGCAGCCACCCCGTTAATGCCTTACTTCCTGAGTACGCTGGATTCGGCGGCCTGGCGTACGGGCGTGCCGGAGTCCCTGTATCCGGAAGCGCTTGTGCCCGGCCAGCGGGAAATTGGCAGTCAGGCCGCAGCGAATATGTGGGGCAACGTCTATCCCCGTTCGGGGTTTGTCAGCCAGACCGATGATGACAAAGCCTCTGCCGTGGTGGCACAGCGTGTGGCAGACATTATCACCCGCGTCGGGCAGCCCCATGTTTATCAGGTGCTTAAGGGCAACCGCCATGACGGGTACTGGCCACCGGGCGAGGTCACGGAAAACACCGGCACGCGCAATCACAAATGGCAGCGGCTGGCTCCCCACATGACACAGTCCTGTGCCGTCTTCCCGGACGGGAGCCACACCGCCGCGAGCGATAACAACGAAGCCTTTGCGCTCTGGCAGCCCTACAGCTGCTGCAAAAAGCGCGGGCAGAAATTTCTGGGCAGCACTGATATCTGATGAGGAAAACCGTGAAAAAAACACCTTCATTTTCAGCCGCTCGCGTAAGCCTGCTGCTGACCGGCTCCCTGCTGACCGTCCTCCCGGCCGCGCACGCAGCCGATGATGACAATACCATCCTGGGCATGTCCCTGCCGCAGGTGAACAACAGCGCCATCGGTTACGGCAAGTCCGTGGATGGGGCGGTGTCAGACAAACTGTTCTACACCCTCGGCGGCGGCTCGGTCATTTCCCAGCCGGCCACGCGCGGCAATATGCAGAAGCTGGGGCTGAATACCGGCTGGAGCAGTGACCTGATGTGCGGCAATTTTGACCTGAAAACCACCGTCGGCAACCAGCTCAACGGCGTCACATCCGGCTTTAAAAACCTGATGGGCGACGTGATTCAGGGGGCCACCGGCGCGGTGGCCAGTCTGCCGGCGATGGTCATTCAGCGGGCCAACCCCGGTCTGTATGACATGCTCACAAACGGCGTGCTTCAGGCCAATGTGTCATTCGACAAGGCGCAGCTCAACTGCCAGAACATGGCGAAAAAGATGATGGACTTCAGCGACAGCAGTAACTGGACGCAGCAGGCCATGATGGATGAATACAAGTCTGTTGTGAACAGCGGAGACACTGACGCGGTTCGTGCAGATGAGGCGGGGCGGAAAGTCACCGGCACGTCGGGCAACAACTGGATTGGCGGTCAGAAACGTGGGGGGGCGGGGCAGCCCGCCATCCGTGTCACCCATGACCTTGTTGCTGCCGGCTACAACATGATGAACGGTCTGCCTGTCACCGCTAATTCGACTGTCGGCGAAAGCAGCTGTAACGGTGGCGCATGCTCTAAATTCGGCAGCGCGGAAGAGGCGGCGGCCATGACCGTGAAGGTGCTGGGCGATCGTTCGATGCGCACCTGTGCCAACGCGAGCGAATGTACCAGCGGTGATGCGGATGACCAGCCCGGTACGACCGTTGCCGGCACCGGCTTTGCCCCACTGCTGGAAGAGGCAACCAAAGCCAACGCTGAGCAGCTGGTCAGGCTCGTCAACGGTACGGAAAAGCCCACGGCCGCGAATCTGGCGAAGCTGAAAACAGGCGGACTGCCGGTGACGGCCGGCGTGATTAAAGCCCTGCAGCGTGATCCGGATAATGCTGCCCTGACCGCCCGTCTTGCCGGCGAGCTGGCCATGTCTGACACGGTGGAAACGGCGCTGCTGATGCGTCGCATGATGGTTACCGGTATGTCGGAGCCGAATGCTGCCGCTCAGCCAAAGGCCATTGATACCGCCGGTCAGCGTATCGAGGCGCTGGATCGGGAAATCGCGGCGCTGAAAAACGAGATGGAGATGAAGCGTGAACTGTCACGTAATTCAGTGCTGACCATTATCGACAGGGAGAATCAGCGCGTCGAAACTAACCCGCAGACCCAGTCAGATGACAATACCGACAGTCGCTTCAACCAGATGGCAGCGCCGCAGTCGGCTGAATGAGGGAATAAGGATGCGTAATAAAACGACTGTCAGGAAAGTCCTGACCCGTGCCGGCATCTTCCTCGCCTGCATGGCGCTGTTCATGGTGGTCTCACTGATGATGGCTGACACCGCCATGAAACATCCGACTGAAGCTGCTGCATTCCGGAGCTGGATGCAGTCGACGCGTTACGGCTGGCTGATGTGGCGACTGGCGCTGTATGCGCTGGTTGCGTGGGGCCTCTGGAAAATCCGGCATGCGCCGGGCTTCCGGGAGGCATACCGGCGGCCGCTGCTGCGCATCAGTGTGGTCAGTGTGCTTTTTATCGCGTTGTGTGAGTACGCGATGTTTACCGGTCCGGGAGTCTGAAGATGACGACAAACAGCTATCTTGAGTATTTTCTCACGCTGCTCGGCTGGGTGATCAATAACGGTCTGTGGAATGTCCTGCTGAGCACCGGCCTTTTTGTCCTTCCGCTGGCGTTTAAGGTGGTGGGTATCTGGCTCAGGGTCCGTGAAGAGGGGGAGGATGAAGGCAACAAGGGGATGCTGTCGCTGCCCCGTATCGAGAACGCGCTGTATGCCGGCTTCCTGGTGATGATTGCCTGCTGCGTACCGCTGATTAATGTCAGCCTCAGTACGATGCAGTACGACACAACCCGGGCAAAGAGCTGTGGTGTGTGGACGCCCAAAGCGCCGGATGAAAGCGGCTATGCCGGCGTGGTCACCAGTCTCAACGACCAGACGGCTGCAGCACCGGTATGGTGGGTGCTGATTCATAAACTCTCAAAAGGGGTCACCCAGGCGGCCGTGGCGACCATTCCCTGCCGCCCTGACATGCGTCAGATCCGCTTTGAAGTGCAGCATACGCGTATCGACAACAAAGCGCTGGCGCAGGAGCTGCAGGACTTCACTAACGACTGCTATTCGGTCGCGTTGTATCTGTGGAAGCAACAGGATCAGGGCCAGACAAAGGACAAAACCACGCTGCGTGATATCGAATGGATTGGCAGCAGTACCTTCCTGAGCCGGTATTATCCTTCGTTGCAGTCCAAACTGCCCCGGGCTGCGTTCCCGTGGACCGACAGCCGGGACAGCGGCCGGCCCAACACCGGAAGAGGCGGCTATCCCACCTGCAGCGAGTGGTGGAGCAGTTCGGACACCGGACTGAAAGCACGGGTGAAGGACCAGGCCGACCCCGATATGTGGCTGCGTATCTCGGCCGCAATGAAAATGTCAGGCTTTAACGACAGTGACTATCAGGAAGCCGTCATCCGTCGTCTGGTCAGCCCGGAAAGCCTGACGGTCTCACAGAATGGTCACGTGTATGCCGGCTATGGCGGCAACGCCGATTTTACCCTGGATAATGCAGCGGCACGCGTGGCGGCTATTGGCGGGACATCTCTCGGCAGTCTGGCGGCGTTCCCGGCGTTCGATGCAATGCGACAGGCGCTGCCAATGGTGCAGGCTATCCTGCTGATGGCAATATATGTCATGCTGCCGCTGATTCTGGCGTTTGCGGCTTACGAGTTCAAGACCGTTATTACGCTGACTTTTGTAATATTCGCTCTGAACTTCCTGACGTTCTGGTGGGAACTGGCGCGCTGGCTCGACAGCTGGCTCCTGACAGCGTTGTACAGTTCAGATACACACAGCCGCTTTAATATGGCGGGACTGCAGAACAGCTCAGATGACCTCATTATGAATCTGGTGATGGGAGCGATGTTTATTGTACTGCCTGCCGTTTGGCTGGGAGCTCTTTCGTGGGCAGGGGCCAGCGTGGGTGTCGCTGTTAGCGCTGCCTTTCAAAAGGGTACTGAAACTGCTCAGAATACAGGCGGGAAACTTGGAGAAGCTGCTGGTAATGCTATCGGCAGTAAAGCAACCAAAGGGTAGTTTTACTGGCCGAGTTAATTGGGCCTAATCTTCACTCGGGGATTTGTAAGGAGCGCCATCATATTCATTATTGATGGCGCTATTCATTACAAATTCATCATGAAAATTATTTTCATCTTTCTTTTCATTAAAACTATTTATTGAAGCATCTTTAGAGCTAGATCCTATATGTGTTATGGCAGCAATAAAAGTCCATAATAAAACTGCGCTGCAGCTTATCAAGAAACCGCCTGCTATAAGTGCAACTAACGAACAAAGGACAGCTAAAAGCAGCGGTATGTGGCCTAACCACTTCGGCAGTTTGTATTGTTTAGCCAGTATGACGCAGCGCTGATCTAAACGTGTAAAAATTTTTTTGATACCCTTCCATATTGCAGCGAGACGAACACCACGTTCCCAGGCGCGTTTTTCTTGAGACTGATACATCTCCCCCTCCGAATTAGGTGAGTTCTAAAGGGACTATAGCGGATTTTTTGAGCAATTACTAATTACTGCTTCAGTGCTCAGAGTTACTAATAAATTCTCTAATATCATCGGGTTAATTTTTTTCAATGCGTTACGACTTGTCATCATTAAAAAAGCATCATTATACTGTGCTTATATGGGTCTTCCCCGATCATGGTGGGAGACTCATAACCCCATGTTTAACCTGCCGTAATGGAACATCACTGCGATTTTGAAGCGCTCTTTGTTCCGGTATCCTCTCGACTTGATTCTCAGCAACCGTATTTTACTGTTCAGTGATTCTGCGTTGCCGTTTGATACCCTGTGCTTCATGGCATTCAGGATCCCGTACAGCCGTTTACGTAACGTCCGGGCTGCACTGCTCAGCTGCGGGACTCCCACATCTTTGGCCATCGCGATCCATTCCAGCCACAGACGTCTGCTGTGCCCGTCATACCGACGGTTCCAGAGCTCCCGGGCCATCTCTTTCATTGCCCAGCAACGGCTGGTTTCAGGCTGTCAACGCCAAGATTACTGACCGTTTTTCACCATTTTCATTGTCCGCTGTTGGTCATTAACGCTGTCCGCTTTCCACCATTTCAACATCACTGATTGGCGTTGCGCTTTTTGCCAGCACCCCGGCCTTGCGTTTCTCTTTCAACCGGTAGCTTTCTCCTTTTATGTTCAGCGTCGTTGAGTGGTGCAGCAGACGGTCCAGGATCGCCGTCGCCAGCACGTTATCTCCGAACATTTCGCCCCAGTCGGCGAACCCTTTGTTTGACGTCAGGATGATGCTCGCTTTTTCATACCGGCGGTTCAGCAGCCGGAAGAACAGGCTCGCCTCCTCACGGTTCATTGGCAGATAACCTATTTCATCCAGGATAAGCACCCGCGCATAACTCAGTTGCTGCAGCTGACGTTCAAGACGATTTTCCTGCTTCGCCTTTATCAGCGTGGCAACCAGCCTGTCCAGCGGCATGAACAGCACCCGGTGGCCCGCATCCGCGGCTTTGACTCCCAGAGCGACCGCCAGATGCGTTTTCCCCACGCCCGGCGGGCCCAGCAGGATCACGTTTTCACTGCGCTCCACGAACGCCAGACTTGCAAGCTCACGGACGACCTTCCGGTCTATGCCCGGCTGGAAGCTGAAGTCGAACTGCTCCAGCGTTTTCACCCACGGCAAGCGCGCCTGCTTCAGCCGGGCCTCCATTCCCCGCTGGTGCCGCCCGCTCCACTCCTGCTGCAGCGCCATACACAGGAACTCCCGGTAGTTCAGTTCCTGCTTTGCTGCCTGCTCAAGCAGATTTTCAACGTGATAGCTCAGGTGTTCCATTTTCAGGCGGTTCAGCAGTGTTTCCAGTTCGTACATCACAGCAGCTCCTCATACGCGCTCAGGGGCCGGTGCTCAACCTGACTGACCTGTTGCCACAGCGGAGCATGGTGCTCCGGCACTGTCTGCCAGCCCGATGAAGCCCCGCTGAGCCGGTGGGTCGCGGCCAGATTTTCGTTGCTGTAGATCCGCAGCTCGTCATCCAGCGAGATCCGGATCGAGACCGGATGACCACACAGCGACTCGGGCACGCTGTAGCGGTTGCCGCCAACCTCGATGTAGCCATCCCAGGACACGTGCCGGATATCGAAGTAGCTGGTATCGAAGTCGGTTGCTGGCAGTGGCTGCAGATGTGTTTGTTCAACAACGAAGCGCTCTGCAGGCGTCTCCCGGAACTGGCGAAGTTCACGCCTGTCAGCCACATCTGCTATCCACTGCTCCAGGAGTTGATTGACATGGGGAAAGCTGTCGAACCTCCGGTAGCGGACGAAGAAGTTCTCCTTGAGATATTTCACCATCCGCTCAACCTTACCTTTAGTCCGGGCCCGGCGAGGGCGGCACGCCCGCGGCAGGAAGCCATAGTGGTCGGCCAGTAGCAGGAAGCCGGCGTTGAACACCACGTTGCCGTTACTGTTTTTCAGCACGGCGGCTTTCTGGTTATCGACAAGCACGGTTTTCACGCTGCCGCCAAAGTAGCGGAAGGCGCGCACCAGCGACTCGTATGTGTGCTCAGCGTCCTGTTTTGGCGCGGCAAAGACGTGGAAGCGGCGGGAGAACCCCAGCGTATTGACGGCGAAGTTCACCCTGCATCGCTGCCCGGCCACGTCGACTTCCACTTCTCCCCAGTCGTGCTGCAGCTGGTAACCGGGCTGGGTTTCGAAGCGCACGGTTTTCTTTGAGGGCCGCATTTTACGTTTGGGCTGGATGTAATAGCGCAGCATAGAGCGCCCGCCGGTGTACCCCATCGTCCTAATTTCGGCGAGAATGACCTCGCTGTTCCAGACGTTTTCCGCCAGCCGCATGTCGATGTAATCCATGAACGGCTTGAGTTTTGCCATTTTATGGCGTGTTTTACGGGCCGGGGGCTCAGGGTATTTGAGATATCGCCTGACGGTTCTTTCGGAACATCCGACCTGTGTTGCGATATCGACAATGTAAGCACCCTGTTGGCGCATTTGCTTTATCATGAAAAAGTCCTCTCTGCTCAGCATGCTGGAATCCTTTTCGGTGTGGGAACCTTAAGGAAACCGCATGACGGGTAGAGCGGACAACCCGAATGGTGAATTAAAGTCTTATATCACTGGCGCTGACAAGGCAGGACCATCTGCGCCGCCTCCAGTCTTTCTGCTATTCGACCATGACGTTTATGGCGGCCGTACAACCACAGATAACGGGAGCGATGTGCACTTTTTCGGGCCTGTAACGGGATGATTCTCATCTCGGACTGTCGTGTTTTATCCACGACGGCACAGAGCATTTTCGCGACATGGAAGTGATCGAAGGCGATTTTTTCTACCGCGTTAGGCAGGTGGATACGGGCTGCGCTGATATAAGCCTGATTCATGTCCATCGACAGGGTTTTGATGGATTCGATCTGACGGTCACCCAGGCTCTAGAGGTAACCCGCCAGGCTTTCAACCCCGCGATCATCCCTGAGCTCCAGGGCCTGTCCCTGTGTATCAGAGATAACCGTGACGTACTGATGACCCTTTTTGAAGGCGACCTCATCAACACAGAGGTGACGTGCTGACTGCGGGGCTTTACGGCGGGCGAGTCCACGCTTAACCGCCCGCTGCATAATGTTATCGACGGCATTCCAGCTCAGCCTCAGCTGTTTCCTGACGGCATCGACGGTGCTGATTTTCAGCCATGAGATGACGAACGACTCGAACAACAGCGTGTAGCGGCTTCCCGGTCCCGCCCATGGAACAGGCAGGGTCTGACAACCATGGTCCGGGCACATGATTCGGGGGACATCGGCTTCAACCAGGGTGGCGAACTGGCAGGTATCAAGGTGACGCCATTTACGATGTCGGTGATCGTGAACAGGGCAGGATTTACCGCAGGTCGGGCAGGTTAACTGAATGTTTTCAGCGATTCCGACTGTAACAGTAACGGAACCTGCATTTTCATCGAGGGTAAGGGATTTAACCTGCCATGGAGCAGTCAGGTTAAGGATGTGGGCATAGAGCGATTTTTCGTCCATATAATTTCACTCTGATGCTTACTTTAAACTGATATTATTATTTTTTGCCCACTTTCTTAATCTTCCATTAGCGTTAGCATAAGGCGAAGATGTATTAAATGAGATCATTCTCCCCATCGTCCATTTTGTGTACCATGGTCTTCCATACAAAATATCATCGGTACGCTCATCAATAAGCTTCACAAGTTCATTTTTTACAGTCTGAAGTTCAATTATTAACAATTCATAAGTTAACCCACTGTAATCTGAGTAAAATTTTTGAGCAAGAAGGCCAAGCTGATTCCATTTATAGCCAGTTTCCGGAAAGTCGACAGGCAGACCTTTAGCATCAGAAGTGATCCACTTTACAACAAGAGCATTCCATCCGATCAGATACGAAACGAGGTCACGAACACTCATCTCTGTTCCTTTAGCGTGTCCATCCATTGAGTTATCGGAGGTAATTTCTGGCGGGATTGCTTTGAGGTAACTAATTAATTTACTGAAATTTTTATCAATAGCTAAAAGCAGTTCAGCTTTTGTTTGCGGCACACTCATAAGAATTCCCTCTCATGTAAAAAGAGACACCATAAAGGCACTGTGTGGTGTTTGAAAATCAATCAATTATGTACCACCCACCACAACAGGGGAAGACCCGCTTATATACAGTATAATTTGAGGGGCGAGTTATGCCAATTCCTTTAGAACAGACGATGTGTTGGGATAAAAGTTCGCAGAAAAATTCAGCAAACACACCGGTTTTGATGATGGCGGCTATCGCCAGACTTACAGGTAGCAATCCATCACTGGCATGCGTTCCGTTGTTTGGTGATGGGGTTTCATGTGGTTTCCCTTCTCCGGCACAGGATTATGTCGAAAAACGTCTTTCCCTCGATGACCTTTGCATCCGCTATCCGGAAAGTACCTATCTGGTGCGAGCAGAGGGGGATTCGATGCTTAATGCCGGGATTAAAGACGGTGATTTACTAATAGTGGAGTGTATTCGTGAGGCAAAGCACGGTGACATTGTCATTGCAGCCGTAGATGGGGAGTTTACCTGTAAGAGGCTTCAGCTATTGCCATCACCAGCTCTGGTCCCGGCTAATCCAGCTTATTCTTCAATCCCCCTTACTGAGGACATAGAAACAGTGGTCATTGGTGTGGTACGTCATCTCGTTCACTCCTTCAAATTCCGGGATGCCTGAGCATGTTTGCGCTGGTCGATGTGAATTCTTTTTATGCTTCATGCGAAACCGTTTTCAGGCCAGACCTCCGTGGCAAACCTGTGGTTGTACTATCCAATAATGATCTGAGTGGTGAGAAGTGTTAGTTAGTTTCGAGCGTTCAATTCTTCAGGTTTGAAGAAATAAATGGTCCGCTATGAGCGAAAAGGGGAAGTTCGAGATTTTGCCTCCCCCCAATGGTGCATAATTAACATATCTATACGCAGCATCTCCTGATCGCGGGTTCCTAATACCAACCGGAGAGCATCAATAACAGCCGTCTTTCCCGCATCATTTTCGCCTACCAAAGCGGTCAGCCCGGGGTTGAGTGATAGTACAAAAGCTTTTTCAGCGGAATCGAACAGCCGAAAATTCTCAATCTGAATTTCTGAGATGTACATCTTGTCCCCACTTTAATTTGTGCCGACTCTATCCAGAATATAACGCTATTTAATTAACGGATCAGCTTCGACGGTGCTTTGGCCATTACAATATTCATAGCTGCAATCCTGATTTTCGGCGAGCATATGTTTTAAAACATACCGTTGACGCGTAGTTCCACACGAATACATTTCGGCACTGACAATGCAAGAGAACTTTAGAGGGGGGATTAACTTAATGAAACCGGGCACTGGAAAGAATTGGTAGCCGTCAGGCGATGGACGGAGAGGTCTGAACATTCCCTGTATGCTGTGAGTTCAATGGGGAGATGCAACGCTATCTTTAATCGAAGGGGGACGTTGCAATGAAACGAAGAACGTAGATAATTTCACTTTTAAATGATCTAGGGTATGCGCCTACTTCTTACGCCATATGCCAACGTCAGAGAACACATACTTACAGCAAATCTTTGGCTGAAATCTCAGCCAAAGCTTCAAAAAGAATCCTGATGATCTGTTCGTCGGATAAACGCTTCTTCATGGCGATGTTCTCATGTGGCTTATGAAGAGAGAGTAACATCGCGGTGTGCTAATTAATAGGGAATAGGTCACATCCCGGCAACAGGTATGAGATCACGAATAATGAGCTTCATCAATGGATTTTCGAAGGATATGAGAAAAATATTTCTGATGATTTTACTGCGTTGACTCACCTTGATACTCTTTACCGTCGTGCGGGAATTCCATCTTTTGAACTTGAGGAGACAAGATTATTGTATCCTTAACTGCGATAAACACAATCGTTCTTCTTTGGTTCGGAAAGAATTAATTTTCTCTCGGATGCAAAATATCTTTACCCCCATCTTTCCCATCATGCTGGCTATAAATTTCAGGTTTATCTCTCGAGACAATAAGTTAAATGTCTCGAGTGCTATTGGTTTCACTAAAATAGTTTTTTGATCTCGGTCATTTTTTTAGTGTGGCAGGACGCCTTGGTATCATTATCCATCGTATTTATGCCTAGAAAAAACTTCATGCCAGACTCACTCATAAGAGAAGCCCAATCAGATACTCAGGCAATACCGATAGCTCTAGAAGGGTTGAAACGACTGACTGACGAGCGGGATAAATTATAATAATGATTGCCCCAGTTATGGGGCAATCATTATTGGTGTACTACTCCCTCGGAGGGAAACCTGCTTCACGCAAAGCATCAGAAATCAGATCAACCGATAACAACGTTTGTATCTCAACTTTACGAGTTGGAGGATCAGTTACGATGCTAGCCTCCGGATCAAGGTTCTGAATTACTTTAGTCACAGTACGGGCACAACCACCGCATGTCATGTTGTCAAGATGAAATTGCATATAAGTATCCTGTTTAGTTGTGGTGCCCTTTAGTCTAGGGCTTACCACCGTTGTAAGGTCAAGAGCCTTGCCATTCATTTGTTGCAACTATCTTTTCTCACTCAACAATTGATGGGAGTTCACTTTTCGTCTTATCGAAAAACTACGCACCACAACATAAAATACTGGGGTAAGCAGTAATCCAAAGAACGTTACACCTAGCATTCCTGCAAAAACGGCAATCCCCATAGCATGTCTCATTTCAGCACCCGCGCCACTCGCCAGTACCAATGGAATAACGCCAGCAATAAATGCAAGAGACGTCATGAGGATTGGACGTAAGCGTAAGTGTGCAGCCTCAAGTACGGCCTCCAAAGGAGAGAGTCCTTCATTCTCTTGAGTTCGGGCAAATTCAACAATTAAAATGGCATTTTTAGCGGCCAGCCCGACTAAAACGACAAAACCAATTTGTGTGAAGATATTGTTATCACCATTAGAAATCCAGACCCCACCAATTGCCGAAAGCAACGCCATTGGCGCAATCAGTAGTACAGCGAATGGGAGCGACCAGCTATTGTACTGTGCAGCCAGGATCAAGAATGCAAAGAAAACTGCTAATGGGAAAATATATAGCGCAGAATTACCCGCTAATTTTTCCTGATAAGTGAGATCCGTCCATTCATATGCCATCCCCTCAGGTAAGCTTTCCTTCACTATTTTTTCAATAGCATCGGTTGCCTGGCCAGAAGAATAACCGGGGGCTGTTCCACCTGTAATATCTGCTGATGGATAACCGTTATAGCGCATCACACGATCAGGGCCTGAAGTTAGTTTGATATTAATCAAAGCCGATAACGGGATCATTTCTCCAGCCGCATTTCGCACTTTAAGTAATCCGATATCTTCAGCCTGCATGCGGAATGGAGCATCAGCTTGAGTAATTACACGATATGTACGGCCAAACCTATTAAAATCATTAACATATAGTGATCCCAAATTGACCTGCAATGTATCAAAGATGTCAGTTAAAGCCACTCCTTGAGATTTTGCTTTTACGCGATCGATGTCAACCTGGATCTGAGGTGAATTAGTTTCAAAACTAGCCATCATCCCAGCTAATTCTGGAGTTTGCATGGCTTTAGCCATGATCGTTCCTTGCACTCGGGCCAGTTCTTCAAAACCTAATCCTGCTCTGTCCTCAATTTGGAGTTTGAACCCGCCCATACTTCCCAAACCTGGAACAGGTGGTGGTGGGAATATCCCAACAAAACCATCAGGTATTTTGCTAAATTTCCCCATAAGGCTACCAGCTATGGCATATGCAGATAAGGAAGGGTCCTGACGATCCTTAAAAGGCTTCAGCATCGTAAACATCAAAGCTGAGTTCGGCATGTTTGGCCCGTTTACAGATAAACCTGGAAATGCAACCACGCTTTCCACTCCAGGCTGAGCTAATGCAAGTCTGGTCATTTCCTTAACGACTGCTTCTGTTCTGTCCAGCGAGGCTCCTGTCGGCAACTGCGCTATACCAACGAGATAATACTTATCCTGCGCCGGAACAAAGCCACCCGGAACTTGCTTGAATCCCAGGAAAGTCATTGCCAGAAAACCAGCATACAAAATCAGGACTATAGTACTCCCGCGAACTATACGTCTTACAGTATCTACGTACTTTTCCGATAACCTGTCGAAAAATGTGTTGAAACGGCCGAAGAACGAACCTAAAAGGCGCTCCAACACCCGAGTCAGCATGTCTTTTTTATCTGTACCTTGATGTGGTTTAAGCAGTACAGAAGCCAGTGCTGGAGATAACGTTAAAGAGTTGATCGCCGACAGGATGGTCGAGATGGCAATCGTCAACGCGAATTGACGATAAAATTCTCCCTGTAATCCCGAAAGAAACGCTGAAGGAATAAATACTGCAGCCAGTACAGAAGTAATAGCTAATATAGGACCCGTTACTTCATCCATTGCCTTTCTGGCTGCATCTTTAGGTGATAGTCCCCTTGCAATATGTCGCTCTACGTTCTCAACAACGACGATCGCATCATCCACAACGATGCCAATTGAAAGAACAAGGCCAAACAACGATAACGTATTGAGAGAAAATCCGAATACATCCATTAACGCAAAGGTGCCTACTAGTGAAATCGGCACGGCAACTAATGGAATAATCGATGCTCGCCATGTTTGTAGAAATAACATAACGACAAGCACCACGAGGATTGTTGCTTCCAGTAAAGTCGTTGCAACAGATTTCAACGATGCGCTAGCAAAAAATGTTGGGTCATACGCGATACTATACTGAATACCTTCGGGAAATTTTTCTTTCAGGCGTTCCATCGTTGACCGTACAGATGCTGATACGTCCAGCGCATTGGCTCCAGGTGTCATTACAATCTGCATACCTACAGCATCTTTATTATCCAGCAGACTTCGTAACGAATAGTTATCTGAACCGAGCTCAATCCTGGCTACATCACGTAGGCGAGTAACCTGGCCATCAGTTCCTGACTTAATAATAATATCGCCGAATTGCTCCTCGGTTGTCAGACGCCCTAACGCATTTACTGTGACCTGGAAGGAGGATGAAGTATTAGGCTGTTGTCCAACTGACCCTGCCGCTACCTGAACGTTTTGTTCTTTAATTGCTGAAGTGACATCGCTTGCGGTCAAACCTCTGGAAGCAATTTTATTAGGATCAAGCCAAACTCGCATTGCATATTCACCCTCCCCCCAAAGCGCAATACTAGCGATACCAGGTAAGCGAGAAAGCTCATCACGCACGTTCAACATCGCATAGTTAGATACATAAAGCGGATTGTATCGATTATCTGGTGAGAACAGATGAACTACCATGAGTATATCCGGCGAGGTTTTTTCCGTTACAACGCCGATTTGCTGAACTTCAGATGGCAGTCGAGGTAAAGCCCTGGATACACGATTCTGAACCTGAATTTGCGCAATATCTGGATCGGTACCTTGCCTGAATGAGATAGTTAACACCATACGGCCATCAGACGAAGTCTGAGAGCTCATGTATAGCATCCCTTCTACCCCGTTGATAGCCTGCTCAAGAGGAGCAGCTACGGTATCAGCTATAACATTAGGATTCGCCCCAGGATAACTTGCAGTCACCTGCACTGTTGGGGGAGTTACAGAAGGATATTCGCTGAGTGGCAATTGAAAGAAGGCTAAGGCACCCGCTATCAGCATAAATAGTGAAAGGACGATTGCAAAAATGGGTCGCTGTATAAAGAAATGAGGGAATTTCATTAATTACCCCCCTTATTATTACTATCAGAAGCCTTTCCTTGAGTTGCTGGTTTTGCATCCAATGAACTCTCTAGAGACTGCATCGAAACCATACTTGGTGTTACCGCCATACCCGGTCGCACTAACCCTTTTATGATGATTTTTTCACCGGCTTGTAGGCCCTTAGCAACAATTCGTAAGCCATCAACAACGGGTCCCAATTCGATGGGGCGATACTGCGCCTTACTATCGTCACCAATAACCAGGACATATTTATTACCCTGATTAGTTCCCACTGCTTGGTCATTGATCAAAATAACCTGTTGAGCTTTTCCCGTGCCTAATTGAACTCTGGCAAATGCTCCGGGAGTAAGCAAACCATCCGTATTTGGGATAATGGCCCTTACTCGAACAGTACCGGTATTACGATCGATTTGATTACCAACAAAATCAAGAGTACCGGAATGTGGGTATCCCTTTTCAGTAGCCAGACCTACATGTACTGGTAATTTTTCTTTACTACCCTCCATTGCATCAGGACGCGCTTTACTGACGGTATTGAGAAACGTTGCTTCATCAATATCAAAATATGCATATAGTGGATTTGAGGAAACGATCGTGGTTAATAAAGTTGCAGCCCCCCCTTCACTATTACTAATCAGATTTCCTTCAGTAATCAAAATCCGATCAACGCGGCCATCTATTGGCGCAGTTACTCGTGTATATGAGAGATCAAGCTTTGCCGCCTCTACTGCAGCCTGCGCTACATTGACTTGGGCAATACGGGCATTTTTATCAGAAGCTGCATCGTCATAATCTTTACGGGAAACAGCCCCATTATTGACCAGTCGGCTGACACGTTCAAAATTGCGATTTGCCTGAAACGCCTGAGCCTCAGCTTGGCGAAGTTGCGCCTTAGCGCTATCAAGAGCTACCTGAAATGGTCGCGGATCAATTTGAAATAGAAGTTGTCCTTTATGTACCAAGCTTCCTTCCGGAACACTTACAGATTCGATTGTCCCGCCGACTCTGGGTCGTAGCTCTACCGTTTTGATCGCTGCCAGGGAACCAGTAAACTCGGCCGAAGGTATAATATTGCGCGAAATAACCTCAGCGACCGGTACCTGCGGACCTGCTGGTATCTGCGCCGTAGATGTTTTTCCGCTGCCATCTTCCTTAGCCACCGCTACCGATGTGCTTGCTGTGATTGCAACAGCAACTGCCATCACCATTGTCCTAATGCTCATTTTCATCATAATGACCCTTTTCGTTCCCCAAAACCCTTCGGACAGCCCGAAGTTGGCGCCTGTAGCAATTTCTTACAGGCTAAAGCTTGTAGTAACTGGAAGGTCAAGGGCTAACGAAAAAAATTTGGAGAAATCACATGAGAATTTTTTAGAAAATGGCTAAAAAGCTGTGACCTATTACTTTAAAAAAATATATTCTGTAACCACTTGATTTAATGGAAATTAAAATCAGGTCGCTATATGCAACCTGATGTCCAACCAACATTTCTATCATGCATCAATCGTGATATCGCCTGCTGGGATACATTGACATGTCAAACATGCCCCCTCATCAGAGGGTTCCACATTATTCAAATGCTGAACACTCCCCGTGATAACCTTTGTAGAACAACTTTCGCATTGGCCAACCCTACATCCACTTGGCATTGATATTCCAAGTTTCTCGCCAAAATTCAATAATGTACCTTTATCAGTTGTCCATATCTCTTCTCTTCCTGATTTCGCAAAAGTTACTTTATGGCGTAGAGAAGGATCATCATTGATTTTTGCTGGAGAACGAAATATCTCATAAAAAATTGCAAATGCTGGAACACCTCTTTGCTGAAGGCCCTTCGATATCGCCTCCATCATTGGCATTGGGCCGCACATGTAATAACGAGCATTATTTTCAATTAGATGGGCATCAACGTCTCCCGCTCCAGCAAATCCTGCTCGATCGTAATCTTCTCCCAGGACATCACAATCTAGTGGCTGATTATAAACATTTATTACTTTTAGCCTGCTAATTAAGCTACTTAACTCCTGTATTCTTTTCTTAAACGCATGTTGCTTACTATTTTGATTGGCATAGAAAAGCCATATTTCAGGGCCAGTTTCATCAGGATCAATAGACTCCAGATAACAGATAAATGGTGTAATACCAATACCACCAGCAAAAATCACGACAGGTTGCATTGCGTTAAGTGGGACGATGAAGTTGCCTCCAGGTGGAGTTATTTCAACAAAACTGCCTACTTGCAAACGAGTGTTAATAAAGGATGACATTATTCCTTCAACAAACTCCCCATTCTCATCTCTCGCTGTCTGGTGCCTTACAGAAATAGAATAAGTTTTACGAGCGTCTACAAATGCTGGGCCTGTTAACGAATACGCTCTAGTTACGATATCTTCAGAATCGATCAGTGGGTAACAGCTTATTGTTACATGCTGGCCTGGTTCATAATCCGGTAAAAAACCCTCAGCTTTAGATTGAAAAGTCACGGTTGTAACATTATCAGTTTCTTTCTTCAAACTTATAACTTGGAAAGTTCTACGTCCGTCCCATGGACGTCTTACTAATTCAAATTCATTCAGCCTACGAATACGGCATCTGAACGAACGGAGTGGCAGTGCACCACTTACAGGATCATAACTATCCCCACTGATTAGGCTATTAAAATTACTGCTAAATTCACCTATAACAGGATATGATGGTTTTCCAAAATCAGGACAACCCTGCCACCATCCAAATTCAGCAATAAC
This sequence comes from Enterobacter cloacae complex sp. 2021EL-01169, assembly GCF_020733125.1. Taxonomy (NCBI): domain Bacteria; kingdom Pseudomonadati; phylum Pseudomonadota; class Gammaproteobacteria; order Enterobacterales; family Enterobacteriaceae; genus Enterobacter; species Enterobacter cloacae complex sp. 2021EL-01169. The sequence goes on from NZ_JAJFTC010000003.1 coordinate 359,280, forward strand.
TGTTTCGTGAGATAATTTTTCTTCCACCTTAGCTCTGAAACGAGCCTGACCTACCCGAGTCTCAATTTCAACCCAATCACCTGTCTTAATTTTTTCTTCATCAGCAAGAGTAACCGATATCTCTACCGTTGGATAAGATGCTTTTTTTCTTAAACTTGTTAGGCTGCGATGTTGGCTATGGCAGAAAAAACCACTTTTAACTGATGTCAGCATTAAGGGGAAATCAGGATCATTACGCTGATATTCCTGAGGTTGTACGTATTCAGGTAAAGGATTATAACCGTGCCGATGAAGTACCTCAGAGTAAAACTCTGCACGTTTTGTTTCCGTATTAAAACCTGTCAGATACCCGGTCTTTTGATCTTTTAAGGCGTACTTCCTGACTTTATGCTCAAGTGGTATGTCGTAACCTTCAGGCTTATTCCTGAGCATCTCAACAGTCAAACCGAGTGGCTTCAATTGATAATTCCAAGCAGATTCAATATTACCATCAAAAAATGCTTCATTCATTCCTAACCGACATGCAAGGTCGAAAACAATCTCAAGATCTGAACGACTTTCACCACGCGGAGAAACCATTTGTTTTCTCAACTGAATGTGCTCCTGAGCAGCAGCGCTACTTTCAAACCCGGCTCTTAGGCCTTCACGCTCCCAAGCGGTGTTTACTGGCAAAAGGATATCAGCATACTTTGATGTAGGTGTTTCAAACAAATCTACATGAGCATAAAACTCAAGCGCCTCAAGTGCCTGTTGTCCGAGGGAAGTATCACTTTGTGAAAGTAATATGTTGGCACCAAAGCCAATTAAGCCGCGAATTTTGTAGGGCGTTCCTTCTAATACTGAATGCCAGATATCCTGAGAATGAACCCAACCCTGTGAAGGCGGGCCGATAGGCCTTTCTTCAAGACCTAATGCCTTTTCCCATTGCGTTTTAGGCATCAATGTCGGTGAATTAACCACATTTACCGGGTGGCTGGCATAGATTCGATTACATCCTTCCTGATCGAAACAACCGGTTAAAGCATACAGTGTCGCAATAGCACGTTCTGTTTGGGTTGCGTTAGTATGCTGTGCTACTCCAGACCAACTGTGATATGCAATTTTCTTAGCATTGCCAATCATACTTGCAGCAGCTTCAATTGAAGCAACAGATATCCCAGTAATACGGCTTACATTTTCTGGTGAATAATTAGCCAGTATATTTTTAAAAGAGGAAAATGCGGTATGGCAGGATATTTTACCGCCATCAGCTAATGTGACTTCAACATCGCCTTCAAGTGCAGCTGTAGGTGTAAGAGTTTCTTCTGTACGGGTTTCGGAATCGATAAATATTACTTGCTGGATGTGTTCGTCCCAAACCACGTAGCGATTGCTGGTGGCAAATGGGTTAATATCTATTTCACGAAGAAAATAGCCATTATCATTTCTAATCAGTAAAGGACCATTAGTCCAGTCACGAACGAATTCCTGGTTAAACATATGCCTTTCAACCAAAAGATGGCTTAATCCCAAAGCTAATGCACCATCAGTTCCCGGACATACATTAAGCCAAGCATTTGCCTCTTTTGCTAAAGGTGTCGGACGCGGATCAATAACAATCAGCTTTGCGCCATTATTCCGACCAGTCCCTATCGCATTAGCCTGCGCTAGCCATGTATTGGCTGGATTATGCCCCCAAAGAATAATAAGTTCGGCATGTGAATAGTCAGCAACAGGGATGCCACAACCAAAGGTCCAACGATGAGCAACGTCTTTGTGCCAATTACATATCTCCGTCCCATAGCTGGTGTTTGGGCTGCCATAGATACGAACAAAACGTTCTAACCATTCAATTGCATCACTAAGGGGTGTACCGCTTGGGCTAGTAAAACCGAAAGCGACAGATTCCGCCCCATTCTCATTTTTAAATTTTTTCAGTTGCCCGGCTATGGTTGACATAGCCTCTTCCCAACTTATGCGTTGCCAGCCCGGATTTTCTGCGCCTTTAGGATGAGTTCTCTTCATCGGGTGCAGAATTCGATTTGCGCTGTCTACTAACTCAGGTGCCGCTTTACCCTTCATACACATAGCCTTACCATTAGGATGTTCAGGGTTAGGCCTTACCTTAATGAGGTGGTCCTCAATCACCTCATTCAACGTCCCGCAGCGGGAACGACAAAGCGTGCAATATCCGGGAATAATATTTAACATTGTAAACCTCACCAATAAAAAGTGATCTTTCGATAATTGAAGTTGTTCCTTGTGCAAGCAGTGATTGCCGTTAAAATTAACGGCATACAGGTTTCGCACAATAAATCCAGGTTGTAATGATTCGAGGTAGGTGGCTATAATGACATCAAGGACTATTTTCCTTGTCCTTACGCGAAGTCTCCGCCAGATACAGTGCCCTCAGAATTGGACAATCTGGTTTATCATCACCGGCGCAACAATCTGAAAGCGTTGTAAGGGTCGATGCAATACGCTGAAGTTCTTCTATTTTTGAAGTCAAATCATTTATATGTGATTCAACTAATTTTTTCACATCCGCACTCTGGCGCGAATGATTTCCCCAAAGAGAGAGAAGATCTCCCGTTTGAGACAGAGAAAAACCGAGCTCTCGGCAACGGCGTATAAAATGTAATTTATAGACATCTACATCTTTGTATATCCGGTATCCAGCTGCGGTTCTAGAGACAGAAGGAATTAATCCTGCCTCCTCATAATAACGAATCATTTTGGCCGAAACCCCGGATAATCGAGCTGCATCACCAATATTCATCATTCTCTCCCCAAATGCTATTCGCTGATACTAAAGTTAGTGTTAAAAGACATAGTTTCAGGCAAGACTTCTGGGGAATTTGTTAAGCCTCTGAACAAGTTGGCACACAAATTATTTCCAAAAAATTCGGGCCAGAAGTTACCCTCTTTAAAGGGTAAACCCTCCCCTGATAGGAAGGTCAAGGGCCATATTATTTATTTTTTTTCAATCATAACCAAGATAATTTACTTTATATTTTATTCATTCATTAAAGAATCCTAAGTGTTTTTAAAAATCTTAATGAAAAATGATTATTTATTAGATAGTTAATGATACTGGGCATTCTTTATTAATCGCAGGCAACATATTAACTTTAAGTTTCCCCCTGCTGTAATCATGCAAATTAACGAATTCCCATGCATCGGTATCATTTAATAAAGCAAGCATTAGTTTATTATTTAAAGCATGGCCAGATTTATATGCATGGTAAGCACCGATGATATTATACCCAGAAACAAAGAGGTCTCCAATTGCATCAAGTACTTTATGACGAACTAGTTCATTATTAAAACGAAGACCTTCAGGATTGAGGACGCTATATTCATCGAGACCTATCGCATTGTTCAAACCAGCCCCTAGTACAAGCCCAATTTTTTGCAGTTTTTCTACATCATGAACAAATCCAAAAGTACGTGCACCAGCTATTTCTTCTATATATTTTTCTTTCGACATTTCAATATTTAATTTATTAGTATCAGCCGAGATTAAAGGATGCTTGAAATCAATCGTGAAATCCACGGAAAACTTAGAGTCCGGATGTAAAAGAGCCCACTTATCACCGTCTTTAACTGACACAGTTTTTTTAATAAGAAGATATTTTTTAAGTGCACACTGTTCTATCGAACCAGCGTTGATAAGAGAATCAATAAATTCTCTTGCGCTTCCATCAAGTATGGGGAGCTCAGGTGCATCCAGTTCTACCAGGAGATTGTCAATCCCCAGACTGGATACAGCAGAAAGGAAATGTTCGATCGTTGAAACCCTAATACCTTGAGGATTAATTAGACTTGTAGCCAGCATGGTGTCATGAACCTGCTCAGCTCGAAGCTGAATATCAACTGAAGGATTTAAATCTGTTCTACGGAACCGTATGCCACTATTAGCGGTAGCGGGCATGATTTTCATATGAATGCTGCTGCCGCTATGTAAACCAATACCACTTAGTTCGACAATATTTTTGATGGTTTTTTGCTTAATCATGGAGACCTCATTTGCTATTCGTGATGCTTCAAATGCCACGATAAGAAATTAATTGATAATGATTCTTATCTCGCTAATCTCGGCTCACTACTCTCGAATTGGCTCCATTACAAACCCTATAGTTGATTCAGGGTCAAGTGTTTTAGCCCCCTAAGCATGAGACATGCTGTTTCTCGATACAAATGTATGGGATAAGATCCATCATTTTCTATCTGGTAGCTAAAATCGGTTAATCTGATCATGTCTTTAAATAAACTCAAAATATTTCATATGGGTTAGTGCTGTTTTTGATTCTAGTTTCCTTAACTTCATTCTAAGTAATCAAGAATAGTTTTCACATCGTCAATTAATGCAATATGTAAATCAGGATCTTCACATTCCCCAGAGTGGCAATAATTTATATGCTGAAGTATTATTCTTTTTTTAAATTCTTTGACTGCATGCTCTAAATCATAAATCACCCGTACGATGTCGACGCAAGGTTCATCATCCAGTAAAACATCCTGCATCTTGATATATTTATTGGCAACTTCTTCGCTCATGGAAACCAGTATAGTGTCATTAATTAACATTTGTGAAATTCTCCTCATGTTCTAACAGTAATGGAGGGCATAGTGCAGACAAATCCCAGGCGATTTGTTTACGGTATCTTCCTGGTGGAAGATGGAATTTATTTTTGAATGAACGAGTAAAAGTTTGTTGTGATTCAAAACCATAGTGGAGAGCAATTTCCAAAACTGTTTTAGTAGTTAGTTTCAACTCTACTGCAGCACAGGTTAATCGTCGGGCTCTAACATATTCACCTAACGCAATTCCCGTTGCGTGTTTAAAAATGCGTTGAAAATGCCATCGAGAATAGCCAGATTTTTCTGCAATTTCCTCCACAAGTAAAGTAGATGTCAGTGAATTTTCGACCCATTGGACGATATCTTTAACCACACTATCCGCATACGTTTTTGTGATCATATGTCCCCTTATAACTAAATTCTACATTTATCTAAAAAAAAATATAAGTTCTTCATCCATGAAGAACTTTCTAGAAATACTATTTACGTAACAATCTCAGACCATTTGCTACAACCAGAAGGCTAGCACCAACATCAGCAAATACCGCCATCCACATAGTCCCCATTCCCATGAGCGTTAATACAAGGAAAATAGCTTTAATACCTAATGCGAGACTGATATTTTGCACGAGTAAGCTATACGTCTGTCGGGACAATTTTACAAAGGCAGGGATTTTACGCAGGTCATCATCCATTAAGGCCACATCTGCAGTTTCAATTGCCGTATCAGTACCCATTGCCCCCATAGCAAAACCTATATCTGCCGCAGCCAGTGCCGGCGCATCATTGATGCCATCACCAACCATTCCAGTAACACCAATACGTGAATACTCTTGAACTACTTGATGTTTGTCCTCAGGTAACTGACTACCACGAGCTTCATCAATACCGACCTGAGATGCTATTGCTTTGGCTGTATGCGGGTTATCCCCAGTCAACATAACTGTCTTGACACCAAGGTGATGGAGTTGTTGAATCGCTTCGCGACTCGTGTTCTTGACAGTATCTGCAACAGCAAATAACCCAAGCACTTGCTTTCCATCATTGAGCAAAATAACTGTTTTACCTAGGCTTTCCAGACTTTGTACTGTAGCTTTAACCTCTAACGGACAACTCAGGAGGTCTTCTGCCAATCGCAAATTACCAAGATAAAAGTCTTTGCCGGCAATCACACCATGCACACCTCGACCTACAATAGCCTCAAAGTTTTCAACACTCTGTTTTTTCAAATCAACAGAAGCATTCACAACGGCCTGTGAGACAGGATGATCAGAGTAGCTAGCAAGACTTGCTGCAACTGTACGAACCTCAAGCTCACTTTCCCCATTGAAAACCATGACATCAGTTTGTACTGGCTTCCCATGAGTAATCGTCCCAGTTTTATCAAGCGCCAAAGCTTTTAATTTACGTCCCTGCTCAAGGTAAACACCGCCTTTAATGAGAATTCCTTTACGAGCAGCAGCAGTAAGTCCACTGACAATTGTTACTGGTGTAGAAATAACCAGCGCACATGGACACGCGATGACAAGCATGACTAGAGCTTTATAGATCCACTCTTGCCATGTACCTGCGCCAAACAATGGTGGCAATACAGCAACAGCAACCGAAATCCCCATAACGACTGGCGTGTAAATCTGGGAAAAGCGGTCAACAAAACGTTGTGTAGCTGCTTTGGCGCCTTGCGCCTGCTCAACAGCATGAATGATGCGAGCAAGGGTGGTGTTATTGGCAGCTGCAGTGACTTTATATTCAAAAGAACCTGACTGGTTTATTGTCCCGGCAAACACGGAGTCACCCGCCATTTTATCGACAGGCAAACTTTCACCAGTAATTGGAGCCTGATTAATCGTTGTTTGACCTTTAACAATCTCACCGTCAAGACCAATTCGTTCGCCTGGTTTTACCCTTACAATACTTCCTGGTTGTACGCTGCTGGCATCAACTTCCTGCCATGATCCATCAGTTTGTTGGACCATTGCGGTTTCAGGGGTCAGGCTCATCAGTGAACCAATGGCATTTCGAGCTCTATCGAGTGATTTTGCTTCAATCAGTTCAGCGATGGTAAATAGAACCATAACCATCGCTGCTTCTGGCCACTGCCCAAGAACCAAAGCCCCGGTAACGGCAATACTCATCAGTGCGTTTATATTCAGGTTACCATTGCGAATTGAAATCCAACCTTTCTTATAGGTTGTCAAACCACTCAAAAGAACGGCTATCAAGGCTAATCCCGCTTCAAGCCAGTCAGGCATATCAGCCCAGTGCATAACTTCAGCCGCAAGTGCAGCCACACCAGCCAGAGCTAACGGCCACCAAGGCTTTTTTTTCTCCTGGATGTTTTTCTTTTCACCATTGTTATCCGAAACTTCGGGTACGAATCCCAAGGAGCGAATTGCAACCAAGATAGGTTCAAGCGAATCAGGTGTATGGGTTACAGTCAGAACACGCTGCATCAGGTTGAAATCAAGCTCTTTAACAGAGGTCATTGCCCCCAGTTTCTTTTTGATGAGATTTTCCTCAACAGGGCAATCCATCTGCATAATACGTATTTCAGTTCGTAACCCACCAGCTACAACTTTAGAACCACCTAGATTACTTAAATTTGTTGGCGCACCTGAGCAGCAGTCACCGCTATGTCCATGATGTTCATCAGCCTGATCATCCTGAGCGTGGTCATGGTTACACCCCTTATGCTGATGATCGCCATGACTATGTTCTTCCTCACCATGATCATGTTCTTCATCAGTATGACTATGTTCATGGCTGCATCCTTCATGTGCATGCCCACCTTTCACATGCCCTTGCTCGCGATGTAAATGTTTGTCACTTCCATGACCATGCTCCTTATGAGAGAGCTCAGCGCTGCAATCTTTATGGTCATGTGCGTGACCATGAGCCTTAGCCGGTTCTTCAGAACGCTGCATTTTGCTCCCTACTATCAAGTTAATTTTTTCACAACAACCAGCAGATTCCTCTCTTACTTGAGTTTTGCTGTTTTTTACGGAACCACTCATTTTAATTGCCTCGCCTGTTAACTATACTGACGATTAAAGACCCTGATCTGACTACAGGGTCAAGCACATGAAGGGGGATTCATGAAAATTGGTGAATTAGCTCGTAAGGCCGGTTGCCCAGTAGAAACTATTCGTTACTACGAAAAGGAAGGTTTACTTCAGGCCCCTTTACGAGATATTGAAAATAATTATCGCCATTATGATAATAACCATCTGGAAAAATTGTTATTTATCCGACGCTGTCGCTCTCTCGATATGACGCATGAGGAAATCCGCGCATTACTACTGGCAATCAATAATAACGGTAAAGAATGTGGACCTATTGACGCGATAATCAGTGCCCACCTCGCTCATGTCCAGCATCGTATTAATGAATTAATAGCGCTAGAAAAACAACTTCAAGAACTTAATGATGTTTGCAATGCAGACCGTAGCGTAGACGAATGTGGGATAGTCCAAAAACTGACAGCTGAAGATGAAGATAGAGACCTTCCTCTAACTGTACCCACCGACCATCTGGGAGGCGTACATTAGTATTTCCGTATAAAGTTAATTAATAGAAAAAGCTCAGTGATGGCGAAACACAAGTCCAACTCTTTAGTGTTACGCCATCATGGTCCTAGAAAAATAGCTAATCTTTTGACACTCTGTTTCCACGAGAACGACGTTGCACCGCACCTTCTCGTTTACCCGAATGACTTATATCATCAGCAATCGTTAATCTATGAAGAATAGGACATTCAGCTCGTTCATCTCCCGCGCAACTTTGGATTAACACTCTGAGTGTGTCTGCCATTTGACGCATACTTTCTATACGCCGATCTAAATCATTAATATGTTCCTGCGCCAACCGTTTAACATCAGAGCTCTGACGAGATTTATCATTCCATAGCTTAAGCAAACCCTCTATCTCTTCCAGAGAAAACCCGAGGTCGCGAGCGCTTCGAATAAAAATCAGGCGATGGATATCATTGGGAGCATAGTCACGATAACCAGCTTCAGTACGACCAGTAGCAGGGATCAAGCCAATTTGCTCGTAATAACGAATCATCTTGGCGGAGATTCCTGATTCGCTTGATGCTTTACCAATGTTCATAACTCACCTTTTAATGATTCCCAGCATCTTCCATCAGCGGGGGCTGGAAACGACGCAGACGAAGTGCATTGCCCAGAACAAATACACTGGATAGCGCCATCGCACCTGCAGCAAAAATTGGCGAAAGCAGCAATCCGTAGGCAGGATACAGCAGTCCTGCGGCTACAGGGATCAATGCTGCATTGTAACCAAATGCCCAAAAAAGATTTTGCCTGATGTTACCGATCGTTGCCTTCGACAATCCAATGGCATTAGGGACGCCCTGCAGATTTCCGGACATTAAGACAACATCAGCAGATTCCACCGCGATATCGGTCCCCGTTCCAATTGCAAGCCCAATATCTGCCACTGCTAGCGCTGGAGCATCATTAATACCATCACCAACATAAGCTACCTTGCCGTAGGATTCCTTCAGCCGACGAACCGCTTCAACTTTTCCTTCAGGCAACACTTCAGCAACCACTTCATCAAAGCCTAGTTGTCTTGCAATAGCATGAGCCGTATTGGCATTGTCACCGGTAATCATTGCGACTTTGAGCCCCAGTTGGTGCAATGCATTTATGGCAATTGGTGTACTTGATTTAATAGGATCAGCCACTGCGATGATGGCTGCCAAGCGGCCACCGATAGCAACATAAAGTGGCGATTTCCCTTCGTTCCCAAGACGTACTGAAGTCTGCGAAAAATGCTCTACATCCAATCCTAACTCACGCATAAAGCGATCGGCACCAACCTCTATACGCTCCCCGTCAACGATAGCCCGAACTCCCATCCCAGTAATTGAATCAAACTCAGTCAATATTGGCAGCGATATTCCTTTTTCCAGTGCGGATTCAACGATAGCGCGGGCAATAGGATGTTCCGAACGTGATTCAACAGCCGCAACTTTTGCTAAAACTTCGTTAAGCTCAAACCCTTCGGCTAACTCCAGGTCTGTCATTACGGGGCGCCCCTCAGTTAAGGTGCCAGTTTTGTCTACAGCTACAACCTTAGCATCTTTGAGCAATTGCAGAGCTTCCCCCTTACGGAACAAGATCCCCATTTCAGCGCCACGGCCAGTTCCTACCATGATAGAAGTAGGTGTAGCTAATCCCATTGCACATGGGCAGGCAATGATCAGCACTGCCACGGCATTAACCAGTGCGAAAGACAGAGCTGGTGATGGCCCAAATGTTAACCAGGCAAGGAATGTTAACAAAGCCGCCAGCATCACTACTGGAACAAACCACAGCGTTACTTTATCGACCACTGCTTGTATTGGTAGTTTAGAACCCTGAGCCTGCTCTACCATTCGGATTATTTGCGACAGCATCGTCTGACCACCAACGGCTGTTGCACGCAACCTCAATGCACCTTTCTGGTTAACCGTCCCGCCAACCATTAAGCTACCAGGCACTTTCTCCACTGGGATAGGCTCCCCCGTTATCATCGATTCATCTACAAAACTTGTTCCTTCACTTACCTCACCATCAACAGGCACTCGCTCACCTGGTCGAACTTCGATAATGTCATCAAGGACTACATCATTAATTGGAATATCGACAACAACGCCATTACGCAACACATGCGCCTCTTTGGCCTGTAATCCAACCAAACGTTTGATAGCCTCGGACGTTCTCCCTTTAGCCCGAGCCTCCATAAATCGTCCTAAAAGAATAAGGGCGACAATTACCGCTGCAGCTTCGTAATACACATTGACGGTCCCCTGAGGCAGAAGGCCAGGTGCAAAGGTCGCAACCATTGAGTAACCGAATGCAGCAAGTGTCCCAACGGAGACGAGAGAGTTCATGTCTGGGCCAAGCCTTATTAACGCCGGAATACCTTTCAGGTAGAAGCGCCGTCCCGGAATAACTAACACCAGCAGAGTTAACACAAACTGGAGATACCAGCTTTCCTGGAGCCCAATGGTATCCATTATCCATTGGTGCATTCCCGGTATCAGATGCGATCCCATTTCCATAATAAAGACTGGTAGTGCAAGTATGGTCGCCAGAACTAAATCTTTCTTCAATGCAGCCTTTTCAGCATCTTTTTTTTCAGCGGCCTCAACATTATTCTGGCCACGGGTATCAACCAGGCTGGCTTCGTAGCCAACTTTCTCGATAGCCGCAATCAGGTCATCAGTTCCGGCTACTCCACGTATAGTGGCCCTCTCAGTCGCTAAATTAACTGTTGCATCCTTTACACCTTCAACAGCTCTAAGCGCCTTTTCGACACGCCCTACGCACGATGCACACGTCATGCCCTGGACTGACAATTCAACAGAAGTTAGGGGAACCTCATAACCCACATTTTCAATTGCTTTGATTAGCGCCATACGTTCAACAGGTGTATTCAAGAGAATGTCTGCACGCTCAGTTGCAAGATTTACACTTACGCTTTCCACACCCTCAACTTTCGTTAAGGCGGCTTCGACTCGTCCAACACAGCTTGCACAGGTCATCCCCTCAATAGGCAGGCTAACCTGAGTTTCAGCATCATTAGAATGCTGTTTTTTTTGAATGCTCATGATGTATTTCTCATCGTTGGGTTCAGATATAGAACAACCTTAAGGCTTACCATCGTGGGAAGGTCAAGTGCATTATTTTGAACATGCTGACACAGTGAAACGCATGGCTAACAAATCGATATCAATGGATGGCCATAAAAACACTTTACATGAACATATGTTCATATGTTATATTTAAAACATAGTGTACAGCCTACGCCTTGAGGCCCTATGTCACAATCACATGACCACGAACATGAGCATGAGCATACTCCAGCAGTGACCAGCGCAAACGAGCGTAAGGTCCTTATTTCCTTCCTCATGATATTCACATTCATGGTGGTCGAAGCTGTTGGAGGGATACTTTCTGGCTCTTTAGCATTGCTGGCAGATGCAGGACACATGCTTACTGATGCTGTAGCTTTAGCGCTGGCTTATGCAGCATTCCGTTTTGGGCGCCGGGAAGCTGACAGCAAACGAACCTTTGGATATTTGCGATTTGAAGTCATCGCTGGATTCTTTAACGCCCTGACACTCTTCGCTATTGTGGCGTGGATTGCATATGAAGCATGGGAGAGGTTACAAGCTCCACCAGCGATACTGGCAGGCCCAATGCTGATCGTTGCCATTGTAGGATTGTTGGTCAACGTATTGGTATTATGGATCATGACCCGTGGTGAGACTGATCATGTAAACGTCAAAGGCGCTATTTTACATGTGATGGGGGATCTACTGGGTTCTGTTGGCGCTATTGTCGCCGCTATTGTCATTTACTATACGGGCTGGACACCAATTGATCCAATACTCTCCGTTCTCGTCGCAGCACTGGTTTTACGTAGTGCCTGGAAGTTATTAGCAAAATCTCTGCACATCCTGTTAGAAGGTGCTCCCGAAAATGCTTCCCCAGACAAGGTAGAGCAGAGACTAATCAATTCTGTTCAAGGCTTAGCTGCCGTAAGTCATATTCATGTCTGGCAAATAACCTCAGGCCGAATAATGGCAACACTGGAAGTAAGAGCAAAGGAAGATGTGGACGTGAAAGACGTAGTAAAGCTTGTAAAACAAGAACTTTATGAGCATTTCAAAATAGAACACGCAACTGTGGGCATCGACTGGAATTACGATGAAAACGATAATACATGTAGTCTTTCTCCGACAAAACCGCGTAACGAACACGAACACGAAAAAAAGCATGACCACTCTACACCAGGCCACTAACATTAATCAGGTGTGGTAATGCACTACCAATTCTGGAGGGAGAACCATAATGTCCAACACATCAGATTGCGGCAACGTACGAAACTGTTCCGCGACAGATTATGGCACAGAGCCAGATCTATCAATGCTCTCGCAAAATGAAATTGGGCTACTTTCCGAGATTTTCCATCTACTGGGGGACCAGTCAAGACTACGAATCCTGCTTTACTGTATGCGTGGTTCGGTCTCTGTAGGTGACATTGCTGAGTCGCTCCAGTTATCACAATCTCTGGTCAGTCATCATCTGAGGTTGTTGCGGGGTGCAAGACTCGTTCGAGGAGAGAGAAAGGGCAAGTACATCTTTTATAGCATTATGGATCAGCATGTAAGCCATGTTCTTCAGGATATGGCATTTCACATAGCAGAATAATAATCCCAGAAAATTCTGATAAGTTGAAATTGTGAAGTTGTGACTCACCTTAGCAGAGGGGAGATAATAAAGCCCCCTTAAGTCTGAAAAATAATTTCATATTGAGTCCTTCTTAAGATTAAATATACAAAACAGAATACTAAATATATTTACCCTATATTCCAGAAGTATCCCCATGTGTTCTAACAGATACGGTGATATACAGAGGAAACAGTTAATTTATAGTTATTTGATATTGCTTGCCTAAGACGGTCAGAAAAATACCGTCCCATGACTGTTGAAGAAAAATGGGTGAGTAAAAAAACGCTCCGGGAAGGGAGCGTAAGCTAGGGAAGGTGCGAACAAGTCACCCAATGTAGGTCATGATCGATACTATGCAATGTCTGTCTATTTTTTACACTCTAATTTTCCGGTTTTGAGCAATATATTGCCTATTCAGGCCAAATTTAGCCTTTTAGCTGGGTTATTACCAGATTTTAGGCGGATTTAG
>NZ_JAJFTC010000040.1:0-4222 GCF_020733125.1 Enterobacter cloacae complex sp. 2021EL-01169
AAGCCAGCCTTTCATGATATATCTCCCAATTTGTGTAGGGCTTATTATGCACGCTTAAAAATAATAAAAGCAGACTTGACCTGATAGTTTGGCTGTGAGCAATTATGTGCTTAGTGCATCTAACGCCGTGTTAAGGGGCAGACAAAGCGCGTAGCGGTTTGGCTGTCCCAGTGAGCGGCAGCGAACGACTTGAACACTTTGTTAAGCGCCTACCCATACATTTGCACATAGGTAAAGTTCTCACCATCGAATGATTGCGCGATTAGGGAATGACCGCCAAACATACCGCCATCGGAATACATGAAATCGATACCGTCTACCCCAAGAAACCATATGTGCACGAGCTGAATCCGGCGTAGAAACTGACCCTCTGAAAGAACGGGAGAATCCTGTTGCCGCCAATCCTCATTGTATGAAGAAAAGCACTCTTGGAGTATTTTCTCCTTTGCATTCCTTTCAAATAGTTCCAGATTCGATAAGACTTCCTTTGCCCGCCACAAAGTAACATCCAACTCTTCATCGTCTGGATCTACGGCAACAGAGACCTCCTCACCCCGAAAATCAAACTTTCCTTCAAGGCCTCCGTCAGGCTTCCCATCCCGCCTAACACGCTGAGTTAATCTATCTAACACTTCTGCGTACATAGCTTGCCTTCACGCTTAACGCGCTGATCACCGGCGGTTGAAAACCATCCGGTGGATTCGCAGGTTATGCTCCCTCATTTTCATTTCCGGTTTCCTATAGGGCAACCAGGCTGTCCTTGCCGGCGCTTGTAACACAGACGATGGCATCAAATGCCTCGCTCAATTTCGTTTCTACAGAGGCGCTTTGAGACCGCATTCGCTTTGCTTCCATGGGGGCATCTGTCAATGTCAGACATGAATTCTCCGTACCACAGGCGTCGATGACATACTGTTCCATACTATCCTCACGGATTGCATCGGCAGGCGTGGTCACAACAGAGAATCCAAGAGGACTTTTTGGCGATGGGAAATGCATTTCCGGCACGGTGGGTCCAAGATGGGTGAATGCAATCGCACGGTAATTCACCCTCTCTGCGAGGTGCTGCCCCATGGGAACAGCCGTAAGCTCGCCTGAAAAGGAGACTGGAGTTTTTTGTAAATGATTGTTGTGCGCCAGCAGAATTATCTTCACATCCGGATTCGCTCGAACCATTCCATCTACTACGCCCGCCATATACGAGTCACGTACGGAAGTATCTCCCTCAAGAGAGGTACCATCGAAGAAAGTTTTCATTATACGCAAGGTTTCCAACGTATACTCTATCGACTCTATTCGATCAGAGGCTTTTCGGAACAAATCGCTGTTGACGTGTTTTTTCAGGACGGGGGCAAGCGACGCCAAGCGGAGCTTCAATCTGGTTACCCCTGAGATAGCTTTCTCCTGCCGAGCCGTTTCTAGCTCCCCCCATTTTGCCGATGAAATAACCGCCGACTGGCCATCAATGGACGCCAACAAGTGAGTCAACATATCAACGTGCGGTTTCATGAGGTGATCGATGAGCTGGATAATTTCGGCCAATTGCGCTAGGTCGTCCCTTGGGTTCAGGGTGTTGGGTAAGTCGATTCCGACTAACTGCAGTTTTCTTCCTGATTCGCGGAGATATGATTTCAGCCAGATCAGCACTGAGCCATACACAGAAAAGGTCAGGGTATCCGAAAATCGCTCAAGTTCATGAGCACCGGCTGTTGAGTTGAGCCATTCAGATAACCGGGATGCCTGAATCGCCCCACATTCCAAACCAATCGCATTAAACTCATGCCTTTCGACCAAATAGCGGATAAGACTAGCTCTAGCCAGTGAAAACTCCGCGACAAAATGAGCGCCCTCGCCAATGCCGACAATTCGGGCGCCCTCAATTACGGAAGTAAGAATCTCAAACTCATTGAAGTCCAGCTTTTGAGGCTGTAAAAGTGTTCTGGTCGTTCTCCATGTCATTTTTTTACCTTTGCGTTTATTGCTGTAATCGTCATACGTTCGCTTCGCCAATAACCCGGCTCACAGCATAACGCCGAGTTCAGCGGCAGTTTTTAAGTTGTGGTTTTATGGAATACTTTTGCGCAGCAAAACCATAAAGCCGCGACTTAAAAACTGTCCAGCGCACGAAGTGCGCGGTGCTGCAACGACTTGTTAGAAATTTAGTTACTTGGTGATGATGTTTTTTTACTTTCTTTAAGCCCTTTAAGGGCTTGTTCCCATGTACGTTTCATTAGTGATGCGTCCCCTTTTTCACTATGACTTGAAACAACAAGCTTTGCTTTGCCATATTTAGACATTAATATTTTGGCGGACTTTGGCCAAGCTTCTAAATTTGCGTCACCTAAATTGCCAAGACCGTGAGGTTTAATAAAGCAACCACCGAATAAAATTTTACTTTCAGGCAACCAAACCACTAGGTTATCTTGAGTGTGACCTGGGCCAGGGTAGAAAACTTCAATTTTATTTTTAACTAGCCAATAGCTAACTTCGCTAAATGAATATTTAGCTTGTACCTTACCGGATTTTTTCAAAAGTTCATTTGTTAATTCAGATGCATACGTGGGAATAGATTGAGAATTAAGCCACTCTATTCCTCCTGTGCTGTCGCTATGGAAATGTGATGAAATAGTGCCTTTGATTTCATAGCCGCGCTCCACAAACCAATTGACTAATTTTTCAGTGTCTGTAGCAGTAAATGGAGTGTCAATTAGATAGGCGTCTGTGTTTACAAGCACCACTAAACCGTGTTTAGTAACAACCCCCCAACCGTTAACCTCTTCGAACGATGTATGAACAAAAACACCTTCTTCAAGCTTCTCGATTTTTAAATCAGGTAAAGCCGCTCCTGCGGCAGTAATGCTACAAAAGAAGCATACACATAAAACAAATAATTTCTTCATACCTTTCCTTTTCTAACGCTTTGCTCACCGGAAAATGGCGAGCGCCAGCGAGTTGTTTTTCCGGTGCAGCAGCTTGTTGTACTACGCAACTCATAGCTTTGACGTTTGATTCTTCAACGCTTGTATAATTACCGGCCAGTCCTCGTGATGTAATTCATGCCCCGTGCCATTCAGTGTAACTAGTTTCGAATCGCGAATCGCATCCTTCAGTGCCAACCCATGTGCATAAGGAAGCACAGGATCTTCTGTACCATGAATGATTAGTGTTGATGCAGTGATCTCATTTAATCGCCCGAGCCACTCTTCGCCACCACCTAAGGTAGTGTGATTGAACGTCGTTAGTATATTTGGCGTACGATCAAAGTTTAATTGAGCGATCTGGCGAATCTTTTCAGCATCAAATACATGGGCTGTACCTGAGTTGATTCGCCACGCACCGACCTGATACTCCACTACCGAATCTTTATCAGACCAGTCAAGTGATCCCGCCTGTTGGTGATACTCCATTATTGCAGGATCAAAAGGGGGCATATCTGGGTCTGCCTCCGCAAGACGCTCTGAAGCGATCAGGGTTAAACTCTTTACCCGATCCGGATACTTGAGAGCTACAAGCTGGGATAGAAACCCTCCCAGAGACATGCCAACCAGATGCGCAGCATCCAGACCATAACCACCAATAATGCGAACCACATCATCTGCTAATTCTTCAACCGAATATGAAGCCTGGCCTGGCTCATAACTAGTTGACTTTCCCGTGTCACGATGATCGTATCGGATCACATAGCGATCCATCGAGGCCAACTGGGCACAAAAATCATCAGGCCACCATACAGCTGACGACATTGCCCCCATCACCAAAATAATGGGTTCATGGGCTGAGTTACCGAATGATTCGGTATAGAGTGAAATATCGTTATCATTAACTACTTTTGCTTCCATAGTATTGCCTTCAGGTTTCTCGTACAACTTTGTTTTAGGGCGACTGCCCTGCTGCGTAACATCGTTGCTGCTCCATAACATCAAACATCGACCCACGGCGTAACGCGCTTGCTGCTTGGATGCCCGAGGCATAGACTGTACCCCAAAAAAACAGTCATAACAAGCCATGAAAACCGCCACTGCGCCGTTACCACCGCTGCGTTCGGTCAAGGTTCTGGACCAGTTGCGTGAGCGCATACGCTACTTGCATTACAGCTTACGAACCGAACAGGCTTATGTCCACTGGGTTCGTGCCTTCATCCGTTTCCACGGTGTGCGTCACCCGGCAACCTTGGGCAGCAGCGAAGTCGAGGCATTTCTGTCCTGGCTGGCGAACGAGCGCA
>NZ_JAJFTC010000041.1:0-2709 GCF_020733125.1 Enterobacter cloacae complex sp. 2021EL-01169
TGAATATGGAAAGAGTTTTTACCCAGATCGATACCAATGAGCGCAATGTTTTCCATGATAGTTCTCCGAATGAAAGCCTGTCCTCAGCATAGTACCGGGAAGGAGGGAGTGACCATCTCATTAAATAAAGCACGCTAAGCCGGTTGCAGCGGCCGTAGCGGCCTGAACTTGCCCGCGCCGATCTTGGCGCTGCTGCGCCAGAGGTAATCGCCGGTCAGGTTGATGTGCTCCCAGCCGAGCGGCGACAGGTACTGCAACAGGCCGTCATCGACGGCTTGACCGTGGCCACGCAAGGCGTTCGCGGCCCGCTCCAGATAGACCGTGTTCCATAGCACGATGGCCGCCGTCACCAGGTTGAGGCCGCTGGCCCGGTAGCGCTGCTGCTCGAAGCTGCGGTCGCGGATTTCCCCCAGGCGGTTGAAGAACACGGCGCGGGCCAGCGCGTTGCGCGCCTCGCCTTTGTTCAGCCCGGCATGCACGCGGCGGCGCAGCTCGACGCTTTGCAGCCAGTCCAGGATGAACAGTGTGCGCTCGATGCGTCCCAGCTCACGCAGGGCGACGGCCAGGCCGTTCTGGCGCGGGTAGCTGCCAAGCTTCCTGAGCATCAGCGAGGCCGTCGCCGTGCCCTGCTTGATCGAGGTGGCCATCCGCAGGATTTCATCCCAATGGGCGCGGACGTGCTTGATGTTGAGCGTGCCGCCGATCATCGGTTTCAACGCCTCGTAGGTGGCATCGCCCTTCGGGATGTAGAGCTTGGTGTCGCCCAGGTCACGAATGCGCGGGGCGAAGCGGAAGCCCAGCAGGTGCATCAACGCGAAGACGTGGTCCGTGAACCCTGCCGTGTCGGTGTAGTGCTCCTCGATCCGCAGGTCGGATTCGTGATACAGCAGGCCGTCGAGCACGTAGGTCGAGTCGCGCACGCCGACGTTCACGACCTTGGTGTGGAACGGCGCGTACTGGTCGGAGATATGGGTGTAGAACGTCCGCCCTGGGCTGCTGCCGTATTTCGGATTGATGTGGCCGGTGCTCTCGGCCTTGCTGCCGGTGCGGAAGTTCTGGCCGTCCGACGATGACGTGGTGCCGTCGCCCCAATGCCCGGCGAAGGGATGTCGGAACTGCGCGTTGACCAGCTCGGCCAGTGCCGCCCCGTAGGTTTCGTCGCGGATGTGCCAGGCTTGCAGCCAGGCCAGCTTGGCGTAGGTCGTGCCGGGGCACGATTCCGCCATCTTGGTCAGGCCCAGGTTGATCGCGTCGGCGAGGATCGTGGTCAGCAACAGGTTTTTGTCCTTGGCCAGGTCGCCTGACTTCAGGTGGGCGAAGTGCCGGGTGAAGCCCGTCCATTCGTCTACCTCCAGCAGCAATTCGGTGATCTTGACGTGCGGTAGGATCATCGCCGTCTGGTCGATCAGGGCCTGTGCGGTATCGGGCACCGCCGCATCGAGCGGCGTGATCTTCAGGCCCGACTCCGTGATGATGGCGTCCGGCAGCTCGTTGGCCAGCGCCATGCGGTTGACGGTGGCGAGCTGCGTTTCCAGCAGCGTCAGCCGGTCATGCAGGTACTGGTCGCAATCGGTGGCCACGGCCAGCGGCAATTCGCTGGCCTGCTTGAGGCTGGCGAATTTCGCGGGCGGCACCAGGTAGTCCTCGAAGTCCTTGAACTGGCGCGAGCCTTGCACCCAGATGTCGCCGGAGCGCAGCGCGTTCTTCAGCTCCGACAGCGCGCACAGTTCGTAGTAGCGCCGGTCGATGCCGGTGTCGGTCATCACCAGCTTCTGCCAGCGCGGCTTGATGAACTCGGTCGGCGCGTCGGTGGGCACCTTGCGGGCGTTGTCGCTGTTCATGCTGCGCAGCACCTCGATGGCGTCGAGTACGTCCTTGGCGGCGGGCGCGGCCCGCAACTTGAGCACGTCGAGAAATTCCGGCGCGTAGCGGCGCAGCGTGGCGTAGCTCTCGCCGATGCGGTGCAGGAAATCGAAGTCCTCGGGTTGCGCGAGCCGCTGCGCTTCGGTGACGCTCTCGGCGAAAGCTTCCCAGGACATGACGGCCTCGATGGCGGCGAACGGATCGCGGCCCGCTTGCTTGGCCTCGATCAGCGCCTGGCCGATGCGCCCGAACAGCCGCACCTTGGCATTGATCGCCTTGCCGGATGCCTGGAACTGCTGCTGATGCTTGTTCTTGGCGGCATTGAACAGCTTGCCCAGGATGCGGTCATGCAGGTCGATGATTTCGTCGGTGACGGTGGCCATGCCCTCGATGGCGAGCGCCACCAGGGTCGCGTAACGCCGCTGCGGCTCGAACTTCGCCAGGTCGGCGGGCGTCATCTGGCCGCCCTCGCGGGCGATCTTGAGCAGCCGGTTCTGGTGAACCAGCCGCTCGATGCCGGAGGGCAGGTCGAGCGCCTGCCACGCCTTGAGGCGTTCGATGTGTTCCAGCATGTGCCGCGAGTTCGGTTTGACCGGGGATTGCCGCAGCCAGGCCAGCCACGTCGTCTTGCCGTTGTCGCGGCGCTTGAGCAGATCGTCGAGGCGACGGCGATGCACGTCCGTCAGCGGCTCAGCCAAGGCGTCGTAGAGACGCCGGTTGGCGCGGGTAATCGCTTCGGCGCTCGCCCGCTCGACGGCGTTGAGGGCGGGCACAATGACCGACTGCCGCCGCAGGTGCTCGATCAAGGCTCTGGCCAGCACGATGCCCTTGTCGGTTTGCATGGCC
>NZ_JAJFTC010000042.1:0-2331 GCF_020733125.1 Enterobacter cloacae complex sp. 2021EL-01169
TGTAATGGCTCAATAGTAATGTCCGCCTGTGGCTCAATTCAGATGTCCGCGCTATGGTAAGCTTCACTGGTCCGTTTAAACTACCGGGAGGCATATCATGAGCGCAGAAAGCTCAGGAGTGTTTACTTTGAAAGAGATCAACCGGATCAAGATTATACAGGACGTCATTGAACGTCGCATCACAACGCGCCGTGCGGCCGAGCACCTCGGTATCAGCGACAGGCAATGCCGCAGACTTCTTGCCCGTTACCGTGAAGGCGGACCGCTTGGTATGGCCAGCAGACGATGTGGCATGCGTGGTAACCGCCAGTTGCCACCCGGGCTCGCAGATCAGGCTCTGGAACTGATCAAGACGCGTTATGCTGATTTCGGTCCGACTCTGGCGCGTGAAAAGCTCGAAGAACTCCACGGACTGTTTCTTGGCAAAGAAACTGTCCGGCGCATCATGGTGCGGGCTGGCTTATGGGTTCCCCGTAAACAACGTGCCGCAAGGATCCCTCAACCACGGTACCGGCGTCCGTGTACTGGTGAGCTGATACAAATAGATGGCTGTGATCACGACTGGTTTGAAGGCCGTGGCCCGGCCTGCACCGCGCTGGTCTATGTTGATGATGCAACCAGCAAACTGATGGAACTGTTGTTTGTTAAATCGGAGTCCACGTTTTCTTACTTCGAAGCCACGCGGCGCTATATCGATAAGCATGGTAAACCGCTGGCACTGTACAGCGATAAAGCCGGTGTTTTTCGTGTTAACAATAAACACGCCACAGGCGGAGACGGGCATACTCAGTTTGGGCGAGCCATGCATGAACTGAACATCCAGACTATCTGTGCAGAAACCAGTCCCGCCAAAGGGCGTGTAGAACGAGCTCACCTCACTTTACAGGATCGTCTGGTCAAAGAGCTGCGGTTACAGGGCATTTGTTCAATGGAGGCTGCAAATGACTTCGCTGAGGCCTATATGGCTGACTATAACCGCCGTTTTGGCAAAGTACCGCGACATGATTTTGACGTACACCGTGCTGTAGAACATGATGAGGACCTGGGGCTTATTTTCACTGTTCGTGAAAAACGTAAAGTCTCAAAATCGTTGACGATACAATATGATAAAATGTTGTACCTGATTGAAGACAGCGAACTGAGTCGCCGTGCAATAGGTAAATATATCGATGTGTATCACTATCCTGATGGCAGAAAAGAGCTGCGCCTGAACGGTACGCTACTTCCCTACTCTACCTACGACCGACTGTCAGAAATCGACCAGGGCGCGATTGTCGATAACAAGCGTCTTGGCCGAACCCTGGAGTTTATCAGTCTGGTGCAGAGCAAGCGGGATAACACGCGCTCTCAGTCAATTCCCGCTGGAGATGGCCCTTCCCGACGACGGCCAAAGCAGGAAGGGAAGAAATCCCAGCGCTCACTGGATAATGATGACATGCTCGAAGCACTCAAACAGCTTCAGTCACGTTCAGAGGACATTTTTGGTAAAAGAGCCCGCTGATGGTACTCACTGGCCGGACAGTGGTTGCTCACCAGTTGATATTGTCCGGCCAGACCCATGATGTATTATTCATTTCGTTCAGCATCTTTATGTCCTGCTTTTCACGGGCATACTTACCCCATAATGAATGAAAAGAACGAACAATACTGATTAACTGCTTTTTTCTTTGCTCCGGAGATAGGCTGATAAAATAGCAGCACCTGCTGTCAATATTATCCTCAATGAAATTAAAATCAGAGTCTGATGCATATTTTACTGTTAGCATAATATCATTCGACGTTGTTCTCTCAGACTCTGTTAATGCTGATTCTATCAGGTATTCAAAGGCATACATGACAGACAGCTGGTTTTTGTCTGTCTGAATATAACCCATTGAGTTTCTGAGTATTGAGGACTGTACCAGGACCAGAGGCCATAAAAGCTCAACACCATAAAGCTTATATGTATCATGTTGATCATACTGATGTTGCTCAACACGACGATTACCTTCCCGTGCTTTACGAATATCATAGGCAAGGGATAACATAAATCCGTCTTTAACTTTAATCAGTGGGCTTTCATCCACGATGTAATGAATGAGTTCATGTAATTCATTCAGGGCTTCTGAATCTCCCCACAGTATAAAACCTGCATTGTTCGGCGTTAACTCGTATCGAAGCATGGGCTCAATCATCCTGTTGTTTCAGTCGGAGGAAAGTCTATCGGCTTTGTTGAATAAATCGAACTTTTGCTGAGTTGAAGGATCAGATCACGCATCTTCCCGACAACGCAGACCGTTCCGTGGCAAAGCAAAAGTTCAAAATCACCAACTGGCCCACCTACAATAAAGC
>NZ_JAJFTC010000043.1:0-2271 GCF_020733125.1 Enterobacter cloacae complex sp. 2021EL-01169
AGTAGAGTAAGAGGCAGGGCGTAGTCGGACTATTTCCCTGCCTCTCCTCCCCGAACCGGACGTGCACCTTTCAGCGCATCCGGCTCTCCATTTAAATGCTGGCGAACGCCATTGCCACTTCTGTAAAGCGCGATGTATACGTGTTTCTGGTCTCCGTCCTCAGATAGGGATTACCTTCGGGTAGCCGCCAGCGGAACAGCTTCTTGCCTTGCCCCACCAACCGGTACAGTATTTCGCCGCTGAGCTTGCCGTGATTGGTTTTACCAAATAAAACCCACGTTTTGCTCTGACCCGGTTTCGGTGATTTACACCACCACCTCATCAGGGAAGCGATACCTGTACGGTATTTGCGGGCCAGCCAGTGAGCCAGCTTCCAGAACACGACACGGTCGATATAACTGAAGACTTTGGCCTTAAAATCAACGAACTGATAGAACATGGCCCAGCCTTTCAGTTTTCGGTTGAGTTGTTCAGCCATATCGACTTTGCTTTCACTGTAGTTGCCTGATAACAGTGCTGTCAGCGATGCGGCGAAGTTTCTGGCTTTCTCCTGCGGGATCGTTGAGACCACTCGCATCTCGCCATAACGACTGCGTTTGCGAATGATCCTGTGCCCCAGAAAGATAAAGCCGTCATTAACATGGGTGATTTTAGTCTTATCCATGTTCAGCCTGAGTTTCAGACTGCCTTCGAGCACACCCCGACACTCCTCCCTGATGGCTTCCGCCTGTGCTTTGGTGCCTTTGACGATGAGGACAAAATCATCGGCATAGCGGCAGTACGCCACCGCGGGTTTCCACTGCCAGTTTTCTCTGACCGCCGTACTTCGGCCCCGTTGGATACTGTTATTCCAGTACCACCGATCTTTTCTGGCTTTCCCGCTCAGGTAGCGCTCATGCAGGTATTGATCGAACTCATTCAGCATGATGTTCGATAATAGCGGCGATATAACACCGCCCTGTGGTACACCTTCACTGGCCGCCCGAAAGAGACCGACATCGATATGTCCCGCCTTGATGGTTTTCCACAGCAGAGTCATGAAACGTGCGTCACTGATCCTGCGGCGTACAGCCTTCATCAGCAGTCGATGATGTACGGTGTCGAAGTAACTGGACAGGTCGCCTTCAATCACCCAGCGTCCCCGGGTTTCACCACAGTCTGTGAGCTGTAATTTCACCGTGCGGATCGCGTGGTGGACACTGCGCTCAGGCCGGAAGCCATATGAGAGCGTATGAAAATCACTCTCCCATATCGGCTCCATCGCCATCAGCATGGCCCGCTGAACAATACGATCCCGCAACGCGGGGATACCCAGTGGTCGCAGTTTGCCGTTGCTTTTAGGGATGTAAACCCGTCTGGCGGGCAAGGGCTGGTAGTGGCCTGAGAGTAATTCATCCCTGAGGATTTGCAGCTCAACAGCCAGTCTGGCCTGTAGCATTGTTTTGTTCACGCCATCAACGCCGGGGGTATGGGCCCCCTTTGATGAAAGCGTGATCCGCGCCGCTTCAGCCAGCCATTCTGGTTGTGTTATCAGACGCAGCAGCCGTTGAATCCGTAGGGACGGATCGGTGGCTGCCCATGTGGCAAGCTTGCGTTGCATTTCGCTGATTATCAAAGGTCTTCACCTCGTTAGGTCAGTTAATTCACGTCGCAAACACATTCAAACTGCTTCCCTTCGCCATGTAATGGGCTTTCCCCATCGCGGACTACTACGGAAGCTCCGCCAGCCAGCGCGTCATCGGAGCCATGCCCCCTTAACATCCGTCGCTGACCTTCCCCGGTTTACCTGCCTGGACTCAGGCATACTGAGGAGGCTGCCCGTCGCACTCTTTATCCTTGCTTGCCGCAAGTTGGCAGAAGTCAGCATCGCAAGCGTGATAGACGCTGCTGCCCCGGTGTTTCGCATACATGTCAAAACACCTTCGACCGGCAGTGCTTACGTATCACTGCCAGTTCCTCCTGCACGGCCTGTCAGATCACGTAGGCCGTGGTGACGTTTTCAACCCACAGAGGCGGATTAACGGGTTCATGTTCTTCAGCCTTTCAGTACTTAACCTTGAGGATCATCTCGGCTTAGTGATCTCGCCTCAATCCCCGTTGTCAGCGGGTTACATCACCCTGCGGGCATGCCGCAGGTCACTGCCGCTCAGGTTCTCCACCGTCACACCCGGTGGGATTGTTGGGTTTCTCATCGTGAGTTACCGGTTCAATATTCCAGACAGACTCGCGGTTCATTTAAGCATCCATGCCCGCCCTGAACTCCGGGCACAC
>NZ_JAJFTC010000044.1:0-2004 GCF_020733125.1 Enterobacter cloacae complex sp. 2021EL-01169
ACAAAGTCTCGTTTTGCCTCAACATACAAATCACTGCGAATACAGCCCATATCAGGAATATCTTGCATCCCTGCTGGTGTTAGTCCTCAGATACTGAAAAAACCGAGTTTTTACACAGCCTGGGCACTGAGTGGATATGCTAACTGAGCTAAAGGTCCGCTGTGAGTGAGAAGCAAACATCTTAAGTAGGTTGTTCTTTTATGCTACTACCTCTTTGTAGCCATGTTATATGGCTACATTTATGCAGAAGTAAGGATTAGTCTTTTCCCGGCCCATAATTAAATTTTGTCCCTTTGCCAATGGCGTAAAACTGTCCGCCAGCTACGTAATGAACAGTACGTAATTCATCTGGTGCATCATCAAAAATCCAGTGCCCATTTTTGAAAACGCGGTCATCACTCCATGCTCCGACAATTTCACCCATGAACAAGTTGTGCTGCTTTTCATTTTCTTCATTGGGTATGACCTTACATACTAACCAGCCAGCGCAACCTTCCACTAAAGGCAGATCAAATTCTTTCTGATAAAATAGTGGGATTTTACTATTTTTATCGGGTGTGTCGGAATAACTGTGACCTCCAGCATATAAAACCATTTCCATCTGATTCACTACTGGGATCTGTACAACGTAATATCCGCTTTTTTCTACAAGCCCGCGAGTAAATGCCTGTGGACCTATAAAAGCCATCACTTTGTTATTGCCTACTAATCCCACCCAGGCCGCTGCCATGACATTTTCAATGCCATCATTTTTAGCCGATATCATCGTCGTTGGCCCGACCTGTAATAAACGATAGGCTTTGTTTAACTCTACTGGTTGAATTGACATAATTTACTCTTTTGAGTTCTGATAAAAAGTAAGACAGGTTACTTATTTGATTGTTCGATTATATGGCTGGAATATTTGCAAATTAATTGCTATTATCAAAATACATTATTGCAAATTTCACAATAATCATGGACAAACTTGACGCTCTAAAATTTTTTATCATCGCCTCTGAGACCTTGAACTTCCGCGAAGCAGCCATCAAGCTGTCGGTTTCACCATCAGTAGTAACCCGAACAGTCGCTGAGCTGGAGAAACAACTTGGTGAACCTTTATTCAAACGTAATACGCGTTCGATCTTTCTCACCAGTTTCGGCGAACTATTTTTACCCCAAGCAAAGCGACTGCTTGAAGATTCTGAAAAACTTTTTCAGACAGCGAAAGATGATAATGAAATGAAGGGTATTGTTCGTATCACATTACTTCGATTTCCAAATCATGAACAAATCTTGTATGAACTATTGACTGCACTACGTCCCTATCCTGAGTTATTTATCGACTGGCGTTTAGATATGATGAAACTTGATACTATTGAGCATCGTATTGATATAGGTATACGCGTAGGACGAGAACCTAATCCAAACTTTATCATTAAAAATATCGGACAAGTTGAACATATTTTGGTTGCATCCCCTGAACTTATTGAGCGCCTGGGAGCACCTACTGATTTAGAAGATCTTCGACAGCGTTATCCATTTAGTGGTTTAATTAATCCTGAGACGGGAAAATCATTTGAGTTTATGAGTGACGCAGTAAATACTTTTGTCCCTCGTCATATTGAGTTTTATACTACAGATCCATATGCCGAAATTCAGGCTGCATTGGCCGGGAGAACGGTTGTACAGTCCAGCGACTTTATCTGTAGGGAGTACTTAGCAAGCGGCCAACTTGTTCCCCCATTGCCAGAACTGCGACAGGAGAAATGGCAATTTTATTTATATCGGCCTTACCAGCTGATTACTCCCAAAAGGGTGACGGTCGTTTTCTCGTTATTAGAAAAAATATTACGCAAATATTTCGCATCAAAATAACATTCTCCTCGACGTCCGCATCTGGCACAGGCTGTGTGAAAACTACTGATCACTTTTTGGTCTAAGTAGTGGTTTTATATGATCAACCATTCTTGATAAACCAATGCAGAAACTTACTTTATTTAATAAAATTAGAATCATACGATT
>NZ_JAJFTC010000045.1:0-1782 GCF_020733125.1 Enterobacter cloacae complex sp. 2021EL-01169
TGCGCTCGTTCGCCAGCCAGGACAGAAATGCCTCGACTTCGCTGCTGCCCAAGGTTGCCGGGTGACGCACACCGTGGAAACGGATGAAGGCACGAACCCAGTGGACATAAGCCTGTTCGGTTCGTAAACTGTAATGCAAGTAGCGTATGCGCTCACGCAACTGGTCCAGAACCTTGACCGAACGCAGCGGTGGTAACGGCGCAGTGGCGGTTTTCATGGCTTGTTATGACTGTTTTTTTGTACAGTCTATGCCTCGGGCATCCAAGCAGCAAGCGCGTTACGCCGTGGGTCGATGTTTGATGTTATGGAGCAGCAACGATGTTACGCAGCAGGGCAGTCGCCCTAAAACAAAGTTAGGCCGCATGGACACAACGCAGGTCACATTGATACACAAAATTCTAGCTGCGGCAGATGAGCGAAATCTGCCGCTCTGGATCGGTGGGGGCTGGGCGATCGATGCACGGCTAGGGCGTGTAACACGCAAGCACGATGATATTGATCTGACGTTTCCCGGCGAGAGGCGCGGCGAGCTCGAGGCAATAGTTGAAATGCTCGGCGGGCGCGTCATGGAGGAGTTGGACTATGGATTCTTAGCGGAGATCGGGGATGAGTTACTTGACTGCGAACCTGCTTGGTGGGCAGACGAAGCGTATGAAATCGCGGAGGCTCCGCAGGGCTCGTGCCCAGAGGCGGCTGAGGGCGTCATCGCCGGGCGGCCAGTCCGTTGTAACAGCTGGGAGGCGATCATCTGGGATTACTTTTACTATGCCGATGAAGTACCACCAGTGGACTGGCCTACAAAGCACATAGAGTCCTACAGGCTCGCATGCACCTCACTCGGGGCGGAAAAGGTTGAGGTCTTGCGTGCCGCTTTCAGGTCGCGATATGCGGCCTAACAATTCGTCCAAGCCGACGCCGCTTCGCGGCGCGGCTTAACTCAGGTGTTAGACGGCAAAGTCACAGACCGCGGGATCTCTTATGACCAACTACTTTGATAGCCCCTTCAAAGGCAAGCTGCTTTCTGAGCAAGTGAAGAACCCCAATATCAAAGTTGGGCGGTACAGCTATTACTCTGGCTACTATCATGGGCACTCATTCGATGACTGCGCACGGTATCTGTTTCCGGACCGTGATGACGTTGATAAGTTGATCATCGGTAGTTTCTGCTCTATCGGGAGTGGGGCTTCCTTTATCATGGCTGGCAATCAGGGGCATCGGTACGACTGGGCATCATCTTTCCCGTTCTTTTATATGCAGGAAGAACCTGCATTCTCAAGCGCACTCGATGCCTTCCAAAAAGCAGGTAATACTGTCATTGGCAATGACGTTTGGATCGGCTCTGAGGCAATGGTCATGCCCGGAATCAAGATCGGGCACGGTGCGGTGATAGGCAGCCGCTCGTTGGTGACAAAAGATGTGGAGCCTTACGCTATCGTTGGCGGCAATCCCGCTAAGAAGATTAAGAAACGCTTCACCGATGAGGAAATTTCATTGCTTCTGGAGATGGAGTGGTGGAATTGGTCACTGGAGAAGATCAAAGCGGCAATGCCCATGCTGTGCTCGTCTAATATTGTTGGCCTGCACAAGTATTGGCTCGAGTTTGCCGTCTAACAATTCAATCAAGCCGATGCCGCTTCGCGGCACGGCTTATTTCAGGCGTTAGATGCACTAAGCACATAATTGCTCACAGCCAAACTATCAGGTCAAGTCTGCTTTTATTATTTTTAAGCGTGCATAATAAGCCCTACACAAATTGGGAGATATATCATGAAAGGCTGGCTT
>NZ_JAJFTC010000046.1:0-1759 GCF_020733125.1 Enterobacter cloacae complex sp. 2021EL-01169
CAGGCTGTGTGAAAACTACTGATCACTTTTTGGTCTAAGTAGTGGTTTTATATGATCAACCATTCTTGATAAACCAATGCAGAAACTTACTTTATTTAATAAAATTAGAATCATACGATTAAATAAAGCGGGTGCAGGTATGACTCAACATATCAAAGGTCAAGGCAGACATCAGGTGACGTTGCTCCCTGAAGTGCTGGATGATTTTGTCACAGAAGACAACCCTGTCAGAGTTATTGACGTCTTTGTTGATGAACTACAGCTTGATACACTTGGCTTTGAGCGCGTTAATGCAAAGCAAACCGGGCGGCCTGGATATCATCCCGCAACCATGCTGAAGCTTTACATTTATGGATACCTGAACCGCATCCAGTCATCCCGCCGGTTAGAGAAAGAAGCCCATCGTAACGTTGAATTGATGTGGTTACTTGAACGATTAACACCTGATTTTAAAACCATTGCAGACTTCAGAAAAAACAATGGTAAAGGCATCAAAAATGCTTGCCGCACTTTCATTGATCTGTGTCGGCAGATGCAGATGTTCACCGATGTGGTGGTTGCCATTGATGGTAGTAAGTTCAAGGCGGTAAACAGCAAATCGAACAATTTCACGCCCCAGAAAACAAAAGGCCACATTGAAAGGGTTGAGCAAAGTATTGCTCTTTACCTGAATAAGCTCGATGAAGCTGACAAGGCTGCGGAGCCCGAAAAAAATGCATGTTTAACAACTGCGAAACTGGCATGGCTGCAAAAGCGTCTGAAAGAACTCAAGAAAATTCAGCAGGCCGTTGTGCAGCACCCTGATAAGCAGCTGTCACTGACAGATCCTGATTCCCGGTTAATGAAGATAAACAATGTTAACCGCCAGGTGAGCTATAACGTTCAGACTGCCGTTGATGCTAAATATCACCTGATTGTTGCGCATGAAGTAACGAATACACCAGACCGTGGTCAGCTAACAGCGGTGACCAAATTAGCGCAGGAAGCAGTTGGCAAAGCGGATATTACCGTACTGGCTGATAAAGGTTATTACAGCCGGGGAGATATTAAAGCAACGCAGGACTTAGGTGCCGTAGCCTTAGTACCAAAAGGCGATACCTCTGGCGCTGACCGTAAAGGTCTTTTCAATCGTTCATTGTTCAAATATGACCAGGAAAAAGATATTTATATTTGCCCGATGGGTGAAGAACTTCAGAACCGATTTACGATGGTTGAGGATGGTTTAGAACAGCAAATGTACTTTAACAATATTGCCTGTCGCGATTGCAGTCAGCGGTCAAGGTGCACCACATCAAAACGCGATCCGAGGCGTATAAGGCGCTGGGTTCATGAAGCAGAAATGGAAGACATGCAAGCCAGGCTTAATGCATCGCCACAAACAGCTGTCGTGCGAAAGCAAACGGTAGAGCATCCGTTCGGGACAATTAAGATGTGGATGGGAGCGACTCACTTCCTGACGCAACGGTTTAAAAACGTCAGCACAGAAATCAGTCTGCATGTACTGGCTTATAACCTGAAGAGGATGATGTCCATCTGGGGGGCCGAAGGATTGGCCATTAAGCTGCGAGAACGATGCAGCTAGCGGCAGTGGCCGCTTTAACTCCTAATAACTGGCCATTAGTACTCCATATCAAGCCACAAAGTCTCGTTTTGCCTCAACATACAAATCACTGCGAATACAGCCCATATCAGGAATATCTTGCATCCCTGCTGGTGTTAGTCCTCAGATACTGAAAAAACCGAGTTTTTACACAGCCTG
>NZ_JAJFTC010000047.1:0-1505 GCF_020733125.1 Enterobacter cloacae complex sp. 2021EL-01169
GAAGTGAAACATCTTCGGGTTGTGAGGTTAAGCGACTAAGCGTACACGGTGGATGCCCTGGCAGTCAGAGGCGATGAAGGACGTGCTAATCTGCGAAAAGCGCCGGCGAGGTGATATGAACCTTTGACCCGGCGATGTCCGAATGGGGAAACCCAGTGTGATTCGTCACACTATCGTTAACTGAATACATAGGTTAACGAGGCGAACCGGGGGAACTGAAACATCTAAGTACCCCGAGGAAAAGAAATCAACCGAGATTCCCCCAGTAGCGGCGAGCGAACGGGGAGCAGCCCAGAGTCTGAATCAGCTTGTGTGTTAGTGGAAGCGTCTGGAAAGTCGCACGGTACAGGGTGACAGTCCCGTACACGAAAGCACACAGGCTGTGAACTCGAAGAGTAGGGCGGGACACGTGGTATCCTGTCTGAATATGGGGGGACCATCCTCCAAGGCTAAATACTCCTGACTGACCGATAGTGAACCAGTACCGTGAGGGAAAGGCGAAAAGAACCCCGGCGAGGGGAGTGAAAAAGAACCTGAAACCGTGTACGTACAAGCAGTGGGAGCACCTTCGTGGTGTGACTGCGTACCTTTTGTATAATGGGTCAGCGACTTATATTCTGTAGCAAGGTTAACCGTATAGGGGAGCCGAAGGGAAACCGAGTCTTAACTGGGCGTTAAGTTGCAGGGTATAGACCCGAAACCCGGTGATCTAGCCATGGGCAGGTTGAAGGTTGGGTAACACTAACTGGAGGACCGAACCGACTAATGTTGAAAAATTAGCGGATGACTTGTGGCTGGGGGTGAAAGGCCAATCAAACCGGGAGATAGCTGGTTCTCCCCGAAAGCTATTTAGGTAGCGCCTCGTGAACTCATCTTCGGGGGTAGAGCACTGTTTCGGCTAGGGGGCCATCCCGGCTTACCAACCCGATGCAAACTACGAATACCGAAGAATGTTATCACGGGAGACACACGGCGGGTGCTAACGTCCGTCGTGAAGAGGGAAACAACCCAGACCGCCAGCTAAGGTCCCAAAGTCATGGTTAAGTGGGAAACGATGTGGGAAGGCACAGACAGCCAGGATGTTGGCTTAGAAGCAGCCATCATTTAAAGAAAGCGTAATAGCTCACTGGTCGAGTCGGCCTGCGCGGAAGATGTAACGGGGCTAAACCATGCACCGAAGCTGCGGCAGCGACACTATGTGTTGTTGGGTAGGGGAGCGTTCTGTAAGCCGTTGAAGGTGTGCTGTGAGGCATGCTGGAGGTATCAGAAGTGCGAATGCTGACATAAGTAACGATAAAGCGGGTGAAAAGCCCGCTCGCCGGAAGACCAAGGGTTCCTGTCCAACGTTAATCGGGGCAGGGTGAGTCGACCCCTAAGGCGAGGCCGAAAGGCGTAGTCGATGGGAAACAGGTTAATATTCCTGTACTTGGTGTTACTGCGAAGGGGGGACGGAGAAGGCTATGTTAGCCGGGCGACGGTTGTCCCGGTTTAAGCATGTAGGCGGA
>NZ_JAJFTC010000048.1:0-1430 GCF_020733125.1 Enterobacter cloacae complex sp. 2021EL-01169
TTAACGCTGAGGTGTGATGACGAGGCACTACGGTGCTGAAGTAACAAATGCCCTGCTTCCAGGAAAAGCCTCTAAGCATCAGGTAACATCAAATCGTACCCCAAACCGACACAGGTGGTCAGGTAGAGAATACCAAGGCGCTTGAGAGAACTCGGGTGAAGGAACTAGGCAAAATGGTGCCGTAACTTCGGGAGAAGGCACGCTGATATGTAGGTGAAGCCCCTGCGGGTGGAGCTGAAATCAGTCGAAGATACCAGCTGGCTGCAACTGTTTATTAAAAACACAGCACTGTGCAAACACGAAAGTGGACGTATACGGTGTGACGCCTGCCCGGTGCCGGAAGGTTAATTGATGGGGTTAGCGGCAACGCGAAGCTCTTGATCGAAGCCCCGGTAAACGGCGGCCGTAACTATAACGGTCCTAAGGTAGCGAAATTCCTTGTCGGGTAAGTTCCGACCTGCACGAATGGCGTAATGATGGCCAGGCTGTCTCCACCCGAGACTCAGTGAAATTGAACTCGCTGTGAAGATGCAGTGTACCCGCGGCAAGACGGAAAGACCCCGTGAACCTTTACTATAGCTTGACACTGAACACTGGTCCTTGATGTGTAGGATAGGTGGGAGGCTTTGAAGTGTGGACGCCAGTCTGCATGGAGCCGTCCTTGAAATACCACCCTTTAATGGCTGGTGTTCTAACGTAGACCCGTGATCCGGGTTGCGGACAGTGTCTGGTGGGTAGTTTGACTGGGGCGGTCTCCTCCCAAAGAGTAACGGAGGAGCACGAAGGTTAGCTAATCCTGGTCGGACATCAGGAGGTTAGTGCAATGGCATAAGCTAGCTTGACTGCGAGAGTGACGGCTCGAGCAGGTGCGAAAGCAGGTCATAGTGATCCGGTGGTTCTGAATGGAAGGGCCATCGCTCAACGGATAAAAGGTACTCCGGGGATAACAGGCTGATACCGCCCAAGAGTTCATATCGACGGCGGTGTTTGGCACCTCGATGTCGGCTCATCACATCCTGGGGCTGAAGTAGGTCCCAAGGGTATGGCTGTTCGCCATTTAAAGTGGTACGCGAGCTGGGTTTAGAACGTCGTGAGACAGTTCGGTCCCTATCTGCCGTGGGCGCTGGAGAATTGAGGGGGGCTGCTCCTAGTACGAGAGGACCGGAGTGGACGCATCACTGGTGTTCGGGTTGTCATGCCAATGGCACTGCCCGGTAGCTAAATGCGGAAAAGATAAGTGCTGAAAGCATCTAAGCACGAAACTTGCCCCGAGATGAGTTCTCCCTGAGACTTTAAGTCTCCTGAAGGAACGTTGAAGACGACGACGTTGATAGGTCGGGTGTGTAAGCGCAGCGATGCGTTGAGCTAACCGATACTAATGAACCGTGAGGCTTAACCTTACAACGCCGAAGATGTTTTGGCGAAGAGAC
>NZ_JAJFTC010000049.1:0-1331 GCF_020733125.1 Enterobacter cloacae complex sp. 2021EL-01169
TTAATGAGATGGTCACTCCCTCCTTCCCGGTACTATGCTGAGGACAGGCTTTCATTCGGAGAACTATCATGGAAAACATTGCGCTCATTGGTATCGATCTGGGTAAAAACTCTTTCCATATTCATTGCCAGGATCGTCGCGGGAAGGCTGTTTACCGTAAAAAATTTACCCGGCCAAAGTTGATCGAATTTTTGGCGACATGCCCCGCTACAACCATCGCAATGGAAGCCTGTGGCGGTTCTCACTTTATGGCACGCAAGTTGGAAGAGTTGGGGCATTCCCCAAAGCTGATATCACCACAATTTGTCCGCCCGTTCGTTAAAAGCAATAAAAACGACTTTGTCGACGCCGAAGCTATTTGTGAAGCTGCATCGCGTCCGTCTATGCGTTTTGTGCAGCCCAGAACGGAATCTCAGCAGGCAATGCGGGCTCTGCATCGTGTCCGTGAATCCCTGGTTCAGGATAAGGTAAAAACAACCAATCAAATGCATGCTTTTCTGCTGGAATTTGGCATTAGCGTTCCCCGAGGAGCTGCCGTTATTAGCCGACTGAGTACCATTCTTGAGGATAATAGTTTGCCTCTTTACCTCAGCCAGTTATTGCTGAAATTACAACAGCATTATCACTATCTTGTTGAGCAGATTAAAGATTTGGAATCCCAGTTGAAACGAAAGTTGGACGAAGATGAGGTTGGACAGCGCTTGCTGAGCATTCCCTGCGTCGGAACACTGACAGCGAGTACTATTTCAACTGAGATTGGCGACGGGAAGCAGTACGCCAGCAGCCGTGACTTTGCGGCGGCAACAGGGCTTGTACCTCGGCAGTACAGCACGGGAGGTAGGACGACATTGCTGGGAATTAGTAAGCGAGGTAATAAAAAGATCCGAACTTTGTTGGTTCAATGTGCCAGGGTATTCATACAAAAACTGGAACACCAGTCTGGCAAATTGGCCGATTGGGTCAGGGATTTACTGTGCCGGAAAAGCAACTTTGTCGTCACTTGTGCTCTGGCAAACAAGCTGGCCAGAATAGCCTGGGCCCTAACGGCACGACAGCAAACTTATGTAGCATAACGGCAGAAATACACCGGTTTAAAGAATTACTGATCTGGTTTTGCGAATACTGATATTGATGATACTAACGGCCCACCGGCCTGTTGAGGAACCTGTAAAACGGAAAGGCTCATTGAAGCCGTATATTTTCTGGAGGTTCATCAGGCGCGGAACTCATCAAGGCGCGGGAATAAAATCCCATTCAGACGCCGGATAGATTCAAGCAAGCCAACTTGTCGTCAAAATCGGTGTTGCAAAAACGGGAGTGACCATAGATTC
>NZ_JAJFTC010000004.1:0-270730 GCF_020733125.1 Enterobacter cloacae complex sp. 2021EL-01169
CAATGAATATGGAAAGAGTTTTTACCCAGATCGATACCAATGAGCGCAATGTTTTCCATGATAGTTCTCCGAATGAAAGCCTGTCCTCAGCATAGTACCGGGAAGGAGGGAGTGACCATCTCATTAAATATTCTCGTTTGCGGGATAAAAGTGACCTGACGCAATATTTGCGTTTTGATGCTTATTGATAATGTTGTCACAAAAAGTGAGGGTGACTGCATGGATAAATTACTTGAGCGTTTTTTACAGTACGTTTCGCTGGATACCCAATCTAAGCCGGGTGTTCGCCAGGTGCCAAGCACCGAAGGCCAGTGGAAGCTATTAAACCTGCTTAAAGAGCAGCTTGACGCCATGGGGCTGGTCAACGTCACGTTAAGCGAGAAAGGCACTGTGATGGGAACGCTGCCGGCGAATGTCGACGGGGATATCCCGGCGATTGGCTTTATCTCCCATGTCGACACCTCTCCGGATTTTAGCGGTAAACATGTGAACCCGCAGATTGTTGAAAACTACCGCGGCGGCGACATTGCGCTGGGGATCGGTGATGAAGTGCTCTCGCCCGTGATGTTCCCGGTGCTGCACCAGCTGCTCGGTCAGACGCTGATCACCACCGATGGTAAAACGCTGCTGGGGGCGGATGACAAAGCGGGCATCGCGGAGATCATGACGGCGCTGGCGGTGCTGAAGGGCAACGATATTCCGCACGGCGATATCCGCGTGGCCTTTACGCCGGATGAAGAGGTCGGCAAGGGCGCGAAGCACTTCGACGTGGACGCCTTTAACGCCCAGTGGGCCTACACCGTCGACGGTGGCGGCGTCGGTGAGCTGGAGTATGAAAACTTCAATGCCGCGTCAGTCACGATCAAAATTGTCGGCAACAACGTTCACCCAGGCTCTGCCAAAGGCGTCATGGTCAACGCGCTGTCGCTGGCGTCGCGAATTCACGCGGAAGTCCCGGCGGAAGAGAGCCCCGAACAGACCGAAGGGTATGAAGGTTTCTACCACCTGACCAGCATCAAAGGCACCGTGGACAGCGCGCAGATGCACTACATCATCCGCGATTTTGACCGTAAAGCCTTTGAGGCGCGCAAGCGCAAGATGATGGAGATCGCCAAGAAGGTGGGCAAGGGCCTGCATCCTGACTGCTATATCGAGCTCATCATCGAAGACAGCTATTACAATATGCGCGAGAAGGTGATGGCCCATCTGCATATTCTCGATATCGCCCAGCAGGCGATGCGCGACTGCGATATTGAACCGATATTAAAACCGATTCGCGGCGGTACCGACGGTTCTCAGCTGTCGTTTATGGGACTACCGTGCCCGAACCTGTTTACCGGTGGCTATAACTATCACGGTAAACATGAGTTTGTGACGCTGGAAGGGATGGAAAAGGCGGTGAAGGTGATAGTGCGGATAGCTGAGTTGACCGCTAAACGCTAAAGAATGCCCGGTGGCGCTGCGCTTACCGGGCCTACGATCCGAATGTAGGCCGGGTAAGGCAAAGCCGCCACCCGGCAATGAGGCAAGGAGTGCCCATGTCAAACTACCGTCGCCATTACGTCCCCGGTGGAACCTGGTTCTTCACCGTCAACCTGCAAAACCGTCAGAGCGATTTGCTTACCCGCCATATCGATAGCCTGCGTTCCGCCACCTCAACGGTTAAGCGTGCGAAGCCCTTCACCATCAACGCGTGGGTTATTTTGCCTGAACATATGCACTGTATCTGGACCCTACCGGACGGGGA
The DNA here is from genome assembly GCF_020733125.1 of Enterobacter cloacae complex sp. 2021EL-01169. NCBI lineage: Bacteria > Pseudomonadati > Pseudomonadota > Gammaproteobacteria > Enterobacterales > Enterobacteriaceae > Enterobacter > Enterobacter cloacae complex sp. 2021EL-01169. Next base: position 1,748 of record NZ_JAJFTC010000004.1, read on the forward strand.
CAGTGATTTTTCCGCCCGCTGGCGGGATATCAAAAAGACATTCAGCCGCAGCATCGACATGCGCTATATCTGGCAGCCACGATTCTGGGAGCACACTATCCGCAACGAAGAGGACTACCGGCGGCATGTGGATTACATTTATGTCAATCCGCTGAAGCACGGCTATGTGGGTAAAGTCAGCGACTGGCCGTACTCAACGTTTCATCGGGACGTGGCTGAAGGGTTGTATCCGGTAAATTGGGCAGGAGAGATTGAGGATTTTGCCGCGGGGGAGCGGCGATAAAAACGCCCGGTGGCGCTACGCTTACCGGGCCTACGATCCGAATGTAGGCCGGGTAAGGCGAAGCCGCCACCCGGCAAATATCACGACTTAGTCCTCAAAGAACCAGTACCCGCTGTTGACCAGCGCGGCCAGCATCGCGAGGAAGGACGGGTCTTCCAGCGCATCGCCAAAGGTATCCGCAGTCAGCACCAGATGGCTGGCAATCGCTTCCAGCGCCGGTCGGTGCGGAGAGTCCAGCTTCTCGCCGTTGACGAACACGTCCTCACCAATGCGCAGCACGCGCAACCCGCCCAGGCGCGTCAGCTTGTCGCCTTGCTGAAGCGCATCGTAAATCTCGTCCGCCTGATACGGCGGCTCCGGAGGCGCAACGTCCAGCTCGTGGCGGGACTGGCTGATGAACTCGCCAAACCACTGACGGAAATGTTCCGGCTCGTTGATCAGATCCAGCATCATGCCGCGCAGCTTATCCAGCTCCGCAGGCAGGATGTCTGCCGGGTGCTCACGCGCAGGCACGTCGGGATCGCTGTAACGATAGCTGCCCAGCTCGCGCTGCAGAACATAGTCGGCAAATCCGCTGATCATCTCGCGGCCGCTTGGCGCGCGGAACCCGACGGAGTAGTTGAGGGAATTCTCCAGGGAGTAGCCTTCATGAGGGAATCCCGGCGGGATGTAGAGAATATCACCCGGCTCCAGCTCTTCGTCGATAATCCCTTCAAAGGGATCAACCTGAAGCAGGTCCGGATGCGGGCAGTGCTGCTTCATCGGCACTTTTTCGCCCACGCGCCAGCGGCGGCGGCCCGTACCCTGAATGATGAACACATCGTACTGGTCCAGATGCGGGCCTACGCCGCCGCCCGGTACGGAGAAGGAGATCATCAGATCGTCCATGCGCCAGTCGGGCAGGGCGCGGAACGGACGCATTAAGGCGGCCGTCGGCTCGTGCCAGTGGTTGACCGCCTGTACCAGCAGCGACCAGTTGTTTTCACCGAGATGATCGTAGCTTTCGAAAGGACCGTGGCTAACCTGCCATTTCCCGTCCTGGTGGCTGACCAGGCGGCTGTCGACTTCGTTTTCCATGGCCAGACCGGCCAGCTCGTCAGGCGAGATAGGGTCGACAAAATTGCTGAACCCGCGTTTCAGAACGACCGGGCGTTTTTGCCAGTAACGTTCAATAAACTCGGGCCAGTTAAGCGTTAAGTGATAATCCATATTTTTTTATTCCGCAGGCTCTTACTGACTCGGATTATAACGGAAGCTCAGCCCCCCGGCTGCGAGATCCTCGCATTTTTCACATAACGGGTTAACTATCGTTCGATGTGGGCTGCTGGCGACCAAAAATGACCTCCATTCGCGCGCCGCCCAGCAAACTTTCGCTGGTTTCGATTTTCCCGTCATACTGGTCGACAATCTCCCGGGCGACGGCTAATCCAACGCCCTGGCCAGGACGTAGCGTATCGGCGCGCTGACCGCGATCGAACACCACATCACGTTTATTGCGCGGGATCCCCGGGCCATCATCCTCCACGATGATATGCAGTTCGTTATCCGTCTGGCGCGCCGACACTTCCACGAACTCCAGACAGTATTTGCAGGCGTTATCCAGCAGGTTACCCATCACTTCCATGAAGTCATTTTTTTCACCCACAAAGCTTATCTCTGGCGAGATATCGAGGCTGATATTCACCCCTTTACGCTGATAAACCTTGTTGAGGGCGGACGTGAGGTTATCCAGAAGCGGGGCGACCGGATGCAGCTCGCGGCTCAGCAGGGCGCTGCCGGAACGCATGCTGGCGCGGTGGAGGTAATAGCCAATTTGCTGGGAAATACGGCTGATCTGCTCCAGCATCACCGGCTCGGCATCGTCGACGCTCAGCTTCGAACTGCGCATGGAACGCAGGGTGCTTTGCATCACCGCAAGCGGGGTTTTCAGGCTGTGGGTCAGATCGGTAAGCGTCGTACGGTATTTATCATAGCGTTCGCGTTCGCTTTTCAGCAGGCGGTTGAGGTTTCGCACCAGGCTGGTGAGCTCGCGGGTGGTTTCCGGATTTAGCTTTTCGCGATGATGTTCTTCCAGCTCGCGAACCTCTTTCGCCAGTGATTCAATGGGGCGCAGGCTCCACCACGCCGCTATCCACAGCAGCGGGATCACCAGCAGCAGATTTGCCGCCAGAACGTAGATGAACCAGCTCCAGACCATATAAGAACGCTTCAGCTCGACCGGAATGGTGTCGATCACCACGATGGTCAGCTGCGGCATATTTAGCGTCGCCGGATAGAGGTTAATCGCAACGGAGTGCGTCATCTCCGTTTCGGCGTCGTCGGCGCGGATCTCGTTCAGCTTTTGCTGCAGGGAACGATCTTCACGGATCAGCGAGCTGGTGGTGTTGAGATCGGCTTCAATTTCGTGAAACCCGTTGGTTTTAAGCCACTCCGGACGAATGCTTTTGACCAGCGACGGAATGTCGCGTTGCGCCCACAGCAGCTTTCCCTTTTCGTTGTAAATCATGGCGAGGGTGGGGCTTTGCTGATTAAGGTTTTCCGGCATTTCGACGGTGATTCGGTTGTCTTCCCATTTCGCCAGGGTATAAAACAGATTGCTTTCGCCGCGTAAGAGACGAAAGGTCGTTTTATCGAAGCTGACGCTGTACCCCACCAGGGCGACCATGCCGTAGGAGAGCGACAGCACCAGCACCACCGCAGCCGTTGCCAGTAAAAAACGAACCCGCAGTGAGAGGGGCAGAAGATGACGCAAAATCCGTCTCATTTAGCGTAATTCAAACAGGTAGCCCTGACCGCGGACGGTGGTAATCACATCCTGCGGGTACTGGGCCTGAATTTTCTTACGCAGTCGTCCCATCAGCACGTCAATGGTATGGCTCTCGCGCAGTTCAGCGTCAGGGTAGAGCTGAAGCATTAAAGAATCTTTACTCACCACCTTGCCGCTGTTGCGGATCAGCGTTTCCATAATCGTATATTCGAATGCGGTCAGCTTGATGACTTCATCGTTAATTGAGAGCTCGCGGCGGGAGAGATCGACCTGGAAAGGCGGGATGGAAATAACCTGCGACGCCAGCCCGCTGTTGCGACGGAGCAGCGCCTGCATGCGGGCCGCCACCTCTTCAATATGGAACGGCTTAGTGACGTAATCATCTGCCCCCGCGCTGAGCACTTCAACTTTATCCTGCCAGCCTTCACGGGCGGTCAGCACCAGAACCGGCAGGGAAACATCGTGGCTGCGCCAGCGACGAATCAACGACAGGCCGTCTTCGTCAGGCAACCCTAAATCGACAATGGCGATATCCGGCAGGTGTTCATTGAGATAATAATCGGCTTCTTTTGCATCTTCAGCATCGTCCACCTGATGTCCCATCTCCTGAAGCTGAACCTTCAGGTGATGGCGTAGCAATGCGTTATCCTCAACAACCAGTACGCGCATCATCTTTTCTCCCAGAATAAATAGTATGAATAGTTTAACGCTGATTATGTTGCTGTGGGGATAAACATTGAGTAAACCGGGGAAAAGCAACCCCCTTTCCGGGCGGAAAGGGGGGAGAAGGGATTACTTCAGCTCGTCAACCATGGTGATGGCGCGGCCAATGTAGTTCGCCGGAGTCATCGCCTTCAGGCGGGTTTTCTCTTCTTCCGGCAGCGCCAGGCCGTCGATAAACTGCTTCATACCTTCGGCATCAACGCGTTTGCCGCGGGTCAGCTCTTTCAGCTTCTCGTACGGTTTTTCGATGCCGTAACGACGCATCACGGTCTGAATCGGCTCCGCCAGCACTTCCCAGTTGTGATCCAGTTCGTCCAGCAGACGATCGCGGTTCACTTCCAGCTTGCTCACGCCTTTCAGCGTGGACTGGTACGCGATCAGCGCGTAGCCGATGCCCACGCCCAGGTTACGCAGTACGGTGGAGTCGGTCAGGTCGCGCTGCCAGCGGGATACCGGCAGTTTGCTCGCCATATGCTGCAGCACGGCGTTCGCCAGACCCAGGTTACCTTCGGAGTTTTCGAAGTCGATCGGGTTCACTTTGTGCGGCATGGTGGAAGAGCCGATTTCACCGGCGATGGTTTTCTGCTTGAAGTGGTTCAGGGCGATGTAGCCCCACACGTCACGATCGAAATCGATCAGGATGGTGTTAAAGCGCGCGATGCAGTCAAACAGCTCCGCAATATAGTCGTGCGGCTCAATCTGGGTGGTGTACGGGTTCCACTGAATGCCCAGCGAGGTCACGAACTCTTCGCTGAACTGGTGCCAGTCCACTTCCGGATACGCGGCGATGTGGGCGTTATAGTTACCGACCGCGCCGTTGATTTTGCCCAGAATTTCAACCTGTTCCAGCTGACGGTACTGGCGCTCCATACGGTACGCGACGTTCGCCATCTCTTTACCCATCGTGGATGGGGTGGCTGGCTGGCCGTGGGTACGCGAGAGCAGCGGAATGTCGCGGTATTCCACGGACAGCGCTTTCACCGCGTCGATGATTTTACGCCAGTAAGGCAGCACCACCTCTTTGCGCGCGGTGGAGAGCATCAGCGCATGAGAGAGGTTGTTGATGTCTTCAGACGTACAGGCGAAGTGGATGAACTCAGACACGGCGTGCAGCGCAGGAACGCTTTCCACTTTCTCCTTCAGGAAGTACTCAACCGCCTTCACGTCGTGGTTGGTGGTGCGCTCAATGGTTTTAATGCGCGCGGCGTCTTGTTCGCTAAACTCGGCAACGATTTTATCAAGGTAATCGTTTGCCTTTTCGTCAAAAGCAGGAACTTCCTTGATTGCTGCCTGGGCGGCCAGCTTTTGCAGCCAGCGTACTTCAACCTGAACACGGAACTTCAGCAAACCATATTCGCTGAAGATCCCGCGCAGCGCGCTGACTTTATCGCCGTAGCGTCCATCGACAGGGGATACGGCGGTCAGTGAGGATAATTCCATAATTCGCAACTCCGGGAGGTTAACAATGAGCAAGAATTTGTTTTGCCTGAGTGGTCAGGCGATTACGAGAAAACATTAACTGCAGGCGGCCACCGCCAACCTGGTGCCACAGTACGGCGGCACGGATCCCTGCCAGCAGGGAGGCGCGTACTTTTGCCTGTACCTGCGGGCTTTGCAGCACGGCAGGGGAGCCGGTGACCTGAATCCGTGGGCCCAGCGGGCTGATGACGTCAACATAAATGCCGGCCATGGCGCTCAGCAGCGTGTCGGACTGCAGGTCAAAATGGTCAAGCTGACGCTGTAGCCCGGCAATGCGATCGCCCAGGGTATTCAGCGCGCCTTTTGCTGCGCTCAGCTTACGCTCCAGCACCATCAGGCTCAACGTGTAGCGGGTCAGCTCTGCGTTTAACCCCTGACGGCTGCTGGCGTTAAGCACGCCAAGCAGGGTTTCAAGACCGAGACGAAGATTGGTTTCACTGCCACCGAACACGCCCAGGGTCGAACCGGGGTTGAGGTCGATAACGCTATTGAGTGAAACGTGCAGGGCATCAGCGTCGCAATGACCCTGATGCGCCAGCTGTTGCACCAGACGGGCTGACTGGCAAATTCCCGCCAGCGCCAGGGTGATGTCATAGTAGTTCTTCGCCACACGGTCTCCTTTATGTGTGCAAACGCTGTTAAACAGCGGGCAGCGGCAGGCGCTGTTCAATGATCCCGCCGCCCAGGCAGATTTCGCCGCTGTAGAAGACAGCGGACTGACCCGGGGTGACGGCGGCGACCGGCTCGTCGAAGCGCACGTCAATGCGGTCGTCATCAAGCGCGGTAACGGTGCAAGGAATATCGGTCTGACGGTAGCGTGTTTTCACCGTGCAGCGCAGCGTGCCTTTCAGCGGCTCACGATCGACCCAGTGCAGCTGCTGCGCGATCAGGCCAACGGACATCAGACGCGGATGGTCATGGCCCTGAGCAACAACCAGAATATTGTTTTCGACATCTTTGTCGACCACGTACCACGGATCTTCGCTACCTTCTTTCGTCCCGCCGATACCCAGGCCTTTACGCTGGCCTAAGGTGTGGTACATCAGCCCCTGATGCTGGCCAATCTCTTCACCATCGACGGTGACAATTTTACCCGGCTGTGCGGGCAGGTAACGTCCGAGGAAATCGCGGAATTTGCGCTCGCCGATGAAGCAGATACCCGTAGAGTCTTTTTTCTTCGCGGTGATCAGGTCCAGCTCTTCGGCGATTTTACGCACCTGCGGCTTTTCCAGCTCGCCGACCGGGAACAGGCTCTGGGCGATTTGCTCGTGGCTCAGCGTATAGAGGAAATAGCTTTGATCTTTGTTGCCGTCCAGACCGCGCAGCAGCTGGCTTTTGCCATTCACGTCAGCGCGACGCACGTAGTGACCGGTCGCAATGTAGTCTGCGCCCAGATCTTCCGCGGCGAATTCCAGGAAGGCCTTAAATTTGATCTCTTTGTTGCACAGAATATCCGGGTTCGGCGTACGGCCCGCTTTGTACTCTTCGAGGAACAGTTCAAAAACGTTGTCCCAGTATTCTGCGGCAAAGTTAACGGTGTGCAGTTCAATGCCGAGCTTATCGCACACGGCCTGCGCATCGGCGAGATCCGCTGCGGCAGTGCAGTATTCCTCGCCGTCATCTTCCTCCCAGTTCTTCATGAACAGGCCCTCCACCTTATAGCCCTGTTGCTGTAACAGGTAGGCGGAAACGGAGGAATCGACACCGCCGGACATGCCGACGATCACTTTTTTCTGGCTGTTATCTGACATGGAATACTCACGACATTGAACTTCAAGGCGGCGTATTCTATCACGCCCCCCCACCATTGGCACCCTCTGTAAACGGCCAGTTAAATGCGCCGATGACATCCAGCGGCAGGCGTGCGCCTGACTGCCAGCAGCGGATGCTTTCCGCAACCAGCGGCGAGCGCAGGTTTGGCGCGTTCAGGATCTCGTCGGCGGTGACCCACAGACAGCGGTCGATATCGTCATCCTGCGGCTCAGTGGCGCACGTTTCGCTAAGCTCAACGGAAAATAAAAAACGCAGGAACGGTGTGCTGTCGGGCGCAATCCACTGGTGCATACGGATGAAGTGCTGGGGCTCGGCGTGAATACCGGTCTCTTCCCACAGCTCGCGTTTTGCCGCCTGCAGGAGGGTTTCATTGGCTTCAAGGTGCCCGGCAGGCTGATTCCACAGCGCTTTGCCGTTAATGCTCTCTTCGACAACAAGGAATTTCCCCCGGGCGTGGACCACGCAGGCTACCGTGACATGCGGTTTAAACATAGTGACTCCTTACGTCCCGCCATTCACCGTTTGCCAGCGTTTCCAGGGTGTAGTTACCCATGGCGTAACGAATCAGGCGCAGGGTGGGGAAGCCGACGTGTGCGGTCATGCGCCGAACCTGGCGGTTGCGGCCTTCATAAAGGGTGATTTTAAGCCAGCTTGTCGGAATCGATTTGCGTTCGCGGATAGGCGGGTTACGCGGCCACAGCCACTCCGGTTCATTCACGCGTTCAATACCTGCCGGCAGGGTGGGACCGTCGTTGAGCGTGACGCCTTTGCGCAATTTTTCCAGCGTCTCGTCATCCGGCTCGCCTTCTACCTGGACGAAGTAAATTTTGCCGGTGCGTTTCCCCGGCTGCGTGAGTTTCGCCTGCAGCGCGCCGTCGTTGGTCAAGACCAGCAGGCCTTCGCTGTCGCGGTCCAGACGCCCGGCCGCGTAGACCCCCTGAACCGGGATGTAGTCCTTAAGCGTGCTGCGTCCGGCTTCATCGGTGAACTGCGGCAAAACATCGTAGGGTTTATTGAACAGAATCACCCGCCTTGGCTGGGTTTCTTGCGGTCGTCTGGCGGCTTGTCGCGAGCTGAATCGCTCAACCCGGTGTTTTGTAAAAGAAGTTTTCTTCATGGTATTTTCAGGCGTTATCAATTGCCGCATTATAGCCTAATAACGAAGACCTTTCATGGCGTCGGACAATCAGGTACTATCGAAGGGCTCATTACAATTTATTAACATAAGATCAGTAACAACCAGAAGCGCTCGAAGGAGAGGTTAATGGAAAGCAAAGTAGTTGTTCCGGCGGAAGGTAAAAAGATCACCCTGCAAAACGGCAAGATTAACGTTCCTCACAATCCGATCATTCCATTCATCGAAGGTGATGGTATCGGTGTAGACGTTACCCCGGCAATGCTGAAAGTGGTTGATGCCGCTGTTGAGAAAGCCTACAAAGGCGAGCGTAAAATTTCCTGGATGGAAATTTACACCGGTGAGAAATCGACGCAAGTTTATGGCCAGGACGTCTGGCTGCCAGCAGAAACGCTGGACCTGATCCGCGACTACCGCGTTGCTATCAAAGGCCCACTGACGACGCCAGTTGGCGGCGGTATCCGTTCCCTGAACGTGGCACTGCGTCAGGAGCTGGACCTGTACGTCTGTCTGCGTCCGGTTCGTTACTATCAGGGCACCCCAAGCCCGGTTAAGCATCCAGAACTGACCGACATGGTCATCTTCCGCGAAAACTCAGAAGACATCTACGCGGGTATCGAATGGAAAGCGGACTCTGCTGATGCAGAGAAAGTGATTAAATTCCTGCGCGAAGAGATGGGCGTGAAGAAAATTCGCTTCCCTGAGCATTGCGGTATTGGCATTAAGCCGTGCTCCGAAGAAGGGACCAAGCGTCTGGTGCGCGCGGCCATCGAATATGCGATCACCAACGACCGTGACTCTGTGACCCTGGTTCACAAAGGCAACATCATGAAGTTCACCGAAGGCGCGTTCAAAGACTGGGGCTACCAGTTGGCGAAAGAAGAGTTCGGCGGTGAGCTGATCGACGGCGGCCCATGGCAGAAGATCAAAAACCCGAACACCGGCAAAGAGATCATCATTAAAGATGTGATCGCCGATGCGTTCCTGCAGCAGATCCTGCTGCGTCCAGCGGAATACGACGTGATTGCCTGTATGAACCTGAACGGTGACTACATCTCTGACGCCCTGGCAGCTCAGGTTGGCGGTATCGGTATCGCCCCTGGCGCGAACATCGGTGACGAGTGCGCCCTGTTCGAAGCTACCCACGGTACTGCACCTAAATACGCAGGCCAGGACAAAGTGAACCCGGGCTCTATCATCCTGTCCGCAGAGATGATGCTGCGTCATATGGAATGGTTCGAAGCCGCAGACCTGATCGTTAAAGGTATGGAAGGCGCAATCAACGCGAAAACCGTCACCTATGACTTCGAACGTCTGATGGAAGGCGCTAAGCTGCTGAAATGCTCAGAGTTTGGCGACGCGATTATCGCGAACATGTAATCCAGATTCTGGGTTAAACAAGAGCGGGGGCCCGAGGGTTCCCGTTTTTTTTGCCTCTGCCCGCGGGAGACAACCCGATGTTAGCCACTGTCCTTATCACTGTCGTTGCACTTATTCATCTCTACATTCTTGTGCTGGAAATGTTCCTGTGGAATACCAAAACAGGGCACAAGGCCTTTAATCTGCGTCCTGATTTTGCACGCGACACCCGCGTGCTGGCGGCGAATCAGGGGCTGTATAACGGGTTCCTGGCGGCGGGCCTGCTGCGGAGCCTCTGGCTCGGCGAAAACGGGATTCAGGTGGCCATCTTCTTCCTGACCTGCGTGCTGATCGCCGGGCTTTTTGGCGCAGCCACCGCCAGCCGTAAAATTTTGTACGTGCAGGCCATTCCCGCGCTCGCTGCGCTGCTTGCGTTACTCATCTGAAGCAATGCTTTGGTTGAGATAATGCGTCCGATATACTCGTGACGTTACCTTTATTGACCAGAGACGAGACTGTTATGCACAACGATATCCCCCTGAAATATTATGATATTGCCGATGAGTACGCGACGGAGGCCGCAGAGCAAGTCGCGGAATCAGAGCGCGACGCGCTGGCACACTATTTCCAGCTGCTGCTCACCCGCTTAGCGAATAATGAGGAGATCAGCGAGGAAGCCCAGCAGGAGATGGCCAAAGAAGCCGGGATCCGTGCGGGTCGCATTGATGATGTTGCGAACTTCCTCAATCAGTGGGGAAATGAATAGCCTGCCTTAGAAACTGTTTATGCTGATGCTTTGCGATGCAGCTCAGCATCACGCTATCGGACCACATGCATTTTTTCCGCAGAATAGGCGAAGCGGGTTTATCGACAAACAGCGCGAAAATAACGATCAGAAGAAAGAGTACTGCTGGAAAAACTAAGGATAATTTCACGTTTTTAACCAAAATAAGAATGTGCTTCAGGGGAATCTACCGTCTGAATATGACGACTATATGTTTTGGCGGAAAAAATGGAAACGTCCGAGTGTAAAAAAACGAGCAGGACAGGCTTCAGGTTAGGGGGCGACGCCGGTGAGTCGCTTCGCCAGCTCGCTCAGGGTGAGTGCTTTTGAAAAATACCATCCCTGGATCAGCGCGTCGGGATATCTGTCCGCAATAAAGCGATACTGAGTTTCATTTTCCACGCCCTCGAAAACAACGGTTTTATTCAACTTCGCGAGGGCATCGCTGAAGATAACAAAGATGTTTTGCTTATAATCTTCGCTGATGCCATCCACCAGCGATTTGTCAATTTTGATTTCATCATATTCAAGCTGCGACAGCCGCGCCAGATTTGAATTTTGCACGCCGAAATCATCGATTGAAATTTTAACGCCAAGCGATTTTAGTTCCTGGCAGAATCCCTCAAGGATATCCGCCGCGGAAACGGCTTTCTCAGAAAGCTCGACCTTCATCAGGGAAAGGGGAAGGTTGTTGACTAAGCACTCGCGACGCAAAATGTTAATAAACTGTCCGTCTTCAATTTCTTTCCGCCCAACGTTGATTGAAACGATCAGCTGATGCTTAATCGCCAGCGGGGCAATTTCTGAGAGAGATTTACCGATAACATTGCCATAATATCTTTTATACAGCCCGATTTTCTTAATTAATGGGATAAACAGCTCCGGCGAGACGTCTCCGTGTTTTTGATCGCGCCATCGCGACAGAACTTCCACACCCACGATTTTTTGATCGCGAATGCGAATAATGGGCTGATAGTTAACGCTGAAGGTATTTGTTATCACGGCTTTGATTAGCGTACGTTCCAGCGAAAAACGGTCTTCATGGATACGGAAGACAAATAACGTTATCGCGACCCAGATAAAGTAGAGAATGATCGCGAGAAACGTCAAGATAAACGGGGGTAGCGAGGCCAGTCCCGCATCGTGATGTTTTACAATCACGCATAAATCCCACACGGCGCTGCACTGTGTAATGGTCAGGGTGAACAACGTGGAGTGCAGCCAGCTCCGCGCTCGCAGGTCGGGGGCAGCCGAAAAAAAGATCCGGCCAAAGTCCTTTGTGGTGGCACTCAGAGAATAGCTTGCGGTCACCGGGGTGAATTTATCGTAAGCATAGCGGGAGGTGAAGATAATAATATTATTATAAATGGCCGCATTGCCCGTGAAAAAATCTTTTCTAGAAAACTGCGCGAGGAGAAAACCTCTCGGCGTTTTATGCAGTTCCGCAGGAAGTGGAACGGGCGTCGCGAGTTTACCCCAAAAAGCGGTACAGACAATGTTTCCTTTTTCAATAAAACCGATATCCCCGAAATAGAGGTTGTTAAGCTTTATTTGTCTGTAGCTATCAAGGCTGGTTTTATCACACCCCTGCGTCGTTATGCTTTTAAGGCCCAGCGCCACGTTTTGGGACAGGTCTTCGGAATAATGTAAAAGGGTTCGGGATATTTCAAGCTGTTTGGTTTTTTGCTGACCAAGGATAACCGCATTGACCGCATAAAGAGACAGGATGACCAGAAGCGTTGAAACGATCGCAACGGCAATACGCTTTTTCATTTTCCGGTTATCCTGTCCGCTCCCTGAATTCATAAATCTTAACACAGCCTGGGCAAGGCACAACCCTGATAGTCACGCCGGGTGAGCAAATTCGGGCGGGTGAACTCATACGAAAGCATCAGTTTTTTAAGATAATTCTCAGCTAAGCTATTTTCATTGTTATAAGCAATACCGGGTTAGCACAGGCTCTTCTACCAGAACATCCATGCTTGTTTTTTCTATTAAGGAAAACATCGTGCGCAACGTGATGATCCCTATTCTCAGTGCCCTGTTTCTTTTTCTGATCGGCATACTGATTATTAACTGGCAGTTATGGCAGATGGCGAAAATGAATAACGTTCACACCGCCACGGTAAGCACCCAGAAAATAGAAAGCATTTTGTCGGAAGCCGTCAGTGCGGCCAGCACGGCGAAGCGCGTTGCGGAGCAGGGGTGTACCAGCAGCGGGCAGATGGCGCTGGGGACAGAAGCTGCGCTAAAACCGCATCTGCGCGCCATCATGATCCAGCAGCAGGGGCAAATCATCTGTACATCCCTTCCGGGGAATGGCGTATTGATTGTTCATCCGGAGACGCTACCTGAAAAAGAATTAATGCTGCTCCCCGGTAATCGACTGGTGAACGGCATCCCGGTACTTGTCTTCCAGATGCCCATCGCAGGCGGGCGCATCATCGTCAGCGTCAGTGATGCGCATTTGCAGGACGTCATCGCAAACGCATCAAACAGCGTTGACCTGGGGTTGGTTGTCGGCGAAAGCATGTTTACGCGCAACGGTGACGTGACCGGATGGAAAGCGGCCTCGTGGACGGGTTCACTTACGGCATCTTCGCAATTCCCCTTTAGTCTGGCCTGGCAACCGCCTGCCTTTTTTAGCCTGACGCGGCTACTGCACCAGGGCTGGAGCCTGATACTGCTGATTCTCGCGCTATCCCTCGCGGTGGGCATTTTGATCCGCCGATACAAGGGAAAAAGCACCACCTTTGAAGACGATTTGCGTAAGGCCATTTTGCAGGGAGAGATCGTGCCTTATTACCAGCCGATCGTGAACGGGGACACCGGCGGGTTATACGGGGTTGAAGTCCTGGCAAGGTGGAAGCATCCAAAGTCTGGGTTTATCCCGCCGGATGTCTTTATTCCGATTGCTGAACGTAGCGGGTTGATTATTCCGCTGACCAAAGGCTTGATGGCGAAAGTGGTCACACAGCTTAAGCCGCTGTTGCCGAAGCTACCGGATGGGTTCCATATCGGGGTGAACATCAGCGCCAGACACATTGATGCCCCTTCTTTCCTCGGTGACTGTCGTCTCTTCGGCAAGGGGTTTCAGGGTAAAGCCGTGAAGCTGGTTCTCGAGGTGACCGAACGTGAACCGTTGATCGATAATCCTCATCTGGTGGAAAACCTCAACGCGCTCCATAACGCCGGTTTTGTCATTGCACTGGATGATTTTGGGACGGGGTATTCCGGGCTGTCATGTCTTAATGCGCTTGCCATAGATTATATTAAAATTGATAAAAGCTTTGTTAACCGGGTTTCTGAGGAGAAGGACTCAACGATCCTGCTGGACTGCGTTATTGACCTGGCGAAAAAACTCTCATTGCGTATCGTGGCCGAAGGTGTAGAAACGAAAGAGCAGCTGGAGTACCTCAACCGTAATGAAATTACCCTGTTGCAGGGGTATTATTTTGGTAAACCCGTCTCCTATATCGATTTTATTAAAGTCATTTTATCTAAGCCCAGGGAGGCCGTGATGCTGTAAAACGTCAGGCGCTGTAAAAAAATCAGGAATAGAGCGGGTTGCCTGGCGGTGAAACACAAAATAAAGACGAGCTTCTGTTGTATGCTTAAGTGCAATTCATTTTCCTCTTATCCTGAGCTTTGTTACAGTGACAAGAGTTGTCAGCCAGGGATATCAGGCGTGATAAGGTGGAAAAGCTCGTGCATGTGAAAAATACTTTTTACACAACAACCATTACCGTCATCATTGTCTCATTGATCATCTCGCTGGCGCTTGCCGTCCAAATTGCCACGTCCAGACAGCAGTCAATCCAGCAAATTAATACCAGCGTCGCTAACCTCAGCCACACCCTGGATGTTTATACTGAAGGGATCATGCGCCAGAGTGAAATGTTAATTACTACCGTTTCCGACATAATCGAAATTTATGGCATGACCCCGCAGCAGGCGACCAATATTCAGCACATGATCCATAATCAGGATAACCTTCTTACCCAGATTAATAATGTGGTTGTTTACAACGCTCAGGGCGATATCTTCACCGCGCTGCATGAAAGTTTCACGGGGCCACGCAAAGGCTCGGACAGAGAGTTTTTTATCTATCACAAGGAAAATAAAACTCAGCAGGTCTTTATTGGGGAGCCGGTGGTAAGCAGAACCAATGGCAAATGGGTTATCACCCTCAGTCGGCGCCTTGAAACTCAGTCCGGGGCATTTAACGGTGTCGTGGTGGTGACGCTCGGTATTGAAAATTTTCTGGCACTCTACGGGCAGATTAATATCGGCCACTCGGGCGTCATCGGCTTAACGACGCAATCAGGCGTGCTGCTGGTCCGTTATCCCTTTAAAAATACCTATATCGGCACGATTGTTTCTGATTCACCGCTCTTCAGGAAATATCTCAAAGTACAAAATACGGGGATAGCCAGCTCCATCTCACGGTTTGATAAAATCGAGCGCATCTATGCCTATGAGAAAAACCGACGCTACGGACTGGTCACCACAGTGGCCGTCAGCATTGATGAAGCTCTTGCACCCTGGCGCAAGCAGGCGATTCAGCTGGCGGTACTCATTTTCGTGTTTACGGCGATACTCATCGTGGCGTCGTACTTCCTGTATTCCGACCTGTCCCGAAAAACACGGGATAACAAAGCGCTGAAGATTATCGCTTCAGAAGATGCGTTGACCGGGCTGTACAACCGCCGCGTCTTTGATGAAAAAATCCTCTCGGAAATTGCTACGTGCGCCGCGCATGACGCGCCGATTTCGGTACTGATCGTGGACGTGGACTACTTCAAAAAATACAACGATAACTATGGTCATCCTGAAGGGGACCGGTGTCTGGCAATGCTCGGAAACAGCCTCAGGGAGAGCCTTACCCGTGATAATCAGCTTGTGGCGCGCTACGGCGGAGAGGAGTTTGCGCTGATATTGCCGGATGCGGATATTCAGGAGGCACTTCGTCTGGCCCAGACGATTATTCGCAATGTGTTCTCGCTGCAAATCGCGCATGCCTTTAGCCCCTTCGGCCGGGTGACGGTAAGCGTCGGAATTTCCACCGCCCGTGCCGTCGACATTGCAGGCAGCCAGCAAAATATCGTTATTGCCGCAGACCAGGCGCTCTATCAGGCGAAACGCGCGGGACGTAACCGGTACGCGTTTGTTGGGGTATGAGCAAAAAAAAAGCCCACTCAGGAGTGGGCAAGAAATACTGGAAGCAATGTGAGCAATGTCGTACTGAATACCTGAGTGTTTCTCTCAACCATTCAGTGTTGAGAAAGATAATCTTTCTCAACAAAAGATGCAACCCCACAGTTTCTGTGGCCCGTACATTTTTTTGATGAATAATTCCCCACTCTCTCATTGTGATGCTTATCACAAATTTCCTTTCTGGAATCCTGTGCTATTCTTTTTTGTGTCGTTGATTTAATGACAAAAACCATACAGAGAGGAAAGTTATGGGAATTTTATCCTGGATTATCTTTGGGCTTATTGCGGGTATTCTGGCGAAGTGGATCATGCCGGGCAAAGATGGCGGTGGGTTTATCGTCACCGTAATACTGGGTATTGTCGGCGCGGTAGTCGGCGGCTGGATCAGTACGCTGTTCGGTTTTGGCAAGGTCGATGGCTTTAACTTCGGCAGTTTCGCCGTCGCGGTGATCGGTGCGCTGGTTGTTCTGTTTATCTACAGAAAGATCAAAAGCTAAGGTCTGAAAGCGTTGAAAAAGGCTGCCAGATGGCGGCCTTTTTACGTACTGGCGTTTACCACCAGCCAAGCTGCGTGCCGGCAAACGCCGCGATGGCAACGATCAGCATAATGACGGTTGTCTTCCGCATTTATGCCCCCGGCGCCGCGTAACCGCCGACAAAAAACCACGCTAAAAATACCACCGCCGTTATAAATATAACGACCGGGAAGAGGATCCCTATTCTCATACCATCACCTGTTTCGGTTTCTGTAACGCCGTAGAGTGTACGGGGTTAATCAATGGTGAGAAAGCGTGATTTGCTTTTTCCTTTCTTATCCTGATACATCGCGACATCCGCAGCGCGTAACGCGCTGTCAGGATCGGTTGCGGCAGGGTCCACTTCGATCACGCCGAAGCTGGCGCCCGGATAAATAATATGAACGCTGCCGAGCCAGTATTCGCCGGCGATGCAGGCGCTGAGGCGCGTTTTGAGCAGCGTAAGCTGCGCGTTATCCCCGTCCTGGTGGGGCTGGCTCAGCGACGCGACCAGAAATTCATCCCCGCCCAGACGACCGATAATATCGTCCTGCTGTTTCTCTTCGGTCAAACGCTTGCCCACTTCTATCAGGAACTGGTCGCCAGCCTCGTGGCCGTAACGATCGTTAATCAGCTTGAAATCATCCAGATCGATAAACGCGATGATGGCGTTACGCTTCAGGTGCCGGGCCAGAGAAAAGAGGGTGGTCAGATCTTCAAAAATGGCGCGACGGTTGGGTAAACCGGTAAGGGCATCCGTATAGGAGTGCGCGATGAGGGCCGCATTGGCTTCGCGAAGCTGGGTGACCAGCGACTCTTTCTGAATGGACTGGGCGATCAGCCCGGCGAAGAGCTTCAGGACCTGTTCACCGCGCTCGCTCAGCGGCTTTCTGGCCGTGCTGGTGGCACAGAGCGTTCCGTAAAGTGAACCATCCGCAAGATGGACAGGAATACTCATGTAGGTGGTAATACCAAGTGCTTTCGCAGCTTCACACTCGGGCCAACGCTCGGGCACGTCATTGCTGAATATCGTGTCACTATCCAGCGCGCGCTTGCACAGCGTCTCATCCCATGGGACGCTCAGCCCCTCCGGGATCGTCATCTGCTTGCTGTTGCGGGCGTAGAGAATGTGCTGCAGCCGCGCTTCGATATCCACCTTCGTCAGGTAGGTCGACTCCATGTCGGTGACAATCTCCAGCATCTCCAGCAGCTGGCGAACGAGGCTTTCAAGGGATTGCTCGGTGGCAAGGGTTTCTGAAACGCGAGCGAGGATAAGATCCGACATGACGTAGAATGACTCCCAGGCAGAAGACGTCTGCATCTGCATGTTATGCTGATTTTTTAGGCTTCAGACATAGTAAAACATGAATACAGAAAATTTAATATATGCAGGGGGCGGGCAGCAGGCGAGAAAAAAAGCCCCGTTGTTGAGACCGGGGCAAAGACATCTTGATTACGGAATGATGTTCTCTGGTCATATCGAGAACATGCCACACTATAGTGCTGAAAAGTGCAGTTAAAATGGAGAAATCATGGAGAACGTGGCGATGACCCGTTACCCTTAGACTCTGATGACGTCAAAAGGATCAATGAGATGAGATTTCTGCTTCTGGCGCTGGCGCTTCCCCTGGCCGCCTGCACCGCCACAACCACGCCACCTGATGCACCGAAACCGCCGCACGTTATCGGTATGGCGAACCCAGCTTCCGTCTACTGTCTGGAGAAAGGCGGGGAACAGGTCCCGGTTCAAAGCCCGCAGGGCGTGCGTACCGAGTGCAAATTACCGGGCGGCGAAGTGATTGATGAATGGACGCTCTATCGTCGCGACCATCCGCAACCCGCCAGGTGACAAAGTAATATTGCCTGCGATACACTTCTCTTTAAGATTATTCTTAGCCAGTTCCTGGCGTTCGTTATCGTGAGAGAAGTATGTTTCAGCTAAAACCGGGCAGCATGGCGATGATCGTTGGCGCCCGCACGGCGTCAGGCCGTCGCAATATTGGTAAATCTGTTGAGCTGTTTGGCCTTTGCCAGCCTGGCCTGCGTTTTGTTAACCCGGTCAACGGCGTGATGACGCAATTACCGGTCACCGCAGATCGCGCGCTTTGGCTGGTGACGGGTGACGTCTACGCCTTTGACAACCAGCACGGCTTTGCCTTTGTCCGCGCCGAACATCTGATGCCGCTCACCCCGGATGAAGCGCCGCAAATTCTGGATGAACTGACGATCGGCTGATCACAGATGGCGCAGCCAGTCGGCTAAGACCAGAGCGTGATTTTGCTCCGTGTTTTTGGCAGCAAAGAGCAGGGTGACGGTCTGCCTGCGCGCCAGCGTCGCCAGACGCACGCCCTCGTCAGCCTGCTGCGCCAGCTCTTCCCGATAGGCCTGACTGAAGGCGGCGAAATCAATCGTGTCGCTGTGAAAAGCCTTGCGTAATTCATTCGAAGGCGTGAGCGCTTTACACCATTCGTCATACGCGAGATCCGTTTTCTTCAGCCCGCGCGGCCACAGCCTGTCCACCAGTACCCGATAGCCGTCGTCAGGGCTTGCCTGTTCGTATACCCGTTTGCACTGAATCATGATTCCACCCTCCCAATTTAAGGTATTGTGATAATTGCAAAAGATCGGTAGTCTGAGGTTCCTTATGTTATCTGATAATACTCTGGCATAAGGAACCTTTCATGGAACACCTCCCGGTTAAAACAACGCTGCGCATTGCGCTGGTTGGCGATTACAATCCCAATGTTATTGCGCATCAGGCTATCCCGCTGGCCATTGACGACGCCGCTGCAGTGCTTGACCTCACCGCCGATTACGACTGGCTGGCCACGACGGAGCTAACAAGCGCTGAAGATCTGGTGGGCTACGATGCCATCTGGCTGGTTCCTGCCAGCCCCTATAAAAACACGGCGGCCGCTTTTATTGCCGCGCGCTACGCCCGTGAGAACGGCATCCCGTTCCTGGGCACCTGCGGCGGGTTCCAGCATGCGCTGATTGAGTATGCCCGAAACATGCTGGGCTGGGCTGATGCGGCACACGCTGAGACGGATACCGAAGGCACCATGGTGATTGCGCCGCTGACCTGCTCGCTGGTGGAAAAAACGGATGCCATTGAGCTGCGCAATAATACGCTGATCGCCAAAGCGTACGGCAAGCCCGAAATTGAAGAGGGGTATCACTGTAACTATGGCGTGTCGCCGGCGTTTGCGCAGGCGCTGGAAAGCGGTGATATGCATGTGACGGGCTGGGACGATCGGGGTGAAATTCGTGCCGCGGAGCTGGTGACGCACCCGTTCTTCGTGATCACCTTATTCCAGCATGAACGTGCCGCGCTGGAAGGACGCCCGGTCGTGCTGGTGCAGGCGATGCTGCGCGCAGCGCGCGGGTAAAAAAGGCAGACCCGGTGGTCTGCCTAAGGATTTAACGGGGCGCGATCTCCCGGTCTCGCCCGGCTAACACACCGCAGATAGCCATTATCACAGCGGCCAGCGCACAGCCCAGAAGCGGGATTTGCCAGTCTCCTGCGGTATCGTGAATTTTCCCCATCAGCGGCGGGCCGCAGGCGGCAAGCAGGTAGCCAATCGACTGTGCCATTCCGGAGAGCGCCGCCGCCTGGTGCGCAGAGCTGGCGCGCAGGCCGATGAACGTCAGGCCGAGGATCATTGTTGCCCCTGTGCCAAAGCCAAACATCAGCGTCCACATCACCGCCATTCCGGGCATAAACCATAATCCTGCCGCGCTTATCGCGCACATCAGGGCCACTAAGCCTGCGATCGCTCGCTGATCTTTCAGGCGGTGGAGGATCAGCGGAACGGCGAGTCCCGGCACGGCCGTGGCCAGCTGCAACAGACCGTGTACCGAACCGGCCTGCGCTTCGCTGTAGCCGTGGCTCAGCAATATCGCCGGCAGCCAGCCGATGATGACGTAGTAGATCAGCGAGTTAATTCCTAAAAAGAGCGTCACCTGCCAGGCGAGGGCCGAGCGCCAGAGCGCGCGGTTTTGCAGCGCGCCTGCGCCCGTTACCGTTGCGACGTGTTTCTGACGCCACTGCGGCAGCCAGAGCAGCAGTGCGACCAGCGGAAACGCCATCAGCATCAGCAGCGCGCCATGCCAGCCCGCGCTCCCCTGTGCAAGGGGAACGATCATCGCTGAGCCAAACGCCGCCGAGACGCCCATCGTCAGGGAATAGGCGCCGGTGAGCTTCGCCACCTGGCCCGGAAAATCACGCTTAATCAATCCCGGTAACAGCACGTTCCCGAGCGCAATACCGCAGCCGACGATCGCCGTTCCGATGAAAAGCAAAGCGGCGGAAGGCAGCGAGCGAACGGCAATCCCGGCGCAAATGAGCAGCAGGGCGATAAACAGGCTGCGCTCCATGCCGATACGCCGGGCAACGCCTGCGGCGAGCGGCGAGACAAGGGCGAAAGCCAGCAGGGGCAGGGTGGTCAGCAGACCGGTTTGCGCCGTGCTTAAGCCATAATCAAGACGAATGGTATCGAGCAGCGGCGCTGCGCCAGTAAAGGTGACGCGAAGCGTGGTGGCAATCATCAGGATGCCTGCAATCAACAGCGCGCCGTGTTTTCCTGAGGTGCGAATAGCAGTAGTCATTATGTTCTCATACGTTCAAGCGAGCGCACACAATACCGATTTTCTCAGCGGTTGAAATCAGGCTAAAATGACAGTTTATCGCTCATATCGGACAAACTGATGATTGGTCTGGGACTGGAAGGCTACGATCCGGATAGCCAGTACGATGCAGCCGTCGCATTTCGCATTCAGGTAGTGGCGGAGGAACAATATATTCCGCTTCATCACCACCGTAAGGGGCAGCTGATTCTGGCCCTCGGCGGCGCAATCACCTGTGAAGTGGAAAATGCCATGCTGATGGTGCCGCCCCAGTATGCCGTCTGGATCCCTAGACAGATGCCGCACAGCAACAGGGCCACGCCGGGCGCGCAGCTCTGCTTTTTGTTCATTGAGCCGGGGGCTGCCAGCCTGCCCGAGCGCTGCTGTACCCTGAAAATCTCCCCCCTGGTGCGGGAGCTGATTTTATCGCTCGCGGAAAAATCACGTGAACAGCTGCAGCTCGCGGCCACCTCGCGTCTGGTGGACGTCCTGTTTGACGAGCTGCCGCTCCAGCGACAGGAGCATCTGCAGCTGCCGGTGTCGCCCCATCCCAAAATCAGGCTGATGAGCGAGAAGATGGCGGAAGAGCCCGCCGCCTGGCAGACGCTAACGCAGTGGGCGAGCCACTTCGCCATGAGCGAGCGCAATCTGGCGCGGCTGGTGGTGAAAGAGACCGGTCTAAGCTTCCGCCGCTGGCGTCACCAGCTGCAGCTGATTGTGGCGTTACAGCATTTAATAAGCGGGAAATCGGTGCAGCAGGTGGCCCAGTCACTGGGCTATGACTCGACCACCGCGTTTATCACCATGTTCAGGAAGGGACTGGGCCAGACGCCGGCGCGTTATATGGCCAGCCTGACTACGACTTCCCAATAAACAGCGAGACAAGGCCTGCCGCAATCAGCGGGCCGACCGGCACGCCGCGAAAGAGCGCCACGCCCAGCACGGTGCCCACCAGCAGGCCCGCCACCAGCGAGGGCTGGCTGCTCATCAGCGTGACGCCGCGTCCGCCCAGCCATGACACAAAAATCCCCACCGCGATCGCCACCAGCGATTTCCAGTTTACAAACGAATGCAGCAGCGTTGAGGCGGGAAGCGTGCCGCTGGCGATGGGCGCCATTACCCCGATGGTTAAGATGATGATCCCGATGGTGAGGCCTTGTTTTTCTATCCACGGGAAAAAGGTATTTAACGGGGTCACGCGCACAATAATCAGCACCAGAATCGAGATGGCGACGGTGGTGTTATGGCTGATAAAGCCGAGCGCGGCGAGTGCCAGAAGAATGAGCAGAGTAGGGTCAAACATAGGGAATCCTTGCCAGAATAATGGTCCTGTTTACTGTACGCGCAAACGCGGCAGAGAACAGTGTTAAAAACATTTTATCGTTGTCATAACCTTGTCATTTACGCGGATTAAAACGAAAGCAGATATCGCTAAAGGGTCGCCATCATGAACGATCACATGTTTGTGGAAACGCTGATTATCTCCTCATCGTTTTTCGCTATTGCCGTTATTCTTGTTGCCTCCGTGCTGTTCCTGGAAAGAAAAGGCTGACAGGGGCGTCAGCCATCGCAGTTACGCTTTATGGAAGGTGACAAGCTCAGGACGGGCGATGCGCAGGTAATCCTGGGTATCCATAATCACGGATTTCTCCAGCAGGCCGGCGTTAAACGCGATTTCGTCAAAGCGCTCGAACAGCAGCGGGTCGGCAACCAGCGCCAGGTCAGGATGGAAGCTAAAGGGCGGGATAGCGCCGAAAACGCAGGCGGTCAGGGCATCGACTTCGGCAGGGCTGGCGAGGGAGGCCTTTAGCCCGCCAAAATGGCTGGCAAGCTGGCTCAGGTCAGCCTGCAGGTCGGCGGCGAGGATCGCCAGAACATGTTTCTTTACGCCGTTTCCCTTCACCTTGCAGACCAGGGCTTTAGCGCCTTGCCGCAGGTCGGTTCCGCGAATTTCACTTACCGCTTCACATTTCCCGACCGCCTCGTGCTCCATGACGCGAAAACGCGCGCCCTGCTCGGTGAGTAAGGTAATGAGCTGCTGGTGGGTTCCTGTGCCAATAACGTCGTCAGTCATAACGATTTTCCCGGTGATAATCCAGTATGCAGGGGTCTAGATTAGCACGGGATGAACGGGGTCGAAAGAAAACAGCCAGCGGGTTCGCTGGCTGTGGGATTATGCGTTGCTGGTAGCAGACTGCTTGTGGAACAGCTCTCTGAACACCGGATAAATGTCATCCTGGTCACGGATATGCTGCATGGCAAAATTATCGAACATCGACTGCAGATGCTCATACTCCCGCCACAGGGTCTGGTGCGCACGACGGGTGATTTCGATATAGCTGTAGTAACGCACCACCGGCAGAATTTTCTTCGCCAGAATCTCGTGACACAGCGGCGAGTCGTCGGCCCAGTTATCGCCATCCGACGCCTGAGCGGCATAAATGTTCCACTGTGCCGGGTCGTAGCGCTCTTTGACCACTTCATCCATCAGCTTCAGCGCGCTCGAGACGATGGTGCCCCCGGTTTCCTGCGAGTAGAAGAACTCATGTTCATCCACTTCTTTTGCCTGGGTATGGTGACGGATATAGACCACCTCGACGTTCTTATAGGTTCTGCTCAGGAACAGATAGAGCAGAATATAGAAGCGCTTTGCCATATCCTTGGTGGCCTGGTCCATCGAGCCGGACACGTCCATCAGACAGAACATCACCGCCTGGCTGGAGGGCTCAGGGCGTTTTTCGTAGTTCTTGTAGCGCAGGTCAAAGGTGTCGATAAACGGGACCCGTTCGATCTTCGCCCTCAGCTCTGCAATCTCTTTACGCAGGCGCTCCTCTTCCAGCAGTTGCGCCGGTTCCGTATTTTCCACCACCTTCAGGCTGCTCTCCAGCTCGCGCAGTTCGCGACGTTTGCCTGCCGTCATGGCCGTGCGTCGCGCCAGCGAGTTCTGCAACGAACGCACGACGCTGATGTTGGCGGGCACGCCGTTGGCGGTATAGCCCGCGCGGTGGGTTTTATATTCATTAAGCTGACGATGCTGATTCTTTTTCAGATTCGGCAGCGCCAGGTCTTCGAACAGCAGGTCGAGATATTCATCTTTTGAGATCTGGAAAACAAATTCGTCTTGGCCTTCACCGTCCTGGCTGGCCTGTCCCTGACCGCTTCCTGAACCACCGCCGCCGCCCTGAGGGCGCTCAATTCTGTCGTTCTGAACGAAGTGGTCATTACCTGGGTGTACGCGATGGCGCAGGCCGCCTCGCCCCTGATGAAACATCGGTTCGCTGATGTCATCGGTGGGGATGGAGACAGACTCGCCGCTGTCGACGTCGGTCACCGAGCGTTTGTTGATGGCCTCGGAGATAGACTGTTTAATTTGCGCTTTATAACGACGCAAGAAGCGCTGGCGGTTCACCGTGCTCTTGTTTTTGCCGTTAAGACGCCGGTCAATAAACCAGGTCATATACCCCCCGTACTGCATTTGCCAACTTGCATTTTGTAGGCCCGGCAGGCGCTAAGCGCCGCCGGGCACTTGTTTTAAGACGATTTACGCACGCGCAGGTACCATTCGCAGAGCAGGCGGACCTGTTTGCGGGTGTAGCCTTTTTCCATCATACGGTCGACAAAATCGTCGTGTTTTTTCTGTTCATCGGTTGAGGTTTTGGCGTTAAACGAGATCACCGGCAGCAGCTCTTCGGTATTGGAGAACATTTTCTTCTCAATGACCGTGCGCAGTTTCTCGTAGCTGGTCCAGTTCGGATTGCGCCCGTTGTTATGCGCTCTGGCGCGCAGGACGAAGTTCACAATCTCATTACGGAAGTCTTTCGGGTTGCTGATCCCGGCAGGCTTCTCGATTTTTTCCAGCTCCGCGTTCAGGGATTCACGGTCAAACAGCTGGCCGGTATCCGGGTCGCGGTACTCCTGATCCTGGATCCAGAAGTCAGCGTAGGTGACATAACGGTCAAAAATGTTCTGCCCGTATTCTGAATAGGATTCCAGGTAGGCCGTCTGGATCTCTTTGCCAATGAACTCGGCGTATTTCGGGATCAGGTAACCTTTCAGGAACTCAAGGTAGCGTTCAGCCTGCTCCTGCGGGAACTGCTCGCGCTCGATTTGCTGCTCCAGCACGTAGAACAGATGAACCGGGTTGGCCGCCACTTCCGCATGGTCGAAGTTAAAGACGCGGGAGAGGATCTTAAACGCGAAACGCGTGGACAGACCGTTCATCCCCTCATCAACCCCGGCATAGTCGCGATACTCCTGATACGACTTCGCTTTCGGATCGGTATCCTTCAGGCTTTCACCGTCGTAGACGCGCATTTTCGAATAGATGCTGGAGTTTTCCGGCTCTTTCAGACGTGAAAGGATGGAGAAGCGTGACAGCGTTTCCAGCGTGCCGGGCGCGCAGGGGGCATGCACCAGCTCACTGTGGTTAAGCAGTTTCTCGTAAATTTTGATCTCTTCGGAGATCCGCAGGCAGTAAGGCACCTTGACGATGTACACGCGGTCAAGGAAGGCCTCGTTGTTTTTGTTGTTACGGAAGGTCACCCATTCAGATTCGTTCGAGTGGGCAAGAATGATCCCGTTAAACGGCAGGGCGGAGATACCTTCCGTCCCGTTGTAGTTTCCTTCCTGAGTGGCCGTCAGCAGCGGATGCAGCACCTTGATGGGCGCTTTAAACATCTCGACGAATTCCATAATCCCCTGGTTAGCCCGGCACAGCGCGCCAGAGTAACCGTAGGCATCCGGGTCGTTTTGCGCGAAGTTTTCCAGCTTGCGGATGTCGACCTTACCGACCAGCGCCGAAATATCCTGGTTGTTCTCATCACCGGGTTCCGTTTTGGCGATGGCGATCTGTTCCAGGATCGACGGCCAGACTTTCACCACGCGGAATTTGGTGATGTCGCCACCAAACTCATGTAGGCGTTTTGCCGCCCACGGCGACATGATGGTGCCGAGGTAGCGACGCGGGATGCCGTACTCTTTATCCAGAATCTGCGCATCTTCCTGCGGATTGAACAAGCACAGCGGATGGTCGTTCACCGGGCTGCGCTCGCCATTGGCGCTCAGGACATAGATAGGCACGCGCTGCATCAGCGACTTCAGGCGTTCCGCCAGCGAGGATTTACCGCCGCCCACGGGGCCGAGTAAATAGAGGATCTGTTTCTTCTCTTCCAGACCCTGAGCGGCATGCTTCAGGTAGGAGACAATCTGCTCTATGGCATCTTCCATGCCATAGAACTCTTCAAACGCCGGGTATCGGGCGACCACCCGATTCGAAAAGAGACGGGAAAGCCGGGGTTCCAGGGCAGTGTCAACCATGTTTGGCTCACCAATAGCCATCAATAGCCGTTCTGCCGCATTGGCATAGGCACTGCGATCTTGCCGACAGATGGTAAGAAACTCCTGCAGTGTGAACTCTTCGTCCTTGGCAGCTTCATAGCGCTGGCGATAGTGATCGAATATATTCATGGCATGCCGTCCTTTCGTTTTTTAGCACAGGATAAGAGCCGTTCGTATGAGTAGTGGAGGCTCCCGGAAGAGAATCTCTCGCACCTCACTGCCAGAGCAGCAACCTGTGTGCCAGGTCAGACGCTAAGAACCGCAGGGTGTTCAGGAAAACTCTTCTTAAATTAAAGCGTAGATGGCATTTGCAAAACTTGCATGCCCATAAAATCTACTTTCAATGACATATCAATAACTCATCCAAAAATTTCCACTCTGGTAATAAGGCAAAAGCACATTTTTCATTCAGCGGTCATGTAAATGAAAGCCGGTTGTCATCTGATAAGTTAAAAATAATGGGTTAATCAGACTGATTAGCAGGCAAAAAATTTTGGGATGTACGGGAATGGCGGTTACACTTCACCCGCTGATTATTTGACTACAGGAAAGAATGGATTGTGACCAAACTCAAACTTCTGGCATTAGGCATCCTTGCCGCGACCGCAGTAAGCACCGCACAGGCGGAAAGTCAGTGGACGGTTGGCGCGGGTGTTGGCGTCATTAACAGCCCGTACAAACAGTATGACCGTGATGTTTATCCTGTGCCGGTTATCACCTATGAAGGCGATAACGTCTGGTTCCGTGGGCTCGGCGGCGGCTACTATCTGTGGAACGATACGGCCGATAAGCTTTCCATCATGGCGTACTACGATCCTACGCACTTCAAGCCGGGTGACAGCGACAGCCACGCGCTTCGCCAGCTCGACAAGCGTAAAAGCTCGATGATGGCCGGCCTCTCTTATGTGCATAACACCCAGTATGGCTTCCTGCGTACGGCCCTGGCAGGCGATACGCTGGATAACAGCAACGGCTTTATCTGGGATCTGGCGTGGCTGTACCGTTACACCAACGGTGGTCTGACCCTGACGCCGGGTATTGGTGTGCAGTACAACAGCGAGAACTACAATGACTACTATTATGGCGTCTCTAAAAACGAGTCCCGTCGTAGCGGTCTGAAGAGCTACAGCGCAGATGACGGCTGGGATCCGTACCTGGAGCTGACCGCGAGCTATAACTTCCTTGGCGACTGGAGCGTGTACGGTACTGGCCGTTATGAGCGTCTGAGCGATGAAGTGAAAGACAGCCCGATGGTCGATAAGTCCTGGGCAGGCATCTTTTCTGTCGGTGTGACCTACAAGTTCTGATTGCGCACTTATATTGTGCAATTGGTGCATCAAAACGGGGCGCTTGCGCCCCGTTTGCTTTAGTGTGGTGCAGCGAGATTATCGCTTAATAATGCGGATCGTCTGACCTAAACGAGATGGCTTTTCTTCACTCGCTTTCTGCGGGGCAGTCACGCAGGCCGTTTCCACGCAGACAAACGTTTTATAACCGTCGTCAGGCACGTCGGCCATGCTGACAGACAGTGCAGGGCCCGGGTTCCAGCCCACCACGTTGCTGTGATGGTGATGTACTACCTCAATGCCGCGGTTCAGGGCACCGTCGTGGATCATGCTGCATGCTTCCGGATGCAGATAGACGCGGTCGGTACGGTCAGGAAACGCCTGAACGCCGTCGCTGAGTTTGCCTTCTTTCGCGTTGTCGACTTTATCGATAAAGGTATCGCCAAGACCGCTCACCTTCACAGCGCTGATGTCACCCACGTTGAAATAGGTGTGCAGGGCGGAGGTGGTTTCGAACTCGCCGTGGGCTTCCAGTTCGATTTCACAGGTTTTACCCAGCTTAAAGCGGGCGTACAGGGTGAAATCGTGCGGCCACAGGGCGCGCGTTTCGTCATTAGCCTGCAGCTCAAAGGTCAGCACGGCGCCGCTGTCGTCTTCGTTATGCGCTTTCAGGGTCCACTGCTGGTTACGGGCAAAACCGTGAGAAGGCAAACCCGGCTGTGTGGACGGGCCAAACCACGGCCAGCAGATCGGTACGCCACCACGGATTGCAGCCCCTTTTTTGAAGGAGGTCGCATCACTGAGCCACAATCCCTCAACTTCACCCTCCGGCTTCCAGGAGAGCAGGTGGGCGCCGTTCAGCGCCACGGAGGCCTTAACGCGTGGAT
Source organism: Enterobacter cloacae complex sp. 2021EL-01169 (assembly GCF_020733125.1). NCBI lineage: Bacteria > Pseudomonadati > Pseudomonadota > Gammaproteobacteria > Enterobacterales > Enterobacteriaceae > Enterobacter > Enterobacter cloacae complex sp. 2021EL-01169. The sequence goes on from NZ_JAJFTC010000004.1 coordinate 29,919, forward strand.
GGTCAACGACGATAACGTCAGCACCGTCAATCTGGCGGCGGGAGAGCACAGGGGTAAGTTGTTCGACTACCGGAAGTGCAAAAATTTTATTAATCATTAAGCAATCCTCTGTCTTATAAATAAAAAAGGCGACCGAAGTCGCCTTTTTGGATCAAACACTCATCTCAACTTATTTGGAGATGTGAGCGATCAGGTCCAGTACTTTGTTAGAGTAGCCGGTTTCGTTGTCGTACCAGGATACCAGTTTAACGAAGTTGTCGTTCAGTGCGATACCTGCTTTAGCATCGAACACGGAAGTGCACACTTCGCCGTTGAAATCGGTAGAAACAACGTCGTCTTCGGTGTAACCCAGAACGCCTTTCATTGGGCCTTCGGAAGCAGCTTTAATTGCTTTCTTAATTTCTTCATAAGAAGCAGCTTTTTCCAGACGAACGGTCAGGTCAACAACGGATACGTTAGGAGTTGGAACGCGGAACGCCATACCAGTCAGTTTGCCATTCAGTTCTGGCAGTACTTTACCTACAGCTTTAGCCGCACCGGTAGAGGATGGGATGATGTTCTGAGCCGCGCCACGGCCGCCGCGCCAGTCTTTGTGAGACGGGCCATCAACGGTTTTCTGAGTAGCGGTGGTTGCGTGAACGGTAGTCATCAGACCTTCGATGATGCCGAAGTTGTCGTTGATAACTTTAGCCAGCGGTGCCAGGCAGTTGGTGGTGCAGGATGCGTTGGAAACGATGTCCTGGCCAGCGTAAGTTTCGAAGTTTGCACCACGAACGAACATTGGGGTGTTGTCTTTGGAAGGACCCGTCAGAACAACTTTCTTCGCACCCGCAGTGATGTGTTTACGTGCAGTTTCGTCGGTCAGGAAGATACCGGTTGCTTCAGCAACAACGTCAACACCAATTTCGTTCCATTTCAGGTTAGCTGGGTCTTTCTCAGCAGTAACGCGGATGGTTTTGCCATTTACAACCAGGTGGCCGTCTTTCACTTCAACGGTGCCGTCGAAACGACCGTGAGTTGAGTCGTACTTCAGCATGTACGCCATGTATTCAGCGTCCAGGAGATCGTTGATACCAACGATTTCGATGTCAGAACGTTTCTGAGCAGCACGGAAAACAATACGGCCGATACGGCCAAAACCGTTGATACCTACTTTGATAGTCATATATTCCACCAGCTATTTGTTAGTGAATAAAAGGTTGCCTGTAAAATTACAAAAACCTTACGCAGCGTCAAGCGGAATCGTGTCAATCATTGCGACAAATCAATCCTGTGACTAACGTTTGTGCGACTGACTCGCCTCACTTTCCCTTTGAGCTTGCAACCACATGGGGGCTGCGCCCGGAATTTTAAAGTCCTCGCAGGATAAAAATGTGAATATGATCACAATTGCCTGACCGCCTTTTCGCGACACATAAGTTTAGATCAAAAGTGCACGCAAGGGTGTTAATGTTTTGTTAGAATGCGGGGTAAAAGATGTCTGTTTCTACAGCGAGATGTAAGCATATGTCGAACCAACGTAACCCCGACGATTTGAAAAAAAACCTCACAGAAATGCAGTTTTACGTGACGCAAAACCACGGGACGGAACCGCCGTTCACCGGGCGTTTACTGCACAACAAGCGAGACGGCGTCTACCACTGCCTGGTCTGTGATGCTCCGCTGTTCAATTCCCAAACGAAATTTGATTCGGGCTGCGGCTGGCCGAGCTTTTACGAGCCGGTGAGCGATGAGGCTATCCGCTATCTGACCGACTCGTCGCACGGTATGGTGCGCACCGAAATTCGCTGCGGCAACTGCGATGCGCACCTTGGACACGTCTTCCCAGATGGCCCTCAGCCAACGGGCGAGCGTTTCTGCGTGAATTCAGCCTCAATGAGCTTCACTGACGACGAAAACGGCGACCAGATCAAGGGTTGAAAAAACGATTCAGCAAATTATTCCTTTAAAAGGGCGGGATTGTGAATATTGAAGACATGATTAGCGGTATGACGCCGGAGATTTATCAGCGTCTGGTCACCGCCGTAGAGCTGGGAAAATGGCCCGATGGCGTCGCGCTGACCCCGGAGCAGAAAGAGAACAGCCTGCAGCTGGTGATGCTGTGGCAGGCGCGCAACAACACCGACGCGCAGCACATGACGATCGACACCCGTGGCCAGATGGTGATGAAGAGCAAGCGTGAGCTGAAAGAGGACTTTGGTATCACCCCGAAGCCGATTGCGACTTTCAAATAAGGCTCTCCCTGTAGGCCGGGTAAGCGTGAGTGCCACCCGGCACACTACACCTTAGTGTGGGATCCCGAGCGACGCCGCCAGCTGCTTCGCTAACTGGTTTTCATCATCCGCGCCGTACTCCCAGAACATCGCCCCGGCGAGACCTTTCTCTTTGATGTAGTCCGCTTTGATCGCCACGGATCGCGGGTTCTCATACGAAATCGCAAACAGCGCGTTGCCATCGGCACCCTTCACCGAAAGCCACGGCACCTTTGCCTGGTCGTCCCAGTGTTCAGTAAAGCGTTTCTGCGGATCGTTCAGCAGCTTTTTGACGATATCGTTGTACTTCACGTAGGTATCTTTGGTCAGGTCATAGCCGAGCGACTTGAACAACCCGATCTCCTGCGGCCCGAAGTAGGGCTGAGTGGCCGGATTTTTTTGCGCATTGGGTTTCGTCCAGTCAATGCCCGGCTCCACGGCGCGTTTCGGTACGCGGCCATAGAAACCAATCCCGAGATTCATCTGCTGTGGCTTCAGCCCGGCGGCCAGATAGTTGTTCACCACAAAATCGACGCTGTATTTGTCCGCGGCGGCCACCGTCGGCCAGGCGCTGGAGTCGTACAGGTTGGCATTGAAATACTGCGTGCCGTACGCCATGTCGTAGGTCATCAGGTTGATGTAATCGAGCAGGGGCGCAATGGCTTTCACATCCACCCAGCTTTTCGGACTTTCCGCATTCGCGCCTACCGCAATGGTCACCAGCTTTTTATGCCCGAACGCGTCGCGCATCTCCTTCAGCAGGGCGGTAAAGTTATCCCGGTCGGCAGGCTGGCTAGCCACCAGGCCCCAGGCGCCGTTGACCGGATACTCCCAATCGAGGTCGATCCCGTCCAGACCATATTTTTCAACAATCTCCTGCGCGGAGCGGATGAACACTGCGCGGCTCTCTTGGGTTGCCGCTGCGCCAGAGAAGCCACGCGCGCCCCAGCCGCCGACGGAGAGCAGGACCTTAAGATTTGGGTTTTGCTTACGCAGGGTGGGGATCAAGGCCAGGTCGGACGCCACTTTTGGCGATAGCCAGATTTGATGCAGCTTCGCCGGATCTTTCAGCGCGGCGTTGGTTTCGTCTTTTTCGTCGTTATAGACCAGACCAAACGAGTAGTTCAGGTGGGTGATCTGGCGAACGTCCAGCTTATTGATATCGCCACCCGGTCCGGCGGTGACGTCGCCACCCCCGTTAAAGTAGCCCACGGACATCAGGGAACTGGCGGAGGCAACTGACGCGCAAAGCAAGGGTAGTGCTGCCAGCAAGGGCAAACGTTTCATACAAGTTCCTCTTTGACTTAATAAAATTAACCACGCCACGGAAAAGGCGTGGCGAAAAAACAGCCTGAAGAGAATAGCATTGCCGCTTCGCTGAGGTTGCGAGGGAGTTCACTTTATGGGGATCGGAGGGGGAGTTTTGCCGGGTGGCGCTGACGCTTACCCGGCCTACAAAACCAAAGAAGTCGGCCGGGTAAGGCGCAGCCGCCACCCGGCTTAAAAGACTACGCCTGCGTTTCCAGCCAGTCTTCGAGCGTATACAGCGTCGCGCCTTCCGCAGCCATATCCATAAACGCCTGAGCGCTGTCCTGCGGATGAATGTTCACCCCGCGGCAGCCGTCGGTGATGACGCTGACGGTGTAGCCAAGCTGAAGCGCATCCAGCACGGTGAACTTCACGCAGTAGTCCGTTGCCAGCCCCAGTACAATCAGCTCGGTGATTTCATGGTGACGTAACCAGGCGTCCAGCGCCGTTTTCTGGCGATGCCCGTTATCAAAAAACGCGCTATAGCTGTCGATAGCCGGGTTTTCACCTTTATGGAACACCGCGTCGATGGCGTTCTGGTTCAGGAGCGGATGTAACTCCGCGCCTTCCGTTTGCTGTACGCAGTGATCCGGCCAAAAAGTTTGCGCCAGCCCGTCGAGTTCACCGTGGGTGAAGGGCTCGACATTGTGCTGGCTGGCAAAGCTGCCGTGATTTGCCGGGTGCCAGTCCTGGCTTGCGACAACTGCTTCACCACGGGCTTTGCACCAGTCAATCAGCGTGTTGGCCACGTCAACGGTGCTGTCACCTTCGGCGACGGCCAGCGCACCGCCCGCGCAGAAATCATTTTGCAAATCGACCAGGAGCAGGGCGCGTTGCTTCATGAGACCTCCTTATTCGTCAGGTGTCAGTTCGCCGCGCAGGTTTTGCATCATCGCGCTGCGAATGGACTGAATGTCCAGATCCTGACTCAATAAATAGTGAAGTTTAGTCAGCGTTGCCTCAACGGTCATATCGAAACCGCTGATCACGCCCGCATGCGCCAGCGCGTTGCCGGTGGCATAGCCGCCCATATTCACTTTACCGGACATACACTGGGTCAGGTTTACCACCACAATTCCGCGCTCGCTGGCTTCCTGAAGCTCTTTCAGAAACTCGCCGTTTTGCGGCGCATTGCCCACGCCATAGGAGCGCAGGATAAGCGCTTTCACCGGCTGGCGCAGGAAGTTACGCACCACGTCCGCAGAGATACCCGGATAAATGGTCACCACGCCAATCGGTTGCGGAGTAATCGGATGCACAATCAGCTCGCCCGCGGTGTTCGGCGCAGGAGGGGTTCCCAGACGACGGATATGAATCCCGGCCTCCAGCAGCGGCTGCAGGTTGGGTGAGGCAAAGGCGTCAAAGCCGTCAGCGTGGGCTTTGGTGGTGCGGTTCCCGCGATACAGACGGTTGTTAAAGAACAACGACACTTCGTTAATCGGGTAATTCGCCGCCACGTACAGGGAGTTCAGCAGGTTGATCTGCCCGTCAGAGCGCAGCTCCGCCAGCGGAATTTGCGATCCGGTGACGATAACCGGCTTGCTCAGGTTCTCCAGCATGAAGGAGAGCGCCGAGGCGGTAAATGCCATGGTGTCGGTACCGTGCAGGATCACGAAGCCGTCGTACTGGTCGTAATGGGCTTTAATGTCATCCGCGATGTGCTGCCAGTCTTCCGGCGTCATGTCGGAGGAGTCCATCAGCGGCTCGTATTCGTGGATGGTGAAGTCAGGCATTTCCGGACGGTGGAATTCGGGCATCAGCGCAAGCTGACGCTGCAGGTGGCCGGAGACGGGGATATAGCCGTTTTCAGAGCGCTGCATACCGATGGTACCGCCAGTGTAGGCTACATAAATCGATTTCTTCTGCATGGTAGTGAGTTCTTGTTCTTCAAAAGAAAAAAATCCCCTCTTCGTAGGAAGAGGGGACGGTTTTTAACGGACGTTCGCGCAGGTCAGGCAAAACGCGTAACGACTCTGTGGATCGTTAAAGGCCGCAAGCTTATCGCTTTCTTCCTTCATCGCTTTTGCCGCCGTGGCGACCGGCGCAGGCAGGTAAGCCTGCAGCGCCTCCGGCAGCATGGCGCGTACCGAGCCGGACATGCTGTCCATGACCATATCGAAGAACGACGGTTCGTCCTGGTAATACTCGATATGCCACTGCTTCAGCTTCGCCAGTTCGGCGGCTTTCTTCACCGCGTCATCGAAGTCGCCCAGGCTGTCCACCAGTCCGTTGCTCTTCGCATCCTGACCGGTCCAGACGTGGCCCTGCGCAATCTGATCGATCTGCTCAGGCGTCTTTTTGCGCGAGTCGGCGACCAGGGTGATAAAGCGTTTATAGCCGTTCTCAATGCTGAGCTGCATCATCTCAGAGACTTCCGGCGGCAGGGATTTGGTCACCGCGACATCCGCGAGCGGAGAAGTCGCTACGCCGTCAGTATGCACGCCCAGAGAATCCAGGCTGTTTTCTACGGTGTTGATCACCCCGAAGATGCCAATCGAGCCGGTGAGCGTGCTTGGGTTCGCCACGATGTAGTTGGCTGGCGTGGAGATCCAGTACCCCCCGGAGGCGGCCATTCCGCCCATTGAGACGACGACAGGCTTACCGGCGGCGCGGGCCGCGGCCAGTTCAGCGCGGATTACTTCGGAGGCGCTGACGCTACCGCCTGGGCTGTTGACCCGCAGAACAATCGCCTTCACTTTCGGATCCAGGCGTGCATCGCGGATTTGTGACGCGGTGGTATCGCCGCCCACGTTCCCCGGGGTCTCCTGACCGTCCATGATCGCACCGTTAGCAAAGACCACCGCGACGCTGTCCCCGTTCTCATCCGGTTTCTTCGTCGAGTAATCATACATGCTGATGGCGCTGTAATTTTTGTCCTCTTTGCTCCAGCCAAACTGTTTGCTCAGGGATTTTTCAATCTCGGCGCTGGTGCCCAGGGCATCAACCAGTTTGTTATCGAGCGCGTATTTCGCGGTATCGCCGTCAACCTTACGCAGGCCTTCGAGCACGCCCTGCGCGCCAGGGAACACCTGCTCAGGCGTAATCTGACGGTTCGCGGCAACGGTGCCCAGATAGTTCTGCCACAGCTCGCCAATCCAGCGGCTGTCCGCTTCGCGGGCGGCAGGGGACATATCGTCGCGGATAAACGGCTCCACGGCGGATTTATACGTGCCGACGCGGAAGACGTGGGTGGTGACCTTCAGCTTATCGAGCAGCGATTTATAGTACAGGCCGTTGGTGGCAAAGCCGTGCAGATCGACCGTACCCTGCGGGGAGAGCCAGATTTTATTGGCGAAGCTCGCCAGATAATATTGCCCCTGGCTGTAGCTGTCGCCCACGGCAATGACCGGCTTGCCGCTGTCGCGGAATTCGCGCAGCGCTTTACCGATGTACTGCATAGAGGGCTGATCGCCGCCGGCAAAATCTTTCAGATCCAGCACGATGCCGGTGATATTGCGGTCATCTTTCGCCTGCCGGATGGCATCGACGATATCGAACAGGGAGTTTTCCTGCAGGCGGTCGGACGTGGCGCCAAACAGCTGGCGACTGATCACACCCAGACGGTTGCTGGCTGACGGTTTATCAACGATGACGCCGGTGATATCGAGTAACAGGGCCCCGCGAGTCGAATGCTGCGCCTGATTTGCGTTGCTGATATGCATCCAGATGCCCGCGCAAACCAGAACCAGCAGGATGAAGAAGATATTCATCACCAGGTTGCGGACGAAGTTGAGCAGTCGCCACGTCCATTTAAAGAAACCGGCAATAATTCGCCAAAGGGTTCGCATGTATTCTCCCTAACCAGAAAATGACTGTTTCCGTCGCCACTGGACGGTAATGTTGGGTTATCGTAATGACCCAACCGCCACTTGTCAGCAGGAATCGCCTGCCAGGCTGTAACAAAATCTGCCGTCGTGTTAATTTTGTGAGTAAATTTCAAGAAAGGAGTTAACCAATGGACGCACTCGAACTGCTTGTTAACCGCCGTAGCGCTTCCCGTCTGGCCGAACCTGCCCCGGCAGGCGAGCAGCTGGAGAACATTCTGCGTGCCGGCATGCGTGCCCCCGATCATGGCACGCTGCAGCCGTGGCACTTCTTTGTGATTGAAGGCGAAGGTCGCGATCGTTTCAGTAAACTGCTGGAGCAGGGGGCGGTGGCCGCAGGGCAGGATGAGAAAGGAATCGAGAAGGCGCGTAATGCCCCGTTCCGCGCCCCGATGATCATCGCTGTCGTGGCAAAATGCCAGGCGGATCATAAAGTCCCGGTCTGGGAACAGGAAATGTCTGCGGGCTGTGCGGTGATGGCGATGCAGATGGCCGCCGTCGCGCAAGGCTTCAACGGCATCTGGCGCACCGGTGCGCTGACCGAAAGCCCGGCGGTCCGGGACGGTTTTGGCTGCGGTGAGCATGACAAAATTGTCGGTTTCCTCTATCTCGGTACTCCGCAGCTTAAAGCCTCCAGCACCATCAGCGTGCCGGACACCACGCCTTTCGTCAGCCGTTTCTGATAGCGCGCGCTAAACTGTCTGGATTCTGAGCATCTGCCGCAGAATTCAGACAGTCATACTTACCTCTTTATGGAATGAGCGCTACCATAGCGCGATTGAGATGACAGGAGACGTCCATGAGCGAGCAAACCATTCGTTTAACGCAGTACAGCCACGGAGCCGGTTGCGGTTGTAAAATTTCCCCTAAAGTGCTGGAGACCATCCTGCACAGCGAACAGGCGAAGTTTGTCGACCCGAACCTGCTTGTCGGTAACGAAACGCGTGACGATGCAGCGGTTTATGACCTGGGTAACGGCACCAGCATTATCAGCACCACCGACTTCTTTATGCCGATTGTCGACAACCCGTTCGATTTCGGGCGTATTGCGGCCACCAATGCCATCAGCGATATCTTCGCCATGGGCGGCAAACCGATTATGGCGATCGCTATTCTGGGCTGGCCGATCAACACCATCCCGCCGGAAGTAGCCCGTGAAGTGATTGATGGCGGCCGTTTTGCCTGCCAGCAGGCGGGGATTGCGCTGGCCGGTGGTCACTCTATCGATGCGCCGGAGCCGATCTTCGGCCTGGCCGTTACCGGCGTGGTCCCGACCGAGCGCGTGAAGCGCAACAGTACCGCGCAGGCGGGCTGCAAGCTGTTCCTCACCAAGCCGCTGGGCATTGGCGTGCTGACCACCGCCGAGAAAAAATCCCTGCTCAAACCGGAGCACAAAGGGCTGGCAACCGAAGTCATGTGCCAGATGAACCTCGCGGGTGCGGCGTTCGCCAATATCGACGGCGTGAAGGCGATGACCGACGTGACCGGTTTTGGTCTGCTGGGGCACCTCTCCGAAGTGTGTCAGGGCGCGGGCGTGCAGGCGCAGGTCTGGTATCAGGACGTGCCGAAGCTGCCGGGCGTGGAAGAGTATATTGCTCAGGGCGCGGTCCCGGGCGGTACCCAGCGTAACTTCGCCAGCTATGGTCACCTGATGGGCGAAATGCCAGAAGAATGGCGCAACCTGCTGTGCGATCCGCAAACCTCCGGCGGCCTGCTGCTGGCGGTCACGCCGGAATCCGAAGCCGAGGTTCAGGCAACGGCCGCCGAGTTCGGCATTACCCTGACGGCGATCGGCGAGCTGGTGACCGCGCGCGGTGGCCGACCGATGATTGAGATCCGTTAATTCGATGCGGTTGTTTATTGCCGAAAAGCCGAGCCTGGCCCGTGCCATTGCCGATGTGCTGCCTAAGCCGCATCGCAAAGGCGACGGCTTTATCGAATGCGGTAACGGGCAGGTGGTCACCTGGTGTATCGGTCACCTGCTTGAGCAGGCGCAGCCGGATGTCTATGACAGCCGCTACGCCCGCTGGAATTTAAACGATCTGCCCATCGTGCCGGAAAAATGGCGCCTGCAGCCCCGACCTTCGGTGACCAAACAGCTCAACGTGATCAAGCGCTTCCTGCATGAAGCCGAAGAAATCGTGCACGCGGGTGACCCGGACAGGGAAGGACAGCTGCTGGTGGATGAGGTGCTGGACTATCTTGAATTGGCGCCGGAAAAGCGTCAGCAGGTGCAGCGCTGCCTGATCAACGACCTCAACCCGCAGGCGGTGGAGCGTGCGATCTCGCGCCTGCGCGCCAACAGCGAATTTATTCCGCTGTGCGTCTCGGCGCTGGCCCGCGCGCGCGCGGACTGGCTGTACGGTATCAACATGACCCGCGCCTACACCATCCTCGGGCGCAACGCGGGCTATCAGGGCGTGCTCTCCGTGGGGCGCGTGCAGACGCCGGTGCTGGGGCTGGTCGTGCGTCGTGATGAAGAGATTGAGAACTTCGTCGCCAAAGATTTCTTTGAAGTGAAAGCGCATATCGTCACGCCTAAAGACGAGCGCTTTACCGCCGTCTGGCAGCCGAGCGATGCCTGCGAGTCATATCAGGATGAAGAGGGGCGTTTGCTGCACCGTCCGCTGGCGGATCATGTGGTTAACCGCATTACCGGACAGCCCGCTATCGTCACCAGCTATAACGATAAACGGGAATCAGAACCCGCGCCGCTGCCGTTCTCGCTGTCGGCCCTGCAGATTGAGGCCGCGAAACGCTTTGGCCTCAGCGCGCAGAACGTGCTGGATATCTGCCAGAAGCTCTATGAAACCCACAAGCTGATCACCTATCCGCGTTCGGATAGCCGCTACCTGCCGGAAGAGCATTTTGCCGGTCGTCATTCGGTGATGAACGCCATAGGCGTGCACGCGCCGGATCTGCTGCCGCAGCCGGTGGTGAACCCGGACACCCATAACCGCTGCTGGGATGATAAAAAGGTGGACGCCCACCACGCGATTATCCCGACGGCGCGCGCCAGCAGCGTCAACCTGACCGACAACGAAGCGAAGGTCTATAACCTGATCGCCCGCCAGTACCTGATGCAGTTCTGTCCGGACGCGGTGTTCCGCAAATGCGTGATCGAACTGGAAATCGCGAAAGGGAAATTCATTGCGAAAGCCCGTTTCCTCGCAGAAGCAGGCTGGCGGACGCTGCTGGGGAACAAAGAACGTGACGAGGAGAATGACGGCACGCCGCTGCCCGTGGTCGCCAAAGACGATGAGCTGCTGTGTGAAAAAGGGGAAGTGGTGGAACGCCAGACCCAGCCGCCGCGCCATTTTACCGATGCGACGCTGCTTTCCGCGATGACCGGGATCGCCCGGTTCGTGCAGGATAAAGATCTGAAGAAGATCCTGCGCGCCACCGACGGTCTGGGTACGGAGGCAACCCGCGCGGGGATCATCGAGCTGCTCTTTAAGCGCGGTTTTCTTGAGAAAAAGGGGCGCTATATCCATTCGACCGAGCCGGGCCGCGCGCTGATTCATTCCCTGCCGGAGCTGGCCGCCAGGCCGGACATGACCGCGCACTGGGAATCGGTGCTGACGCAGATCAGCGAGAAGCAGTGCCGCTATCAGGACTTTATGCAGCCGCTGGTGGGGACGCTTTACCAGCTGATCGATCAGGCGCGCAGCACGCCGGTGAAAACGTTCAGAGGGATGGTTGCACCCGGTGGTGGGGCGAAGAAACCGTTTAAAAAGAAAAAGAGCGCGGCCGCTTCTTAACCCGTAGGCCGGGTCAGGCGAAGCCGCCACCCGGCGAAAGACAGCTCTGCGGCCTGAAAAAAGCCCGGTGGCGCTAACGCTTACCGGGCCTACAGGGCGAGAACGCCGCGAAACTTAAATCACACCCTGCCCAATCATCGCATCCGCTACCTTCACGAACCCGGCGATATTCGCCCCGCGCACGTAGTTGGTTTGCGATGCTTCACCGCCGTACTCCACGCAGGCGTGGTGAATATCCAGCATGATATGGTGCAGGCGCGCATCCACTTTCTCCGCCTTCCAGCCGAGACGCGCGGCGTTTTGCGCCATCTCGAGGCCGGAGGTTGCCACGCCGCCCGCGTTGGCGGCCTTGCCCGGTGCAAACAGCACGCCTGCCTCCAGGAACAGATCCGTCGCGTCGATGGTGGTCGGCATGTTTGCCCCTTCGGCGACCGCTTTTACGCCGTTGCTAATCAACGTGCGCGCGGCTTCAGCATCCAGCTCGTTCTGCGTGGCGCACGGCAGGGCGATATCCACCGGCACGCCCCACGGCTGTTTACCTTCGAGGTAGGTCAGGCCAAACTCCCGGGCGTAATCCGCTACGCGTCCATCGCGGCTGGCTTTGATTTCACACAGGCGCGCCAGCTTCTCTGCCGTGAAGCCCGCTTCATCCACCACCGTTCCGCTGGAGTCAGAGGCGGTCACCACGCGAGCGCCAAACTGCATCGCTTTCTCAATCGCGTACTGCGCCACGTTACCGGAGCCGGAAACGGCTACGCGCATGCCTTCGAAGCCTAAGCCGTGACGCTTGAGCATGGCCTCTGTGAAGTAAACCAGGCCGTACCCGGTCGCTTCCGGGCGGATCAGGCTCCCGCCAAACGACAGCCCTTTGCCGGTAAAGACGCAGGCGCTGTTGTTGGAAAGCTTTTTCATCATCCCGGCCATAAAGCCCACTTCACGTCCGCCCACGCCGATATCACCGGCAGGCACGTCGGTGTCCGGGCCGAGGTGACGGTAGAGTTCGGTCATCAGCGCCTGGCAGAAACGCATCACTTCACCTTCGCTTTTGCCTTTCGGGTCGAAATCGCTGCCGCCTTTTCCGCCGCCCATGGGCAGCGTGGTCAGTGCGTTTTTAAAGGTCTGCTCGAAGCCGAGGAATTTCAGAATCGACAGGTTCACGGACGGATGGAAACGCATGCCGCCCTTAAACGGGCCGATGGCGGAGTTAAACTGGACGCGCCACGCGCGGTTAACCTGCACCTGATTGCGATCGTCCACCCAGGTCACGCGGAACTGGATCACGCGCTCTGGCTCGACCAGGCGTTCGAGCAACGACATCTGGCGATAGCGCGGGTTTTGTTCAAGGAAGGGCCACAGGGTGGTCATCACTTCACGTACGGCCTGGGCGAACTCGCTTTGGTGCGGGTCGCGCTGCTGAACATGGGCAAGGAAACTTTCCAGAGAGCGTGTCTGATCCATAGATATAAGAACCTCTTATAATAATGTTTGTATATGACTTATGCGTTTTGTGTTGTTTTTTTGACTATACCACCCGTACCGCTTTGTGTGGCAAGCAGAAATTCAGGACGAAAGGGAAATTAATGACAGGTGCTGCGTCATAACCAAAAGCGATGACGAGATAAATTAAAGGTTCCGCGCCGGTTTACCGTTATAGTCATTATCAAGGGAACAACAGGAAGATGTGTCTATGAACCGTTATGTACTTACCGCGTTATGTGCGATCTTTACCGCAGGCGCGCAGGCTGACCGCATTCGCCCGGATGTGGAAGTGAATGTGCCGCCGGAAGTGTTTACCTCCAGCGGCCAGCGTGCGCAGCCGTGTAACCAGTGCTGCATTTATCAGGATCAAAACTATTCTGAAGGGGCCGTCGTGAAGGCGGAGGGCGTGCTGCTGCAGTGCCAGCGCGACGAGCGCGCCATCAGCACGAACCCGCTGGTCTGGCGTCGCGTAAAACAATAAACGCCTCCAGCAGGGGAATATCCGCGGGGGCTAAGGTATAGCCAAACGCCTCTTCAGGCGTACACCACGCCAGCGCGCTGTGGTAGTGCGCCGTGAGCGCACCGCTAAACGCAGGAACGTGCCAGGCGTGCAGGTTGATTAAGCGCTGCGAGACTTCGCGCTGGTGGCTTGCCACGTATTGCGCAGGGCGGGCTTCAATACCTAACTCTTCACGCAGCTCGCGGATAAGCGCCTCGGGCTGGGTTTCACCCGCCTCGACTTTGCCGCCTGCAAATTCCCACATGCCCGGCTGGTCGGCGTGGGCAGGGCGCTGCGCCAGTAAAATTTTGTCGTCTTTTTCGATGATGGCGGCAACGACATCGAGTGTTTTCAGCATGGTCGTCAATAATTGATAGCGAAAAAAGACATATTATCGTGCCCTTTCTCAGAGTCCAGTAATCAGGAGAATCAGGTGAAAGAGACTACCGCCTGGGTTGCCCCTATCGAATCCCTTCCCGCCAGCCTTAAACCCATTGCCGTGATGCAGAAAAAACATTTTGGCGCCGTGCTGAATCCCACGCGCTGGTGGGGGCGCATGCCGCGTCTGTTCTGGCTGGTGGCGCTGTTCGTCGGTTTTCTGGAGCGTCGTCACGCGCGCCTGTCACCCGTGCTGCGTTCGCTGCTCATGACGCGGGTGTCCCAGCTCTGCCACTGCGCTTTCTGTATTGATGCCAACAGCCTGCGGCTGGCCGAGCGCTGCGGTGCGCTGGAAAAGGTGCAGGCCGTGAGCGACTGGCAGGAATCCGCCTTGTTCACGGAGCAGGAGCGCGCGGCGCTTGCCTACGCCGAGGCGGTGACCGCCACGCCGCCCCGGGCGGATGAGGCCATCAGAACGGCGCTGAAGCGCCACTTTACGGAAGATGCCATCACCGAGATGACGGCGCTCATTGCCTTTCAGAATCTCTCTGCCCGCTTTAACGCCGCGCTGGATATTCCGGCGCAGGGGCTATGCGCCACCTTTAACGAGATGCCCCATGCTTGATCGCCATCTTCACCCGCGGATAAAACCGGCTCTGAATCGTCTGGTCTCCGTGCTGGACAGGCCGGGCATCACGCCCGACGGATTAACCCTGGCCGGGTTTGCCATCGGCGTGCTGGCGCTGCCGTTTCTGGTCCTTGGCTGGTATCCGGCGGCGCTGGTCGCCATCGTGCTTAACCGCCTGCTGGACGGTCTGGACGGGGCGCTGGCGCGCCGCAGAGGCCTGACCGATGCGGGGGGATTTCTCGATATCGCGCTCGACTTTCTGTTCTACGCCCTGGTGCCGTTTGGCTTTGCGCTGGCAGCACCGACGGAAAATGCGCTGGCAGCCGCCTGGCTGCTGTTCGCGTTTATCGGGACCGGCAGCAGTTTTCTGGCGTTTGCGGCCCTGGCCGCGAAGCACGACATCGACAACCCCGGCTATGCGCACAAGTCGTTTTATTACATCGGCGGGTTAACGGAAGGGACGGAGACCATCATGCTGTTTGTGCTGTGCTGCCTTTTTCCTGCGCACTTTACGCTCTTCGCGTGGGTATTCGGCGCGCTGTGCTGGCTGACCACCACAACGCGCATCTGGAGCGGCTACGTGACGCTGAAGTCACTTAACCCTTAGCGCGCGCTTTCAGGCCCGCGCTCACCGGTCGTCACCGGGTTCTGCGGATGACTACTCCATTCGTACCAGCCGCCGTCATAGACGGCGATATTCTTCCAGCCCATCGCCCGGGCGTACATAAAGGTTTCAGACGCCCGCCAGCCGGTGCCGCAGTAAAACGCGACGTGCTGTTCCGGCAGAATATTCCAGCGCTTCCACTTGGCGGCGATGTCGTCAGCGCTGCGCATGGTGCCATCCGGGTTATGGAAATCCTCCATGTGGGTGGCATCGCTGCCCGCGTGACCCCAGCGGGCACCGGCAATTTCACCTTTTGGCTTGATGTAGCTGTAGCCGCTGGTTTCGCCGATGAACTCCGGCCACGAGCGTATGCTGACCAGAGAGGCATCCTGACGGTGCAGCATGCCGCGCGCCTGTTCCATATCCACCATCAGCTGCGGCTGACCGGGGATCGGCGCGCCGAAATCGGGGGCGGGCGTCACTTTACCGGGCGTACCGCGCTCAACCGGCAGGCCTGCATCTGACCACGCCTTCCAGCCGCCGTCGAGAATACGCACATCCTTCACGCCCGCATACAGCATAATCTGCGCCACGCGCGCGGCGGCGTAGACGTCGCGGCCATACAAAATGACGGTAGTATCGTGACGGATCCCGTGCTTCGCCAGCATCGCTCTCAGCTTGTCGTCGGAGACTTTATTCCACAGCGGTTCGCTTTCCACCTCGTTGGTGTCGATATAGCCCGCGCCGGGAATGTGGTTCAGCAGGTAAAACTTCGGTGCACCCCAGGCGGCCTCAATCACTTTCCAGTCGCCCGCCGGTGCGGCAGCCACGGGTTTACCCTGCTGGAGCCGGTGGATCCACTGCGGGTAAACCAGCTGTTCAAAGTGAGGCAGGCGCTGAAGGCGCTCGGGCGTCTGCAGAGCATCGCTGAGCAGCGAAACGTGGCGGTACCCGGCTTTCTCCAGGCGGGCTTTCACCGCCTGGTTATCGTTCTCGTCGCCGTACAGGGCGATGGTCGTCGCAGGGGTAAGCTGATGCTGTTTTGCCCACAGCGCAATCTGCTCGTCGCTCATGGCGCTGAGCCAGGCGGCAGCAAGGTTGAGCGCGGCGGGTTCATGCCCGGAGGGGCCGCTAAGCGTCTGCGGCCAGCCGTTATAGAAGGCGCTGGCGCGTGTGTCGACAGGCGTGCCGTGCTGTGCCTGAAGCTGAGACAGCGTGATGGCGTTGGGCATATCAGCCGCCAGCGAGGAAAAAGAAGCGAGGCCGCAGAGCAGGGCCAGCGCGGTCAGTTGAGAAACACGTTTCATCGAATAACCTGACGTCAGTAAAAGAGGGGGGCATTGTCGTCTCTCCCGAATCGGAAAACATTGCGTTAGTACATTATTTCCAGCGAGAAATCTCAATCAGCTCGCCGCCGGGTGGAATATCGTCCTCATCGTGCGTGACCAGCACCGCCGGAATATTGCGCGCGCGGACGGCGTCAAATACCCATGCCCGAAACGTGGCCCGTAACGCTTTATCGAGGCGGCTGAACGGTTCATCCAGCAGCAGCGCCTGCGGCTCCGCGAGCAGGGCCCGCAGCAGGCTGACCCGGGCACGCTCCCCGCCGGAGAGGGTGGCCGGATCGCTGGCGTAATGGCCGCTCAGCCCGGCGGAATCCAGCGCCTGCGTGACCGCCTCCCGACGCGCGCGTCCGGCGATGCGCTCGGGCAGCGCCAGCAGCAAATTTTGCCCGACGCTGAACTGATCGAACAGCAGCGCGTCCTGAAAGAGAATACCCAGCCCGCGGGACTCCACGGGAAGCGCGTCGCAGCGACGCGCGTCGAGCCACAGTTCGCCCCGCGCCTGGAAATCGTCTGACAGCGCGCCGACCATCCAGGCAAAAAGGGTCGACTTTCCGCTGCCGGACGGCCCCATCAGGGTGACGATCTCCCCGCGGGGCACGCAAAAACTGACCTCGCGGAAAAGCGGTTCGATGGTGAGATTTTTTACCTTCAGCATTAACGTAACCCTTGTCGGTAGCGGCCCACGAGCCGGGATAGCAGGGCGGCAAGACCAAACACCGTGCCCGTGACCAGCAGTAATCCCAGCGCCCGGTTAGCGAGAATCGGGATGCTGCCCCCGCTGCTGAGCGCGACGGTTTCGGTGGTCAGCGTGGCGAAACGCCCCGCGCCCAGCCACAGCGTCGGCATGTATTGCGCCATGCTGACGGAAAAGCCGGTGGCAAAGGCCAGTAGCGCAGGGCGCACCAGCAGCGGGCATTTCAGCAGTAAAAAGATTTTTGTCCGTCGCCAGCCGAGGGTTCTGGCGGTGAGAATAAGCCGGGGATCGATCCGGCGCCAGGCGGGTTGCAGCACCAGCAGCATCCACGGCAATACCCACAGGAGGTGGCTCCAGAGCACGGCGGCGTAGTGCCCGTCGACGCCCAGGTGCAACGCAATCGCATACTGGCCGGTAACAAGCGGGAGGGCCGGAAGGGCGAGCGGTAACCACACCCACAGCGCGCCGCGCTGCGGGCCCCACTCCAGCCAGAGTAACCCGACGACCAGGCCGATCAGGCTTGAAAGCAGACCGAAGGAGAGGCTTCTCCCCACCGGGCCAACGTCATCCCGTTGCGCCAGCATCAGCAGTACCGCGGCGCACAGCACGCCGCACGCGGGCAGGAACCCGCTCAGTGCCCGCTCAGGCAGGGCGAGCTGAGACCGGGGACGCGTTCCGGTGAAATCCGCAAACGTGCGAACCCATGCCTTCCAGAGGCCATATCCCAGGGCGGCAAGCGCGGCCAGCAGCAGAAGGAGAAGCAGGCACAGCAGCGTCCCTTTTGCCTGCTGCTGCGCGTCGCCCTGGCTTAACCACTGCCAGGCCAGCACGGCCAGGGTAGGCGGGTTGCCGGGCCCGAGAACGATCGCCACGTCCACGACCGACAGCGACCATGCCAGCACCGCCAGCATGACTGCTCCGAGGACGGGCGCGATAGCTGGCAGAATCAGCCAGCTCAGCGTCTGAAATCGCCCGTAGCCGAGCGTATGCAGGACGTTCTTCTGCTGCGCGAGCCGTTTTTCCGGCAGTACGGCATAAATCGCCCACAGGACAAACGCGCTCTCTTTGACCGCGAGCGTCAGCCCCAGCCCGACGCCGTAGCGGTCAAACGGCGGCGAACAGACGGTGCAGACCTGATAAAACAGTCCGCCCTCGGCAAACAGCAGTAGCGCGCCGGTGGCGAACGCCACATGGGGGATCGCCAGCAGCCACGGCAGGCGGGTTGTGAGACGTCGCCAGCGTTTCCCGGGCCAGAGAAGGCTGACGAGGAGAAGAGCAATGAACAACGCCCCCAGCGTGGCGATGAGCGTTGAGACCAGCGTGGCGACGGCCGCCTGCGGGAGCTGCGGATCGTTCAGCAGCCGCTGCCAGTTTGTCAGCGAAAACGCCGGGGCAAGCAGCATGGTGCCGGCGGGCAGGATCGGCAGATAAATCACCGCCATCGCCAGCCAGACGAGCCCGCTCAGCGGGTGCCGTAACGACGCAGCCATTCCTGCTCCAGCGCGTTCACCCAGGCGGACTGCGGCTCTGCAAGCACCTTCGGCAGCCCCTGAGTCGTGTGGGCCAGCAGCTGTCTGGCTTCTTCTTCGGGCAGCGTTTTCGCATCCAGCACGCTCGGATCGCCCCAGATGGCCGGGTCAGCTTTGCGGATCTGCGCCTGCGGCGACAGCAGGAAATTGGCGACCATTTTCGCCCCCGCGCTCGCGCTGGCGTTGGCCGGAATCGCCACAAAATGGACGTTGCCGAGCATCCCGCCCTGAAAACCAAAGCTATAGCTGTCGGCGGGCAGTTCGCCGCTCGCCACTTTCTGCTGCGCATGGGCCGGGTTAAAGGTCAGCGACAGATTCAGGCTGCCGCTGGCAAGCAGGGCATCCATCCGTGCAGGAGAAGGGGGAAAATCTTTCCCTTCGCGCCACAGCAGCGGGTGAAGCGTGTCCAGATAATCCCAGAGCGGGGCCGTGACCTCGGCAAAGGTGCTATCGGGGGCCTTTTGCAGCGCCTCCGGGTGAGCGGTTAGCGTCATCAGCAGCTGCTCAAGAAATGCCGTGCCGGTAAAATCGGGCGGGCGAGGATAGCTGATCTTGCCCGGATGCTGCTGCGCGTAAGCCAGCAGCGCCTGAGGATCCACAGGCGGCGTCGGCATGCTGGCTTTGCGGGCGATAAAGGTCAGCTGCGCGCCGCCCCACGGCGATTCCGCGCCGTCTGTGGGAATAGCAAAATCCTCCGTGACGGGCTTGCGGGTATCAACATAGCGCCAGTTGGGCAACGTCTGCGCCCATCCGGTCTCCAGCAGGTTTGCCTCTTTCAGCGTGCGGAAGTTCTCGCCGTTAACCCACAGCAGGTCGACGGAGCCGTTGGTCTTACGCCCCGCGGCGGCTTCGGTCTGAATACGTTTTACCGCGTCGGCAGCATCCGCCAGCGGGACAATTTTAAGGGTAATGGCATAGTGCGTTTGCATCTCGCCGCTGACCCACTCCAGATAGCGGTTGACCGCCGGATCGCCGCCCCAGGCGTTAAACCAGACGGTCTGGCCTTTGGCCTGTTGCTGAATAGCCTGCCAGCCGTCGGCGGCATACAGAGGGGCCGCCAGCAGCAGCCCGGTCAGAAACGCGCAAAAACGCACACGGCGCATAATGCCTCACTTTTTAGCAGACGGGAGATAACGGGAAAACAGCCGGCGGGTGACCAGCGGCAATAACCCCAGTAGTGTAAAGGCGAATAGCATGCCCGGCGACAAAATATCGCGCAGCGAGGTCACTTTTCCCAGCTCGCGCCCGGCGTTCAGAAAGATAATCGTGGCGGGCAGCATGGCGAGCTGGCTGACCCACCAGTAGCGAAATACTCCCATGCGGGTCAGCCCCATCAGCAAATTCACCAGGAAAAACGGGAACAGCGGCATCAGGCGCAGGGCAAAAAGAAAGTTCGCGCCGTCGCGCGCCATGCCGGTATTCACCGTACCCATCTGCCTGGCAAACCGCCGTTGCACCCAGTCGCGCAAAAGATAGCGGCTGGCGAGCATCGCCAGCGTGGCCCCAAGCGTGGAGGCAAACGAGACCAGCACGGTGCCTTCCCACAGGCTAAACAACGTCCCGCCCAGCAGGGTCAGGATCGCCGCGCCGGGGATCGAGAGGGCGGAGACCGCCACATAGACCGCAAAGAAGATCAGCGCGCTGCGCAGCGGCGCGTGGTCGACATAGGAGAGTAATGCCTGCTGGTGCGTTTTAATCCCTTCCAGGGAGAGGGTTCCCGGCGGAAGCATGATAAACGCCAGAATAAAGGCGCCCAGAAGGGCGCACAGGAAGAGTGTTTTTGAAAGGTTCACGCGTCATTACAGCTTGAATTTAGCCCACACTGGCGCGTGGTCAGACGGTTTTTCCATGCTGCGGATGTCGTAGTCGATCCCGGTTTCGATGCAGCGCTCGGCCAGCGGGGAACTGGCCAGCAGAAGATCGATACGCAGGCCGCGGTTGTCGTCAAAGCCTTTAGAGCGATAGTCAAACCAGGAGAAGCGATCCTGCGTTTCCGGGTTGGCATTGCGGAAGGTATCCACCAGGCCCCAGCCCAGCAGGCGCTCCATCCACTCACGCTCTTCCGGCAGGAAGGAGCATTTGCCGGTGCGCAGCCAGCGTTTGCGGTTCTCTTCGCCAATACCGATATCGAGATCCGTCGGGCTGATATTCATGTCGCCCATGATCAGCACCGGATTCTCTTTTTTGAGTTCGGTGGTCAGGTAGTCCTGCAGATCCTGATAAAACTTCGCTTTAGCCGGGAATTTGGTTTCATGGTCACGGCTCTCACCCTGCGGGAAATAGCCGTTGATGACCGTGATATTGCCGATCGCAGAAGGGACTTCCGCCATGATAATGCGACGCTGTGCTTCTTCACCGTCGCCCGGGAAGCCGCGACGCACGGAAACCGGTGGCGCTTTGGTCAGCAGCGCGACGCCATAGTGACCTTTCTGGCCGTGATAAAAGACGTTGTAGCCGAGTTTCGCCACCTCTTCGAGGGGGAACATGTCGTCGTGAACCTTTGTCTCCTGCAGGCCGATCACATCTGGCTGATGTTGCTCAACGATAGCTTCAAGCTGATGAGGGCGGGCACGCAGGCCGTTGATATTAAAAGAGACAAATTTCATAGTCGCTGCCAGTGCAAGGTGAATAGTGCAAGGATGGTAGCAGAATTTGCGTCAACTGTTACCGGCTTCGACCAATAACTGCAACAGATAATGCCGGTGGTGCAATATTTGCACCATTCTGACGCGCTTCGCCCCCAAACAGGGCGTAAATGGCCGATAAATTTCGCGAGCGATCACAATTCCAGAATTATATTTGGCCTGTGCATACTCTTTCTGATTTTCATGCGGCAAAGCGCCGCTTGTCGTAAAAATATTCACTTTTTATGCACTAACAGTGAATAAATCCATGTTGTAACTTATTGATATTCTGTTCTCTCAACCCGTTTATGCATTTTTATCGCTGGCTGGCACGAAGGCTGCAATCTACATTCACAGTGCAAACACTCAATTATTTAACATTCAAATAACCTTTTATTTACCGGATGAGGTCGCTATGTCTCTGTCAATTACGCGTGAAAATTTCGATGAATGGATGATGCCGGTTTACGCTCCGGCGGCTTTTATTCCGGTTCGTGGGGAAGGCTCGCGCCTGTGGGATCAACAGGGTAAAGAGTATATCGACTTTGCCGGTGGGATTGCGGTGAACGCGCTGGGGCATGCGCACCCGGCGCTGCGTCAGGCGCTCAATGACCAGGCGGCGAAGTTCTGGCATACCGGCAACGGCTTTACCAACGAGCCTGCGCTGCGCCTGGCCAAAAAACTGATCGACGCGACGTTTGCCGAAAAAGTCTTTTTCTGTAACTCGGGGGCGGAAGCCAATGAAGCGGCGCTGAAGCTGGCGCGCAAATATGCGCACGATAAGTTTGGAACCCACAAGAGCGGTATCGTGGCGTTTAAAAATGCCTTCCACGGACGGACGCTCTTTACCGTTAGCGCGGGTGGCCAGCCTTCCTACTCGCAGGATTTCGCACCGCTGCCGCCGGATATCCGTCACGGTATTTATAACGATCTGCAGTCTGCCAGCGAGCTGATTAACGACACCACCTGTACGGTGATCGTCGAGCCGATGCAGGGTGAGGGTGGCGTGCTTCCGGCGCAAAAGGAATTCCTGCAGGGGCTGCGCGAGCTGTGCGATCGTCATAACGCGGTGCTGATTTTCGACGAAGTGCAGACCGGCGTGGGCCGCACCGGCGAGCTGTATGCCTATATGCACTACGGCGTCACGCCGGACGTGCTGTCGACCGCCAAAGCGCTGGGCGGCGGCTTCCCGATTGGCGCAACGCTGACTACCGATAAATTCGCCAGCGTGATGACCGTCGGCACCCACGGCACCACCTACGGCGGCAACCCGCTGGCCACCGCCGTCGCCGGACAGGTGCTCGACATCATTAATACCCCTGAGGTGCTGAAGGGCGTTAAGCAGCGCCACGACTGGTTTGTTGAGCGCCTGAATGCCATCAACGGCAAGGTTGGCCTGTTTAAAGAAATTCGTGGCCTGGGGCTGTTAATCGGCTGCGAGCTCACCGCTGAGTTTGCCGGAAAAGCTAAACTTATTTCACAGGAAGCGGCAAAAGTGGGTGTGATGGTGCTGATTGCCGGTGCCAACGTCGTGCGTTT
The DNA here is from genome assembly GCF_020733125.1 of Enterobacter cloacae complex sp. 2021EL-01169. Lineage (NCBI taxonomy): Bacteria > Pseudomonadati > Pseudomonadota > Gammaproteobacteria > Enterobacterales > Enterobacteriaceae > Enterobacter > Enterobacter cloacae complex sp. 2021EL-01169. The sequence goes on from NZ_JAJFTC010000004.1 coordinate 52,384, forward strand.
TGCTCCCGCGCTGATTGTCAGCGAGGAAGAGGTGCAAACCGGTCTGGACCGCTTTGCGCTGGCGTGTGAAAAGGTGAAATCCGGGGTGTCATCATGATGGTCATCCGTCCCGTTGAGCGCGGCGATCTCGCCGGGCTCATGCAGCTTGCCGGTAAGACGGGAGGCGGGCTGACCTCGCTTCCTGCCGATGAAAAAACGCTGTCGGCGCGCATTGAGCGCGCCCTTCAAACCTGGCAGGGGACGTTGCCAAAAAGCGAACAGGGGTATGTGTTCGTGCTGGAAGACACCGACACGGGGACCGTGGCCGGGATCTGCGCCATCGAAGTGGCCGTCGGGCTTAACGACCCGTGGTACAACTACCGCGTCGGCACCATGGTTCATGCCTCGAAAGAGCTGAACGTCTATAACGCGCTGCCGACGCTGTTCCTCTGCAATGACCACACGGGCGCCAGCGAGCTTTGCACGCTGTTCCTCGACCCGGCGTGGCGCAAGGAGGGCAACGGCTACCTGCTTTCCAAATCGCGCTTTATGTTTATGGCCGCCTTCCGCGATCGCTTTAACGAAAAGGTGGTTGCGGAGATGCGCGGCGTGATCGACGACACCGGCTATTCACCGTTCTGGGAGAGCCTGGGCGAGCGCTTCTTCTCGATGGAGTTTAGCCGGGCGGACTATCTCTGCGGCACGGGTCAGAAAGCCTTTATTGCCGAACTGATGCCGAAGCATCCTATCTATACCCATTTCCTCAGCCCGGAAGCGCAGGCGGTGATCGGTGAAGTGCATCCGCAAACCGCGCCTGCCCGCGCGGTGCTGGAGAAAGAAGGGTTCCGCTACCGCAACTATGTCGACATCTTTGACGGTGGGCCCACGCTTGAGTGCGATATCGACCGCGTGCGCGCTATCCGTAAAAGCCGGCTGGTTGAGGTCTCTGAAGGCCAGCCCGCGCCGGGCGACTGGCCGGCATGCCTGGTGGCGAACGAAAATTACGCCAACTTCCGTGCGATGCTGGTGCGGACCAACCCGAAATGTGAACGTCTGGTGCTGACGGCTGCAGAACTGGATGCCCTGAAATGTAACGCCGGCGATAGGGTTCGCCTGGTGCGTCTCTGCCCTGAGGAGAAAACAGCATGACATTATGGATTAACGGTGACTGGGTCACGGGCGAAGGCGAACAGCGCGTAAAGACCAATCCGGTAGGAAAAGAGGTGCTCTGGAAGGGGAATGACGCCAGCGCCGCGCAGGTGGAACAAGCCTGCCATGCCGCTCGCCGCGCGTTCCCGGCGTGGGCAAAACAGCCTTTCGCCGTGCGCCAGGCGCTTGTTGAAAAGTTTGCCGGGCTGCTGGAGGCAAATAAGGCCGAACTGACGCGCATCATCGCGTCTGAAACCAGTAAACCGCGCTGGGAAGCGGCAACCGAAGTGACAGCGATGATCAACAAAGTCGCCATTTCGGTGAAGGCGTACCACACCCGCACCGGCGAACAGCACACCGAGATGCCGGACGGCGCGGCCACGCTGCGCCACCGTCCGCACGGCGTGCTGGCGGTGTTTGGTCCGTACAACTTCCCGGGGCATCTGCCGAATGGCCACATTGTGCCCGCGCTGCTGGCAGGCAATACCGTGATTTTCAAGCCGAGCGAGCTCACCCCATTAACCGGCGAGGCGGTGGTTAAGCTGTGGGAACAGGCTGGCCTGCCGCCGGGCGTGCTGAACCTGGTGCAGGGCGGACGCGAAACCGGCCAGGCGCTGAGCGCGCTGAGCGATATCGACGGCCTGCTGTTTACCGGCAGCGCCGGGACGGGCTATCAGCTGCATCGCCAGCTGGCGGGGCAGCCGGAAAAAATCCTTGCTCTCGAGATGGGCGGCAACAACCCGCTGATTGTGGAAGACCCTGACGATATCGACGCCGCGGTGCACCTGACGATTCAGTCCGCCTTTATTACCGCCGGACAGCGTTGCACCTGCGCCCGCCGCCTGCTGGTGAAACGGGGCGCGCAGGGGGATGCGTTCCTCAAACGTCTGGTTGAGGTGAGCGCGCGTCTGGTGCCAGCCGCGTGGGATGCCGATCCGCAGCCGTTTATCGGCGGGCTGATTTCCGAGCAGGCCGCGCTGAACGTGCTGAAGGCCTGGCAGGACCACGTCGCGCGCGGCGCGAAAACCCTGCTCGAGCCGAAACAGGTTCAGCCGGGTGCCTCGCTCCTGACGCCGGGCATCGTTGAGATGAGTGGCGCGAGCAACGTGCCGGATGAAGAGGTCTTTGGCCCGCTGCTGTGCGTCTGGCGCTATGACGATTTTGACGACGCCATCGCAATGGCCAATAACACCCGCTACGGTCTGTCGAGCGGGCTGATTTCGCCGCATCGCGAGAAGTTTGACCAACTGCTGCTGGAAGCGCGCGCCGGGATTGTGAACTGGAATAAACCGCTGACCGGGGCCGCGAGCACCGCGCCGTTCGGCGGCGTGGGCGCGTCGGGGAACCATCGCGCCAGCGCGTGGTATGCCGCTGATTACTGTGCCTGGCCGATGGCGAGCCTAGAAACCCCGGCGCTGACGCTGCCGGAAACGCTTAATCCGGGGCTGGACTTTACCGGAGGGGACCGTCATGAAAGCGCGTGAAGTCAACTTTGACGGGCTGGTGGGGCTGACGCACCACTACGCCGGTCTCTCTTTTGGTAATGAAGCCTCCACGAAGCACCGTTTTCAGGTTTCCAACCCGAAGCTGGCGGCGAAGCAGGGGCTGCTTAAGATGAAAGCGCTGGCGGATGCCGGTTTCCCGCAGGCGGTGATCCCGCCGCAGGAGCGTCCGAACGTGGCGGTGCTGCGTCAGCTCGGCTTTAGCGGCACCGATGAGCAGGTGGTCGAAAAAGCGGGGACGCAGACGCCGCACCTGCTCTCGGCGGCAAGCTCCGCCTCTTCGATGTGGGTCGCCAACGCGGCCACCGTCGCGCCGTCAGCCGATACGCTGGATGGCAAAGTCCACCTGACGGTGGCGAACCTGAATAACAAGTTTCACCGCGCCACCGAGGCGGAAACCACCGAGCGCGTGCTGCGCGCTATTTTCAACCAGGACGCCCATTTCGCGGTGCATCAGGCCCTGCCGCAGGTGGCGATGTTTGGCGACGAAGGCGCGGCCAACCATAACCGCCTGGGGGGCGATTATGGCGAGCCGGGTGTGCAGCTGTTTATTTACGGGCGAGAAGAGGGGGGCCACGTCGCGCCAACCCGTTATCCTGCCCGTCAGACGCTGGCGGCCAGCCAGGCGGTTGCCCGCCTGAACCAGGTGAATCCTTCCCAGGTGATTTTTGCCCAGCAGAACCCGCATGTGATCGACCAGGGCGTGTTCCACAACGACGTGATTGCCGTTTCTAACCGCCAGGTACTGTTCTGCCACGAGCAGGCGTTTGCCCATCAGGAAAAGCTGCTCGCCACGCTGCATGAGCGCGTGCGCGGCTTCACGCCCGTCCAGGTGCCAACGGAGGCGGTGAGCGTGCAGGACGCGGTTGAAACGTATCTGTTCAATAGCCAGCTGCTCAGCCGCGATGACGGCAGCATGATGCTGGTCCTGCCGCAGGAGTCCCGGGATCATCAGGGCGTATGGCGCTACCTGACCGAGCTGGTGAAGGCGGATAACCCGATTGACGAACTGCGCGTGTTTGACCTGCGTGAAAGCATGGCCAACGGCGGTGGTCCAGCCTGTTTACGTCTGCGCGTGGTCTTGACTCAGGACGAAATGCAGGCGGTTAATCCGGCGGTCATGATGAACGATACGCTCTTTACGCGCCTGAATGACTGGGTCGATCGCTACTATCGCGACCGTCTAACGCAGGCCGATCTGGTTGACCCGCAGCTTCTGCGCGAAGGTCGCGAGGCGCTGGACGCGTTGTCGACAATCCTGCAGCTGGGATCGGTTTATCCGTTCCAGCGCTAAAGGAGTGGGTATGGAAAATTTACTGGCGCTGACCCTGGCCGATGAAACGCCGGAACAGAAAGAGGGGGATGGCCCCTCATTTCGCTGGCGGTGGCTGGGGCGCGGGGTGCTTGAGCTGACGCCGACCGCAAAGAGCGATCTCTCGCTGCTGCTTTCAACAGGCATTCACGGGAATGAAACGGCGCCCGTTGAGATTGTCGATCTGCTGCTGCACGCGCTGTATCGCAATGAAATTGCCCTGAAGTGCCGCGTGCTGGTGGTGCTCGGCAATCCCCCTGCGCTGGCGCAAAACAAACGGTATCTGGTGAGCGACATTAACCGCATGTTCGGCGGGCGCTGGTCGCAGTTTCCGCAGAGTGACGAAACGGCGCGGGCGGCGTGGCTGGAGAATGTGGTGACCGCGTTCTTTGCCGCTGCGGGTCCCGTGCGCTGGCATCTGGATCTGCATACGGCCATCCGCGCGTCCTACCATGTCCGCTTCGGCGTGCTGCCGCAGCGCAATCAGCCGTGGGAGGAATATTTCCTGAGCTGGCTGGGAGATGCCGGGCTGGAGGCGCTGGTGTTTCACCAGTCGCCGGGCGGAACCTTTACGCACTTCACCTGTGAGCACTTTGGTGCATTGTCCTGTACGCTGGAGCTGGGGAAAGCGCTGCCGTTTGGGGAAAACGATCTCACCCGCTTTGCGCCAACGCATCTCGCCCTGCGGGCGCTGCTGGGCGGGTCGGCTCCCGAGCCTACGCATCAGACCGTTGAGCGTTACCGGGTCGTACAGCAGATCACGCGCCGCAGCGATGCCTTCCTGCTCCACATGGCCGCACATACCCTCAACTTCACCCCGTTCCGCAAAGGGGCGCTGCTGGCCGAGGACGGCGAGGAACGTTACGAGGTGCAGAAAACCACCGAATATGTTTTATTCCCTAACCCAACCGTCGCGTTTGGCCTGCGTGCCGGGCTGATGCTGGAAAAAATATCCTGAACCTTTCCCCTCTCATCATCCGGGAGGGGAAGTTAAATACCTTTTCTTAGCAATTAAAGCGCGTGAACGTGTTTTGCAGAATATTCCTGGTGAATTGCTTTATTATTCACCTTCACTTCGTTATACTTTTGCTAAATCGCTTTAAAATCATCGTATTGAATATTTTTGGTTGCAACTCTCCACGCTTTATCCTTATTTCCTCCACATTTGGCGAAAATTTGTTTTTTACACTTTCATTGTTTTACCGTTGCTCTGACTAATTGACGATAAACCCCGTAAAGTTAATCTCGTCAACACGGCATAGCGCCGAAGAATAACTGAAAGAAAGGAAATAAATTATGCGTAAGTTTACTGCACTGTTTGTTGCTTCTACCCTGACTCTGGGCGCTACCAGCATGGCGTTCGCCGCAGATACTGCGACCACTACCGCTGCCGCGCCTGCTGAAGGCAAAATGATGATGCACCATAAAGGCCCGGGTATGCACAACGAGATGATGATGTTTAAGGATCTCAACCTGACGGATGCGCAGAAACAGCAGATCCGCGATATCCGGAAGAGCGAACGTGAGCAGATGAAACGTCCGCCGCTGGAAGAGCGTCGTGCCATGCATGACATCATCGCCAGCGACAGCTTCGACAAGGCGAAAGCCGAAGCGCAGATCGACAAAATGGCCGAGCAGCACAAAGCCCGTATGCTGGCTCACCTGGAAACCCAGAACAAGATCTACAACATTCTGACCCCGGAACAGAAAAAACAATTTAATGCGAATTTTGAGAAGCGTCTGACAGAACGTCCGGCGATGGAAGGTAAAATGCCAGCACCAACCGAATAATCGGTTCACTCTCTTAAGACCGCCGGGATCCTGTCCACAAAAGCGCAATCGCTGTGGACAGGACCGGCGGTTTTTCTTTCCTGCCCTCTTGTCTGCCGCCGCCAGCGCGGTATGCTCCTGTAGTCGCATCAGAGAATGTTTGTAGAGTCATGGCGTTAGAATTTTTATTAACGTTCCGCTAAGGCCTGCCCGCTCTGCTGCCGATACTGTGTTGTGAATACCTAACGATAACAAACAAGACAGCAACGATAGCAATATCCTTGCCCTGGCACGGGTTGTGCCATTCAGGAGTGGTGATGGAGTTCTTTGATATCCGTAAGATGCCGGTCAGCCTCTGGCGCAATGGTGCGGGTGAAACGCGTGAGATTTGTTGTTTCCCTCCCGCAACGCGCGATTTTCACTGGCGCGCCAGTATCGCAACTATCGCCAGCAACGGCGAATTTTCCTCTTTTCCCGGCGTCGATCGGGTAATTACCTTGCTGGAAGGCGGGGAGGTGACGCTGGATGCCGGTCAGGCGTTCTTCCATACCCTGAAGCACCATCAGCCCTACAGCTTTGCCGGCGACCTGCCGGTGAAAGCGCTGCTGTCCGATGGGCGGATGGCGATGGACTTCAACATCATGACCCGTCGCGACTGCTGCCGGGCGAAGGTGCGCGTGGCTGACCGTACCTTTACCACCTTTGGCACACGCGGGGGCGTGGTGTTTGTGTTAAGCGGGGCGTGGCAGCTGGGTGATAAATTGCTGACGGCCGATCAGGGCGCCAGCTGGGAGGAGGGTACCCATACGCTGCGTCTGCTGGAGGCTCAGGGTACCTTATTGTTCAGCGAAATCACGTGGCTGCCAGGCCATTGAGCTCAATGATCTCAAACTTACCGGCCAGGACAGGTTTACAGAGAATTTTGTAGCCATCGTGGTCAAATCCGGCGGGCGTGCGCAGCAGGGTTGCCGCGTCGTTGATATCGTCGACAGCGCCCAGCCAGAGCCAGTTATTGACGATGTGATATTGGGTCATCGCGTCACCCACTTCTTTGAGCGCAACGGCGCTTTCCCAGGGCCAGCACTTCACGCTGATGGCCGCCAGACCGGCGAGGAGCCGGGCGTGGTGCGCCTCAACGCTCTCTTTCCCACAGCAGGCACCGGCACAGCGCTTCAGCGCGGATCGGAAACAGGCGCGTCCGCGCGTGGTCGCCTCAAGGCCCAAAAGGCTGTAGCAAAGCTGGAGCTCGTCCGCCAGCGTCTGCAGCGCCTGAAGTGCGGCACGTTTATTGGCGAACAGTCCGTAGAGATTCGGGGCATGAGAAAAATCGACGTCGCGCGCGTAGACGACCTGTGGCTTGCCTTCGTTGATCTGCAGGGAGCAGAGCTGACGGTTGCGGCGCAGGCGCTTGTTGAAAAGCGGCTGTTGTTCTTTTATCAACCGCGCCTCCAGCAACAGCGCGCCCATTTCTCCCGCCGTCTGGAACCAGGTAATGCGTCGCGACTGGCGCAGCATGGCGGCCTCATCCGGAGTACGCAGATGGGATAACACCCGACTGCGAATGTTAACGCTCTTGCCGATGTAGAGCGGCAGGGTGTCGCTTTCGCCGTGAAAGATGTACACGCCCGGCTGTTTAGGCAATGCCTCAAGCCAGGGACGAAGGTGCTCGGGATATTCGTAGATAGCCGCCGCTTCAAACTCAAGACGCGGGGCGGATTGACGCCTGCTCACATACTGCTCCATATACTGTTCAGGTATACAGTGTAGCAGGAGTGTGGTGGTTAAAAAAGAGCCGGGTGGCGGCGACGCCTTACCCGGCCTACAAAACGGGGTTACCGTTTTGCGTTTATTTCCAGAAGTCGTCAAACACCGTTATCGGTGGGCGACGCTTGTGCTCGGTTTTCAGATACCAGCCTTCGATGATCTTTGCAGTGCCCTCATCCAGCTTTTTGCCTTCCAGATAATCATCAATGTCGTCGTAGGTGACGCCAAGGGCCGCTTCATCCGGCAGGGAAGGGCGATCGTCTTCAAGGTCCGCTGTCGGCGCTTTCTTATACAGATGCTCAGGACAGCCCAGCGCGGCAAGCAGCTGCTTGCCCTGACGCTTGTTCAGGCGGAAGATCGGGTTAATGTCGGTGCCGCCGTCGCCGTACTTGGTGAAGAAGCCGGTGATCGCTTCGGCCGCATGGTCGGTGCCGACCACGACGCCTTTGGTCATCCCGGCGATGCTGTACTGCGCTTTCATGCGCTCGCGGGCTTTCTCGTTGCCGCGAACAAAATCGCTTAACTCAATGCCCGCTTCGCGAAGCGCCTGCTCGCTTGCCAGCACGGAGCCTTTAATATTGACGGTCAGCACGCGGTCAGGCTGAATAAAGGCGATTGCATCCTGGCAATCCTGCTCGTCCGCCTGTACGCCATATGGAAGACGCACGGCGATAAATTGCAGGGTTTCATCTCCCGTCTCCTCGCGCAGCTCTGAAATTGCCATCTGGCAGAGCTTACCGGTCAGCGTTGAATCCTGGCCGCCGCTGATGCCCAGCACCAGAGATTTCAGGAAAGAGTTCTTCTTTAAATACGCTTTTAAAAAATCCACGCTGCGGCGGATCTCTTCATTTGCATCTACCGCAGGCTTCGCGCCCAGCGCCTGGATAATCTCTTGTTGCAGAGTCATCACGCTCTCCATAAACAGAATGTGTTAACTGTTAAAACTAACCCTTTGGACGTAAAACGACAAGGATCACAGTTTCGAGTGCGCTAATTTGCGCCGTTTTAGCAGGTTATCGTTGTTTTATTAGAATTTTCCGAAATTCGTCTGGCGTAACGCACAAAGTTGAACAATAGTACTTTTTATCCCATGCTTAGATAACACGCTGATAAACAAGAGGACGGAATATGAACAAGAACGTAGCAGGAATTCTTAGCGCAGCGGCGGTACTGACTATGCTGGCAGGGTGTACGGCTTACGATCGCACCAAGGATCAGTTTACGCAGCCCGTAGTAAAAGACGTTAAAAAGGGTATGACCCGTTCGCAGGTCGCTGCGATTGCCGGTAAACCTTCTTCCGAAGTCACCATGATTCATGCGAAAGGGACCTGCCAGACCTACATCCTGGGTCAACGTGATGGTAAGGCAGAAACCTACTTTGTCGCCCTGGATGATACCGGTCATGTGATCAACTCCGGCTATCAGACCTGTGCTGAATACGACACTGACCCGCAGGCACCTAAGGCGTAGTCACCCCGCTTGCCTGAGGATGTTAACAAACCGGCCCTGAGGCCGGTTTTTTTATGCATCGGAAAATCTTATTTCTTTTCGCGAATTATTTGCCCGAAATGTGAGGGTAGTCAACAAGCCAGGTCAATGAGAGACAATTTGAGTCTGTTCAGAATTATCCCCTGTCTGTACCATTGCGTATACTCACTCCAACGATAAACAACAGTACGCAAACTACCTGTCTGCCGGGACAGCGAGTCGAGTGAGAACGCGACGGCAGGTAGTCATACAAGAGGGAAATTACGATGGAAAAGAAACATATCTACCTGTTCTGCTCAGCGGGCATGTCAACCTCGCTTCTGGTGTCAAAGATGCGTGCGCAGGCTGAAAAGTATGAAGTCCCTGTGGTGATCGAAGCGTTCCCGGAAACGCTGGCGGGCGAAAAAGGTCAGACAGCCGATGTTGTTTTACTGGGACCGCAAATTGCCTATATGTTGCCCGAAATTCAACGACTGTTACCTAATAAACCGGTCGAAGTGATCGACTCGGGGCTGTACGGCAAGATTGATGGTTTAGGTGTTCTTAAAGCTGCTGTGGCAGCGATTAAAAAATCTGCTAATTAATTTTTATTTTTCCCGTCAAAGAGTTATTTCACACACAATACGCCGTAACATGCGTTACGGCATTTAAGGGTATTTTCCTATGAGTAAAGTCATCGCTTCACTTGAAAAGGTACTCCTTCCTTTTGCTGTTAAAATAGGAAAGCAGCCTCACGTTAATGCCATCAAAAACGGCTTTATTAAATTAATGCCGTTGACGCTGGCCGGGGCCATGTTCGTTTTAATTAACAACGTTTTTCTGAGCTTTGGTGAAGGTTCCTTCTTTTATTCATTAGGAATTCGGTTAGACGCTTCCACAATTGAAACCCTTAATGGTTTTAAAGCCATCGGCGGCAACGTCTATAACGGTACGTTGGGGATTATGTCGCTGATGGCGCCTTTCTTTATTGGGATGGCGCTGGCAGAAGAGCGTAAGGTGGACCCACTGGCCGCCGGGTTATTATCCGTCGCCGCCTTTATGACAGTGACCCCGTACAGCGTCGGTGAAGCCTATGCTGTGGGCGCCAACTGGCTGGGTGGGGCTAACATCATCTCCGGTATTGTTATCGGCCTGGTGGTGGCGGAGATGTTCACCTTTATTATCCGTCGCAACTGGGTGATCCGCCTGCCGGATAGCGTACCGGCCTCCGTTTCCCGTTCATTTTCCGCGTTGATTCCAGGCTTCATTATTCTCTCTATCATGGGGATTATCGCCTGGGCGCTCTCCCACTGGGGCACAAACTTCCACCAGATCATCATGGACTCTATTTCTACGCCGCTGGCGTCAATGGGTGGCGTGGTCGGTTGGGCGTACGTGATTTTCACCTCTCTGCTGTGGTTCTTTGGCGTGCATGGTTCACTGGCACTGGCCGCGCTGGACAGCGGAATTATGACCCCGTGGGCACTGGAAAACGTTGCACTTTATCAGCAGTACGGCTCCGTTGACGCGGCGCTGGCAGCGGGTAAAACCTTCCATGTGTGGGCGAAGCCGATGCTTGACTCCTATATCTTCCTGGGCGGTACCGGGGCAACCTTGGGTCTGATCATCGCGGTCTTTATTGTGTCTCGTCGTGCAGACTACCGTCAGGTCGCGAAGCTGGCGCTGCCATCAGGCATCTTCCAGATTAACGAACCGATTCTGTTCGGTCTGCCAATCATCATGAACCCGGTCATGTTCATTCCGTTCATCCTGGTTCAGCCGCTGCTGGCCGCTATCACCCTGACGGCGTATTACATGGGCATTATTCCTCCGGTCACCAACATTGCACCGTGGACCATGCCAGCGGGTCTGGGCGCCTTCTTCAACACCAACGGCAGCGTCGCAGCCTTCCTGCTGGCGATATTTAACCTCGGGATTGCCACCCTGCTGTACATGCCGTTCGTGGCGATTGCGAACAAAGCCGCCACCATCATTGATGAAGAAGAGAGCGAAGAGGATATCGCCCTCTCACTGAAATTCTAAGATTGACGGCGCGGGGAAACCCGCGCCAGCCACAAGGAGCTTAAAAATGTTAGATTTGGATAATATTGTCGCAGACGAAGCCGTCGAGAACGATCTCGAAGAAGTGGTGATGGGGCTTATCATTAACTCCGGGCAGGCCCGCAGCCTGGCCTACGCCGCGCTGAAGCAGGCCAAGCAGGGGGATTTCGCCGCGGCGAAAACCATGATGGAACAGTCCCGCACGGCGCTGAACGAAGCGCACCTGGTGCAGACAAAGCTGATTGAAAGCGATCAGGGCGAAGGGAAGATGAAGGTCAGCCTGGTGCTGGTCCACGCGCAGGATCACCTGATGACCTCGATGCTGGCACGCGAGCTGGTGGCGGAGCTCATTGAGCTTCACGAGAAGATGCAGTAAGTCAGACTGAGTAGCAGGAGGTCAGCACGATGGAAATTAAAACCGCACTTGAACAGCAGCTGTTTAATGGCAAAAATTTTCACGTGGTTATCTACAACAAAACGGAGAGCGCCAGTGGTCTGCATCAGCATGACTACTACGAGTTCACGATTGTTCTGACCGGCCGCTACTACCAGGAGATCAACGGTAAGCGCGTTCTGCTTGAACGAGGGGATTTTGTCTTCCTGCCGATGGGATCTTATCACCAGAGCTTTTACGAATTTGGTGCCACCCGTATTCTGAATGTGGGCGTCAGCAGACGTTTCTTCGAGAAGCATTATCTGCCGCTGGTGCCGTTCTGCTTTGTGGCCTCCCAGGTTTATCGCGTCAAAAACGAGTTCATGACCTGGATTGAAACGGTTATCGCCTCGCTTAACTTCCGCGACAATGAATTTGATGAGTTTATTGAAACGGTGACCTTCTACGTGATGAACCGGCTGCGCCATCATCGTGAAGAGCAGCAGGTGACGGATGATATTCCGCAATGGCTGCGCAGCACCGTTGAGCTGATGCACGATAAAAGCCAGTTCAGCGAAAATGCGCTGGAAAATATGGTCTCCCTGTCGGGCAAATCCCAGGAATATCTGACCCGCGCGACGCAGCGTTATTACCGTAAAACGCCCGTGCAAATTATTAATGAAATCCGCATTAATTTTGCTAAAAAACAGCTGGAAATTACCAACTATTCTGTCACCGATATTGCATACGAGTCAGGATACAGCAGCCCCAGCCTGTTTATTAAAACCTTTAAGAAATTGACGTCATTCACACCGAACAGTTACCGGAAAAATTTGACGGTAATTAATTAACTGTCGGCGGATTACCCGCCACGAATATTGCTTTAATGGCTTGCCCAAATAGCGGGAAGAGCACGCTATACCTTGCAGGCGATTAACCTGATACGCTAAGGGAGATATTATGCAGAAGAAATTAAAAGTCGTAACCATTGGTGGCGGCAGCAGCTATACCCCGGAATTACTCGAAGGTTTCCTGAAACGTTATCATGAATTACCGGTCAGCGAATTATGGCTGGTGGACGTTGAGGAAGGTCAGGAGAAGCTGAATATTATTTTCGACCTGTGCAAGCGCATGGTGGAAAAAGCGGGCGTGCCTCTGGCCGTGCATAAAACCCTCGATCGTCGTCTGGCGCTGAAAGATGCGGATTTCGTCACCACCCAGCTGCGCGTCGGCCAGCTGAAAGCGCGTGAGCTGGACGAGCGTATTCCCCTGAGCCACGGGTATCTGGGGCAGGAGACCAACGGCGCGGGCGGCCTGTTTAAAGGCCTGCGCACCATCCCGGTGATTTTCGACATCGTCAAAGACGTGCAGGAGATCTGCCCGAACGCGTGGGTCATTAACTTCACCAACCCGGCCGGTATGGTGACCGAGGCGGTCTATCGTCATACGAACTTCAAGCGCTTTATCGGCGTCTGTAATATTCCGATCGGCATGAAGATGTTCATCCGCGACGTGCTGGCGCTGACCGACAACGACGATCTCTCCATCGATCTGTTCGGCCTGAACCACATGGTGTTTATTAAAGATGTCATCGTGAACGGAGAATCGCGCTTTGCCGAGCTTCTCGACGGCGTGGCCTCCGGTCGTCTGACGGCGGCATCGGTGAAAAACATCTTTGACCTGCCGTTCAGCGAAGGGCTGATCCGCTCGCTGAATCTGCTGCCTTGCTCGTACCTGCTTTATTACTTCAAGCAGAAAGAGATGCTGGCCATTGAAATGGGCGAGTATTATAAGGGCGGCGCGCGTGCGCAGATCGTTCAGAAGGTCGAAAAGCAGCTGTTCGATTTGTATAAAGACCCGAACCTGAACGTCAAACCGAAAGAGCTGGAGCAGCGCGGCGGGGCCTACTACTCCGATGCGGCGTGCGAAGTGATCAACGCCATCTACAACGACAAGCAGGCTGAGCACTATGTTAACGTCCCGCATCACGGCCATGTCGACAATATTCCGGCTGACTGGGCCGTCGAAATGACCTGCATCCTGGGGCGCGAGGGGGCTAAACCGCATCCCCGTATCACCCACTTCGATGACAAGGTCATGGGGCTGATTCATACCATCAAAGGCTTTGAAGTGGCAGCAAGCAACGCGGCGCTTAGCGGGGAGCTCAATGACGTGCTGCTGGCCCTGAACCTCAGCCCGCTGGTGCATTCTGACCGTGACGCGGAGCAGCTGGCCAGCGAGATGATCCTGGCGCATGAAAAATGGCTTCCGAACTTTGCCGCCACGATCGAGAAGCTGAAGTTCAAACAGCAATAAGAGGACGCACAATGGAAAACCTGCTGATCGTTAATGCTGATGATTTTGGTCTCTCGAAAGGTCAGAACTACGGCATTATTGAAGCCTGTCGCCGGGGGGTTGTGACCTCTACAACGGCCCTGGTTAACGCTGAGGCGGTTGAACACGCGGCGCAGCTGAGCCGCGAGGTGCCAGAGCTGGGCGTCGGCATGCATTTTGTGCTGACGCTCGGGATGCCGCTTTCGCCAATGCCGGGCCTGACGCGCGACGGCCAGCTGGGTAAATGGATTTGGGAACGGGCGGAGCAGGGTGCTCTACCGCTCGAGGAGATTGCCCGCGAGCTGGAGTGCCAGTTCAACCGCTTCGTTGATGTGTTTGGTCAGGCGCCGACGCATATCGACAGCCATCACCACGTGCATATGATCCCGGCAATTTTCCCTGTTGTCGCCGGGTTTGCGCAGCGCAAAGGCGTGGCGATGCGCGTGGATCGCGAGGTGCACGGATTGCCGGACTGCGCTGTTACATCCACTGAGGGGTTCAGCAGCGCGTTTTACGGAGAAGAGATCAGCGAAGCGCTGTTCCTGAAGGTGCTGGATGATTCCGCTGCCCGTGGAGAAACCTCGGTGGAAGTGATGGCGCATCCTGCCTTTGTCGATAACACCGTGCGTAAAAGCGCCTACTGCTGGCCGCGGCTGGCGGAGCTGGACGTGCTGACGTCGGCCTCGCTGAAATATGCGATTGCCGAGCGCGGGTATCGGTTGGGGACGTTCAGGGAGCTGTAAGAGTTGCCGGGTGGCGGCTTCGCCTTACCCGGCCTACGAACGACCTGCTAACTCTTGTAGGCCCGGTAAGGCGAAGCCGCCACCGGGCTTTTTTTTACGCCGGAATCTGATCGATCTTACAGCTGCGTGACCAGACGCGGTGCGCGGCGAGCAAATCAAACAGCTTCGTCATGAAGGCATCGTCAACGTTATCGCCCTCGACAATGCCGTCCTCACCCTGATCGGCCACCTTCAGCTGCGCTTTAAACTGTCGCGCATCGCCGGACAGCGCGATCGGTTTCAGGTGCTTATAGGCTTCCAGCAGATAATAGACGGCGTCGCCGTTGGTCAGCAGACTGGCAAGATCTCCGCCCGGCACAATCACCGCATCGACGGTGAGCGATGGCGCACCGGCAAAGGTCGCCGCGACCGGCAGCACAGAACCATCGTCGGCCGTCACTTCACCCATGCGGGAATAGAGCAGTTTGGCATGCACGCCCTGGGTTTTTAGCGCCTGCATGATCCCCAGCACGTCGCTGGCGCGGGTTTTGTCGTTCAGCAGAATGGCAACCACGCGGCCTTTAATCGAGCCGCCCGGCACCGCATACAGGCTCAGCGACGGATCTTTCTTCACGTCGTTAACCTCTTTCGGCGGAGCAAGGTTACGCTGCTCGTCGGTCAGCGTAATGCCCAGGTTGTCCGCGACGCTCTGGGCAAGCTGAACATCAATATGCGCCAGCTGATCGACCACGCGCTCGCGGATGTAGGTGCGCACCACTTTACTCAGCTCAAAGCTGAAGCCGCCGATGATGTGCTGTTGCTCAATCGGCGTCTGGCTGTTCCAGAACAGGCGAGGGTGGGCGTAATACTCGCCGAACGAGGGGCTGCGCTCGCGAATTTTATTGCCATCGATACGCTCCTGATAGGATTCAAATCCACCGCGTTTCGGTCCGGGAGGCGTTTCACGCGGCCAGTTATCGTTGATGGAGTTCGGCTCATAGTTCGCCGGGTTGGTATCAATATCCTGACGGTGCATCCCGTCGCGCTGGAAGTTGTGGTACGGGCAGGTTGGGCGGTTAATCGGAATTTCGTGGAAGTTCGGCCCGCCAAGACGGCTGATCTGCGTATCGGTATAGGAGAACAGGCGTCCCTGCAGGAGCGGATCGTTGGTGAAGTCCAGCCCCGGCACGATATGCCCCGGGTGGAACGCGGCCTGCTCGTTTTCGGCAAAGAAGTTATCCGGGTTGCGGTTGAGCACCATTTTACCCACCAGCTGCACCGGCACCAGCTCTTCCGGGATCAGCTTCGTCGGGTCCAGAAGGTCGAAATCGAACTTAAATTCGTCCTCTTCCGGGATGAGCTGCAGGCCCAGCTCGTATTCCGGGAAGTCGCCCGCTTCAATGGATTCCCACAGCTCGCGGCGATGGAAGTCCGGATCGCGCCCGGTCAGCTTCTGCGCCTCGTCCCACACCAGTGAGGCTTTACCCGCCACCGGCTTCCAGTGGAAACGGACAAACGTGGCTTTCCCCTCGGCGTTGATCATTCGGAAGGTATGGATGCCAAACCCCTCCATGGTGCGGTAGCTGCGGGGGATCCCGCGGTCTGACATCGCCCACATTACGTTGTGCAAGGTTTCAGGCTGCAGAGAGACATAGTCCCAGAAGGTGTCGTGCGCACTTTGTCCCTGCGGTATGGCCCAGTGGGGCTCCGGTTTTACCGCATGGACAAAGTCAGGAAATTTATGCGCATCCTGAATGAAAAACACCGGGGTGTTATTGCCCACCAGATCGAAAATGCCCTCTTCGGTATAAAACTTGGTGGCAAAGCCGCGGATATCACGCACCGTGTCTGCCGAACCTGCGCCACCCTGCACGGTGGAGAAACGCACAAAGACCGGCGTGATTTTATCCGGGTCGGAGAGGAAATCCGCTTTGGTGATCGCTTTCAGGCTTTTATAGGGCTGGAAGTAGCCGTGCGCCGCAGAACCGCGCGCGTGAACGATGCGTTCCGGAATTCGCTCGTGGTCAAAATGGGTAATTTTTTCCCGCAGAATGAAGTCTTCCAGCAGGGTTGGCCCGCGCGCGCCTGCGCGAAGGGAGTTTTGATCGTCAGCAATGCGCACGCCCTGATTGGTGGTGAGCGCAAAACCTTCGCCGCCTTTACGGTGTGGCTCAAGCGATTTCAGCTTCTCGTTTCCGGTGTCCGGCGATTTCATGCTTCCCGGCGCGGTTGGTTGTTCGCCAGGGGCTGATGGGCCCGGCGAGGGGCGGTGAGAGCCGTCAGAAGGGGCGAGAGAGTCCATGCCCGGTTGAGATTCTTCAGTGCCATGAATCGGTGATTGATGTGTTTTATCTTTGTTCGACATTGCACGCTTCTCCTTTATCCATTGCTAAAAACCCTATTAAGGATAGAACAATGTCGTGAGATGGCTCGCGAACTAAGAGTTTTCACAGGCCATCATTAACGAAAGGAGCCATCTCACCCACTCGGAGCGCGACGGAAGGCAGCAGGATCGGCTATGATAGAATTTTCCTGCTTCAAGAATTTGCTTTAGTGAATCCGTCGCTTATGAAACCTCTTCGTCAACAAAACCGCCAGGTTATTAGCTATGTGCCCCGCGTTGAGCCCGCGCCGCCAGACCATGCCTTGAAAGTGGAGGGTTTTCGCGATGTGTGGCAGTTACGGGGGAAATACGTGGCCTTTGTGCTAATCGGCGAGCATTTCCGTCGCTCTCCCACCTTTACGGTGCCGGAGTCCGCACAGCGGTGGGCGATGCAGATCCGCCAGGATGAAGAGGTTGAAGAATAACAGATATAAAAAAACCGCCTGTTGGCGGTTTTTTTATATCTACAGCGATTAACGATGCGCCAGTTCGGCGTCGTCTTCACTTTCCAGAATCGCTTTGTCGGTCTGCTTCAGCCACTGGCTGGTCAGCGTACCGGCGGTCATGGAGCCGCTGACGTTCAGCGCGGTACGGCCCATGTCGATCAGCGGCTCAACGGAGATCAGCAGCGCGACAAGCGTCACGGGCAGACCCAGCGCAGGCAGCACAATCAGCGCGGCGAAGGTTGCGCCACCGCCAACGCCCGCAACGCCTGCGGAGCTTACGGTGACAATCCCGACCAGCGTGGCGATCCAGATCGGATCCAGCGGGTTAATGCCGACTGTAGGAGCAACCATTACCGCCAGCATCGCCGGGTACAGACCCGCACAGCCGTTCTGACCAATGGTGGCACCAAAGGAGGCAGAGAAGCTGGCGATGGATTCAGGCACGCCCAGACGACGAGTCTGTGCTTCAACGTTCAGCGGAATAGACGCGGCGCTGGAACGGCTGGTGAAGGCAAAGGTCAGTACCGGCCAGACCTTACGGAAGTATTTCAGCGGGCTGACGCCGTTCACGCCCAGCAGGATGCCGTGCACCACGAACATAATGCCAAGGCCCAGGTAAGAGGCGACAACGAAGCTGCCCAGCTTAATGATGTCCTGCAGGTTAGAGCCGGCAACCACTTTGGTCATCAGCGCCAGCACGCCGTAAGGGGTGAGCTGCATAACCAGACGAACCAGCTTCATCACCCAGCTTTGCAGGGTATCAATCGCGGTCAGCACGCGTTCGCCTTTTGGCGCATCGTCTTTCAGCAGCTTCAGCGCCGCCACGCCCAGGAACGCGGCGAAAATAACCACGCTGATGATGGAGGTTGGGCTCGCACCGGTCAGGTCAGCAAACGGGTTCTTCGGAATGAAGGAGAGCACCATCTGCGGCACGGTCAGGTCAGCCACTTTACCCACATAGTTGGTCTGAATTGCGGTCAGACGCGCCGTTTCAGCGGTCCCCTGAACCAGACCTTCTGCGGTCAGGCCAAACAGGTTAGTGACCAGCACACCCACCAGCGCGGCAATCAGCGTGGTGAACAGTAGCGTACCAATGGTCAGGAAACTGATTTTTCCCAACTGGGTCGCGTTATGCAGGCGGGCAACGGCGCTCAGAATAGAGGCGAATACCAGCGGCATAACGATCATCTGCAGCAGCTGAACATAGCCGTTACCGACAATGTTGAACCACTGAATGGAATCTTTCAGTACTGGATTATCGGAGCCATAAATAGCCTGTAATGCCAGACCAAATACGACACCCATGGCCAGACCAACCAGCACCTTTTTCGCGAGGCTCCACTGTTTATGGCGCGCCTGCGCGAGAAGCAATAGCAATACAACGAACACAACGACGTTCGCGATGAGTGGAAAATTCATCCCCGTTCTCCTGATTTATTATCGGGTCGGTTTTTACCGATCCTGTTGGCGGAAGGTTAGCAGAAGTGTGATGTCGCGCTTATATCCAAATGGAATGGGTTATGACAAATGGGATAGTTTTGTTGGTTTACTGTTCAATCTGGTGGTGAATAAAGCGATTGAACTGAAATTGCAGCGAATTAATCATCTGGGAAGACCAGCGGACTGCACTGTTTTCGGGCAACGTTTGCGGCATCCAGACGGCGTAAGCAAACAGCGCCATGCACAAGACGCGCTCAAGCTGGTTCCCTTTCTGCGGTGCCAGGATAGGAAAACGGAAGCGCCAGCGGCAGGGCCACAGCAGCGGTACGCCCGCGGGCGTCAGCATATCGGCCAGAATATGGCTCAGATAGCCCAGCACCATCCCCTGGATGGCATCGGCGGGGACGATCCAGCTTTCGGGCACTTTTAAATAGAAAAGCGTCAGCAGGCCAAACACGGCCAGCAGGCTGTGCGTAAACCCCCGGTGGCCGAACGCGCGGGCGATGGGTTTCGATACCCACTTCAGGCGCTGTCCGAGGAAGGACTTGGGGTGGTCGATGTCGGGCAGCAGACAGGTCAATACGGCGGAAGGGACGATATGCCACCAGTCCCCCTGTGCCAGCACGGGGGTGAGTTCAGCGTTTTTGGCAAATACTGCGCACGCGATAGAAAAAAGCAGGTGGCCTTCCGCCGTCATGATAAAACCCATAAAACTGTCAATTCATACAGTATAGGGTTTTTATACAGTAGGCGGAAGAGGTGACGGTGTAACTGTTTGTCACAAACTGCAGGAGGGTCTTAACCGCCCCGCAGGTGATGCGCCGTGAGTTCTGCCAGTGAAGTCAGCTTCACATCGGCAAGGGCAAACCGGGGATCGTGGCGGCCTTCTTCCGCAGGCACCACAATGGAGCGCATCCGCGCGGCTTTAGACGCTATCATGCCGTTAACGGAATCTTCCAGCGCAACGCAGTTGAGGGGATCCACGCCGAGCTTAGCGGCACAGTCCAGATAGACCTGCGGGTGCGGCTTGCTGTAAGGCAATTTCTCAGCGGACGCCAGCGCGTCGAAACTGTCGCGCAGTTCAAACATGATGAGCACTTTTTCCAGCATATGCAGCGGTGACGCCGAGGCCAGGCCGACCTTGAGCCCCTGGGCTTTACACAGCGCGACGGCCTCACGTACGCCGGGCAGCAGCGGCTTGTTCTCTTCTACCAGCGAAATGGCGCGGCTGATAATGCGCGCGGTTACTTCATCACGATCCGGTCCAGCCCACGGCTGTTGGGCAAACCACAGGTCAACCACCATATCGATGCGCAGGCCCAGCGTATCGGGAAGTTCATTACGGCGGCTGATGTCCACGCCCAGGCTGGCCATGACCTCCAGTTCGGCGCGATCCCACAACGGTTCAGAATCGATCAGTAATCCATCCATGTCAAAAATTGCGGCAAGAATTTGGCGCGGTGTCGACATCACAACGTCTCCTTATCCAGGGTGTTCGACAGACGATAAGTGCTAAGCACACTCTGCAATTTAGCATATTGCTTTTAAAGAGCGGGCGAAATTGATGACCAGCAGGTAGACTTAGGCACAAATAACGCGTCTTTATGAAGAGGAACTGATGACGTATCAACAAGCTGGACGCATTGCGGTCTTAAAACGTATTGCTGGCTGGGTGATTTTTATTCCTGCCGTCATTTCTACGCTGATTTCTATACTCAAATTTATGTACGATCACAGCGAAAAACAGCCGGGTATCAATGCGGTTATGCTTGATTTTGCGCATGTGATGATTGAGATGATGCGTTTTAATACGCCATTCTTGAATGTCTTCTGGTTTAACTCACCGACCCCGGATTTTCAGCATCAGCTGAATATCGGCTTTTGGGTGATCTACGCCCTGATCTTTGTTGCGCTGGCGCTGCAGGCCTCTGGCGCGCGAATGAGCCGTCAAACGCGCTTCTTACGCGAGGGCGTCGAGGACCAGCTCATTCTGGAGCAGGCCAAAGGCCCGGAAGGCATGAGCCGGGAGCAGATTGAATCCCGCATTGTTGTGCCGCGTCACACCATTTTCCTGCAAATTTTCCCGCTCTATATCCTTCCCGTGATCATCATTGTGGCAGGATACTTCTTCTTCTCACTGCTCGGTTTTCTGTAACCGATACGGGTGGCGGCAAAGCCACCCGTTCGCGTCTCAGGCGGCAAGCATGCGCTCAAGCGCCCGCTGGGCGTTAACCAGGTGTTCCCCACCAAAAAGTATGGCGCGGTTCATCAGCGTATAAAGCTGATACACCGGTTGACGATCGAGGAAGCCGGGCGGCAGGGGAGAAACCGACTGATATCCGTCGTATATTTGCGGCGGTTGTTCAGGATGCAGCGGCAGCATGGCAAGATCGCACTCACGGTCGCCCCAGTAGCAGGCCGGGTCGAAGATATAGGGGCCGTTGGGGCCCAGCGCGCAGTTATCGGACCACAAATCACCGTGGAGCAGAGACGCCTGAGGCTGGTGGGAGGCCAGGCGCTGCTGCACGTGCTCGACGATGGCATCAATATTGCCAAACTCCAGCCCTTTCTCGGCGGCAAGCTCAAGCTGCCAGCCAATGCGCTGCTCGGCAAAAAACGTCGACCAGCGACGCTGCCAGGCATTGGGCTGTGGCGTGGTGGAGAGATCGTTGTCAAAATCAAGGCCAAACTGCGGCTGGTCGCTCCACTGATGGAGGCGCGCTAGCTGCTGGCCAAGAATGAAAGCGTTATGGGCATCCAGCGGACGGGCGGGGAGATATTCCATGACCAGAAAACTGTAATCGCGGTCGCTACCGACGGCCAGAACCTGCGGGACCGTCACCGTTTTACTGCGCGACAACAGCTCCAGCTGATCGGCTTCGGCGGTAAATATCGGAAGCAGCTCGCGTTCATCGCATTTTACGAAGAGATCGCGCCCTGCGTAGCGTAAATGCCACGCGGCGTGGATCTCTCCGCCTGGCAGTTCGTTACGCAGTTCAATTTCACCTTCACCCAGCTGCTCACTTAAAAGATGACTGATAGCCTGCCACATGTTGACTCTCCCATGTTGTCTGCCAGATCATAAAGTTAGCGCATTATTGCGGTAAAAAAATACGAACTAACGCACACCTGAGCGGTTTAATTTCATACAGGGCACTTATTGTTCTTTTTTCTGCCAGCTTTCCCAGGTGTCGACGTCAATTTCGGCTGGCTTGTCGGTCACACTTTCCACCAGGCTGGCGGCCAGCGCATGGACCTCTTCTTTATTCAGGGCACCGATCAGACCAAATGCCAGGGTGCCTAAATCATGAATATTGCCTTCGTCATCCGTCAGGGTGAGGAGAAAATTAGCCCGGGTAAAGGCATTGTTGAGCTCATTTAGCTCGGTAAGCGATGCCTCATGAAGGTTGACGGTTACGACATAACGAGTGATGTCACCACTGCTCATAATTCACCTCATTGTTATCATGGAAGTTTTCTTAGCATAGTCGATAGTTTGCGTTTGGCGACTCGGGGATGACGTTCCCCTCCATGCAGATGAAGGGGAACAGACGTTAATTTCGGGACAGGTAATCGACGATTTTTTGCGTATCGGCCAGCGAACAGAGGCGCGTGCCCTGGTTGATGGTGGCGGCGCTACCCGCCGCCACGCCGTAGCGCGTCATCTCCAGCAGTGACGCACCCTGCGCCAGTTTAAGCGTCATCGCACCCACCATGCTGTCACCCGCGCCAACCGTGCTCTGGCTCTTCATCGGCGGTGGAACAACCTGAACGGACGACGTTTCATCGACGGCCAGTGCCCCCTGCGGACCGAGGGAAACCACCACGCGTCGCGCTTTGCCGCTGCGTACCAGCTCCTGCGCGGCGGTGCGCACATCGTCAGGCTGCGTCAAGTCTCGGTTGACCAGCGCGCTTAACTCTTTCTGGTTGGGTTTGACCAGTTCAAGATTGCCCGGCACTAAGGCCGCTTGCAGGGCCTCGCCGCTGCTGTCGACGATGCAGCGGATACCGCGTTGCTGCGCCGCCTGAATCAGCGCGGTTAATTTTTCCGTGCTGACGCCGGGCGGCAGGCTGCCGCTGACCACCAGCAGCGCGCCGCTTTCTATCGTCAGCACTTTCTCTTCAAGCTGACGAAACTCGTCATCAGTGAGTTTCGCGCCCGGCATGACAAACCGGTACTGCTCGCCGCTGGATTCCACGTGAACATGCAGGTTTTGCCGCGTCCAGTCTTTCGCCTCGACGGTCTCTACGGCCACCTGTTCATCTGCAAGCAGGGAGACCAGGTGTTCACCGGTAGCACCGCCTGCGGGGAAAATGGCCGTGGCTTTGCCGCCGAGGTGGGTAATGGCGCGCGCCACGTTGATACCGCCACCGCCGGGCTCAAAGACCGGGGCGCTACAGCGCAATTTACCTTCCGGATAAATCTGCGGCGTCAGGGTGGCGGAATCAAGGGAAGGGGAGAGCGTCAGGGTGTAGATAGAAACCATCATTACCTCCTTTTAGCATGGGTTCCTTTTAGTCTGGCACCATTTGTCAGGAAGGCAATGTAAATAACAGTATGATTTTAAATATGAATAGTGAATAAAAGTGAGGCCGGAGACATATAAAATAAAACGCTTTTTGGGATCGTTCTTATTCAAAAAATGAAATAAGAAAACATTGCTATGTTATTTGCGGCTTTTTATAATTTGTTACCTTTCTCTGGACGCCTTGTCATTGATCCTCAAGAAAGATTCCGGGACCGTGTGGTCTCTTTTTTTGTTGTACGGACTCCTTAATAAAATGAAGCTTTTAAAGACAGTGCCCGCTGCACTGATGCTGGCGGGTGGCGTGTTTGCGGCTATGAACGCGACCGCCGATGATTCCGTTTTTACTGTCATGGACGATCCCTCCACCGCGAAAAAACCGTTTGAAGGTAACCTGAACGCGGGGTACCTGGCACAATCCGGTAACACCAAAAGCTCTTCTCTGACGGCGGACAGTACGCTTACCTGGTACGGTAATACCACCGCCTGGTCTCTGTGGGGTAATGCCAGCAATACGTCCGCTAATGACGAACGCTCTTCCGAGAAATATGCGGTAGGCGGACGTAGCCGTTACAACATGACCGACTATGACTACCTGTTTGGTCAGGCAAGCTGGTTAACCGACCGTTACAACGGTTATCGCCAGCGTGACGTGTTCACCGCGGGTTATGGTCGTCAGTTCCTGAACGGTCCGGTACACAGCCTCCGTTTTGAATTCGGTCCAGGTGTGCGTTATGACGAGTACACCAATGGCGATACCAAAACCCAACCGCTCGGTTACGCTTCTGGTACCTATGCCTGGCAGATGACTGATAACACCAAATTTACACAGGGTGTTTCTGTATTTGGTGCCGACGACACGACGCTGAACTCTGAGACGGCGCTCAACGTGGCCATCAACGAACACTTTGGTCTGAAAGTCGCCTACAACGTGACCTGGAACTCTTCACCACCAGAGTCTGCACCGGATCATACCGACCGCAGAACCACGGTTTCACTGGGTTATAGAATGTAATAAAGACGGGCCGATGATAATGTCGGCCCGTTTATTCTCTCTGATCTTGTGACGTCCCTTCTGATGAGCTGTACTCGCCCCTAACCCCAAATCATCGCCGCCCAACGGAGTAACAGCATTGCGCCGCAGATGGCAATCAGCACCAGCACCATTTTCCAGTGTTTTACGGCAAATCGTTTTGTTGGCATAACCTAATCCTTGTTCGTTGATATCCACAGTCTACCAAACAGGGCCTGAATATGCCCCTTCGCAGGAACGATTGGGTTATGCCAGCGTAGGGGGCGGTTCAGAACCAGTGGAATCGTTCGGCGAGAATCAACAATAAACCTGTGGCGGAAAGGATGTTCAATATCACAACCGTTCTACTGGATACGTTCATGGTATGCACCTTTGGGTTTAAAGACCTGTTCAAGAGTAGCTCTGCATTTCTAAATTGCGAGCGCCGGGAATATGCAACCTGCAAATTCATGTGAAAGTGCCAGCACATCAATCTGCCAGCAGAGGGTGCAATCTCCCTTTTGTTAGTGTTAACATTGCAAGGCTTGCCGTATATCCGGCGTTGTCTGATTTTCCGGCAGGTGAATGATGACGAACCAATTTGACGATTGTTGGTCAGATGGTGTCGTAATCTATTGTCAAATCACGATTATTTTCTTTGTATATGCTCTTATGTGTGGGGCATCACTGCAAATAAGGATATAAAATGCCTGTAATTACTCTTCCTGATGGCAGCCAACGCCATTTCGACCGCGCTGTTAGCCCAATGGATGTTGCCCTGGACATCGGTCCTGGTCTCGCGAAAGCGACCATCGCCGGCCGTGTCAACGGTGAGCTGGTGGATGCCTCCGATCTGATCGAAAACGATGCGACGCTGGCCATCATCACCGCAAAAGATGAAGAAGGTCTGGAGATCATTCGTCACTCCTGCGCGCACCTGTTGGGCCATGCCATCAAACAGTTGTGGCCAAACACCAAAATGGCGGTCGGTCCGGTTATCGATAATGGTTTCTACTACGACGTTGACCTTGACCATACCCTGACTCAGGAAGATATCGACGCGCTCGAAAAACGTATGCACGAGCTCGCCGAAACGAACTATGACGTCATCAAGAAGAAAGTCAGCTGGCACGAAGCGCGTGAAACCTTCGTGAAGCGCGGCGAGAGCTATAAGGTCTCGATTCTTGACGAAAACATTTCGCATGATGACAAGCCTGGTTTGTACCATCACGAAGAATACGTCGACATGTGCCGTGGACCGCACGTGCCGAACATGCGCTTCTGTCATCACTTTAAGCTGATGAAGATCGCAGGCGCCTACTGGCGTGGCGACAGCAACAACAAGATGTTGCAGCGTATCTATGGTACCGCATGGGCCGATAAAAAAGCCCTGAACGCGTACCTGCTGCGCCTGGAAGAGGCGGCGAAGCGTGACCACCGTAAAATCGGCAAGCAGCTTGACCTGTACCACATGCAGGAAGAAGCGCCGGGTATGGTGTTCTGGCATAACGACGGCTGGACCATCTTCCGTGAACTGGAAACCTTCGTACGCTCCAAGCTGAAAGAGTACCAGTATCAGGAAGTGAAAGGCCCGTTCATGATGGACCGTGTGCTGTGGGAAAAAACCGGCCACTGGGACAACTACAAGGATGCGATGTTCACCACCTCCTCTGAGAACCGTGAATACTGCATCAAGCCAATGAACTGCCCGGGCCACGTTCAGATCTTCAATCAGGGTCTGAAATCCTACCGTGACCTGCCGCTGCGTATGGCGGAGTTCGGTAGCTGCCACCGTAACGAGCCATCAGGTGCGCTGCACGGTCTGATGCGCGTGCGTGGCTTTACGCAGGATGATGCGCATATCTTCTGTACCGAAGATCAGGTCCGTGATGAAGTTAACGCCTGTATTCGTATGGTCTACGATATGTACAGCACCTTTGGCTTCGAGAAGATCGTGGTCAAACTCTCAACGCGTCCGGAAAAACGTATCGGTAGCGATGAGACCTGGGATCGCGCAGAAGCGGATCTCGCCGTGGCGCTGGAAGAGAACGGCATTCCGTTCGAATACCAGCTGGGCGAGGGCGCATTCTACGGTCCGAAAATTGAATTTACCCTGTATGACTGCCTCGATCGCGCATGGCAGTGCGGTACTGTACAGCTGGACTTCTCCCTGCCGCAGCGTTTAAGCGCCTCTTATGTTGGCGAAGACAACGAGCGTCAGGTGCCGGTAATGATTCACCGCGCCATTCTCGGTTCTCTGGAGCGCTTCATCGGCATCCTGACCGAAGAGTTCGCCGGCTTCTTCCCAACCTGGCTTGCGCCGGTGCAGGTGGTGGTGATGAACATTACCGATTCTCAGGCAGATTACGTTAAAGAATTGACGCAGAAACTACAAAATGCGGGCATTCGCGTAAAAGCAGACTTGAGAAATGAGAAGATTGGCTTTAAAATCCGCGAGCACACTTTACGTCGTGTCCCGTATATGTTGGTCTGTGGTGATAAAGAGGTGGAAGCAGGCAAAGTTGCCGTTCGCACCCGCCGTGGTAAAGACCTGGGCAGCCTGGACGTAAGTGAAGTGATTGAGAAGCTGCAACAAGAGATTCGCAGCCGCAGTCTTCAACAACTGGAGGAATAAGGTATTAAAGGCGGAAAACGAGTTCAAACGGCACGTCCGAATCGTATCAATGGCGAGATTCGCGCCCAGGAAGTTCGCTTAACAGGTCTGGAAGGCGAGCAGCTGGGGATTGTGAGTCTGAGAGAAGCAATCGAAAAGGCTGAAGAAGCTGGAGTAGATTTAGTTGAAATCAGCCCTAACGCCGAACCGCCAGTTTGTCGTATCATGGACTACGGCAAGTTCCTTTATGAAAAGAGTAAGTCTTCTAAGGAACAGAAGAAGAAGCAAAAAGTTATCCAGGTTAAGGAAATCAAATTCCGTCCTGGTACCGACGATGGCGATTATCAGGTAAAACTCCGCAGCCTGATTCGCTTTCTGGAAGATGGCGATAAGGCCAAGATCACACTGCGTTTCCGCGGTCGTGAGATGGCCCACCAACAGATTGGTATGGAAGTGCTTAACCGCGTCCGTGACGATCTGAGTGAACTGGCAGTAGTCGAATCCTTCCCTACGAAGATCGAAGGCCGCCAGATGATCATGGTGCTCGCTCCTAAGAAGAAACAGTAAGGCCTTCAAGCAGCAAAATCTGTGGAGCCTTCGGGTTTCATAGGTTTTGTTCGCCTATGTTTCGTTTATTTAACAATGCGAAGTGGAAGTTATTAAAATGCCAAAAATTAAGACCGTACGCGGTGCTGCTAAGCGCTTCAAAAAAACCGGTAAAGGTGGTTTTAAGCACAAGCACGCTAACCTGCGTCACATTCTGACTAAGAAAGCTACCAAGCGTAAACGTCACCTGCGTCCAAAAGCCATGGTTTCTAAAGGCGATCTGGGCCTGGTCATCGCGTGCCTGCCGTACGCATAAGTCGTTTCGTTTAACTTTTTTAACTTAGAATAGATACAGGAGAGCACACATGGCTCGCGTAAAACGTGGTGTAATTGCACGTGCACGTCACAAGAAAATTTTGAAACAAGCTAAAGGCTACTACGGTGCGCGTTCACGCGTATACCGCGTTGCCTTCCAGGCTGTTATCAAAGCAGGTCAGTACGCTTACCGTGACCGTCGTCAGCGTAAGCGTCAGTTCCGTCAACTGTGGATTGCGCGTATCAACGCAGCAGCACGTCAGAACGGTATTTCTTACAGCAAATTCATCAACGGCCTGAAAAAAGCCTCTGTTGAAATCGACCGTAAGATCCTGGCTGACATCGCAGTATTCGACAAAGTAGCGTTCACCGCTCTGGTCGAAAAAGCGAAAGCAGCACTGGCATAAGCCAGTTGAGAGAGGGGGCCTGGCTCCCTCTTTTCATATAACCCTGTAAGAAGATTGACATTTACCCGTGCAGGCTTTTCAATAAGGTCTCAACGGTTTTTACCCAACAAGGTAACGCAAGCATGAATGCTGCTATTTTCCGCTTCTTCTTTTACTTTAGCACCTGACTTCAGGAGGCTAGCGCGTGAAAGATGAAACGAAAAACAGCGCCAGATAAGCCTCCCGATGGAGGCTTTTTTTGTGCCTGAATTTGAGAGAATAACTCCACCAAATCGGTGTCTGCACCGACATAATGAGGAAAATCATGTCACATCTCGCAGAGCTGGTTGCCAGTGCAACAGCCGCCATTAATCAGGCCTCAGATGTTGCCGCGTTAGACAATGTCCGCGTCGAATATCTTGGGAAGAAAGGGCACCTGACCCTTCAAATGACAACCCTGCGTGAGCTGCCGCCAGAAGAGCGCCCGGCAGCGGGGGCGGTGATTAACGAAGCCAAAGAGCAGGTACAGCAGGCGCTGAACGCACGCAAAGCCGAGCTGGAAAGCGCGGTGCTGAATGCGCGTCTGGCCGCAGAGACGATCGACGTTTCTCTGCCGGGTCGCCGCATCGAGAACGGCGGTCTGCACCCGGTTACCCGCACCATCGATCGCATTGAAAGTTTCTTCGGTGAGCTCGGCTTTACCGTGGCGACTGGCCCGGAAATTGAAGATGATTACCACAACTTCGATGCTCTGAACATTCCTGGCCATCATCCGGCACGCGCTGACCACGACACTTTCTGGTTCGACGCGACGCGTCTGCTGCGTACCCAGACCTCCGGCGTTCAGATCCGTACCATGAAGGATCAGGCACCGCCAATCCGTATTATCGCGCCGGGCCGCGTCTATCGTAACGACTACGATCAGACCCACACCCCAATGTTCCACCAGATGGAAGGTCTGATTGTTGATAAAAACATCAGCTTCACCAACCTGAAAGGCACGTTGCACGATTTCCTGAACAACTTCTTTGAGGAAGATCTGCAGGTTCGTTTCCGTCCGTCCTACTTCCCGTTCACCGAACCGTCTGCGGAAGTTGACGTGATGGGCAAAAACGGCAAATGGCTGGAAGTGCTGGGCTGCGGCATGGTGCATCCAAACGTCCTTCGCAACGTGGGTATCGATCCGGAAGTTTACTCCGGCTTCGCCTTCGGTATGGGCATGGAGCGTCTGACCATGCTGCGCTATGGCGTCACCGACTTACGTGCATTCTTCGAAAACGATCTGCGTTTCCTCAAACAGTTTAAATAAGGGCAGGACAGAACAATGAAATTCAGTGAACTGTGGTTACGCGAGTGGGTGAACACCACGCTGGACAGCGACGCGCTTTCTAATCAGATTACCATGGCGGGTCTGGAAGTGGACGGCGTTGAGCCGGTTTCCGGTGCCTTCAACGGCGTGGTCGTCGGCGAAGTGGTAGAGTGCGGCCAGCACCCTAACGCGGACAAACTGCGCGTAACAAAAGTAAACGTAGGCGGCGACCGTCTACTGGATATCGTCTGCGGTGCGCCAAACTGCCGCCAGGGGCTGAAAGTGGCCGTGGCGACCGTCGGTGCGGTACTGCCGGGCGATTTCAAAATCAAAGCGGCTAAGCTGCGCGGCGAGCCGTCTGAAGGCATGCTGTGTTCCTTCTCCGAGCTGGGTATTTCCGACGATCACAACGGCATCATTGAGCTGCCGCTGGATGCGCCAATCGGCACCGACATCCGCGAATACCTGAAGCTTGATGACAACACCATCGAAATCAGCGTCACGCCAAACCGTGCTGACTGCTTAGGGATCATCGGCGTGGCGCGCGACGTTGCCGTGCTGAACCAGACCGAGCTGAACGCGCCGGAGATCGTCCCGGTTGAAGCGACCATCAGTGACGTGCTGCCTATCCAGGTTGACGCTGCGGATGCCTGCCCGCGCTATCTCGGTCGCGTGGTGAAAGGCATCAATGTGAAAGCGCCAACCCCGCTGTGGATGAAAGAGAAGCTGCGCCGCTGCGGTATCCGCTCTATCGACGCCGTGGTTGACGTGACTAACTACGTTCTGCTGGAACTGGGCCAGCCAATGCACGCCTTCGATAAAGATCGTATTGAAGGCGGTATTGTGGTGCGCATGGCGAAAGAGGGCGAAACCCTGGTTCTGCTGGACGGCACCGAAGCGAAACTGAACGCCGACACCCTGGTGATTGCTGACCACAGCAAAGCGCTGGCAATGGGCGGTATCTTCGGAGGCGAGCATTCGGGCGTCAACGACGAAACGCAAAACGTCCTGCTGGAGTGCGCGTTCTTCAGCCCGCTTTCCATCACCGGTCGCGCACGCCGTCACGGCCTGCACACCGATGCGTCCCACCGCTACGAGCGCGGCGTGGATCCTGCGCTGCAATACAAAGCGATGGAGCGTGCGACTCGCCTGCTGATCGACATCTGCGGCGGCGAAGCGGGCCCGGTTATCGACGTCACCAACGAAGCCACGCTGCCGAAGCGTGCGACCATCACCCTGCGTCGCAGCAAGCTGGATCGCCTGATTGGGCACCGCGTTGCCGACGCGCAGGTGACCGATATTCTGAAGCGTCTGGGTTGCGACGTAACCGAAGGCCAGGACGAGTGGAAAGCCGTTGCGCCGTCATGGCGTTTCGACATGGAAATTGAAGAAGATCTGGTGGAAGAAGTGGCCCGTGTTTATGGCTACAACAACATCCCTGACGAGCCGGTACAGGCAGGTCTGGTGATGGGCACCCACCGTGAAGCCGACCTGTCCCTGAAGCGTGTAAAAACCATGCTGAACGACAAAGGCTATCAGGAAGTGATCACCTACAGCTTTGTTGATCCAAAGCTGCAGCAGCTGATCCACCCGGGTCAGGAAGCGCTGATCCTGCCAAGCCCAATCTCCAGCGAAATGTCCGCGATGCGTCTGTCCCTGTGGACGGGCCTGCTGGGCACTATCGTTTATAACCAGAATCGCCAGCAAAACCGCGTGCGAATTTTCGAAAGCGGTTTGCGCTTTGTACCGGATAATCAGGCAAATTTAGGCATCCGTCAGGATCTCATGCTGGCTGGCGCCATCAGCGGTAACCGTTATGAAGAACACTGGGACCTGGCAAAAGGCACGGTTGATTTCTACGATATGAAGGGCGATCTGGAAGCGATTCTGGATCTGACCGGTAAATTATCTGAAATTGAATTCCGCGCAGAAGCCATCCCGGCCCTGCATCCAGGCCAGAGCGCTGCCCTCTATTTAGACGGCAAACGCATTGGTTTTATTGGGGTTGTTCACCCTGAGCTGGAGCGTAAACTGGACCTGAATGGCCGTACCATCGTGTTTGAGCTGGAATGGAACCCGGTGGCAGACCGCGTGATTCCTCAGGCTCAGGACGTCTCCCGCTTCCCGGCAAACCGCCGTGATATCGCGGTTGTGGTCGCGGAAAATGTGCCCGCAGCAGATATTTTGGCCGAATGTAAGAAAGTTGGCGTAAATCAGGTAGTTGGCGTAAACTTATTTGACGTGTACCGCGGCAAGGGCGTAGCAGAGGGCTTTAAGAGCCTGGCTATCAGCCTGATCCTTCAGGATACCAGCCGTACACTCGAAGAAGAGGAGATTGCCGCTACCGTCGCCAAATGTGTAGAGGCATTAAAAGAGCGATTCCAGGCATCATTGAGGGATTGAACCTATGGCGCTTACAAAAGCTGAAATGTCAGAATATCTGTTTGATAAGCTTGGGCTTAGCAAACGGGATGCCAAAGAGCTGGTAGAGCTGTTTTTCGAAGAGATCCGTCGTGCTCTGGAAAATGGTGAGCAGGTAAAACTCTCCGGCTTTGGCAATTTTGATTTGCGAGATAAAAACCAACGTCCGGGCCGCAACCCGAAGACGGGGGAAGATATTCCCATTACAGCCCGCCGCGTGGTGACCTTCAGACCCGGCCAGAAGTTAAAAAGCCGTGTCGAAAACGCAACGCCCAAAGCAGAGTAATATGAACTAACTAAAAAGGCCGCCCACGCGGCCTTTTTTCTTTGCGCTCTCAGGCAAACCCGCCGTAAAATCAATTACATCTCTCGCTACGAAAACCGTAAACATGCTTGATTATGTCCATCTCCAGCACCGTTCCGATCGGCGTCACCTGCTTATTCTGGTGCTGCTGCTCATTGTCGCCGCAGGCGTTAGCCTCTGCACCGGTGACCGGTGGATAGGGCCCGCAAGCTGGTGGGGGCCTGACGGACAGCTCTTCGTCTGGCAAATTCGTCTGCCGCGTACCGTCGCGGTGATGCTGGTGGGGGCCGCGCTGGCGCTGTGCGGCACCATTATGCAGGCGTTGTTTGAGAATCCTCTGGCGGAGCCCGGGCTGCTCGGCGTGTCTAACGGTGCGGGCGTGGGGCTGATTGCAGCGGTGATGCTGGGCGGAGGAGAACTCTCCGGCTGGAGCATTAGCCTGAGCGCGATCCTTGGCGCATTACTGATAACGCTCATCCTTCTTCGTTTTGCCAGACGGCACTTATCGACCAGCCGTCTGCTGCTTGCCGGCGTGGCGCTGGGGATCATCTGTAGCGCGCTGATGACCTGGGCGGTCTACTTCTCGACCTCTTTTGACCTTCGGCAGCTCATGTACTGGATGATGGGCGGCTTTGGCGGCGTCGACTGGCAGCAGGGCTGGCTGATGGCGCTGCTGGTGCCGGTCATCGTGTGGGCTGCCCTGCAGGCGCAGCCGTTGAATATGCTCGCGCTGGGTGAAACCTCAGCCCGCCAGCTGGGCATGCCGATTGGGTTCTGGCGTAATGTGCTGGTCATCGCCATTGGCTGGCTGGTCGGCGTCAGCGTGGCTCTGGCGGGCGCGATTGGCTTTATCGGTCTGGTGATTCCGCATATGCTCCGACTGTGCGGAATCACGGACCATCGAACCTTGCTTCCGGCCTCGGCGGTTGCCGGGGCCGTCACGCTGCTGGTGGCCGACATCATCGCCAGGCTTGCCCTGACGGCCGCAGAGCTGCCCATTGGCGTGGTGACCGCCACGCTGGGCGCGCCGGTCTTTATCTGGCTACTATTAAAAGCTGGACGTTAAATCGACAACCTGAGGAAATGCTATGCAGTCAGATATCCTGAATACTGAAGTGACCACCATTGATGGCGATAAAACCACGCTGGAAGGCTACAAAGGCAATGTGTTGCTGATCGTCAACGTGGCATCCAAATGCGGCCTGACGCCGCAGTACGAGCAGCTGGAAAACATTCAGAAGGCCTGGGAGAAAGACGGTTTTACCGTGCTGGGCTTCCCCTGCAACCAGTTCCTGGGGCAGGAGCCGGGCAGCGAAGAGGAGATTAAAACCTTCTGCAGCACTACCTACGGCGTAACGTTCCCGCTGTTCAGCAAAATCGATGTCAACGGTGAAGACCGCCACCCGCTGTATGCGAAGCTGATCGCTGCCGCACCCAAAGCCGTCGCGCCGGAAGGCAGCGGTTTTTATGAACGCATGGCCAGCAAAGGCCGCGCGCCGCTTTATCCGGACGATATTCTGTGGAACTTTGAAAAATTCCTGATAGGTCGCGACGGCCAGGTCGTACAGCGTTTTTCACCGGATATGACCCCTGAAGATCCGATCGTCATGGAATCGATCAAGCTGGCGCTGGCGAAATAATGTCGCTGCTGATGCAGCTCACGGACGTTGCCGAGAAGGGACGTCTGGAGCCGATAACCGGCGCCGTCAATGCGGGAGAAATCCTGCATCTTGTCGGGCCAAACGGCGCAGGAAAGAGCACGCTGCTGGCACGGATGGCAGGCATGACTGCCGGAGAAGGGCAGATAATGTTGCTGGAGCATACGCTGGCCGAGTGGTCGCCGGTCTCGCTGGCGCATCGGCGCAGCTATCTCGTGCAGCAGCAGGTCCCCCCCTTTGCGATGCCGGTCTGGCACTATCTGATGCTGCATTTGCACGACAAACATTCTACGGCACTGCTGACGGACGTGGCCGCGGCGCTGGGGCTGGAGGATAAACTCTCCCGGCATGTCAGCCAGCTATCCGGCGGCGAATGGCAGCGGGTGCGTCTGGCGGCTGTCATTGTTCAGATCCACCCGGCCGGTAATCCTCATGGGCGGATGCTGCTTCTCGATGAACCGATGAGCGGTCTGGATGTGGCGCAGCAGGCGGCCCTGGATACCCTGCTAAGTGCGCTCAGCCGAAAAGGCATCGCCGTGGTGATGAGCAGTCATGACCTCAACCACACCTTGCGTCATGCCCACCGGGTGTGGCTGCTGTCGCAGGGGAAGATGATCGCCAGCGGTACGCGGGATCAGGTTCTTACGCCGCCCAATCTTGCCCGCGCGTACAACATGTCGTTCCGCAGGCTGGATATTGAGGGCCATAAGATGCTGATTTCGACCGGGCAGGAGTAAGCGTTTCTTGCCTGTGAGCACAATTGCACGCTAAATTACGAAAAGAACAAAAAAAGCAGAGGATTCGTCTGAAAATGCGATTCTGGTTTCTCCTGATGGCCGCACTTTTTCTTGCGGGATGCAGTAGCCATCGTGCACCGCCGCCTAACCCACGGCTTTCAGATTCGATCACCGTCATTGCCAGCCTCAACGATCAGCTGAGCAACTGGCGCGGCACGCCTTATCGCTACGGCGGCATGAGCCGTGGCGGTGTAGATTGCTCCGGCTTCGTTCTGATGACGTTTCGCGACAAGTTTGATTTACAGCTGCCGCGTGAAACGCGTAAACAGGCAGAAATCGGCACGGAAATTGATAAAGACGACCTCCTGCCCGGGGACCTGGTTTTCTTCAAAACCGGATCGGGGGAAAGCGGACTTCATGTGGGCATTTATGATACTGACAACCAGTTCATTCACGCCTCGACGAGCCGCGGCGTGATGCGCTCTTCTCTTGATAATGTTTACTGGCGTAAAAATTTCTGGCAGGCACGACGTATATAATCTTCGTCGTATACCTCTCTTATGACGGCATGGTAGCGAATAACATGCCGTTTTTTCTCAAATAAGATGATTAAAGTTAAATTTA
The DNA here is from genome assembly GCF_020733125.1 of Enterobacter cloacae complex sp. 2021EL-01169. Taxonomy (NCBI): domain Bacteria; kingdom Pseudomonadati; phylum Pseudomonadota; class Gammaproteobacteria; order Enterobacterales; family Enterobacteriaceae; genus Enterobacter; species Enterobacter cloacae complex sp. 2021EL-01169. Next base: position 87,538 of record NZ_JAJFTC010000004.1, read on the forward strand.
CCTAAAATTAGCGAATCCCTCATGTATCTGTTTTATCTAAAACTGGCTATTATTTTGCAACCAGGATAAGATTATTTTAGATTCAGGGAAAAATCTGAAAATTAATACGGAACTAATGAAATTAATCTTATTAAAATCAAGACAGTGGAATTGTGTCGGCAATTGCTCCAGGATGTCCTCTCTCATCTTTAATGCGGGGCGAGTGCAATGATAATTACGCTAGATAATGCTTACCAGTCTGAACTGCTGCTTTTGCCTGCCCGTAATAGCGCAGGGGAGCTTAAAGGTTTAGAAATTCTGGTTAACTTTACTGGCGTCGACAGCGATGTGCGGATCCCCACTGAGCTTGTTATCCCACGACTTTCAGCGGCTGAAGAGTTAGCGCTGTTTAACGAAAAACTGCAATTGCTTGATACCTGCAAACTGTTTTTTATTCAGCATCAGTTAATTGCATGGATCAATATTACACCTGCAATAGTTGAATTTTTATTAAGTAATGGAAACGCTGTTTCAATTCTTGAGCGTTATCCGTTTCTTGAGTTTACTGTTAATGAGAATTATCCAGGTTTAAATAACGGAAAGGACGATCTTCAGCTGGCGAGAATGGCAATCCATTTCCCATTGGTGCTGGCAAACTTTGGTGCAGGCGCTGCATCGCTCAAAGCGGTGTATGATGGATTATTTAAACGGGTTATTCTCGATAAAGGCTTCATTCAGCAGCGTGCTTCAGAGCTCTCTTTTGAGCCATTTATGCGCGCCATCCTCTGGCAAATCACGCCGCACTGCCAGTCTGTGATTGTCTCGGGCATTGACGACCACGGTCTGTTGCAGCGCGTGTTGTCCTTTAATTTTGGCGCCATGCAGGGAACACTCTGGCCTGCCGTCTCGGCGGAACACGTCACTACGCTGGTTCAGCAGCGATAACCCTTGCTTTCGCCCGTGTTTAAGTCCGGGTAAACCCTCTACACTAAAAGCAGGAGGACTTATGACCCTGTCTTTTACTGCTCACTGGCATGACGAGTTGCCGGGATTTTATACTGCACTCAAACCCACACCGTTACAAAATTCACGCCTTATCTGGCATAACGATCGGCTGGCAGAAGAGCTGGCCATTCCGCCTGAGCTGTTTCAGCGTTCAGGGAGCGCTGGCGTCTGGGGAGGCGAAACGCTGCTCGCCGGTATGCAACCCCTTGCTCAGGTCTATAGCGGGCATCAGTTTGGCGTCTGGGCTGGGCAACTGGGCGACGGCAGGGGGATCCTGCTCGGTGAACAACAGCTTCCCAACGGGGAGACGGTTGACTGGCACCTGAAAGGTGCGGGCCTGACGCCCTATTCGCGGATGGGCGACGGGCGTGCGGTTCTGCGTTCAACGATTCGCGAATGCCTGGGCTCCGAAGCGATGCATGCCCTCGGTATCCCCACCACCCGTGCGCTGTCGATCGTGACCAGCGACACGCCGGTTGCGCGCGAAACCGTGGAAAAGGGCGCAATGCTGATGCGCATTGCGCAAAGCCATCTGCGCTTCGGTCATTTTGAGCACTTTTACTATCGCCGCGAGCCGGACAAGGTGCGCCAGCTGGCTGACTTTGCCATTCGTCACCACTGGGCGCATTTGCAGGACGACGCGGATAAATACGTTCTCTGGTTCAGGGACGTGGTGGCCCGTACCGCAGCCCTGATTGCCCGCTGGCAAACGGTAGGTTTTGCCCATGGCGTGATGAATACGGACAACATGTCGCTTCTCGGGTTGACCTTTGACTACGGTCCGTTTGGTTTCCTGGATGATTATCAGCCAGGGTACATCTGTAACCACTCCGACTATCAGGGGCGCTACAGTTTTGACAATCAGCCCGCGGTGGGCCTGTGGAACCTGCAGCGGCTTGCGCAAACCCTGTCGCCGTTCATCGACGTTGATGCCCTGAATGATGCGCTCGACAGCTATCAGGCGATCTTACTGCGAGAGTATGGCTCGCTGATGCGCAACAAGCTGGGGCTAGTCACGCAGGAGAAGGGCGATAACGACATCCTCAATGGCCTGTTTGCTCTGATGGCGCGCGAGGGCAGCGATTACACGCGCACCTTCCGGATGCTGGGCCAGACGGAGCAGCACAGTGCCGCCTCGCCGCTGCGCGATGAGTTTATTGACAGACAGGCGTTTGACGACTGGTTTGCATCGTACCGCGCGCGGCTGCAGCAGGAGCAGGTGGATGATGCGACCCGCCAGGCGCAGATGAACGCTACGAACCCTGCGATGGTGTTGCGCAACTGGCTGGCGCAGCGGGCGATTGAGCAGGCCGAGCAGGGCGAGTACGACGAGTTACACCGTCTGCACGTGGCGTTGCGCACGCCGTTTGCCGACCGGGATGATGATTACGTCAGCCGCCCGCCTGAGTGGGGCAAGCGGCTGGAGGTCAGTTGCTCAAGCTAGTATCTGGCCGGAGTCGGCGTCATCAGAATCCGGACCAGTCAGGGGGCGAGAAACACCTGCGGCACGGCGTGAGCCGGATGCCTGCCGACGTGAACCTGTGCGCCGTACCAGCGCGCCAGCGCATCGGCCTGCAAAACGGTTTCCGGTTCTCCCTGGGACACGATCCTGCCGCTGTGCAGGAGCAGGATGCGATCCGCCCACAGCGCTGCCAGGTTGAGGTCGTGCAGCACCGCGCACACGTGCAGATGTCCCCGGCTGGTCAGGGATTTCAGCAGGCGCAGCAGATGCTGCTGGTGATAGAGATCCAGCGCGGACGTCGGTTCATCAAGAAACAGCCAGCCGCGCGGCGCCCCGTCGCACCAGAGCTGAGCCAGCGCGCGGGCGAGCTGAACGCGCTGCTGCTCGCCGCCGGAGAGCGCAGCAAACTGCCTGCCCGCCAGCGGTAAACAGCCGGTGATGGCCATCACCTCCTCGATCACCGACGCTTCTGGCGTGCGGGTCCAGGGCGCACGCCCCATACCGACCACCGCCTCAACCGGCCAGTCAAATCCGAGCTGCGTGCTCTGGCGCATCACCGCCCGGTAGCGGGAGAGCCTTTCCGGCTGCCAGGCCGCAAGCGGTGTGCCCGCCAGGCTGCACCGTCCCCCTGCAGGTTTAAGATAGCCGGTAAGCAGTCGCAACAGCGTCGATTTCCCGGCACCGTTGGGGCCAATCAACGCCACCAGCTCGCCCTGAGATAAGGTCAGCGACACGTCGTTAATCAGCGTGCGTTGCCCGGCGCGAAAAACAAGGTTTTCTGCACAATAGCGTTCAGCCATGCGTACCTCCACGACGAAAGATCAGCCACAGGAACCACGGCGCGCCGAGAAGGCTGGTCAATAAGCCAACCGGCATTTCCGCCGGAGCGACCACGCTGCGCGCCAGCGTGTCGGCTATCAGCAGGAGCAGCGCACCGGCCAGCACCGAGCCGGGGAGCGTGGCCCGATGGTCGGCTCCCAGCCACATCCGCACCAGGTGCGGCACCACCAGGCCGACAAAACCGATCACGCCGCTGACCGCAACGGCGGCAGCCACCAGCAGGGCGCTGCACAGCAGCAGGATCCGCTGCACGGCGGCCACCTCCACGCCGAGATAGTGCGCCTCTTCGTCGCCCAGCTGCAGCAGGTTGAGGGGCCCTGCCAGGCGCCAGATAATCAGTACGGTGGGGATCATCAGCGACGCGACGGCCAGCAGCGTCGACCACTGCGCCTGGCCGAGGCTGCCCATTCCCCAGAGTGAAAGCTGGCGAAGCTGGGCATCATTGCTGAGCCATGACAGCACGCCGACGGCCGCACCGCACAGGGCGTTGATGGCAATGCCCACCAGCAGCAGGCGCGACAGGGAAGCGTCACGCTGACGGCTGAGCAGGAAAATCACGGAGGTGGCGGCCAGCGCGCCGAGAAACGCCGCCAGCATCGGGGCATACAGCATCACCAGTGCAGGCAGCGAGAGCGGAAGCACCACCCACAGCGCGACGGCAAGTGCCGCGCCGCTGCTGATGCCGAGCAGGCCCGGGTCCGCCAGCGGGTTGCGGAACAGCCCCTGCATCACGCAGCCCGCGAGCGCCAGCGAACCGCCGATCGCCAGCGCCAGCAGCACGCGTGGCAGGCGGATCGTCAGCCAGATCTGACGCAGGGCCTCGTCGGTGCCGTTCCACAGCAGGTTGATCGGCAGGCGCAGCGCGCCAATACCGCTGGCCGTCAGCGTCGTGACGACCAGCAGCGCGGCCAGCATCCACAATGACAGGGCGACTCGCCGGGACATCAGGGCAGTTGCTCCGCTTTGGTACGCAGCTGCCGGATGGCTTCCGGCGTTCGCACGCTAAAGCCCAGCAGCGCCATATCATCAATCGCTAGCACCTGCTTATTGCGTCCTGCCGGGGTTTGCGCCAGCCCGGGCAGCGTCCACAGATTCGCTTCCCCACCCAGGGCGTTGATGCCGTCCTGCGAAATCACCACCAGATCGGGCCGGCTGGCAATCACCCCTTCCTGAGACAGCGGCTGATAGCGGGTGAACCCCTGCATCGCATTCTGCAGCCCCGCCGCGCGAATGGCCGCGTCCGCGCCGGTCTGTTGTCCGGCAGCCATCGCGGTCATCCCGCCGTGGTTGAGAATAAACAGCACCCGTTTGTTGAGCGGCGATGTGGGCAGGGTTGACAGCGCCTGACGCAGCTTGCCGCGCAGGGCTTCCCCCTCGGCCTCCCGGTGCGTCGCTTCCGCCACGATCCGCACCTTTTCGTCAATGATGCTCAGGTCGTTACCAGCAGGTATTTCGATCACCCTGACGTGGCTTTGCTCAACCTGCTTTAGCGCCAGAGAGGGCTGCGCCTGGGCGCTGGCCAGCACCAGCGTGGGGCGCATGGACAAGATCCCTTCCGCGTTGAGCTGGCGCAGATAGCCCACGTCCGGCAGCACGTTCGCCGCCTGCGGCCACTGGCTGGTGCCGTCGCGGGCCACCAGGGAAGACGACGCGCCGAGGGCGTAGACAATCTCGGTGACGTCGCCGCCGAGCGTGACGATTTTCTCCTGCGGCGCAGCAAACGCCAGCAGGGGCAGGGCGCTGAACAGGACAAGCCACCGTTTCATGCGGCCAGCCCTTTCGCCGTCAGGGCGTCTATCTGGCTGCGCCACTGGCTCTGCTCCGGCTCGCCTTCGGTGCGCTGGCCGTACAGCTGGGCGATTTGCGTCCCGTCGGCGGCAAACAGCTCCAGGCTGGTGACGTGCCCGTCAGCGGTTGGTTTGCGCGTGACCCACGTCTCCGCAATGGCGTCTTCAAGCAGGTGCAGGGTAAAGGTTGAGTTGAAGATGTTCAGCCAGCCTTTCATCGGCGCCAGCTTTTCCACCACGCCGGTGAAAATCTGTACGCAGCCGCGGTTGCCGACGAAGACCATGATTTCATTGCCATCCCGGCGCGCCGTCTCCAGCAGCTGCGCCAGCGCGCTGTTCTCTACCCGGCAGGCCAGATCGTCCCCGACCAGGCGAAACGCCTGCTGGCGACTTAGGTTATGGCGTTTGAGGAGGCTGAAGAACTGGTGCACGTCGGTCATGGCGCGCCACTCGTTGTCCACGAGCGCAGCTTGCGCATTTTCCGCGTGAGCAGGCATATCGGGCTTCTTCAACGCCAGCGATGGATTATCGGCAATGATAAAGCGAGTCAGCACGTCGCCCCAGGCGGAAATGTCGGTGTTATCCGTGGCGTAGACCTTCAGCAGGGCATCGCCCTGGTGGTCGAAGAACTGAATGCTCTGCCGCTCGCCGCGGGCGGTGGCTTCACTGATGTGAAACGCGCTTGCCCACTGGTTGAGGAACAGGCGCAGATCCAGCGCGCGCGGGTTCAGCACCAGCCCGGCATGGCCGTTCAGGTGCTGGTTGGTGAAGCTTCCGACCTGCTCGTGAACGGCGTAGTCGTTGCGGCAGATGCACCTGGTTTCACCCACCGCCTCCAGCGCGCCCAGGATCTCGCGGATCTCACCGCGCAGTCGCCAGGCGTCGTGACCCACGCGGGCAAAGGTCAGCTCTGCTTCGCTGATATTCATTAACCCTGCGATGTCGCGCGCGTACTTACCCGGATTGTCTTCTTTCAGCTCAAGCCAGCGCGTGTAGTGATTCATTTTCTTATCCTTCTGAAGAGTTGCCCCGACGGGAATTACCACTGATAGCTTACGAAAATCTTGCCGTTACGGCCGTCCTGCGGAATGCCCTGAGGTGACCAGTATTCTTTGTCAAAGGCGTTGCCGAGCACCAGCGTCGTGGTCACGCCTTTGAGCTGCTCCTGGCCCTTATAGCTGACGTAGAAGTCATTGACCGCGTAGCCCGGCTGCTTGCTGTAGCTGCTGCTGATATGCGTTGAGCGATCGACAAAGGTGCCAATCCAGCCGACGGAAAAACCGCTCTGCGCCACCGGAATGTCCAGCTTGCTGGTGACGGTATCCGGGTTGATGCTGGAGATGTACTCGCCCGTATCGGTGTCTTTCCCGCGCGTGCGGTTATAGGCCAGGTCGAGGTTGAAGAGGTCGGCAGAGTATTTTGCCATCATGTCCCAGCCCCAGATTTTGGCGTTCGGAACGTTATAAGACATGGTGGTCGCGGCGGCAAAATTGACGGTGGTGGAGATATAGTCTTTAGCTTTGGTATCGAAATAGCTGGCTTTAAACTCCAGCGCATCGTTGGCAAGCAGCAGATCGTCAAAGCGCAGACCGAACCCAAACTCCTGCGTTTCGTTGGTTTCCGGGCGCAGGTTCGGGTTTGGCACCCAGTAGTTGGTATAGAAGCGGCCAATAGAGAAGTGTTTGGCGTCGTTGTACATCTCGCCCATAGTGGGCGCGCGGAACGCCTGCGCGTATGAGCCAAACAGCATCAGCCAGTCGGTCGGGCTGACGGTCAACCCGGCGCGGGAGGACCATTTATCGGCATCCACGTCGTCGTAGCCATTGCTGCTGCCGCGGTAGTTGTCATAGCGCGTACCGCCCAGCAGGGTGACCGGCAGATCGCGCAGGGTGATCTCATCCTGCAGCCAGCCGGAGCTGAAGTCGATTTTCGCCTCCGGGAAGCCGGTGGTCGCGCCGCCCGGATGCTGCTCCTGACGGTAGTATTCCCCACCGTAGGTCAGCAGATGTGCTGCAAACGTGTCGCTGAACAGGCGGGTGCGGTTTTCCACCTTGCCGCCTTTGGTGGTCTGCTTGCGGAACTCACCGCTGTTGTCGATATTCTGGGCATTAATGCGCGCTTCGGACCAGTAGACCTTCGCGTCGGCGTTCAGCCAGTCGTTACCTTCCGGGGCGATGCGGTAGCCCACCTGCGCGTCACGCTGGATGGTGGAGCGATCGGTCATCGGGTTACTGCTGTCCGCCCCGGTGGTTTGCGGGTTTTTTGGTTCCTGAGCATCATTGTTGTAGTAGCGCAGGGCGCCGCTCAGGGTCTGGGCCGGGTCGATTTTCCAGCTGCCTTTCGCCAGCATGTTATTGATGGACTCGTCGTTAGGGGCGGTTGCTCCGTCGCTCTGGCGGATATCACCGCGATCCCGGCTGGACCAGGCCACCAGACCGTCCAGCGTGTCGGTGCGGCCATAGGCGCTGGCCCCCATCCCAAGACTGTGATCGCCTGTCGCCCCCGTACCAAACACACGATAACCGCTGTTTTTACCCGTTTCCAGCAGGTCTTTTGCATCGACGGTGTCATAGGAAATCACGCCGCCCAGCGCGCCGCTGCCGTACAGCAGGGCCGACGGGCCGCGAATCACTTCAATACGTTTAATCAGCGCCGGATCGAGGAACGTGCTGTTCAGGTGGCCGGTGTCGGTGCCCTGACGCACGCCGTCAACCAGCACCAGCACGCCGCGACGATCGTAGCCGCGCAGGTTCACGTCCTGCCCGTTGGTGCGCCCGGTGCCGTCCAGCGTCAGGCCGGGAACGTTACGCAGCAGGTCGGCCGCCGAGCTGGCGGTTTGTTTCTCCGGCGCGCTGGCGTCAATCACGCTCACCATCATGGGGGCTTCAAAGGCGCTGCGGGCGTTGCCCGTGGCGGTGACGGTCATTTCATCTGCGGCAGCAAACGCGACGCCCGGCAGGGTGCTGACAATCGCCAGCGCCAGAAGTGACGGGCGTAAAGACGCGGAAGGCAGGTGTGGCATAGCAACTCTCCATAAAGAATCGAAAGCGCTGGCTGCCTGGGGATCACCTGGGTGGCTGGCGAAGTTTTTGGTTTATTTTGTGAGGATCAGTTTTCCGGCATGGGTCTGGCGCAGCAGATAGCGCTGGCCGTCATGCTCGATAATGACCCGCCCCGCATCGCCGAGCAGGGTTTTGCTGTCAATCCGACGCTCGGTAGGGGCTGGTGCTGTGTCTGTTTTTGCTGGCGTTGCCGCGCTGTTATCCGTACGTGACATAATGTTTATAAATAACAATCAATGTAACAATGATAATCATTATCAATAAACTGCAAATTTACGGCAAGCGTTTTTGTGAAAAAAGGGTGAGAGGATCAATATTGTGCAATTAAAAGCCCGGTGGCGGCTTCGCCTTACCGGGCCTACAACGGCACGAATCGTAGGCCGGGTAAGGCGAAGCCGCCCCCCGGCAGGATGTTAAAAGCGCGTGTCCACGGCTGCAGCCAGCTTCTCCAGCAGCAGCTCGCTGTCTTCCCAGCTCAGGCACGGGTCGGTGATCGACTGGCCGTACACCATCTGCTGGCCAGCAACGATTTTCTGCGTGCCTTCTTTGATAAAGCTCTCCGCCATAATCCCTGCAACGGCGGTTGAACCGCTGCGGATCTGCTGGCAGATCTCATCGCAGACGTCCAGCTGGCGGCGATGCTGCTTCTGGCAGTTGCCGTGGCTGAAGTCCACCACCAGATGTTCCGGCAGGTCGAATTCCGCCAGCGTTTCACAGGCCGCAGCAATATCTTGTGCATGATAATTGGGCTTCTTCCCGCCGCGCATAATGATATGCCCGTACGGGTTACCGCTGGTCTGGTAGATGGTCATGTGACCGCTCTTGTCCGGCGACAGGAACATGTGGCTGGCACGGGCCGCGCGGATGGCATCAACCGCAATACGGGTATTGCCATCGGTCCCGTTTTTAAAGCCGACCGGACAGGAGAGGGCGGAGGCCATCTCGCGGTGGATTTGGCTCTCGGTGGTGCGTGCGCCAATCGCGCCCCAGCTGATCAGATCGGCGATAAACTGCCCGGTCACCATATCAAGGAACTCGGTGGCGGTCGGCACGCCCAGCTCGTTGACCTGCAAAAGCAGCTTCCGCGCCAGCTCGATGCCGTGGTTCACGCGATAGCTGCCGTTGAGGTCAGGGTCGGAAATCAGTCCTTTCCAGCCCACCACGGTACGCGGTTTTTCAAAGTAGGTTCGCATCACAATCTCAAGGCGATGCTGGTACTTATCCCGCAGGCCCTGAAGCCGTTTTGCATAATCCATCGCGGCATCCAGATCGTGGATGGAGCAGGGACCAATCAGTACCAGAAGACGCTTGTCTTCACCATTGAGGATTTTTTCAATGCGGCGGCGGGAGGCCGTCACGTGTTCCGCAACGGCCGCGGAAACAGGATGCCGCTGGGCCAGTTCAGCCGGCGTGACCAGGCTGTCAATGCGCGCAGTGCGGAGTTCATCGGTTTTATTCATGGAATGTCTCAGAAAATTTTTGCTTCATCGGCAGACTACCGGGAAGTGATGGGCATCACCTTAAACCAATCCCTGCTGATTTCAAGTTCGGGGCGACGTAGCCCCGTGGTTGCCGATGATGATACCTGATTCTGAGCTAATGTACTAGCATATTAGTACATGCGGCGATTAAGCCCCATGATGTCGAGAATTTTGGTGGCAATTTCTTCCACAGAGTAGTTGGTGCTGTTCAGCCACGGGATCTGATTTTTGCGGTACAGGGCTTCCACTTCGGAGACCTCCATCCGGCACTGGCGCATGGAGGCGTAGCGGCTGTTCTCGCGGCGCTCTTCGCGGATGGCGGCAAGGCGCTCCGGATTAATGGTCAGCCCGAACAGCTTGTGCTGCAGTGGCTTCAGGGCGGCGGGCAGCACCAGGTTATCCATATCGTCAGCAATGAACGGGTAGTTGGCGGCGCGAATGCCGAACTGCATCGCCAGGTAGAGGCTGGTCGGCGTTTTGCCGCAGCGCGACACGCCAAGCAGGATCACCTGCGCCTGGTCGAGATTACGCAGCGAGATGCCGTCGTCGTGCGCGAGGGTATAGTCAATGGCGGCGATACGGGCATCATACTTGGTCAGGTTGCCGGGGTTCAGCCCGTGGGTACGGTGGGCGATAGGCGTTGGGTCGAGCTTCAGCTCGCTTTGCAGCGGAGCCACCAGCGCCTGCACGATATCCTGGCAGAAGCCTTCACTCTGCAGAATGATGGCGCGAATCTCGGGGATCACAATGGAGTAGAACACCAGCGGGCGGACGCCGGTCTGCTGGTAAATGGCGTCGATCTGGTCCTTCACCGCTTTGGCGCGGCTCTCATTTTCGACAAAAGGCAGCGTAATGCTGTTGATCGATACGGGAAACTGCGACATCACCGCGTGGCCCAGCACCTCGGCGGTGATCGCCGTACCATCAGAAATATAAAAAACGTGACGATCGACAGCACTATCCATTTTACCCACCCTGAATATCAGACGTAATTGTCTGAAAGCATAAATTAAAAAAGTAATTTACACAGCAAAGAACTTATCCTAATTATGAATGAAACGCTGTTTTTGATTTTCCTGAAAAGTGGATTTCATTTTTCAAATAGCGACTTTATTTTTGGGGTTTCTGGCTGAATATAGAGGAATCATCGGGTTAATCGTTGATGGGAAAGTATCCGAAAAGTTGAAAATTTAAATTGCTTACACGATTCACCGTTTTTTTAGCGGAAATAATTATGCCAGTATAAATACGTAGTCAGGTGTTTCTTACTCCGATCAAATATCACAAAAGGATTGTTTCGATGTCCAACAATGGCTCGTCACCGCTGGTGCTTTGGTATAACCAACTCGGCATGAATGATGTAGACAGAGTTGGGGGCAAAAATGCCTCCCTGGGTGAAATGATTACAAACCTGTCGGGTATGGGTGTCTCCGTACCGAACGGGTTTGCCACCACCGCCGATGCCTTTAACCTGTTTTTAGACCAGAGCGGTGTTAACCAGCGCATTTACGACCTGCTGGATAAAACGGATATTGATGACGTGACCGAGCTTGCGAAAGCCGGGGCGCAGATCCGCCAGTGGATCATCGACACACCTTTCCAGCCGGAACTGGAAAAAGCCATTCACGACGCGTACAACCAGCTCTCCGCTGACGATGCGCAGGCCTCCTTTGCCGTGCGCTCCTCTGCCACCGCAGAAGACATGCCGGACGCCTCGTTTGCCGGGCAGCAGGAAACCTTCCTGAACGTCCAGGGTTACGATGCGGTGCTGGTGGCGGTGAAGCACGTGTTTGCTTCCCTGTTCAACGACCGCGCCATCTCCTATCGCGTGCATCAGGGCTATGACCATCGCGGCGTGGCGCTCTCCGCTGGCGTGCAGCGCATGGTGCGCTCGGACGTGGGCTCATCCGGCGTGATGTTCTCCATTGATACCGAATCCGGCTTCGACCAGGTGGTGTTCATCACCTCCGCGTGGGGGCTGGGTGAGATGGTCGTGCAGGGTGCGGTAAACCCTGACGAATTCTACGTTCACAAGCCTACGCTGGCCGCTGGCCGCCCGGCGGTGGTGCGCCGCACCATGGGCTCGAAAAAAATCCGCATGATCTATGCCCCGACCCAGGAGCATGGCAAGCAGGTCAAAATTGAAGATGTACCGCAGGAGCTGCGCGACCGCTTCTCCCTGACCGACGCCGAAGTGCAGGAGCTGGCGAAGCAGGCGGTGCAGATCGAAAAACACTACGGCCGTCCGATGGATATCGAATGGGCGAAAGACGGGAATACCGGCAAGCTGTTTATCGTGCAGGCGCGCCCGGAAACCGTCCGCTCACGCGGCCAGGTGATGGAGCGTTACACGCTGCACGCCCAGGGCAAAATCGTGGCGGAAGGCCGTGCCATCGGTCACCGCATCGGTGCCGGTCCGGTGAAGGTGATCCACGACATCAGCGAGATGAACCGTATTGAGCCGGGCGACGTGCTGGTGACCGACATGACCGACCCGGACTGGGAACCGATCATGAAGAAAGCGGCGGCTATCGTCACCAACCGCGGCGGCCGTACCTGTCACGCGGCGATCATCGCCCGCGAGCTGGGGATTCCTGCGGTTGTCGGCTGCGGTGACGCCACCGAGCGCATGAAGGACGGGCAGAACGTGACCGTCTCCTGTGCCGAAGGCGATACCGGCTACGTGTACGCCGATATTCTCGACTTCAGCGTGAAGAGCTCCAGCGTGGATACCATGCCGGACCTGCCGCTGAAGATCATGATGAACGTCGGCAACCCGGACCGCGCGTTCGACTTCGCCTGCCTGCCGAACGAAGGCGTAGGCCTGGCGCGTCTGGAATTTATCATCAACCGTATGATCGGCGTTCACCCGCGTGCGCTGCTGGAGTTTGACGACCAGGAGCCGAAGCTGCAGAACGAAATCCGCGAGATGATGAAAGGCTACGACTCGCCGAAAGAGTTCTACGTCGGCCGTCTGACCGAAGGGATCGCGACGCTGGGTGCCGCCTTCTATCCGAAACGCGTGATTGTGCGCCTGTCTGACTTTAAGTCTAACGAATACGCCAACCTGGTGGGCGGCGAGCGCTACGAGCCGGAAGAAGAGAACCCAATGCTGGGCTTCCGCGGGGCCGGACGCTACGTGTCCGACAGCTTCCGCGACTGCTTCGCGCTGGAATGTGATGCGGTGAAGCGCGTGCGCAACGACATGGGGCTGACCAACGTCGAAATCATGATCCCGTTTGTGCGTACCGTGGATCAGGCGAAAGCGGTGGTGGACGAACTGGCGCGTCAGGGTCTGAAGCGCGGCGAGAACGGGCTGAAGATCATCATGATGTGCGAAATCCCGTCCAACGCCCTGCTGGCCGAGCAGTTCCTGGAGCACTTCGACGGCTTCTCTATCGGCTCGAACGACATGACGCAGCTGACGCTGGGTCTGGACCGTGACTCCGGCGTGGTTTCCGAGCTGTTCGACGAGCGCAACGAGGCGGTGAAAGCATTGCTCTCCCTGTCCATCCGCGCGGCGAAGAAGCAGGGCAAATACGTCGGGATTTGTGGTCAGGGGCCATCCGACCATGAAGACTTTGCCGCCTGGCTGATGGAGGAGGGGATCGATAGCCTGTCCCTGAACCCGGACACCGTGGTGCAAACCTGGCTGAGCCTGGCGGAACTGAACAAGTAACGCCACGCTGACCCGAAAAGGCGAGGATATTATTCCTCGCCTTTTTTATTTCCGCCCGAATATGCTCCCCATCACAAATAAAGTAAAAAACTAAATATCATAATTTGCCTGTCAATTTAGACAATTGTTAGCGCGCAAACCGTTGCTAATACTTGAGCCTTACATGCGCATTTCCCTTCAGATGATGCGCAACTGGTTGAAATACGTTTTAACCTGATAAAAAGGCAAATAACAATGACACTCTCCTCTGTATTGCGTACCAAAGATAAAATAGGTTATGGCTTAGGTGATATGGCCAGCGCGCTGGTCTGGCAAACGGCAACGTTATTTCTCGCCTATTTCTATACGGACGTTTTTGGGCTGCCCGCCGCAATCATGGGCACCATGTTTTTAGTGGTGCGCGTGGTCGATGCGTTTGTCGACCCGTGCATTGGCGCGCTGGTGGATCGCACTCAAACGCGCCACGGCCGTTTCCGTCCCTGGCTGCTGTGGTTTGCCATTCCGTTTGGCGTAAGCTGCCTCATTACTTTCTATGTACCGGACGTGGGGCCGACGGCGAAAATTATTTATGCCTGCCTGACCTACGCGATCTTAAGCCTGATTTACTCCGCCATTAACGTGCCTTACTGCGCCATGCCCGGTGCGCTGACGCTGGATCCGCGCGAGCGTCACTCCCTGCAGTCGTGGCGCTTTGGCCTGTCGTTTATCGGCGGGTTGATTGTGACGGTGATTGCCCTGCCGCTGGTCTCATTGTTAGGCCAGGGCAACGTGCAGAAAGGCTATTTCTACGCCATGAGTCTGATGGGGCTGCTGGGCATTGTGCTGTTTTTCTGCTGCTTCCTGATGACCCGCGAGCGTTATTCTCCGCGCAGTGATACTTCCGGCTCGATGCTCACCGATTTAAAACTGCTGGCCGGAAACAGCCAGTGGCGCATTGTGTTCCTGTTTAATATTTTGCTGTTAACGGCGGTGGTAACGCGCGGTTCCGCCACGATGTATTACGTGAACTATGTGCTGTTGCGCCCGGAGCTGGTTTTTGCCTTTATTGTTTCCGGAATGGTCGCCTCCTTAAGCGGCGCACTATTATCTGAACGGCTGCTGGGGAAATTTGACCGCGTGCGCGCCTACCAGTGGACCATTATTTCCTTCGTCATTTTCGGGGCGCTGATTTTCTTCCTGCCGCCTTCGCAGGTGTGGCTGATTTTTGGCCTCAACATTGTCTTTAGCTTTGTGCAAAACCTCACCACGCCGCTGCAGTGGACCATGTTCTCCGATGTGGTCGATTACGAAGAGCATCGCAGCGGCCGCCGCCTGGACGGGCTGGTTTTCTCTACCGCGCTGTTTGCCATCAAATTTGGGCTGGCGCTGGGTGGGGCGGTCGTCGGCTGGGTGCTTGGCATGGTGGATTACGCCCCGGGACAGGCAGCCCAGGCGCCGCACGTGCTCTCTACGATCAACGCCCTGTTCACCCTTATCCCTTGCGCGCTGTTCCTCTGCATGGTCGCGCTGCTTTCAATCTACAAGCTTAACAGCCGGCTGGTGGATTCCATCGCCCGGGAGCTGGCCAGCAAGCGTGAGGTGAGACCCGAAGCAGGGCCGCTCAGCCCGGCAACCCCTTCCGCACTACAGGAGTAAAACATGACAGCTATCTATAAGGACGCGGGACGTCCCGTGCACGAGCGCGTCGCCGATTTACTGGCGCGTATGACCCCGGAAGAGAAGTTCGCCCAGATGCATGCGTACTGGCTGATCCTCGATGAAAACGGCAACCACCGCGAGCGCAGCGATCTGAGCGACGAATTCGCCGGCGTGAGCGAGCAGGCTGCACTGAGCGAACGGCTGAAGCTGGGCGTCGGGCAGATCACCCGTCCGCTGGGTACCCATATCGTTGACGCGAAAACTGGCGTGCGCGCCGCTAACCGCCTGCAGCGCATGATGATGGAGGAGACGCGCCTCGGCATTCCGGCCCTGTTCCATGAAGAGTGCCTGGTGGGGCTGCTGTGCAAAGACGCCACGCTGTTCCCGTCGTCGCTGAACTACGGTTCGACCTGGGATCCGGAACTGGTGCAGCGCGCGGCAGAGCAGATTGGCAAAGAGGCGCGATCCGTCGGCTGCCAGCAGGGGCTGGCGCCGGTGCTGGACGTTTCCCGCGACGTGCGCTGGGGGCGAACCGAAGAGACCTTCGGGGAAGATCCCTGGCTGGTGGGCGTGATGGCGACCGCCTACGTGAAGGGCTTACAGGGCGGTAAGCGCGACCTGCTGGCGACGCTCAAGCACTACGTGGGCCACTCGTTCAGCGAAGGAGCGCGCAACCACGCCCCGGTGCATCTGGGCTTTAGCGAGCTGAACGACACCTTCCTGCTGCCGTTTGAAATGGCGGTCAAGCTGGCAAACGCCGGTTCGGTCATGCCCGCCTACCACGACATCGATAACCAGCCGGGGCACAGCGACAGCTTCCTGCTGACCACCGTCCTGCGCGAACAGTGGGGCTTCGACGGCATTATTGTGGCGGACTACGGCGGCGTCAGCCTGCTGCACCAGCATCACGGCATTTCCCACGATGCGGCCGAATCCGCCGCGCTGGCCTTCAACGCCGGGCTGGACGTCGAGCTGCCGAAAGATGACTGCGCGCGGCATCTGGCAGACGCCGTTGAGCGCGGGCTGATCTCTATGGCGAAAGTGGATGAGATTGTGGGCCGTGTGCTGACCGAAAAATTCCGTCTCGGCCTGTTTGAGAACCCGTATGCCGATGAAAACGGCATCGATCTGCAAAATGAGATGACCCGCCAGGTGGCGCGGGAGGTGGCGACAAAATCGATCACGCTGCTGGAAAACAACGGCATTCTGCCGCTAAATGGTAAGCCCCGCGTGGCGCTTGTGGGACCGACGGCAGACGATCCGCTGGCGTTGCTCAGCGGCTACAGCTTCCCGGTGCATCTGATCATCAGCGATATGGTTGAGGAGACCTCGCAGGTGACGACCCCGCGCGCGGCGCTGGAACACTACCTCGGCGCGTCTCAGGTCCGTTACGCCAAAGGGTGTCACATCATCGAGAAACGGATGGCGGGTGCGCCGGTCTTCCCGGGCGACAGCGGCGGCAAGCCGATGCAGCAGTCGCCGGTATCGCAAAGCACCGCCCTTATCCCCGAGGCTGTCAACGCCGCGCAGGAGAGTGACGTGGTGGTGGCCTGCGTGGGCGATCTCGCCGGGCTGTTCCAGAGCGGTACCGTGGGGGAAGGTTCCGACACCGACTCACTGAATCTGCCGGGCGTGCAGCAACAGCTGCTGGAGGCGCTGGTGGCGACGGGCAAACCGGTGATTGTCGTGATGACCGGCGGGCGTCCTTACACTCTTCAGGGCCTGGAGGACAAGGTGGCCGCGCTGATCGTGGCCTGGGCACCGGGGCAGGAAGGGGGCTGGGCCATTGCGGACGTGTTAACGGGACGTGCAGAGCCGCAGGGGCGTCTGGTGGTGAGCGTGCCGAAAAGCGCCGGGGCCATGCCGTATTACTACAATCACAAGCTCAAAAGCGGGGGCACGCCGTTTGCGTTCCACTTCGGTTCACGTTATCCGTTTGGCTTCGGCCTCGGCTGGACGACGTTTCGCTGGAATGCTGCCCGCGTCGCTGCAAGCAGCGTGCCGGTCGACGGCGAGGTGACGCTGAGCGTGGATATTACCAATACCGGAGAGCGCAGCGGCAGCGAGGTGGTGCAGGTTTACGTCAGGGATAAGGTCGCCACCCAGGTACGTCCGCTTCAGGAGCTGAAGGCCTTCCAGCGCGTCACGCTCTCGCCGGGCGAAACCGCCACGCTCAGCTTTACGCTGCCGGTGGAGATGTTCAACTTCACCCGTCGCGACGGGAAACGCATCGTTGAGCCGGGCGAGTTTGAACTGCAGGTTGGCGCATCGTCGGCGGATATCCGCCAGGTGGTGACGGTCAATGTGACCGGGGAAACGCGGGTGCTGCCTGCCGAGTGGCGGATGCTCAGTACCTGTGAGGTTACGCGCGCGTAGTCAGGATAAAAAAAAGCCCATCGTGGGAGATGGGCAAAGACTACACACAGCAATTCGTTGTTTCACTCAGGGGATTTCCATGCTTATAAATCAAGGTGTTGATTTATAACCGTGTGCTAATAGTAGGCATGTCCGCTTTTAGCGTCGATCGGATTCGTCTCAATAGTTAAAGAGATATAAAGAATTCTTGAGGTTATGAGCAGATTGAGTGCAGAAATTGCGGGTCTGACCAGTGTGCAACGAATAAATACTTTAGCAGCGTTAAAGTATTGGGTGGGGGAATGTAGGCCGGGTAAGCGTTAGCGCCACCCGGCAAAAACTTAATGCGTGTTCTTCTCTTCCAGCTCTTCCAGTTCGCTCAAAATCACGTCCGGGTCGGTTCCCGGCGGCGGAATTTCATGCACCCAGGCGGAGAACAGACGCCAGGTAACGGCGAGCAGCACCGGGCCGATAAACAGGCCAATCATGCCGAAGGCAATCAAGCCGCCAATCACCCCGGAGAGGATCAGGATCAGCGGCAGGTCGGCGCCCATACGGATGAGAATCGGGCGAATGACGTTATCCATGGTACCGACCACGCAGCTCCAGACCAGCAGCACCGTTCCCCACGTGGTATCTCCCGTCCAGTAGAGCCAGATAATGCAGGGCACCAGCACCAGCAGCGGCCCCAGTTGTGCAAGACAGGTCATCAGCATGACAACGGTGAATATCGTGGCATACGGTACGCCGGAAATCGCCAGACCAATACCGCCCAGCACCGCCTGCACCAGCGCGGTGACCACCACGCCCAGCGCCACCGCGCGTACGGCCTGCGCCGCCAGCAGTACCGCAGCGTCACCGCGTTTGCCCGCCAGGCGGGTGGCAAAGTGACGAACGCCCAAAGCCACCTGCTCACCGCGCCAGTAAAGCAGGGCGCTGAAGAGCAGCATCAGGGTACAGTGCATCATAAAGCGGCCAATATGCGCCGCCTGACCCACAAACCAGGTGGTGGTGGTGCCAATATATGGGCGCACTTTTGCCATCAGCGCGCTGCCGCCCATCTCCAGCAGGCTGTGCCAGCCGCTGTAGAGCTTGGCGCCCACGACCGGAATGCTGTTCAGCCAGGCGAGATCCGGCAGCGTGAGATCGCCGCTGGTCACGGCGCGGATCACCGGGCCGCTGGAGTCGACGAGACTGTTTACCAGCAGCGCAATGGGAATAATAAACAGCAGGAACAGCAGCAGCGTCATGACCAGCACCGCTAACCCGCGGCGGCCGAACAGCAGCTTCTGCAAGCGCAGCAGCAGAGGCCACGTGGCAACGACAACGGTCGCGGCCCAGGCGAAGCCAAGAATAAAGGGTTGAACAATCCACAGACACGCAATGATCATGAGGGCCAGGAACAGCACCGACAGCAAAATTTGCGCAACATCCCTGGGCTGGCGAAGATTGACCATAAATGAAACTTTCCTTAAAAGAACGCCAGCGCGGCTGGCGGGAACGGAAAACCGCATCTCTTTAATCATTAATGATCTCAGCGGTTTTTAACAGGCGGATTTTGCCCGTAATTCTACGAAGCACATAAGAAAAAAATGTGATAAAACTTTCCGGACACAACGCAAACGATTTCACATTACTCTAATTAGGGTCGACAGTCATGATCCCACAGATTTCCCAGGCACCCGGCGTCGTTCAGCTGGTGCTTAATTTTTTGCAGGCACTGGAGCAACAGGGTTTTACAGGTGATACCGCCACGAACTATGCCGACAGGCTGACGATGGCAACCGATAACAGTATTTACCAGCTTCTTCCCGATGCCGTCGTTTTCCCTCGTTCTACGGCCGACGTGGCGCTGATTGCCCGGCTCGCCACGCAGGAGCGCTTTGCCTCGCTGGTCTTTACGCCGCGCGGCGGCGGCACCGGGACCAACGGTCAGGCGCTGAACCAGGGCATTATTGTTGATATGTCGCGCTATATGAACCGCATCATTGAGATCAACCCGGAAGAGGGGTGGGTGCGGGTCGAAGCGGGCGTTATCAAAGATCAGCTTAACCAGTACCTCAAGCCTTACGGCTACTTTTTTGCCCCGGAACTTTCCACCAGTAACCGCGCGACCCTCGGCGGGATGATCAACACGGATGCCTCCGGTCAGGGCTCGCTGGTCTACGGCAAAACCTCCGATCATGTGCTGGGCGTGCGGGCCGTTCTGCTGGGCGGCGATATTCTCGATACGCAGCCGATGCCGGTCGAACTGGCGGAAACGCTGGGTAAAGATAACACCGCCAGCGGACGCATCTACCGTACCGTGCTGGAGCGCTGCCGCGACAACCGCCAGCTTATTCTCGACAAATTCCCCAAACTGAACCGCTTCTTAACGGGCTACGACCTGCGCCACGTCTTTAACGACGACCTGACCCAGTTCGATTTAACCCGCGTGCTCACCGGTTCCGAAGGGACGCTGGCGTTTATCACCGAGGCGCGGCTGGATATCACCCGCCTGCCGAAGGTGCGTCGTCTGGTGAACGTCAAATATGACTCTTTCGACTCCGCGCTGCGCAATGCGCCGTTTATGGTGGAGGCGAAAGCGCTGTCGGTTGAGACGGTCGACTCCAAAGTGCTCAACCTGGCCCGGGAAGATATTGTCTGGCACTCCGTCAGCGATCTCATTACCGACGTGCCGGACAAAGAGATGCTCGGTCTTAACATCGTGGAATTTGCTGGCGACGACGCGGAGCTGATTGAGCGTCAGGTCACCACGCTCTGCCAGCGACTGGATGAGCTGATTTCGCAGGGCGAAGGCGGCGTGATCGGCTGGCAGCTCTGTAACGATCTGGCCGGGATTGAGCGTATCTATGCGATGCGTAAAAAAGCCGTGGGTCTGCTCGGCAATGCGAAAGGGGCCGCGAAGCCCATTCCTTTTGCCGAAGATACCTGCGTGCCGCCTGAGCATCTGGCGGATTATATCGTCGAGTTTCGCGCCCTGCTGGACAGCCACGGCCTGAGCTACGGCATGTTTGGCCACGTCGATGCCGGGGTGCTGCACGTGCGTCCGGCGCTGGATATGTGCGACCCGCAGCAGGAGATCCTGATGAAGCAGATCTCCGACGACGTGGTGGCCTTAACCGCTAAATACGGCGGTCT
Organism: Enterobacter cloacae complex sp. 2021EL-01169; assembly: GCF_020733125.1. Lineage (NCBI taxonomy): Bacteria > Pseudomonadati > Pseudomonadota > Gammaproteobacteria > Enterobacterales > Enterobacteriaceae > Enterobacter > Enterobacter cloacae complex sp. 2021EL-01169. Next base: position 107,967 of record NZ_JAJFTC010000004.1, read on the forward strand.
GCTTTGGGGCGAGCACGGGAAAGGGTTCCGCGCAGAATACAGTCCGGCGTTCTTCGGCGAACAGCTCTATGCGGAGCTGCGCAAGGTGAAAGCGGCTTTCGACCCGCATAACCGCCTCAACCCGGGTAAAATCTGCCCGCCAGAAGGCGTGGACGCCCCCATGCTGCAGGTGGATGCCGTCAAGCGCGGCACCTACGACAGACAGATCCCGATTGCGGTGCGCTCCTCCTGGCGCGGCGCGATGGAGTGCAACGGCAACGGCCTGTGCTTTAACTTTGACGTGAAAAGCCCGATGTGCCCGTCGATGAAAATCACCAGCAACCGTATTCATTCGCCGAAAGGGAGGGCGACGCTGGTGCGCGAGTGGCTGCGTCTGCTGGCCGACCGCGGCGTCGATCCCCTGAAGCTGGAGCAGGAGCTGCCGGATAAACGGGCCAGCCTGCGCTCGCTGATTGAGCGCACCCGCAACAGCTGGCATGCCAACAAGGGCGAGTATGATTTCTCCCATGAGGTGAAAGAGGCGATGTCCGGCTGTCTGGCCTGTAAAGCCTGCTCTACCCAGTGCCCGATTAAAATCGACGTCCCGGAATTCCGCTCGCGCTTCCTGCAGCTTTACCACACGCGCTATCTGCGTCCGGTGCGCGACCATCTGGTGGCGACGGTAGAGAGCTATGCGCCGCTGATGGCGCGCGCGCCGAAGACCTTCAACTTCTTTATCAACCAGCCGCTGGTGCGCAAGCTTTCCGAAAAGCATATCGGCATGGTCGATCTGCCGCTGCTGTCGGTGCCGTCTCTGCAGCGCCAGCTCGTCGGGCATCGTTCGGCGAACATGACCCTGGAGCAGCTGGAGGCGCTCACGCCTGAGCAAAAAGCGAAGGTGGTGCTGGTGGTGCAGGATCCGTTTACCAGCTACTACGATGCCCAGGTGGTTGCGGACTTCATCCGCCTGTCGGAAAAGCTGGGCTATCAGCCGGTTGTGCTGCCGTTCTCGCCCAACGGCAAGGCGCAGCACATTAAAGGCTTCCTGACGCGCTTTGCGAAGACCGCGCAGAAAACATCTGACTTCTTAAACCGCGTGGCGCAACTCGGGATACCGATGGTCGGCGTCGACCCGGCGCTGGTGCTGTGCTACCGCGATGAATACAGGCAGACGCTGGGCGATAAGCGCGGTGATTTCCACGTCATGCTGGTGCACGAGTGGCTGCCGACGGCCCTGGAAGACAAAGCGGTTCAGGACGTCAGCGGTGAGCCGTGGTATCTGTTCGGACACTGCACGGAAGTCACCGCGCTGCCTGGCGCCCCCGCGCAGTGGGCGTCCGTCTTTGCCCGCTTCGGCGCGAAGCTGGAGAGCGTTAGCGTGGGCTGCTGCGGTATGGCCGGCACGTACGGACACGAAGTGAAAAACCACGCCAACTCGCTCGGCATTTATGAGCTGTCCTGGCATCAGGCGATGCAGCGCTTGCCGCGAAACCGCTGTCTGGCGACGGGATACTCCTGCCGCAGCCAGGTGAAACGGGTAGAGGGTAACGGCGTACGCCACCCATTGCAGGCTTTACTGGAGATAATTGGATGATCTGGAAACGTGCCGTGACGCTGCAGGCGCTGAACGCCATGGGCGAGGGGAATATGGTGGGGCTGCTGGATATCCAGTTCACCCGCATTGGCGACGATGACATTGAGGCCACCATGCCTGTCGATCATCGCACCCATCAGCCGTTTGGTTTATTGCACGGCGGGGCGTCCGTCGTGCTGGCCGAAACCCTGGGCTCGGTGGCGGGGTATCTCTGTACCGAAGGGGAGCAGAAGGTGGTCGGACTCGAGGTGAATGCTAATCATATCCGCTCGGTACGCAGCGGGCGCGTGCGCGGCGTGTGCCGCGCGCTGCACGCCGGTAGTCGCCACCAGGTGTGGCAGATTGACATTCTCGACGAGCAGGATCGCCTGTGCTGCTCTTCAAGGTTGACGACAGCGGTCGTGTAAAGTTTTCAGATGTTTTGCCTTTGGTCAAAAACTAGCCAGCGGGTTGTGATATACTGGTCAGGTTTTGTACATAAGCGAGGACATCATGGATACTGAAATAACCCCAACACAGCTGGCAATTGAATATTTACGTCGCGATAAGAGCAATCTGTCCCCGGCGCAGTACCTGAAAAAGCTGAAACAGCTTGAGCTGGAATTTACAGATTTGCTGGCGCTCTCTTCGAATGAGCTGAAAGAAGAGATCTACTTTGCCTGGCGGTTGGGCGTTCACGTCCATTGAGAGAGTAATGTTGAAAAGGCCGCAACTGCGGCCTTTTTTGTGCCTGAGATTCAGTATTTAGCGGGGAGCTTGTTGATTTTGATAAGCCTGCCTTCTTCCATTTCGATAAATCCGCCGGTTTTCAAATCCGCCAGAATGCGCATCACGCCGCTGCGGGAGAGGTGGGTTTTCTCCCTGATATACTTTTCCGCCGTCACGCTGAGCCGATAACCCTCCTCTTCTTCCGTCAGCTTCATTAACTGCTGGCGAATCATCTCATACGCCGTCGGCGCGCCCTGCGGCATCACGTTGTTATAGAGACGGCTATACACATACATGAGCTGTTGAGAGAGCAGTCCCCAAAGCGCCTTCTCTTGAATAATGGCATTCACCCTTTCTGTGGTGATCGTCCCGATCAGGCACGGGCTGACGGTCTTAAGATAATCACTAAAATAGATATCAGTGAGGTTAGCGAGGCCGAAAACAGCAGGGCTTCGGGCCGTAGACAGCATCATGTTATCGCTTCTTCTGTAGACGGCGATGGTTCCTTCAAGAATTAAATAGCACATACCCTGACCATTGACCTGCAGGTCCAGCCGCTCGCCGCGGGCGGTATGTCGCGTTGTGCAATCAGGTAACAGGTGTGAAATAAGCGCTTGCGCGTGGGGAGAACCCCGCTGAGACTTTTCTGGAAGGGACATGGTTGCCGACAGCCTTTAAAAAAACCTGGCTAATTATAGCGCTTCTCTTTGGGACGGGTAAGCGAGTTGCTTGTTATTGCATGATACCGTACGCGATTGCCGGGTGGCGGTTACGGCACCCGGCATTTTCCTCAGACGTTCGCCGCACTTATCAGCCGCGACTTCATGGACTGATACGCCGATGCGGCATAGTCCTCTGCCCAGCGCTGGTCCTCAATGGCCTCCAGCTGCACCGCGCAGTACTTCGTTTCCGGGGTTTTGGAGATGGGATCGAGGTTATCCTGGGTTAGCTCGTTGCAGGCGCCAATCCACCACTGATAGGTCATATAAACGGCTCCGGCGTTGATGCGCTCGCTGATGCTGGCGCGGGTAATCACTTTCCCGCGACGTGAACGTACCCAGACCAGCTGTCCGTCGGTAATGCCCAGCTTGTCCGCATCGGCAGGGTTCATTTGCACCCGGCCCGGCTCGTCGGCCAGGCTTTGCAGCGCGGCGCAGTTCCCGGTCATGGAGCGGCAGGAGTAGTGGCCGACCTCGCGGACCGTACAGAGCACCAGCGGGAAATCCGCATCCGGAGTTTCCGCCGGCGCGCGCCACGGTGCGGCAAAGAGCTGCCCTTTACCGCTCGGGGTATCGAACTGATTATCTTTGTACAGGTACGGCGTACCGGGATGATCCAGCGTCGGGCACGGCCATTGAACGTGACCCATCTCGCCCATTTTTTCATACGTCACGCCGTAGAAGAGCGGGCACAGCTCGCGCATCTCGTCCCAGATTTGCTGGTTGGAGTCATAATGCATCGGGTAGCCCATCTCGGTGGCGAGCAGGCTGATGATCTCCCAGTCGCGCTTCACGTTGCCGCTGGCTTCAATGGCTTTGCCAAAACGCTGGAAGCCGCGATCGGCACAGGTAAAGACGCCGCCGTGTTCACCCCATGAGGTAGCCGGAAGCAGAACGTCCGCCACCTCTGCCGTTTTGGTCATAAAGATGTCCTGAACCACGACAAAATCGAGCGCCTCAAAACCGCTGCGCACCAGGCCGAGATCGGCTTCGGTCTGAAGCGGATCTTCTCCCATGATGTAATAGGCTTTGACCTTGCCTTCCAGCGCAAGATGCGGCACTTCGGTAATGCGCGTCCCGACGCGATCGTCCATTTTATTGACATCAATTCCCCAGGCATCGGCGAACTTCTGCCGGACCGCCGGGTCGGTCACATCCTGATAGCCGGGGAACATATTCGGCAGGACGCCCATATCGCAGGCACCCTGGACGTTGTTCTGACCGCGCACCGGCCCGACGCCGACGGCGGGGCGACCGAGATTCCCGGTCAGCAGCGCCAGGCTGGAAAGCCCTTTGACCACGTCAACGGCCTGACCAAACTGGGTCACGCCCATTCCCCACATCACGGTAGCGGAAGGAGCCGCCGCGAACGTGCGCATCGCCTGGCGGACATCACGGGCGGGGATGCCGGTAAGATATTCGACCTTCTCAGGCGCATAGTCTTTTACCGTTTGCCGGTAGGCCTCAAGCCCTTCCGTAAAGCGCGCCACGTAGCTTTTGTCGTACAGCTCCTCTTCCAGCAGCACATAGCCAAAGGCGTTCACCAGCGCCATGTTGCTGCCGTTTTTCAGCTGAAGATGTTGGTCGGCAATACGCGCCGTTTCAATACGGCGCGGATCGCAGACAATAATTTTTGCGCCGTTTTCACGCGCTTTCAGCACGCGGCGGGCAACGATAGGGTGGGAGTCCGCGCAGTTATAGCCAAACACCAGCAGGCATTTTGAGTTTTCAATATCGTTAATGGAGTTGCTCATCGCGCCGTTGCCGAGCGTTTCCTGTAAACCCGCCACGGACGGGCCATGACAGACGCGCGCGCAGCAGTCCACGTTGTTGGTGTTCAGCACCGCGCGGGCAAACTTTTGCATCACGTAGTTGGTTTCATTGCCGGTGCCGCGAGAGGAGCCGGTGGTCATGATCGACCGCGGCCCGTGCTGCGCTTTAATGCTGCTGAGCCTGTGGGCGGTGTAGCGGATCGCCTCTTCCCAGGTAACGGGGGTGAAGGCTTCGCCTTTGCGGTAGCGGATCATGGGCTGGGTAAGGCGGGGGGTGAGAAGACGGGTGTCGTTGAGGAAGTCCCAGCCGTAAAACCCTTTCAGACATAAGGTGCCCTGGTTTGTGACCCCCTCTGCCGCTTCGGCACGGATGATACGGTTATTTTCAACGACAAGGTTCAATTTACAGCCTGCACCGCAGTACGGGCAGACGCTGGCGATCTTTTTCATCAATAACAGACCTGTTAAGAAATGAAGCAAAGTTGACTGGAAAAACCAGTCCCGTATGCGGAGATAAGCAGAAAGCGTGCCAGGTTGGCTTTGCGTGAATTACAGGGTGTTATGGGGGAGGGCGCGTGTCATCGTCAGGCCGATCGTCAGTTTTGACGATGACACGTTAGGGGGTGCGGCGGGCAGGAACTCAGAGATCGTCCATGGTGTAACCCACCACGATTTCCAGCGTCTTACGAATCACATCCGCCTGAACCACGTCGTTGGTGGATTCCAGCGTCTGAATGAGCCAGAGGATGATCGCTTTATTGGAAAGATGGCCTTCAGAGGCCAGAACACAGCGTACTGCAGTAGAAAAAATAGCGGACTCTTCAGCAAAACGATCGCCTGCATGGCGGAAATACTCCGCCAGAGCACTGTCTAAAAAAGCAGAGTGATATTCGGGTTGAAGCTGAATATTTTGTCTCATTTGTTCTCACCGTAGCTGTTAAATTGCAGTCAATGTATTTTTTTGGGATCGGACGGTTTTCCACTTCCAAATAACGGCACTACATTGTCTCGGTTATCGTTGAGAGATCCCTCTCTTTTTGTTCGTCCTTGCGCGGTTCTGCGACGTGTAAAGGCGATGCTGTTTGAGCCGATCTCGGCAATCACCATCGCAAGTGTCTCCCGCCGCTGGGGATCCTTTTCATGTTCTTTCATGACCCGCAGACGCTGTAGCAAGCCTTCTGTTGTCACCGGCCCCCGCTCTTTCAGAAGAGAGAGAACGGCTTCACCGATAAGCTGGTCTATCAGTCGGTCTGCGTTACTGCGATTCATATCCTTACCGTTCGAAGAGCAGACCAAGCAGCATGTGGTAATGCTCTTCCTCTTCCGGCCCATCGGCCTTTTCGAGGCGGCTGAGCAATTTTGTACAAAGCGATTTGCGATTAAGGTTTCGCCCGTCGCTGAGAATTTCAACAACCACCTGGCCCAGCGTTTCCTGTTGGGTCGGAAGCGCGGCTTTTTCGAAGTACTGTGCGATTGCTGCTGCGGAATCTGCGACGTAACCTTTCTGCTGCATGTTTCGCTCCTGTAAAATTTTGTAATCAGTAACGTTACATTTAAGGTATACACAATTTCCAAATCTGTACATCTAAAATGTACAAATTTTTAGATTTTTTACGATATATCTTATAAATCATTTATTTTTCATTGCGTTGGGTTGGCGTTGTGATGGGGGTTGAGTGCAGGATATATTGTACAAAAAGCGCATGTGCTGGTAAGTTGTACAGCCGAGTCAAACGGTCCCATTAACTGCCGTAAATGGTTGAGATGTAAATTATTTGTCAGGCAATTAATGTGCTATAAATGAACATTCCCCACGTCTTTCGTGGCCAAAACCCTAACCCCCAGGAATAGCATGCTCACAACCATCATTTACCGCAGTCATATCTGCGAGGACGTTCCAGTGAAAGCGCTGGAAGCAATGGTCGCTGCTGCAAATCGTAAAAATCGGCAATCCAATGTCACGGGGATCCTGCTGTTTAACGGCACACATTTTTTTCAACTGCTTGAAGGGCCGGTGGAGCACGTTTCGGCTATCTATGAGCAGATCTGCAACGACCCGCGCCACCATAACGTGGTCGAGTTGATGCGCGATCACGGCCCTGTCCGGCGTTTTGGCAACGTGGGTATGGAGCTTTTTGATTTGCGCCACTTCGACCGGGACGAGGTGCTGCAGCAGATACTTAATAAGGGGACGACACGCTACCAGCTGGCCTATAACGATCGCCCTCTGCAGTTTTTCCGCACCTTTGTCGAGGCCACGGAAAAAGCGAACTATTTTGAACTGCCGCCTGCGGATACATGGGATTTCGTTCGCGAAGAGACGCGTTTGTCCGCACAGCCTGAGGTGGTCGCGAAAGGGGCGGATTGCAGCTTCGCGTTCCAGCCGATAGTCGATCCGTTTATGCAGCAGGTTGTCTCCTGGGAGGCGCTTCTCCGCACCCCGTCCGGCGACTCGCCGGGGGCCTATTTCGCCAGCCTTCCGCAGGAGGAAGTGTACACCTCTGATTTGCAGAGCAAGCAGGTGGCTCTGTCTATGGCCAGCGCGCTGGGGTTACAGGACCAGACGTTATCCCTGAACCTGCTGCCTATGACGCTGGTTAACATTCCCAACGCCGTGGATTTTCTGCTCACCGCGATTGAAGCAAACGGGTTTGTACCTGAGCAAATCGTGGTGGAGTTCACCGAGAGCGAAGCCATTTCCCGTTTTGATGAATTCACGGATTCGGTCAGGCAGTTAAAAAGCGCGGGTATCAGCGTGACGATCGATCACTTTGGTGCCGGTTTTGCCGGGCTGCAGCTGCTGGCCCACTTCCAGCCTGACAGAATTAAGATTAATCGCGATCTGGTCGCGAACGTGCATAAAAGTGGCCCCCGACAGGCCATCATTCAGGCGATCATCAAATGCTGTTCCTCGCTTGAAATCCAGTTCTGCGCGGTGGGGGTAGAGAAGGCAGAAGAGTGGATGTGGCTGGAATCTGCGGGAATTTCCCAGTTCCAGGGGCATCTTTTTGCCAGCCCCCGGCACGGCGGGATTCCAGCCATTGCCTGGCCGGAGAAAAAGTTCGAATTGTGATAAAGCTGTACACAATCTGGCAGACGTTACTGTACGAACGGTAAATTTTATTCAACAATGTATTAACAGGTGGATGGGGTGGTAAGCCATTCACCCGTTCAAAATGCGGTCTTAGTTATACAAATGGTTTGTACAATCTGATAAGGTTGGTGCAGTTAGGTATGGAAGTTCTGAGCGTGAGGGAGTTAATGGCCTATTACAGTATCGGCGAAGTGGCCGAACGATGCGGTATCAACCCCGTTACGCTGCGTGCCTGGCAGCGCCGTTATGGATTGTTGAAGCCGCAGCGCAGCGAAGGGGGCCATCGTCAGTTTGACGATGAAGATATCCTGCGTATAGAAGAGATCAAACGCCTGATGAAGAGCGGCGTTTCGGTCGGGAAAGTAAAAGCCTTGCTGGAAAACAAGGAAGTGTTGACTCAGGGCAACTGGGTCTCGTTCCAGGAAGAGATGATGACCGTTCTGCGCTACGCCAGCCCGGCAAAGCTGCGCGCCAAAATTGGCGAGTTCCGCCGCGATCACCCGATAGATTCCCTGATTGACAATATCATTTCTCCCGTCCGTCAGCGGATGAACCAGGACCAAAATACCGTGCGACACATGGCGAGCCTGTTAGACGGAGTCCTGATTGAATTCGCGATTGCAAGCCTGGCGGAGTCCCGTAAGAAAGCCGGTAAAGACGCTCTCCTGATCGGCTGGGAGTGCGATGACCGCACCCATCTGTGGCTCGAAGCCGCGCGCTTAGCGCAGAAGGGCTGGCACATCGACGTCCTGGCAGAACCGATTGATTCGCCGCGTCCTGAACTGTTCCCGGGACAAAAAATCTTCGTCTGGACGGGGAAATCCCCAACGCCTCGACAGCAGGAACAGCTCGACCACTGGCGTGAACAGGGGTTTGCTGTCTCATTTCATCATTAAGTGTAAGAGGCCTTGAGGGCCTTTTTTTATTTTTGTCACTTTCCATGCAAAAGCTATCTCAAAAATAGGCATTTCCAATGCATATTTTACGTTTCTGCTCTCCTGCCCGAATGCCACAACGAAATGCATTATTAATCAATGCATTGAACAATTAAATCCATCCTGCCTGCATCTTGTCACAGGGTCTATGCTTAATAAAAGTAGGCAAAAAGGGCGGTTTAGCCGAATGCCCCTGCTGACAGAGGGTTGAAGTGATAATCGTTATCACTAACATGGTGTTATGCCCTGATGGCTTATCAGATGAGGTGGACCTATGGAACTGCATTCAGAAACCTTTAATCCTGCCGATTTCGCCTGGCGCGGGTTAACGCTCACGCCAGCGGCGGCGGCACATATTCACGAGCTGGTGGCGAAAAAGCCCGAGATCCTTGGCGTGCGTTTAGGTGTCAAACAGACCGGCTGCGCAGGTTTCGGTTACGTGCTTGATACCGTCACCGAACCCGAGAAAGATGACCTGGTGTTCGAGACCGACGGCGCAAAATTGTACGTCGCGCTGCAGGCCATGCCCTTTATCGATGGCACCGAAGTGGACTACGTCCGCGAAGGCTTAAATCAATTATTCAAATTTCATAACCCGAAAGCCCAGAACGAATGCGGCTGCGGCGAAAGCTTTGGGGTATAGGCGGAACTATGTCTCGTAATACTGAAGCAACGAGTGAAGTAAGTACCTGGAGCGGCGGGCACCTCAACTATAAAGAGGGGTTCTTCACCCAGCTGCAGACCGATGAGCTGGCAAAAGGCATCAATGAAGATGTCGTGCGGGCGATCTCGGCGAAACGTAACGAGCCCGAGTGGATGCTGGAGTTTCGCCTGAGCGCCTACCGCGCCTGGCTGGAGATGGAAGAGCCGCACTGGCTGAAAGCGCATTATGACAAGCTGAACTATCAGGACTACAGCTACTACTCTGCGCCCTCCTGCGGCAGCTGCGATGACACCTGCGCCTCGCAGCCCGGCGCGGTGCAGCAAACCGGTGCGGAGAACAGTTTCCTGAGCAAAGAGGTAGAAGAGGCGTTTAACCAGCTGGGCGTACCGGTGCGCGAAGGGAAAGAGGTGGCGGTGGACGCTATCTTTGACTCGGTCTCGGTGGCCACCACCTACCGCGAGAAGCTGGCAGAGCAGGGGATCATTTTCTGCTCCTTCGGCGAAGCGATTCACGATCATCCTGAACTGGTGAAAAAGTACATCGGAACCGTGGTGCCCTCTAACGACAACTTCTTTGCGGCGCTTAACGCGGCGGTGGCCTCGGACGGCACCTTTATTTACGTGCCGAAAGGCGTGCGCTGTCCGATGGAGCTTTCCACCTATTTCCGCATTAATGCCGAAAAAACCGGCCAGTTCGAACGTACCATTCTGGTGGCCGATGAGGGGAGTTACGTCAGCTACATCGAAGGGTGCTCCGCCCCGGTCCGCGACAGCTATCAGCTGCACGCGGCGGTGGTGGAGGTCATCATCCATAAAGACGCCGAGGTGAAATACTCGACGGTGCAAAACTGGTTCCCGGGCGACGGCAATACCGGCGGCATCCTGAACTTCGTGACCAAGCGTGCGCTGTGCGAAGGCGAAAACAGCAAGATGTCGTGGACCCAGTCCGAAACCGGCTCGGCCATCACCTGGAAATACCCGAGCTGCATCCTGCGCGGGGATAACTCCATCGGCGAGTTTTACTCGGTGGCGCTCACCAGCGGTCATCAGCAGGCGGATACCGGCACCAAGATGATCCACATTGGTAAAAACACCAAATCGACCATTATCTCGAAAGGTATCTCCGCCGGACACAGCCAGAACAGCTATCGCGGGCTGGTGAAAATCATGCCGACGGCGACCAATGCGCGAAACTTCACCCAGTGTGACTCGATGCTGATTGGCGCTGACTGCGGGGCGCATACCTTCCCATACGTCGAATGCCGTAATAACACGGCCCAGCTGGAGCACGAGGCGACCACGTCACGGATTGGGGAAGATCAGCTCTTCTACTGCCTGCAGCGCGGGATCAGCGAAGAGGATGCCATCTCGATGATCGTAAACGGCTTCTGTAAGGACGTGTTCTCTGAACTGCCGCTGGAATTTGCCGTTGAAGCCCAGAAACTCCTCGCCATTAGTCTTGAACACAGCGTCGGTTAAGGAAAGCACATGTTAAGCATTAAAGATTTACAGGTCAGCGTAGAAGATAAAGCCATCCTGCGTGGCCTCAATTTTGACGTCAAGCCGGGCGAAGTCCACGCCATCATGGGGCCGAACGGTTCCGGGAAAAGTACGCTTTCTGCGACGCTGGCGGGACGCGAAGATTATGAGGTGACCCACGGCTCGGTCGAATTTAACGGCAAAGATCTGCTGGAGATGTCGCCGGAAGACCGCGCGGGCGAGGGCATCTTTATGGCCTTCCAGTATCCGGTAGAAATCCCCGGCGTCAGCAACCAGTTCTTCCTGCAAACCGCGCTCAACGCGGTGCGGAAATACCGGGGGCTGGAGGCGCTCGACCGCTTCGACTTCCAGGATTTAATGGAAGAGAAAATCAAGCTGCTGAAAATGCCGGAAGATCTGCTGACCCGCTCGGTGAACGTCGGTTTTTCCGGCGGTGAGAAAAAGCGTAACGACATTCTGCAGATGGCGGTGCTGGAGCCCGAGCTGTGCATTCTGGATGAGACCGACTCCGGTCTGGATATTGACGCCCTGAAGATTGTCGCTGACGGGGTGAACTCCCTGCGCGACGGCAGGCGTTCGTTCATTATCGTCACCCACTACCAGCGCATTCTGGACTACATCAAGCCGGATTACGTCCACGTGCTTTACCAGGGGCGCATTGTGAAATCCGGTGATTTCACGCTGGTTAAACAACTGGAGGAGCAGGGCTATGGCTGGCTTACCGAACAGCAGTAATGCGCTCCAGCAGTGGCACCGGCTGTTTGAAGCCCAGGGCGGCACGCGCTCTGAGCAGGCGCAACAGCATCTGCAGCAGATGCTGCGTCTTGGCCTGCCGACGCGTAAGCATGAGAACTGGAAGTACACCCCGCTTGATGGCTTGCTGAACGCCGAGTTTGTGACCCGTCTGGCGGATCTCACGCCTGCGCAGCGTGACGCGCTGGCAGTGGGCGTGGATGCCGTGCGCCTGGTGTTTGTCGACGGTCAGTTCCGCCCTGAGCTGAGCGACACGCTCCAGGAGAGCGGATTTGAGATTGAGATAAACGACGATCGCCAGCGCCTGAGCGCCCCGGTTCAGCCTGAGGTCTTTCTGCACCTGACCGAAAGCCTGGCCCGCAGCGTGACGCATATCCGCGTGAAGCGTAACCAGCGTCCGGCCAAACCGCTGCTGCTGATGCACATCACTCAGGGGCTGGACGGCGACGAAATCAACACCGCGCACTATCGCCACCATCTTGAGCTGGCGGAGGGGGCGGAGGCCACGGTCATCGAACATTACGTCAGCCTCAATGAGACGCGTCACTTTACCGGGTCGCGACTGACGATGAACGTGGCGGCGAATGCCCAGCTACACCACATCAAGCTGGCGTTTGAGAATGCGCAGAGCCACCACTTTGCCCATAACGACATTGTCCTGGGACAGGATGCCGCCGCGTACAGCCACAGCTTCCTGCTCGGCGGGGCGGTGCTGCGCCATAACACCAGCACGCAGCTTAACGGTGAAAACACCACGCTGCGCATCAACAGCCTGGCGATGCCGGTTAAATCAGAAGTGTGTGACACGCGCACCTGGCTGGAGCACAACAAAGGCTACTGCAACAGCCGCCAGCTGCACAAAACCATCGTCAGTGATAAAGGGCGCGCGGTGTTTAACGGCCTGATTAACGTGGCGCAGCACGCCATTAAAACCGACGGGCAGATGACCAACAACAATCTGCTGTTAGGTCGCCTGGCGGAGGTGGACACCAAGCCGCAGCTGGAGATCTACGCCGACGACGTGAAATGCAGCCACGGTGCGACGGTCGGGCGAATCGACGACGAGCAGATGTTCTACCTGCGCTCGCGCGGCATCGACCAGCAGGCGGCGCAGAAAATGATTATCTACGCGTTTGCCGCCGAACTGACGGAAGCGCTGCACGATGGTCAGTTAAAACTGCAGGTGCTGGATCGGATCGGTCAGCGCCTGCCTGGAGGCGAAGCATGAGTTTTCCCGTCGAAAAAGTACGGGCAGATTTCCCGGTTCTGACCCGTGAAGTAAACGGTCTGCCGCTGGCCTATCTGGACAGCGCGGCCAGCGCGCAGAAGCCGAATCAGGTGGTGGATGCGGAAGCTGAGTTCTATCGCCACGGCTATGCCGCCGTGCATCGCGGTATTCACACCCTGAGCGCCGAGGCGACCCAGCGGATGGAAAACGTGCGCACGCAGCTTGCCGCTTTTCTTAACGCCCGCTCGCCGGAAGAACTGGTCTTTGTTCGCGGGACCACCGAAGGGATCAACCTTGTTGCTAACAGCTGGGGCAACGCGCAGGTCCACGCGGGGGATAACATCATCATCACCCAGATGGAGCACCACGCCAATATCGTGCCGTGGCAGATGCTCTGCGAGCGCGTAGGGGCGCAGCTGCGGGTGATCTCGCTAAACGCTGACGGGACGCTTCAGCTTGAGCAGCTTGACCTCTTGCTGGACGACCGCACGCGGCTGGTGGCGGTTACCCAGGTCTCCAACGTGCTGGGGACCGAAAACCCGGTGGCGGAGATCGTCGACAAGGCCCATCAGGCGGGCGCAAAGGTCCTGATTGACGGCGCGCAGGCGGTGATGCACCACGCGGTTGACGTCCAGGCGCTGGACTGTGATTTCTACGTCTTTTCAGGCCACAAGCTCTACGGGCCGACCGGGATTGGCGTGCTGTATGTGAAAGAAGAGATCCTGCAGGCGATGCCGCCGTGGGAAGGGGGCGGGTCGATGATCGCCACCGTCAGCCTGACGGAAGGCACAACCTACGCGCGCGCCCCGTGGCGTTTTGAGGCGGGCACGCCCAACACCGGGGGCATTATCGGGCTGGGGGCGGCGGTCTCTTACGTCTCTGCCATCGGTCTTGATGCCATTCAGGAGTATGAACAGCTGCTGATGCACTACGCGCTTGCAGAGCTTGCCAGCGTGCCGGATTTAACCCTCTACGGGCCTGCCGATCGGCAAGGGGTAATCGCGTTTAATCTTGGGAAACACCACGCCTATGACGTGGGCAGTTTCCTCGATAACTACGGCGTGGCGGTCCGCACCGGGCACCACTGCGCCATGCCGCTGATGGCGTTTTACCAGGTACCGGCAATGTGCCGCGCATCGCTGGTGATGTACAACACGACGGAAGAGGTCGACAGGCTGGTGGCGGGGCTGAAGCGCATTCATCAGCTGCTGGGCTAACGGAGAGACGAAAGATGGCAGAGCTGCCGGACAAAGATAAATTACTGCGCAACTTCTCGCGTTGCGCAAACTGGGAAGAGAAGTATCTCTATATCATCGAGCTGGGACAGCGTTTGCCGCCGCTCGGTGAAGAGGCGCACAGCCCGGAGAACAGTATTCAGGGCTGCCAGAGCCAGGTGTGGATTGTGATGGCGCAGTCGGATGACGGCACGATCGCATTGCGCGGCGACAGCGATGCCGCCATTGTAAAAGGGCTTATTGCGGTCGTCTTTAGCCTTTACCAGCAGATGTCGGCGCAGGATATCGTCGCGTTCGATGTTCGTCCGTGGTTTGAAAAAATGGCCTTAACCCAACACCTCACCCCGTCCCGCTCTCAGGGACTGGAAGCGATGATTCGCGCCATTCGCGCCAAAGCTGCAATCCTTAGCTAGACTTACAGAACAGCATTCATTCTGTTTCGCGAGGTGGTTCCCGCCTCGCTGGTTTTTCAGCTTTCTGGCGTTCTGTCAGTGAATAAGGAATCTCAGCATGAAGCGCGCGTCTCTCATTACTCTATTACTCCTCAGTTCGCTCGGAGCCCTTCATTCGGCCCGCGCGATGGACTATCCGTTGCCGCCCGCAGGCAGTCGTCTGATTGGGCAAAATCAAACCTACACGATACAGGAAGGAGATAATAAGCTGCAGACCATCGCCCGCCGGTTTAATACGGCGGCGCAGGTGCTCCTGGAAACCAACAATACCATTGCGCCGGTAAACCCTGCGCCGGGCACCGTGATAACCATTCCGTCGCAAATGCTGTTGCCGGATACGCCCCGCGAGGGGATTGTGGTGAATCTTGCTGAGCTTCGGCTCTACTACTTCCCGCCGGGGCAAAATATTGTTCAGGTTTATCCTCTGGGTATTGGGCAACTGGGGCTGGAAACGCCGGTGACGACCACGCGGGTGAGCCAGAAGATCCCTAATCCCACCTGGACACCCACGCCGGGCATACGAGCACGTTCTCTGGAGCAGGGCATTAAACTGCCTCCGGTGGTCCCTGCCGGGCCAAATAACCCGCTAGGACGCTTCGCACTGCGTTTAGGCGTGGGGAATGGGGAATATCTCATTCATGGCACCAGCGCGCCGGACAGCGTTGGCCTGCGTGTCAGCTCTGGCTGTATGCGGATGAACGCCCCGGACATTAAGGCGCTGTTCGAACAGGTGCGGGTGGGCACGCGGGTGCAGATTATTAATGAACCCGTGAAGTTTTCCGTGGAGCCGGATGGTAAACGCTATATTGAGGTCCACCGTCCGCTGGCGCAGGTAGAAGGGGAAAATCCGCAGGTCTCGCCCATTACCCATTCCGCCGACTTTGCGGCCTTTGTTTCTCAGGCAGGAAGCGATAAGGCGCTGATTGATAAAGCGCTGTCACGTCGTGCCGGGATCCCGGTTATCGTGTCGTCCGGTAGCGGCCCGTCAGCCAGCAATAGCGTGTTGTCGGTGCAGAACAGCCGGGTGTCTGCTGCGGTGGCGGAAGATGAAGGGGAGAGGGTGACGCAGTAGGCGTTTGACGCAGGCAAAAAAAATGGCGCACAATGTGCGCCATTTTATTAACAGGTACTATTACTTACGGTATTTAGTAGCCTGGTTGTCCAGACGCTGGTTAGCGCGAGCTGCGTCGTCTTTAGCAGCCTGAACGTCGGAACGCATTGCGTTCACGTCGTTGCTCAGCTGGTCAACTTTAGCGTTCAGAGTCTGAACGTCAGAAGACAGCTGATCGATTTTAGCGTTGCTGGAGCAACCAGCCAGCAGAGTAGAACCCAGGATTACCGCGCCCAGTACCAGTTTAGTACGATTCATTATTAATACCCTCTAGATTGAGTTAATCTCCATGTAGCGTTACAAGTATTACACAAAGTTTTTTGGGTTGAGAATATTTTTTTGATGGGAATACACCTATTTTTGATCGTTCGCTCAAAGAAGCACCGAATCAGCCCTTTTCAGGCAAAAATCTAAGGAAAAAAAGGCATTTATCATCGGATTCATCTTAGATAATTCGCAATTAAATAGAAAAACCCGATTTGCATTTTGAATGCGTTTGGCTAATGCCGGGAATAAAAAAAGCGCCCAATGGGCGCTTTTTATCCAAATTAATTCGTTCGGGAATTATTACAGCACGTGAACAGATGCGGTATTGGTGGTGCCGCTTGGTACCAGGGCGCCAGAAACCATTACCACAACGTCGCCTTTCTGTGCCAGACCGCTTTCCAGAGCCAGTGCTTTACCCTGAATGTAGAAATCGTCAGTAGAGGCGATCTCTTTAACCAGGTGCGCAACGACGCCTTTGCTCAGCACCAGCTGACGAGCAGTGGTTTCGTTGGTGGTCAGGGCCAGGATGGTCGCATCCGGGAAGTATTTACGCACGGCGCGCGCAGATTTACCGCCCTGAGTAGCAACCACAATCAGTGGTGCTTCCAGTTTCTCAGCAGTTTCTACCGCACCGCGGCATACTGCTTCGGTGATACGCAGCTTGCGGCTGTCGTTGTTGAAGTCCAGACGGCTGGTCATCACGCGGTCAGTACGTTCACAGATGGTCGCCATGATGCCGACCGCTTCCAGCGGGTATTTACCTTTCGCGGATTCACCGGACAGCATTACTGCGTCAGTACCGTCGAGAATGGCGTTTGCCACGTCGCCTGCTTCAGCGCGGGTTGGGCGTGGGTTTTTGATCATGGAGTCCAGCATCTGCGTGGCGGTGATAACCACTTTACGCGCGCGCACACACTTCTCGATCATCATCTTCTGCGCGAAGATCACTTCTTCAACAGGGATTTCAACGCCCAGGTCGCCACGTGCAACCATGATGCCGTCAGACGCTTCGAGGATTTCGTCGAAGTTGTTCAGGCCTTCCTGGTTTTCGATTTTGGAGATGATCTGGATCTTCTCGCCGCCGTGCGCTTTCAGGTGCTCACGGATTTCAACCACGTCGGAACGCTTACGGATGAAGGAGGCCGCGACGAAGTCAACGCCTTGCTCGCAGCCGAAGATCAGGTCCTGTTTGTCTTTTTCAGCCAGGGCTGGCAGCGCGATGGAGACGCCCGGCAGGTTAACGCCTTTGTTTTCGCCCAGGTCGCCGTTGTTCAGCACTTTACAGATAACTTTGTTGCCTTCGATAGCGGTGACTTCCATACCGATCAGGCCATCGTCGACCAGCACGGTGTTACCAACGGACAGATCGCTGGTGAAGCCTTCGTAGGTCACTGCAACGATTTCGCTGTTGCCGATAACGGATTTGTCGGTGGTGAAGGTGAAGGTCTGGCCCGCTTTCAGAGAGACGTCGTTACCGCCTTCCAGCTTGATGGTACGGATTTCTGGACCTTTGGTATCCAGCAGGATGGCCGCTTTTTTACCGGTCTTGCTCATCACGTTGCGCAAGTTCTGGATGCGCTGGCCGTGTTCTGCGTAGTCGCCGTGGGAGAAGTTCAGACGCATCACGTTCATGCCGGCATCCAGCATTTTGCTCAGCATCTCTTCAGATTCGGTTTTCGGGCCGATAGTACAAACAATTTTCGTCTTTTTCATGACAGTCTTAGTCTTTAAGTTGGGAAGGATATGGAAATCTCGCTCCGGGGGCGCACCGCCGCGGAGTCAAACCTGTGTTGCAAAAGAGTATATGACACGCACTAAGGATAGGAGACATCAAATGAGCGTGCAGAAGAAAGTGTGCCTGAGTGACAGCCCAACGAAGGAGAGGAGAAGTTGTACGTTGTTTTTTGTATTCCAAGCGCTGAAACCATTCACCAGGGATTAGGTGCGCATTATACGCTGATTCTAAGATAAAAGGAAAATGGAAACGGTGTTTCAGAAATAATCTGTGCTGTTTCACATAATATTGTTATCAAGGCGTTAAGCCATGATGACAACTTATCGCGGCAGGTGAGGGACCTGCCGCACTTTGCTTATTTTTGCAGCGCCTGGCTGAGGTCGGCAATCAGGTCTTTAGGATCTTCAATCCCCACCGACAGGCGGATCAGCTGCGGCACAATGCCGTTTGCGAGGCGTTGCTCAAGCGGAATTGAGGCGTGGGTCATGCTGTAAGGCTGGCTCACCAGACTTTCCACGCCGCCCAGGCTTTCCGCAAGGGTGAACAACTTCAGGTTGCGAATCACCTCGGTGGCGCGTTGCGCATCGCCTTTTACCACGACGGAAATCATGCCACCGGGCAGCGCCATCTGCGTGCGGGCAAGCTGGTACTGCGGATGCGATTCCAGTCCTGGATAGTACACGTTTTCGACCAGCGGATGCTGCTCCAGCCATTGCGCAATGGCCAGCGCGTTGGTGCTGTGCTTTTCGACCCTCAGCGCGAGCGTGCGAATACCGCGCAGCGTCAGGAAGCTGCTGAAAGGATCCAGAACGCCGCCCACCGCGTTCTGCAGATAGCCGAGCTTGTCCGCCAGCGCCTTGTTATCGCCCACCACCGCCAGCCCGGCGACGACGTCAGAGTGGCCGTTAAGGTATTTAGTGGCCGAGTGCACCACGATATCGAACCCGGACTCCAGCGGACGGTGGATCACCGGCGACGCGAAGGTGTTATCCGCCACGCTGATGACGTTATGACGACGGGCGATCGCCGCGATGGCCGCCAGATCGGCCAGCTTCAGCAGCGGGTTGGTTGGCGTTTCGACCCAGACCATACGCGTTTCCGGGCGAATGGCGGCCTCGAGCCCGGCCAGGTCGTCCGGTTTGACCCAGCTGACCTGCAGCCCGGTGCTGCGCTTGCGCACGTTTTCAATCAGGCGGTACGTCCCGCCGTATACGTCATCAATGGCGACAATATGGCTGTCTTTATCCAGCAGTTCGAGCACCGTGGAGATGGCCGCCAGACCGGAAGCGAAGGCGTAGCCGCGCGTGCCGCCTTCCAGTTCGGCGATGGCGGTTTCCAGCGCATGGCGGGTGGGGTTGCCGCTGCGGGAGTACTCGTAGCCGGT
This sequence comes from Enterobacter cloacae complex sp. 2021EL-01169, assembly GCF_020733125.1. Taxonomy (NCBI): domain Bacteria; kingdom Pseudomonadati; phylum Pseudomonadota; class Gammaproteobacteria; order Enterobacterales; family Enterobacteriaceae; genus Enterobacter; species Enterobacter cloacae complex sp. 2021EL-01169. Next base: position 127,096 of record NZ_JAJFTC010000004.1, read on the forward strand.
ATGCTCCCCGGGCGCGGGTTGCGCAAACGTCGAGGTGGCGTAAATTGGCGGCATAACGGCGCCGTGCTGGTCGTTAAATTCGCCGCTGTGAACGCTGAGGGTGGCCAGATTTTTCATCATTGATTCCTTTATTGCTGTAGACGGTTGCGCCAGGCGGTCAGAACGTCGCTGCGCGTAATCAGACCGAGAAAACGGTCGTTGTCATTAATGACGGCCACAAGGCCGCGGTCGAAGATGGCGTGCAGGGCGCTTTCCGGCGCGTGCTTGTCAAGGAACTCGACCTGACGCGTCATGGCTGCCGTCACCGGCAGCGCGAAGCGATCGCCGTCGCCGCCGATATGTCGCAGGAGATCCCACTCGTCGATAATGCCCACCACCTTGCCGTTCTCCAGCACCGGCAGCTGGGAGATGTCATACAGACGCATGCGCGCCAGGACGGTGGAGAGCGTGTCGTCCGGGGCCGCGGTGACGGTGGCACCTTCATCGTGGCGCAGGGCGATGTAATCAGAGAGATCGCCGGCCTGAGGACGCGTGATGAGCCCCTGCTGTCGCATCCAGTCGTCGTTGAACATCTTCGAGAGATATTTATTGCCGCTGTCGCAGGCGAAGGTCACCACCCGCTTCGGCGTGGTTTGCGCCTGGCAATACTTCAGCGCGGCCGCCAGCAGCGTACCGCTGGAGGAGCCCGCCAGAATGCCCTCCGTTTTCAGCAGCTCGCGCGCGGTGGTGAAGGCCTCGCGGTCGGTGATGCGCCAGGCGCGATTCACCCCTTCAATGTGGGCCAGCGGAGGAATAAAGTCTTCGCCAATTCCCTCAACCAGCCAGGAGCCCGCGTCGTGGTAGCGTCCGGTTTCCACCTGGTCGGCGAGAACGGATCCGGCCGGGTCAGCCAGGACAAATTCCGTGTGCGGAGAGTGCTCGGCGAACCACGCCTGCAGGCCGCCCAGCGTGCCGCCTGAGCCGACGCCCACCACGATGGCGTCGATTTTGCCGTCAAGCTGTTCATACAGCTCAGGCGCCGTGGTGGTGCGGTGCGCCAGCGGGTTGGCTTCGTTGTTGAACTGGTCGATGTAAAACGCGCCCGGCAGTTCGTTCGCCAGACGCTGGGCGTAATCCTGGTAATAGGCAGGATGGCCTTTGTTGACGTCGGAGCGGGTCAGCACCACCTGGGCACCCAGCGCGCGCAGGTGGAAAATCTTCTCGCGGCTCATTTTGTCCGGCACTACCAGGATCAGCGAGTAGCCTTTCTGGGCGGCGATCAGGGCCAGGCCGAGACCGGTATTGCCCGCAGTGGCTTCAATTATCGTGCCGCCTGGCTGCAGCTGGCCGGTACGTTCCGCTTCGTTAATCATCGACAGCGCAACGCGATCCTTAATGGAGCCGCCGGGATTCTGGTTTTCCAGCTTCAGAAAGAGCGAGCAGGGACCGGTATCAAGCTTATGCAGCTGGATCAGCGGGGTACGACCAATCAGTTCGGTGACGGAGTGATAAATCGTCATGATGTTTTCCTTTCTGGATGTCATGACGGGATGATAGGGCGGTGAAATTTTCTCAATAAAGAACCATTCACTGCTTTTTAGAACAGAAAGGAATATAAATGATGTTTTTGGATGTCAGGACAGCAAGACGTAAAGTTGTCTGGATGTGAGGATGGCTATATACGCATAAAATGCTGCAAAAATGAGCGTTTTTGCAGGGTGTCAGCCAGCAGATATACATCAGGCAGATAATCATTGCTGAAATTTATCTAAATGCTTCCCACCCGGTAAATCCGCTGTTTATTTCCGAAAGTTATAACACATTCTTTTTTGTTCATTTAAAAGCTGATAACGCCTGTTTACTATCGTTTGGACATCCATACTGCTAAACCGCCGAGGGCGGCACGGATAACGAATAAGAATGATAGTTCTCAGCAATATTTCGAAGGTTTTTGACAACGGAAAGGTGGCGCTCACGGCCGTTGATAATGTCAATTTGACGATAGCACAGGGACAGATATACGGGATCATCGGTTACAGCGGCGCAGGTAAAAGTACGCTTATTCGCTTGCTGAATGGTCTGGAAAAACCGAGCAGCGGCAGCGTAACCATCAACGGGCAGAACATTTCTGCCGCAAAAGGTGAAGCCCTGCGCCAGGCGCGTCTGAAGATCAGCATGGTGTTTCAGCACTTCAACCTGCTGTGGTCGCGCACGGTCAGCGAGAATATTGCGTTCTCGATGCAAATTGCCGGCGTACCAAAAGCCGACATTAAGGCCCGCGTGGCCGAGCTTATTGAACTCGTTGGCCTGAAAGGTCGCGAGCATGCCTATCCATCACAGCTGAGCGGTGGGCAAAAGCAGCGCGTGGGCATTGTGCGTGCGCTGGCTAATCGCCCGGATGTGCTGCTCTGCGATGAAGCCACCTCCGCGCTTGACCCGCAGACCACCGATCAGATCCTCGATCTGCTGCTGGATATTAACCGTCGTTTCAGGCTGACCATCGTGCTGATCACGCACGAGATGCACGTGGTGCGCAAAATCTGCGACCGCGTGGCGGTGATGGAGAACGGTAAAGTGGTGGAAGAGGGAGACGTGCTGAGCGTCTTTACCCATCCGCAGCAGCCGATTACGCAGCAGTTTGTCCGTCAGGTGAGCCAGTACGCTGAAGAAGAAACCTTCAATACCGAACTGGCAAACGATCTGGAAGGGACGGTCATCAGGCTGACCTTTACCGGGCACAGCACGCATAAACCGATTGTGGGTGAGCTCACGCTGCGCTACGGCCTGCCGTTTAACATTCTGCACGGAAAAATGACCCAAACCGCTCACGGCGTGTTTGGTCAGCTCTGGGTGCACGTCGTGGCATCTGATGAACAACTGAACAATATCCTCGCCGACCTGCAGCACAGCGATATTGAAGGCGAGGTGATTAAACATGGCTGAGAATCTCTTTCCGCATCTCAAGTGGGATCAGCTTTGGGCGGCGACGCTGGAGACGCTGTACATGACCGCGCTTTCCGGTGTGGCGACCTTTGTATTAGGCATCGTGCTGGGTCTGGCGCTGTTTTTAACCGCGCGCGGCGGATTGTTCCACAACCGCACGGTATATAGCGTCATTTCGATTGTGGTGAACGTGTTCCGCTCGATTCCGTTCATCATTTTGATTGTGCTGCTGATCCCGTTCACCAAGACCGTTGTCGGCACCATTCTTGGCGCCAACGCGGCGCTGCCGGCCCTGATTGTGGGGGCCGCACCGTTCTACGCACGCCTGGTGGAGATCGCCCTGCGTGAAGTGGATAAAGGCGTGATTGAAGCGACGCGCTCGATGGGCGCACGACTGAGCACGCTCGTATTTCGGGTTTTACTGCCGGAATCATCACCTGCACTGGTATCGGGTATTACGGTGACGCTGATTGCGCTGGTGAGCTACAGCGCCATGGCGGGGGTGATTGGCGCCGGTGGTTTGGGAAATCTGGCTTATCTGGAAGGATTCCAGCGCAACCATGGTGACGTCACGCTGGTGGCAACGGTGACCATTCTGATCATCGTTTTCATTATCCAGTTCTGCGGCGATGTCATTACTTCACTGTTAGATAAACGCTAATACCCGTCATATTTCGAGCCTCAGGCGCGTTGGCTGCATTCGTTCACCCCAGTCACTTACTGTATGTAAGCTCCTGGGGATTCACTCACTTGCCGCCTTCCTGTGACTCGAACTATTTAGGGTAACAACAACACACAGGAACCACATCATGAAAAAGACACTGACGCTGATCGCCGCTGCAACCCTGAGCGCCCTGAGCTTTGCCTCCTGGGCCGACACCCTGACCGTGGGCGCGTCCAACACGCCGCATGCGGAAATTCTGGAGCAGGCAAAGCCGATTCTGGCGAAGCAGGGGATCGACCTGGAGATTAAACCGTTCCAGGACTACATTCTGCCGAACACCGCGCTGGCGGGTCATGACATCGATGCGAACTATTTCCAGCACATTCCTTACCTGAACAGCGTGCTGAAAGATCATGCGGGCGATAAGGACTACGATTTTGTCAGTGCGGGCGCGATCCACATTGAGCCAATCGGCATCTACTCCAAAAAATACAAGTCGCTGAAAGACCTGCCGGAAGGTGGCAAGATCATCATGCGTGACGCGGTTTCTGAAGAGGGGCGTATTCTTTCCATCTTCGAGAAAGAGGGCGTGATCAAGCTGAAGCCGGGCATCGATAAAGTGACCGCGCGCATCAGCGACATCGTCGAGAACCCGAAAAAGCTGAAGTTCACGCCTAACGTGGAAGCGTCTCTGCTGCCGCAGATGTACAACAACAACGAAGGCGACGCGGTGGTGATTAACGCCAACTACGCGATTGACGCCGGTCTGGATCCGGTTCACGACCCGATTGCGGTTGAGAGCGGTGAAAACAACCCGTATGCCAACATTATCACCGTGCATCGCGGTGACGAGAAGAAGAAAGACATCGTCGCGCTGGTGAACGTGCTGCACTCGAAAGAGATTCAGGACTGGATCCGCACCAAGTACAAAGGCGCGGTCATTCCAGTAAACAACTAATTGACTGATTTTACAGATGAAGCCCGGCGAGTCTCTCGCCGGGCTTCTTTTTTGTATCCGGCAGGAGAATCATTTAAGCTCAACGTTTAACAGGCAATGGAGTGATGACGATGGGTAACGTGACCAAAGATGAAGCGCTGTACCAGGAGATGTGCCGGGTGGTCGGAAAGGTGGTGCTTGAGATGCGTGATTTAGGGCAGGAGCCAAAGCATATTGTCATTGCCGGTGTTCTGCGTACCGCGCTGGCGAACCAGCGCGTGAAACGCAGTGAATTGACAACCGAAGCGATGGAAACGGTGGTTAAAGCGCTGGCCGGGTAAGGCGCCAGCGCTTCGCAAGCTGCTCAAGCGAGCAGCAGAGCAGGTAGTAGACCACGCCCGTAAAAATAAAAATGGCCGCCGGGTAGATTTGCACCCGGTTGTTGACCTGTCCCGCCACCGTGGTCAGCTCCGGGACGTTCACGATAAACGCCAGCGACGTATCCTTCAGCAGGCTGATAAAAATCCCCACCAGCGACGGCAGAATATTCCCCAGCGCCTGCGGCAGCAGCACGCGCCACAGGGTTTGCTGCGTGCTGAATCCCTGTGACAGCGCGGCTTCGTACTGCCCGGTCGGCAGCGCGCTCAGCCCGGCCAGGACCGAGTGCATCACGGTGGCCGCCGTAAACCAGGCCAGCGCCAGCGTGACGGTCAGCGCCCCGGGCAGATCGCCCCCGGTCATGAGCGGCAGGAGATACCACATCCAGAAAATCACGAAGATGAGCGGGATCCCGCGAATCAGCTCTGCCCATAAAAAGAGGGCTTTGCGCACGAGCCCGGTAAAGCGCCAGGCCAGGCACGCGAGCGCAATCCCAGCGGGCAGGGCGATAACGGCTGCTCCAGTCGCCATCATCAGCGAGAGCAACACGCCCCCCGGTTCACCGGCTGCCGCGCGTCCCCACAGCAGATAATCGAGGTTATCGGTGATGACATTAAGTCCGGCAATCATGTTTTTCACTCCCTGCGGTAGCGACGATCGGACGTTTACGTTTCGCCTGCGGCCCAAGGCGAACCAGCACCATTCCCATGACCAGACCGGTCAGGAGATAGAGTGCGGTACCGAGGGTAAATGCCTCCAGCGCGTGCGCGTTATAGCTTTCGATCTGCCTGACCTGGTAGGTGAGCTCGGCGAAGCCAATCCCGCTGGCGAGCGAGGAGAGCTTCATCAGGTTGAGATACTGGCCCACAACGGGCTGCCAGGCGTTAGCCAGCCCCTGCGGCAGCAGGATGTAGCGAAACACGCGCCACGTGGAGAAACCCTGGGCGAGCGCCGCCTCCCGTTGCCCGGCTGGCACAGACCGCAAGCCTGATTCCACTTCTTCGATTAAAAACGCCGAGGTAAATACGCCCAGCCCCCAGGCAGAACATAAAAATTCGGGCGTAAACCACCAGACGTCGCCGGGCAGAATGGACCAGCTGTGATCGGCGTTGACCGCGTCGCGAAACGCCTGCGGCAGCCCGTTCCAGGCGGCAAAATACCAGAACAGCAGCTGCACCAGCAGCGGGGTATTGCGAAACATCGATACCCAGCCGCTGACGATCGCTTTCCCGACGCGTCCACCGGACAGGCGCAGGAGCATAAAGAGCAGTGCGAGCAGGCTGGCCAGCGCGATCCCCGCCAGCGTCACCCACAGGGTGGTGAGAAATCCGGAAAGTATCCACTGCAGAGGCTGTCCGGTCAGTACTCCCTGCCAGTCGAGCGCGGGCATTACAGATGCTCCTGATGCAGCGGGTCCAGCACCTTTTGCAGGAACCGCTGCGCGCGCGGATGCGCTGGCTGGCTGAAAAACTGTGCCGGCGGCGCGGTTTCCAGAATTTGCCCGCCGTCGATAAAGACAATCCGGTCGGCAATTTCCCGGGCAAACTGCATCTCATGGGTCACCACGATCATCGTGATCCCGCTGTGGGCGAGGGCTTTCATCACAAACAGCACTTCACCAATCATCTCGGGATCGAGTGCCGACGTCGGCTCGTCAAAGAGAATGATTTGCGGTGACGAGGCCAGGGCGCGGGCAATCGCGACCCGCTGCTGCTGTCCACCGGAAAGCTCAGCCGGGTAATGGTGGGCTTTTTCCAGCATCCCGACTTTCTCCAGCAGGGCCAGCGCGCGCGCCTGAGCGGGGAGCGGCTTCCAGCCGTGGACGTGCTCAAGCGCCAGGGTGATGTTCTGGCTGGCGGTGAGGTGGGCATAAAGATTGAACTGCTGAAACACAAACCCCACGCGGCTTCGCAGCTGGCGCAGCCCGCTACCGGAGAGCCTGCCGGTAGGCTTGTTGTCGACCAGGATCTCCCCGCCGCTCAGGGGTTCAAGCTGGTTGATAAGACGAATCAGGGTGGATTTACCGGAACCCGACGGGCCGAGGATGGCAACCACTTCACCGGGCGTGATAGTGAGGTTAATGTCGTTCAAAACCTGATGGTCACCGTAGCGTTTGTCCACGTGGCGAAACTCGACGCTGGCCTGTTCCAGATGTGAAAAATCCGCGGCACCGGCCGCGGAGTGGGAAAATAAACCTGAGAGCATCATTATCTGGCTTCTATTTTAAAGGCGCGGGGCTGTGGAGCAGGGGTGCCAGGACCAAACCAGACGTCGTAGATTTTAGCCGCCTGACCGGTCTTCTCGAGATTGACCAGCTCGTCGTTGACGGCTTTCAGCAGCGCCGTTTCACCTTTTTTCACCCCCACGCCAATCTCTTCTTTGCTCAGCAGGTCGGGCAGAATTTTGAAGTTGGCTTTGTCCGGCGCCTGCGCCAGCAGACCGGCCAGAATGGTGCTGTCCTGGGTAATGGCCTGCACGTTGCCGTTGCGCAGTGCGGTCAGCGCCAGGGGAATGTCGTCATAAGAGAGGACGCGGGACTGCGGGAAGCGCTGGTGCAGCGCCTGCTCGCCCGTCGTGCCTTTGACCGCGCCAATGCGCGCCCGGCTGTAGTCATCGAGCTTGTCCGGAGATTTCGCCGGAACCAGGAACTGCTGGCCGGTGACAAAGTAAGGCGTCGAGAAGTCAATCACCTGCGCGCGTTCCGGCGTGATGGTGATATCCGCCACGATCAGGTCCGCTTTGCCGGACTGCAGCAGCGGAATGCGGTTGGCCGGATTGGTGGCAACCAGTTCAAGCTTCACGCCGAGCGATGTTGCCAGCGCTTTGGCGAAGTCTACGTCGTAACCCACGATCTCATGCGTTTTGGCATCAATCGAGCCAAACGGCGGGTTGGCATCAAACGTGGCGACTTTCACCACCCCTGCTGCCTTGATATCCGCCAGCTGATCGGCCTGCGCCTGCGCTGAAAACAGGCCCCAGGCTGCCACTACGCCCAGAACCAGCGTCCGTTTTTTAAACCCTTTCATTTTTGCTGCCATAGTCATACGCCATCCCGTTGTTTTTGTTTTACCCCGTTACGCTCCCATAAGGGAAAGCTATCGCCAAATAAGAAATCGTTCTTTGCTATGAGCAAAAAAGCATTAGTGAACAAGGTGTTAATGAAGCGTGAAAAGGACGGGGCGCTATTTGCAGATCCTGCACATCGACAGTGGATTTTGGTATTTCCCCTGCACGGGATTGGGGTGCTTAACTGAAGGCAGATACGGCGAGAGAGGGTAAGACGATGAAAAAATGGATCAGCACGTTACGGCGGTTTTTTGCGACCCGACCAGCGAATGCGGAGAACAGCGCGCAACGTGTTCTTGAGTCGATACTGCCTGTCGCCAGCCTGTATGGCGTAGACGTTGCCAACATTGACCCGGAGTGGTTCCATGATAAAACGCCACGCTGAACTGCGCCGCACGCGCGAAACGTACTGGAATGAGGTGTGCGTGACGTCTGTAAAGCCTCAAAAGACGGAAAAGTACGCTCTGAATCATTCGGTTAATTAGCCCGCTTTTGTTACCAATGTGTCCTTTCAGTCATGGAGAAAATGATGAAACGGACCACGTTAACACGCGCGCTTTCTGTCCCTGCGCTACTTTTCACAATTCATGCGGCACACGCCGCACCGCAGGCGCATGTTGTTTGCGGCTATTCCCATACCCTTGGCGATGACGCCATTATGATGTACGGCATGCCCAACGAGGCCATGCAGCACGACTTCTTCGGCAACGTGCAAACGGATGCTGACTCCAGCCGTGAATCCCTGCGCCGGGATGAAAAGACCACCTGCGATAACAAAGCCGACAGCTCTGCCTACTGGGCACCTTCGCTTCGCCTGCCTGACGGCACGGTCGTCAAACCGGCGTATCAAAAAACCTATTATCAGGCATCGAACGTGGACGCCTGGCCGCTACACCCTTTCCCGGCGGGGCTGTCGCTGCTGGCGGGCGACCATCACGGTAGTGCGCCGAATCCACATATCACCTTTTTATGTGCCAACGGCAAGGGTTACACCACCAAAACCGGTGAGGTCTGCGGCTTGCGCAAGGCGAACGATGCCGTGCAGTTTAATATCGGCATTCAGTTTCCTAACTGCTGGGATGGAGTGAACCTGAAGCCTGCCCATGGTCTGATTAACGCCACCTACGACGTCAAGGGGCAGTGCCCGTCCACCTTCCCGGTGAAAATTCCCACCGTGAACATGAACATTGCTTACGTACTCCCGACGATTAGCTCGCTTGATACCAGCAAAGTGCAGCTCTCCATGGACCCCATCATGCACGGCGATGAGCGAGAAGAGCGGTGGGGTAGCCTGTATACGGCGCATGCAGATTTTATGAACGGCTGGACGGAAGACGCCGCGCGCTTTATGACGGACCTGTGCATGAACCGCGGGTTAGATTGTGGCACCACCGTCCCGTATGGTTATTCCAGAGCGAAGGCCAACGTCTGGCTCAGCAGCCTGGAGCCAGACCTCTCCCAGCCCGAACCGCAGGTTTTACTGGTGCAGGATAACTGGCAGAACGGGGGGCGCACGAAAAACAGCGAAACGCTGTCGCTGGTGAAGTTCCACATTCCCCCTCTGCCTGCCGGGCAAGATCCTTCGCAGTTTACATACCGCGTGCGGATTTATGGCGGCAAAGTGGAAACTAACGGTGCCGATCAGATCTTCTTCTATCCGGCCAGCAATGACTGGGATCCTGCTACCGTAAGATGGGCCTCGCGTCCGGCCTGTAACTATCGCTCCGACGCAGTGCTCTATCTGAACCATTCTCGTGAATACCGGATGGTGAACGTGGACAAAGCCGTGCGCAAGGCGCTGGCGGAAGGAAAAACCGAAATCTCGTGGTATATCGGCGGTGACCGCCAGGGGAATCATTACCAGTTCGAACCGGCGTCTTCATCAGAAAGCCTGGTTCTGATGCTAACGGGGTTTAAAAAGACGCCTGAGCTGTAATCTTCCCCGCAATGAAAAAAGCACCGGTTTTCCGGTGCTTTTTTATCAGATCTTGCAGGCGTCGCCGCAGTCGTCGTCGGCAATAATCGCCTGCGCTTTTTTATCCGCATCGTCCAGACGTTCTGCGTTACGCTCTTCCGCTTCATCCAGACCGTTAAAAACTAAGTTATCGAGATCAATTTCCATCTTGCACCTGCTCTGTTCGGTTTTTGATACTGGCACAGTATAGGGTAAAAAACGCCAGCAATGTACCTCGCAGCACATAAGGATAATCCCTGCCATACTCAGTGCTTTATCACTGAGGAGCGCTCATGATTACACTCTGTAGAACCTGCGGTACTTCTTATGAGGGAACGCCGGAGAGATGTGCCATTTGCGAGGATGAACGTCAGTATGTTCCGGCCAGCGGCCAGGCGTGGATCGATTACGCGACGGTAACGGCGACACACGCCAACAAATGGCAGCAGCTGGAGCCGCAGTTATTCAGTATCAAGACGGTACCCGCTTTTGCCATTAACCAGCGGGCACTCCTCCTGCGTACTCCCCACGGTAACATTCTCTGGGACTGCATCGCCAACCTTGATCCTGCAACCCAAACGCTCATCGCCGCACTCGGCGGCCTTCGCGCCATTGCGATTTCGCATCCGCACTATTACACCACGATGCAGGAGTGGGCCGCGGCTTTCGACGCGCCGGTCTATCTGCACGTGAGCGATAGCGAATGGGTGATGCGCGACAGCCCGGCGATTCATTTCTGGGATGGCGATGCGCTGGAGATAGTCCCGTCGGTTACGCTGCTGCGTCTCGGCGGGCATTTTGCGGGCGGAACGGTACTGCACTGGCAGGAGGGCGAGGGCGTTTTACTGGCGGGAGACATTTTGCAGGTGACCCCAGGGAAAGAGGCCGTGTCGTTCATGTGGAGCTACCCGAATATGCTTCCGCTGCCTGCCCGTACGGTTGAGGACGTTACCTGGCGCCTGTCGGGAAAATCGTTCGCCCGTCTTTACGGCGCGTTCGAAGGGCAGAACATTCCGGCAAACGCCGATGACATCGTGCAGCGGTCGGGCCAGAAATATATTGCTTGTCTCAAGTGAAGCACGGTGGGTAAACTTTGCGAGTGTGATCTCGATCATGCCTAAACGAAAACAGATAAAAGAGAAATTGCTATGCAACATATCATTGAAGGTTTTCTCAGCTTTCAAAAAGAGATTTTCCCGCAACGTAAAGAGCTCTTTCGCAGTTTAGCGTCCAGCCAGAATCCCAAAGCGCTGTTTATCTCCTGCTCCGACAGCCGTCTGGTCCCTGAACTGGTCACCCAGCAAGAGCCGGGACAACTCTTTGTTATTCGTAATGCTGGCAACATTGTTCCACCGTTCGGGCCGGAGCCAGGCGGCGTCTCTGCAACTATCGAGTACGCGGTAGTGGCGCTGGGCGTGACCGACATCGTGATCTGCGGCCACTCCAACTGCGGCGCGATGAAGGCGATTGCCGATAACGCGAACCTGGAGCCGATGCCTGCTGTATCGCACTGGCTGCGCTATTCCGACGCGGCAAAAGCCGTGGTAGAGAAAAAAAGCTGGGATAAGCCGATCGATAAAGTGAATGCGATGGTGCAGGAAAACGTCTTTGCGCAGCTCAGCAACATCAAGACCCACCCGTCCGTCGCGGTGGGCCTGCGTAATAACTCGCTTCGCCTGCACGGCTGGGTATACGACATTGAAAGCGGCAAAATTCTCGCCCTGGATAAAGCGACGAAAAGCTTCGTCTCGCTGTCTGAAAACCCGGAAGTGTTCTTCGAATAATCTCGCGTTGCAGGGCATGGAAGCCCTGTCAGTTCTCCACGTACGGTAACCGACGCCGTATACCTGAGGCCGGTTTTTCAGCCGCCTTCGCCATCGCTTCTGCAATCTCCGCACACTCTGCCAGCCCCTGAACGAAGGGACGATCGTGCATCAGCCACGGTATTGCGCCGAAGGCGATGCGCCCACGAACCGTTTCTGGCGCTTTTAACGTGTAATCCTCGCCGATGTCGGGGATCTCATCGCCCGTCTCCTCAAGCTGTCTGCGCAGCGATGGGAAAGGCAGATCGTTTGTTTTAAGCGGCTTTTGCCCGCGCGCATCAATAAAGACGTCGAAACGATAAACGGTCTCTTGTGTGGTGATGACTGTCCGATCGCTGCCGGCATCAAGCGTGTAATCATCGCCGAGCGCCGCCACGCTAATGATGCCGGCCTCGCGAAGCGCAAGCAGCCTGCGAATAGACTGCGGCGGGATGGCAGCATAATTGTCGATAAACACGCGAGCCAGGCCCTGCTTAAAGCGTTTTCTGTCCTGCTCGCTAAGATGGGGAACGATCTCCTGAACGACCTCATGCAGCCGAAGCACGGTGTAGCGCCACGCCACGGTACGGCGCTCGCGTTTATTGCGTTCAACCTCGTTGAGATTCTCTTCCGCCCAGGTAAAGGGCCCGTGGCGCTTACGATCCTCAAACCAGGCCTCACGAATGGTGTCCGCATTAAGCGTACGCAGAGACATTTTCTCGCACCACGCCGGGTCGGCGAGTTCAAGCTCTTTCACCATCAGGGCAAAGACTCGCTCAAGCAGGCCATCCGGTCCTTTGGCTATCTCGCTTTCCACTACGAATTCGGTCAATACCGACAGCGGTTCATAAGGGATGGGGCAGTAAAAATCGGCTTCCGGGAGAATGCCCGTCCGTGACATCAGCGTAATGTTTAACCCTTCGCTGCCGCTGTCGAGGATGAATTTACCGTCACGAAACTCGCCGTGCTGCATCACCACCGCCATAGCCGCGTCCAGGCCACTCAACGAGGTGCCCATAATGCCCACGCGGCAAGGGGGAATGCGGGCGTCCATCAGGCCGGACCACGGGCTTGGGAAGAACGTGCGCGTGGCTTCATCCTCCTCTGGCCAGACGTGGCCGGTGGCAATAACCGCTAGGTCGAATTTATCCGCTAATGTGCGGTCATTGACCGAAATCGTCACGCCGGTTGTCGAAGGGTTGATGTCGGTGACCTTCGCAGATTCATGAACCTCAACCTGGAACCCCAGCTTTTTCGCCTCTTTTACGATTGAACGAAAGCTGTCGCGAAAATACTCTCCCAACAGGAGCCTGGGCAGGAACTGCCGATCGTGCAGGCTGGCTTTATCAACTTTAAAGCGCGCCAGATGGTCGTCGCTTTGCTCCTTAAGCCAGTCGAGGTAGGTCATAAAAATGGGCGGGATTTCAATGCTCGCAATGTTCGCCAGCATCAGCCGGGAATTCTCGTCATCGTTATAGGGCATGCCCACGCCAGCTTCATCGGCCTGTTCAAAGACGGAAACGGAGAGTGGGGTATTGTTATTAAGCAGATGATAAAAGGTGTAAATTCCCGTGGGGCCGGAGCCGATAATCGCGATCTTCTTCATCAACACGTTTCCTGTGTTTTTTTCCATAGGAAAAGCGTAGCAGGAGAATAATGATGAAAATAAGGGATTAAGAAAATTCAGGGTAACTGAGGAGAATTTGCACCATTTCAGGACTGAAATGGTGCGTCCGAGTGGACTCGAACCACCGACCCCCACCATGTCAAGGTGGTGCTCTAACCAACTGAGCTACGGACGCAGAATGGTGCGTTCAATTGGACTCGAACCAACGACCCCCACCATGTCAAGGTGGTGCTCTAACCAACTGAGCTATGAACGCAACGTGTTGTCGGTGACAACGGGGACGAATATTAGCGGCACAGCACCGAGGTGGCAAGAGGGAAAATGCAATTTTCTCTCTGATTTCACGCGATTGCTGTATTACCGCGCAAAGTGAAGAGAAAGTAGCCGCCGGGCGGCGGCTACTGCGTATTTAACGTGCAGCGCGTTGCAAAATGATCGTTGATGGCTGGCGCTGCAGGAAGCGCATGCGCAACATCATCATAATTGCCGCCGACGTCAGGCCGATGATAAAGCCCATCCAGAACCCCGCCGGTCCCATGCGGTCAACCACCAGGTCGGTCAGGGCCAGAATATACCCACACGGCAGACCCAGCACCCAGTAGGCGATGAAGGTGATAAAGAAAATGGAACGCGTGTCTTTATAGCCGCGCAGCACCCCGCTGCCAATCACCTGGATGGAGTCCGAAATCTGGTAAATCGCGGCCAGCAGCATCAGGTGCGAGGCCAGCGCGACGACTTCCGGATTGTCGTTGTAGAGCAGGGCAATCTGCTCGCGCAGCGCCACGGTAAAAAGCGCCGTGCAAATGGCCATGCAGACGCCGACGCCCAGTCCGGTGCGCGCGGCGGTTTGCGCATCGAGCGTCGAGCCTTGCCCCAGGCGGAAGCCCACGCGAATCGTCACTGCTGCGGCCAGCGACATCGGCAGGACAAACATCAGGGAGCTGAAGTTGAGCGCAATCTGATGCCCGGCGACGTTCACAATGCCCAGCGGGGAGACCAGCAGGGCGACCACGGCAAACAGGGTCACCTCAAAGAACAGCGCAAGGGCAATCGGCAACCCTAGCTGCACCAGGCGCGTCATGATGTTCCAGTCCGGCGTGCTGAATCTGTTCTCGTTACGAATATCACGCATGGAGCGGGCGCGCTTCACGAAGGTAAGCATTGAGAAGAACATGACCCAGTAAACGGCGGCCGTCGCCACGCCGCAGCCGACACCGCCCAGCTCCGGCATCCCGAAATGACCGTAAATAAAAACATAGTTAACGGGAATGTTGACCAGCAACCCGATAAAGCCCATCACCATCCCGGGCTTGGTTTTCGCCAGACCTTCACACTGGTTACGCGCCACCTGGAAGAAGAGATATCCAGGCGCCCCCCAGAGCAGGGCGCGCAGATAGCCCACGGCTTTGTCCGCCAGGGCCGGGTCAATGTTATGCATAGCGCGAATGATATGGCCCGCGTTCCAGAGCACGACCATGATCAGCACAGAGACAAACCCGGCCAGCCAGAAACCCTGGCGGACCTGATGGGCAATGCGCTCGCGGCGCCCCGAGCCATTGAGCTGAGCGATAACAGGCGTGAGCGCGAGCAGCAGACCGTGGCCGAACAGGATGGCCGGAAGCCAGATTGACGTGCCGATAGCAACGGCCGCCATGTCGGTGGCGCTGTAGCCACCTGCCATTACCGTATCCACAAATCCCATTGCGGTCTGGGCCACCTGCGCGACGATCACGGGTATAGCCAGTGCCAATAGCTGGCGCGCTTCATTCATGTACTTCTGCACGTGAACACCTTTATTTTGTAGTTATATGAGAGACTAAAAAAGCCGCCGAAACGGGCAGCAAGAAGAAAATGCAGGGGGGTGCCAGCTATTGTAGCGGGCTTTAGCTATTTATCTAGTGAAAAAATCGCCAGAAAATGCGCTCCGCTGGCAACCTGTTTTTCCAACTGTTATTGTGGAGGGATTAAACGGTGTCATCACCGTTCGGAAAAAACAGGAGTTGTAAGCATGTTTACTGGTATTGTGCAGGGCACTGCCAAAGTGGTGTCCATTGATGAAAAACCTAATTTCCGTACTCATGTTGTTGAGCTGCCGGAATATATGCTTGAGGGCATCGAAACCGGCGCCTCGATTGCCCATAACGGCTGCTGCCTGACCGTGACCGAAATTAACGGCAACCAGATTAGCTTTGATTTAATGAAAGAGACGCTGCGGATCACTAACCTGGGCGAGCTGGTGGTAGGCGATACCGTCAACGTTGAGCGCGCGGCGAAGTTCAGCGATGAGATTGGCGGCCATTTGATGTCCGGGCACATCATGACCACTGCCGAAGTGGCGAAAATCGTGACCTCGGAAAATAACCGTCAAATCTGGTTTAAAATGCAGGACCCGTCATTAATGAAATACATCCTCTATAAAGGATTTATTGGCATTGACGGGATTAGCCTGACGGTGGGAGAAGTGACGCCAACGCGTTTTTGCGTGCATTTAATTCCTGAAACGCTGCAGCGCACCACGCTGGGCGCGAAAAAATTGGGGCATCGCGTGAATATCGAAATCGATCCGCAAACCCAGGCTGTGGTTGATACGGTGGAGCGCGTGCTGGCAGCAAAAGAAGCCGCAATAATAAAGACCGCAGAAGAAGAATAAAAAATAACCCCGGCTATCCGGGGTTATATTTTTAGCGTGCGACACGCAGTCCGTGTTCAATCCCCCGGCTGAATACCACCTGCCAGAGCTGAATATCCCGTGCGCGAAACGCCCCCGCGCAGGCATTCAGATAATAGCTAAACATCCGTTTAAATCGTTCTGAATAGTTGTCCGCAATCTCGGGCCAGGCTTTCTGGAAACGTTCATGCCATGCCATTAAGGTGGTGTCGTAGTCCGCGCCAAAGTTATGCCAGTCTTCCATCACGAAATGGGATTCACTGGCGTTGGCAATCTGGCGAACGGACGGTAAACAGCCATTCGGAAAGATGTATTTATTGATCCACGGGTCAACGTTGTTATCGGTCCGCTTAGAGCCGATGGTGTGCAGCAGGAAGAGGCCGTCCGGTTTCAAATTACGATCCACCACCTCAAAGTAGGTGTCGTAGTTTTTTGGCCCCACGTGCTCGAACATGCCGACGGAAACGATCCGGTCGAACTGCTCGTTCAGGTCACGGTAGTCCTGCAGCCGGATATCCACGTCAAGACCCTGACAGCGCTCCCGCGCCATTTTTTGCTGTTCCGCTGAGATCGTCACGCCGACCACGCTGACGCCGTAGTGCTTCGCCATAAAATACGCCAGCCCGCCCCAGCCGCAGCCGATATCCAGCACGCGCATGCCGGGCTGTAGCTGCAGCTTCTCGCTGATCAGGCGCAGCTTGGCCTGCTGTGCTTCCTCAAGCGTCGACGCGTCTTTCCAGTAGGCGCAGGAGTATTGCATGAAAGGGTCCAGCATGCGGCTGAACAGGTCGTTGCCGAGATCGTAATGTTCTTTGCCGACGATCCATGCGCGTTTTTTACTTTGCAAGTTAAACAGTCGGGCAGAGGCGACACGCAGGGTGTCTTTCAGATTGCGGGGGAGTTGATTTTCCAGACCGGCACGCAACACGCTGGCAAAAAAGATATCCAGACGTTCGCACTCCCACCAGCCGTCCATATAACTTTCTCCCAGGCCTAACGATCCTTCCCGCAACACGCGTTTAAAAAAGTCGGGATGTTTTACCTGGGGATCGGATGGCGAAGATCCGTTGATAGTGATGCCTGCTCGACCTAACAGTTCACTGACGATCCGGGACCAGTTGTCGTCCGGAACGCTGACTTCTTCTATACACGATGAACTCATAGCTTCTCCATCACCCTGATGTGATCAGAACCTTCAAACAGCGTAGACGCTTTTTTTGGTTTGTGAGAAATCTCACGGTAAATACCGCGAGGCTAGTATCCGACGTAGAACAGAGGAAGGGAGATAACCCTTGCCGAAATGCCTTCCATGGTAAAACGGGAGCACTCCGGCTCCCGTTAACACTTAATATTTATCGTATTTAATCGAACCAAATTTAGTATAGGCCTCAAAATTTGGTGATTCAATAGAAAATTGTTAGCAACCTAATCACTGAAATGTAACATGATTTCTGGCGCAATCAGGCATGCGAAGTTTCCACCTGCGCGCCGTTATCCTGCTCGCGCTGCGCGGACGCCTGCATGCGGTAACCCAATACCGCCAGCGCTACGGTGAACAGCATCACGCTGGTGGTGGTCAACAGCGGCGTGGCAATCAGTGCTGAGACCACCAGACTTGCGAGGAAGCACAGACCCAGCTGCAGGGTATTTTGCAGCGCGGCGGCGCGGCCTGTCGCCTGCGGGAATGGACGTAATGCCTGTGCCACCACGATCGGGTAGATCGCTCCGTTTGCCACGGCCATCACGCAGAAGGGGACCAAAATTTCAGCCAGACCCGCGCCCGGAATAAACCCGACGGCCCAGGTACCGATGACGCTCAGCGCATAGAGCACCAGCAGCCATGGCAGCATCTGCTGACCTTCCCATTTTTGCAGCGCCGCGCGGCAGCCGTACCCGCCCACCAGGAACGCGATGGTCTGCGGAACATAGCTCAGACCGATGGCCGCCGGGCTGTAGCCCATATCGTGCAGAATAAACGGCGAGCCGGTGAGCCACGCGAAGAAGCTGGCCGAACAGGCGGCATAAATCAGGACATTCCCGCGATACGCTTTGGCGCTCAGCAGGGAGGTGAAGGTAATCGGCGTCGCGTCGGCATGCGCCTCTTTTTTATGCGCGGGCTTAAGGACAAACGCCGGCAGCATCAGCACCAGCGTGATGGCAAACAGCGTGGCAAAAATGGCCTGCCAGTCAAAGTGCGCGAGGATCCAGCTGCCCAGCAGCGGAGCCAGGGCAGGGGAGAGGCCCACCAGCGGCATAATGGTGGCGAAAATACGGTTTGTGCGGTTAGCCGGGTAGTAGTCGGTCACCAGCGCCTGCCAGGTCACCGCCGCGGCACAGACGCCCACGGCCTGAACGAAGCGCAGCACCAGCAGCCAGGTGGCATCGCGCACCCACAGCATCCCCAGGCAGCCCACGGCAAAAATGGCCAGACCCAGCAGCAGTACCGGTTTACGGCCGAAGCGATCCGAGAGCGGTCCCCAGAGCAGCTGGGCGAAAGCAAAACCGGCAAGGAACAGGCTCAGGCTGGCGCTGATGGCCGCGGCAGGGGTTTGCAGGTCTT
Organism: Enterobacter cloacae complex sp. 2021EL-01169; assembly: GCF_020733125.1. NCBI lineage: Bacteria > Pseudomonadati > Pseudomonadota > Gammaproteobacteria > Enterobacterales > Enterobacteriaceae > Enterobacter > Enterobacter cloacae complex sp. 2021EL-01169. Next base: position 145,674 of record NZ_JAJFTC010000004.1, read on the forward strand.
CCTGCATCGCGGCAAACGCGGGCAGGTACATGTCGGTGGCCAAAAAGCCCAGCACGCTTAAGCCGCCGAGCCAGACTAAAAATCCTTTCCTGGGTTGCATTCTTTTATTCTCCTGAGGAGGCAGGTGTACGTTGGCGCAGAGTGTAGGGAGTGCAAAGCGGCTTGTGAAACGCTAATATTTGGCGGGTGCATTCAAATTTTTTGCAGGCAGAAAATGTGGTCAGATTATTCTCTTGAAGTGGTCGATGCTGTTGCGCGTAACGGCAGCTTTAGCGGTGCAGCGCAGGAGCTGCACCGCGTCCCTTCGGCCATCAGCTACACGGTGCGTCAGCTTGAGGAGTGGCTGGCGGTTCCGCTGTTTGAACGGCGGCATCGCGACGTGGAATTAACGCCCGCCGGAGCATGGTTTTTGAAAGAAGGGCGTTCTGTTATCAAAAAAATGCAGATCACCCGCGAACAGTGTCAGCAGATCGCCAACGGCTGGCGGGGGCATCTCGCCATCGCGGTAGATAACATCGTGAAGCCGGAACGCACGCGACAAATGATCGTGGATTTCTATCGTCATTTCTCTGACGTCGAGCTACGGGTCTCGCAGGAGGTGTTCAACGGCGTCTGGGATGCGCTGGCGGACGGCAGGGCGGAGATGGCGATTGGCGCGACGCAGGCGATCCCGGTCGGGGGACGTTACGCCTTTCGCGACATGGGTATGCTGAGCTGGAAATGCGTGGTGGCCAGCGATCATCCTCTGGCAGCGATGGAAGGTCCGCTGAGCGACGATACGCTGCGCAACTGGCCGTCGCTGGTGCTGGAGGATACGTCCCGTTCATTGCCCAAGCGTATCACCTGGCTTCTGGATAACCAGCGGCGGGTGGTGGCTCCTGACTGGGAATCATCGGCGACGTGCCTCAGCGCCGGGCTGTGCGTCGCGATGGTGCCCGCTCATTTTGCGCGTCCACGCATCGATACCGGAGAATGGGTTGAACTGACGCTGGAGAATCCGTTCCCGGACGCAGCCTGCTGCCTGACCTGGCAACAAAATGATGTCTCGCCCGCCATGGCCTGGCTGCTGGATTATCTGGGAGACAGCGAAACCCTAAACCGGGAATGGTTACGGGAGCCAGCGTAGCTGGCCCCGTCAAGGGATTAACGACGGTAGTCGCGGAACGGACCGTCCGCAACGGAACGGCGTTCAATCAGGCGCGGGTGAACTTCAATGGACTGCGACTCTTCGCGTTTGTTGACGATCCTGTCCAACAGCATATTGAAGGCCGTTTCGCCCAGCGAATCTTTTGGCTGGTGAATGGTTGTCAGCGCCGGGGTGAAGAAGCGCGCGTTACGCACGTTGTCATACCCGATCACGGAAATATCCTGCGGTACGCGCAGACCCAGCTCATCGGCGGCGCAGAGTGCGCCCATGGCCATGATGTCACCGCCGCAGAAAACGGCGGTCGGGCGGTGCTGCTGGGAAACGATCTGCTGCATCGCGCGGTAGCCTGATTCCGGCTCAAAGTCGCCCTGCACGATCCAGTTTTCCGGCACGGTGATCAGCGCTTCTTCCATTGCTTTCATAAAACCGGCCAGACGGCCCGCGCCGGTGTTACGCTCCAGCGGACCGGGGATCACGCCAATCTCGCGGTGACCGCGTTCGATCAGGTAACGACCCGCCATGTAACCGCCTTCGAAGGCGTTGTCGATAACGGAGTCGGTGAAGTCCGCGCGCGCTTCACCCCAGTCCATGACCACCATGGGGATATGGCGATACTCTTCCAGCATCGACAGCACGGATTCCGGGTACTCGGAACACATGACCAGCAGGCCATCGACGCGCTTTTGCGCCATCATCGACAGGTAGGCGCGCTGTTTTTCTATGCTGTTCCACGCGTTGCCCAGAATCAGGGTATAGCCTTTCTGAAAGCAGTTCTTCTCTACCGCTTCAATGATCTCGGCAAAATAGGCCGCTTCACTGCTGGTCGCCAGCAATCCAATGGATTTGGTGTGATTAACCTTGAGGCTGCGCGCAACCGCACTTGGCGAATAGTGCAGCTCTTTGATCGCAGCCCAGACGGCGTTGCGCGTCTCTTCCGCCACGAAGCGGGTTTTGTTAATTACATGTGATACGGTTGTAGTGGAAACGTTTGCGCGTTTTGCTACGTCTTTAATTGTTGCCATTAAATGTCACTCCAGACCATATCCTAAACTCCTGAAAAACTTGAAGGTAAACGTTTGCCTTCTCTCACCCTTATCACGCAATCTTGAATTGCGGCACGCCGGGAAAACGACACGGGACGTCAGGAGGGGGTCAATGGCCGGTACGCTAATAAATTTAGCGTGGAATTTTGTCCTATCTTGATGAAAAGGGGAAGAGGTAAAGTGTTTATCAGCCTAAATCCAGGAAGATTTTTGACGTAAATTATGCAAAAATGAGCAGGCTCACTTTTCGTGGGGGGATTAAAAGGAGAAAAATTGATGAGTTCCGATCTGAAGTTTTCGCTGTTCACCACCGTGGTTGTGCTGGCTCTGATTGTCGCGGCGGGTCTGACGGCCGCGCTGCACTGATTTACGCGGAGGGAGAGCCTTCTCCCTCCCGCTATCCCCGATTGTTACTCCTAAGGCAAAAATCTTTTGCCATTTTGTTAACTTCTCATTTTTTGTGATTGATGTCATGCTTTCCGCTTCTTTGTTCTGTGTCACCACATGACACGGCATCCGGAGTTGACGCATGAAAATCAATTTTCCCCTGCTGGCCCTGGCGATTGGCGCTTTTGGGATTGGCACCACTGAATTTTCCCCGATGGGGTTACTGCCCGTTATCGCCCGCGGCGTGGACGTCTCGATCCCTGCGGCCGGCATGTTAATCAGCGCCTACGCCATTGGCGTGATGGTGGGGGCGCCGCTGATGACGCTTCTTCTTTCACACCGCGCGCGCCGCAATGCGCTGATTTTCCTGATGGCGATTTTCACCCTCGGCAACGTGCTTTCGGCCATTTCGCCGGACTACACCACGTTGATGCTGTCGCGTATTCTGACCAGCCTTAACCACGGCGCGTTCTTTGGGCTGGGGTCGGTTGTGGCGGCAAGCGTTGTGCCGAAACACAAGCAGGCCAGCGCCGTAGCCACCATGTTTATGGGCCTGACCATCGCTAACATCGGCGGCGTTCCTGCGACAACCTGGCTGGGCGAGGTCATTGGCTGGCGGATGTCCTTCCTGGCGACGGCCGGACTGGGCGTGGTCGCGATGGTGGCCTTGTTCTTCTCCCTGCCAAAGGGCAGCGCCGGAGAACGTCCGGAAGTGCGTAAGGAGCTGGCGGTGCTGATGCGCCCGCAGGTGCTCTCCGCGCTGCTGACCACCGTGCTGGGGGCAGGGGCGATGTTTACCCTCTACACCTATATTTCACCGGTGTTGCACGATATCACCCATGCAACGCCTCTCTTCGTTACCGCGATGCTGGTGCTGATTGGCGTGGGCTTCTCGATTGGTAACTATCTCGGCGGGAAATTTGCCGACCGTTCCGTGAGCGGAACGCTGAAGGGCTTCTTAACCCTGCTGATTGTTATCATGATCGCCATTCCGTGGCTGGCGCGTAACGAGTTTGGTGCCGCGATCGCAATGGTCGTCTGGGGGGCTGCAACGTTCGCGGTGGTGCCACCGCTGCAGATGCGCGTGATGCGCGTCGCGCATGAAGCGCCGGGCCTCTCATCCTCGGTCAATATTGGTGCTTTCAACCTGGGCAATGCGCTCGGTGCGGCGGCCGGTGGGGCCGTGATTTCCGGTGGGCTGGGGTACAGTTTTGTGCCGGTGATGGGGGCGATTATTGCCGCGCTCGGTCTGCTGCTGGTGATGATGTCGGGTCGTAAACAGCCAGAAGCAGCCTGCGCTGCGGAATAAACCAAAAACGCAGAAGGGCGAACCCTTCTGCGTGTCTCTTACGCGGCGAAGTTCTTCGCCACAAAGTCCCAGTTAACCAGTGCCCAGAAGTGCTCCAGGTAGTTAGGGCGCGCGTTGCGGTAATCGATGTAGTAAGCGTGTTCCCATACGTCCACGGTCATCAGCGGCTTCGCGCTGGTGGTCAGCGGGGTGCCTGCGTTAGAGGTAGACACGATAGCCAGTTTGCCATCCGCCTCTTTGACCAGCCACGTCCAGCCTGAACCGAAGTTCTTGATGGCGGCATCGGTGAACTTCGCTTTGAATTCCGCGAAGCTGCCAAAGGCGGCGTTGATGGCGGTAGCCAGTTCACCGACAGGTTCGCCACCGGCGTTTGGCGCCAGGCAGTGCCAGTAGAAGGTGTGGTTCCACACCTGAGCGGCGTTGTTGAATACGCCACCCTCAGAACTGCGCACGATCTCTTCCAGCGTTTTGCCTTCAAAATCGGTGCCCTTGATCAGGTTATTCAGGTTGGTGACGTACGTCTGGTGATGCTTGCCGTAGTGATATTCCAGGGTTTCCGCAGAAATGTGCGGGGCCAGGGCGTCTTTTGCATACGGTAGTGCAGGTAATTCGAACGACATTGCTTCTCTCCTTATTGTATTTTGTGTTGCCAATAACCACACAGACAACAAGGGCAGGATAGCAAATTGAAAGGGTATGCAAAAGAGGAACTTACCCTGCCACGGGTGTGGCAGGGTAAGGGTTAGCGAATGGTTTTCGGCGTCATCACGCGACGCGCGCCGACGTAATGGCGCACCCAGTAGTCTTCACTGAGCGATGTGATCTGAATATCCTGGCCGCTACGCGGTGACTGGATGAATTTTCCGTTGCCGACATAGACGCCAACGTGGTCAGCCGTCCCGCGACCCTGCGTGCGGAAGAAGACCAGATCGCCGTTCTCCAGCTCTCCTCGGTTGACCGGGGAAGCATCGCGCAGGTGGTACATCTCGTTGGCGGTGCGCGGAATGCGGAACTTGACCAGATCTTTATAGGCGTAATAGACGAGGCCGCTGCAGTCAAAACCGGTACGTGGCGAAGTCCCGCCCCAGTGATACGGTTTGCCAATCTGTCCCATCAGCTTGTTCATTGCGGTTTTTTGCGCTTTCTGGACGCGCACTTTATGCACTTCCGCTATTTTGGTGACCTTGGTGCATTTCGCCTTATGGCCTTTACGCGCGATGCATTTTTCAGTCACGAGGTTAGCGGCGGTTTGCGAAGCTTTACTTTTGGCGGTGTGGGCAGTGCGGGAAGAGGTGGTTTTCGTCTTGCTGGAAGCGGTTTTTTTAGTCTGTGTGGTTGTCTTTTTCTTGTCGTTCTTAGCGGTGGTTTTTTTCTTACGTTCTGTGGCTTTCACCAGATGGTTTTTTTGTACAGCAGAATGCCGCGCCTGCTGAGAGGCGTTTGCCACTGGCGTGAAGGTGAGTGAAGTAAACAGTAAAGCACAGAGCGTGATCGAGATTTTATTTATCCGCGCCACTGGGCAGTCCCCTGATAAATGCAGGTCATCAATAATACCCGCGTGTGATTTACAAAGCCCGTCGATTCTAATCCATAAAAAGCCAGAAAGTTAATAGCATTTTTCAATCTACGATCCTGTTTCGTTAGCAAGTGCAAAAAAATTCATCGTTCTGTCGTACATTTGCCCATTCCCTAAGCAAAACCCTGGCTGACGCAGGGGTAAACACCATTTGCAATGCAACTTTTCATCACTCGGAGTAGAATGTCTATACGTGACAAAAATGTTATTTTCCGATGCCAGTCTGAACCGCTACAATGTCAGACGAATGCCGTAACAGAAGTTAAAGGAAGCAAGACATGAGCACCACTATTGAAAAAATCCAGCGCCAGATCGCTGAAAACCCGATTCTGCTGTATATGAAAGGTTCTCCAAAGCTGCCAAGCTGCGGCTTCTCCGCGCAAGCGGTTCAGGCGCTGTCTGCCTGTGGTGAGCGTTTTGCTTACGTTGATATCCTGCAGAACCCGGACATCCGCGCTGAGCTGCCTAAGTACGCGAACTGGCCGACCTTCCCACAGCTGTGGGTAGACGGTGAACTGGTTGGCGGCTGCGATATCCTGATTGAAATGTATCAGCGCGGCGAACTGCAGCAGCTGATCAAAGAAACCGCGGCGAAGTACAAAACGGAAGAGCCGGACGCAGAGTAACTTTCTGCGGAAATAAAAAAGCGACCTGCTATGTGGTCGCTTTTTTTTGTCGGGTGGCGCTGTGCTTACCCGACCTACGATTGGCGCTCGGCCTCATCATCCATCGGCAGCGGCCAGCCGCCCAGACGCTTCCAGCGGTTGACGATCTCACAGAACAGCTCTGCGGTACGCTCCGTGTCATACAGCGCGGAGTGCGCCTGCGTGCCATCGAACGGAATGCCAGCCGTAATACAGGCCTTTGATAACACCGTTTGTCCCAGCGCCAGGCCGCTCAGCGCGGCGGTATCGAAGGTCACAAACGGGTGGAAGGGGTTGCGCTTGAGCGCGGCCCGCTCGGCGGCGGCCATGGTAAAGCTGTGATCGAAGGTGGCGTTATGAGCCACCATAATGGCGCGGCTGCAGTTGCTCTCCTTCATGCCTTTGCGCACCATTTTAAAAATGGCGTGCAGCGCATCATATTCACTGACGGCACCGCGCAGCGGGTTATGCGGATCGATACCGTTAAACGCCAGCGCTTCCGGCTGTAAGTTTGCCCCTTCGAAAGGTTCAACGTGGAAATGCAGCGTGGTGTCCGGTGTAAGCCAGCCCTGTTCATCCATCTTCAGCGTGATGGCGGCAATTTCGAGCAGCGCATCGGTTTTAGCGTTAAATCCGGCTGTTTCTACATCAATGACAACGGGATAAAAACCACGAAAACGGTCGCACAGACCGCTAAATTGAGCGTTATCGGACATCAGGGTCTCTTACATGGGGAAAAAGCAGAGCGCATTATGGCAAATTTTGCGGGGTGATGCAGTAAAACTACGGGCGCACGTTGCGCCCTGAGGGATCAGTTGCCCAGACCGCGACCGGCGTCTTTGGCTTCAATCAGCTCGATTTTGTAACCGTCCGGATCTTCCACAAACGCAATCACGGTGGTGCCGCCTTTTACCGGTCCCGCTTCGCGCGTAACGTTACCGCCATTTTTGCGAATGCGTTCGCACGCGTCGGCCGCGTTGTCCACTTCCAGCGCGATATGGCCGTAGGCCGTGCCCAGCTCATAGCTGTCAACGCCCCAGTTGTAGGTCAGCTCGATCACCGCTTCATCCGTTTCCGGGCCGTAACCCACGAACGCCAGCGAGTATTTGTATTCCGGGTTTTCGCTGGTGCGCAGCAGCTTCATGCCCAGGACGTTAGTGTAGAAATCGATTGAACGTTGCAGGTCGCCAACGCGCAGCATGGTGTGAAGTAGGCGCATAATTTCCTCATTAACCAATGGAATAAAAAAGCTTTTTGAACAGAAACGATGTTTTAGTATAGCGGCGAAGTGTCGCCGCTATCAATGAACAATGGCGAGATTACAGAGAAGGGTAGTCGGTGTAGCCTTCCGCGCCGCCGCCGTAGAAGCTTTCCGGACGCTGCGGGTTCAGCGCCGCTTTTTTCTGCAGACGGGCAACCAGATCCGGGTTGGCGATGTAGTCGCGGCCAAACGCGACGGCATCAATCAGCCCTTTGCCGATCAGGTCTTCGGCTTTCTCTGGGGTATAGGCGCCTGCACCGATGATCACGCCGTGGAAGCGCTCGCGCACTTTCTGGCGGAAGGCTTCAGTGTAAGGCTTACCGCCGGCCCAGTCAGGCTCGGACATGTGCAGATAGGCAATACCGCGTTTGGCCAGCTCGTCAATCAGATAGAGCGCGTCCGCTTCCTCGTTCGGGCCGTTGTCGACGTTCTGGAAAGACCCGATTGGGGAAACGCGAATGCCGATACGGTCCGGGCTCCACTCCTTGCATACCGCATCCACCACTTCCAGCACCAGACGGGCGCGGTTTTCGACGCTGCCGCCGTACTGGTCGGTGCGGTGGTTTGACGACGGTGACAGGAACTGGTGCAGCAGATAGCCATGCGCGGAGTGCAGCTCAATCAGGTCAAAGCCGGCTTCACGGGCGTTGGCCACGGCCTGACGGAAGTCGTTAACAATCCCCGGGATTTCGTCAAGCTCCAGCGCGCGCGGCATAGAGGTATCCACGCGGATCGCATTGCCGTTTTCATCGCGCAGGGACGTACGGGTATTGGCGCTCAGGGCCGACGCGGAGACCGGTGCCTGACCGCCAGGCTGGATGCTGCTGTGAGAGATACGACCGGTGTGCCACAGCTGAACCGCAATGCGGCCCTCTTCAGCGTGAACGCCCGCGGTGATTTTCTGCCATGCCGCGATCTGCTCCGGGCTATGGAGGCCCGGCGCACCGGCGTAACCCTTCGCCTGAGCAGAGATCTGCGTGGCTTCCGTAATGATCAGGCCAGAGCTTGCGCGTTGACGGTAGTATTCGCCCATCAGCGGGGTGGGGATGTCACCCGGCTCAATGCTGCGCAGACGGGTCAGCGGAGCCATGAACACGCGGTTTGGCGCCGTGACGGCACCCACTTTCAATGGGGTAAACAGTTTTTCAGCTGACATAAAGACTCCTGAGTAGACCAGTCGACTAGTAATAAGGTAAATAAAAAGCGCCCGTTATACGTCAGGCGCAGTAACGCTGTTTTTCACATGTGCCAGCGCGCTTTCCAGCGGCACGGCACTGCGCGAAATTTTTGCCTGCAGATTGGCCCCTAACCACAGGGAATAGAGCACCTGAGACTGCATTAAGGGGTCGCCGGTAAAGGCCAGCGTTTTTTCGTCGCGGCCTTTTTCCAGCGCCTGGGCCAGCAGGGCGATCACGCCGCGGGCACCCTTATCCATCGCCGAGCGCATATCTTCGGAAAGATCGCACACCTCGGCAGACAGCTTGACCGTCAGGCATCCGCTGATAATGCCCTGCTGACAGAACTGGTTCAGCGTTTCCTGATAGTAGTTCAGAACACGATCCCGATAGTTTCCTTCACCCGACGCAAAGTGGGTCGCCAGACGCTGGTGGTAGCCCGCGTAATGACGCTCCAGCATTGCCACGCCAAAGGCCTCTTTGGACCGGAAGTAGTGATAAAACGACCCCTTCGGTACCTCAGCGGTTTTTAATAACTCGCTCAACCCCATACCGGTAAACCCGCGATGCATGCAAAGACGCTCGCCGGTTGCCAGGAGATGTTCGCGGGTATCGTGTTCAGTATTTCTGCTCATGGCCGAACTCTAATAGACCGTTCGGTCTAATGCAAGCGAGTTTATTGCCGACATGCGTTCAGAATATCCAGCTGCTGTTGATAAACCGTTGATTTCACGTCCATCATACCCAGTACGGTCGAGAACAAATTGTCCTGGGAAACCGCATTTTTTGCAGCGTGGTCGCGTAAACACTGTTCATTGATGCCAAAGTTTTTCGCGTAGTCCGGTGACAGCCAGAACATAAACGGAATGTGCGTTTGCTGCTCCGGTGCCAGCATGTACGGCGTACCGTGCAGATAAATGCCGCTTTCACCCAGTGACTCACCGTGATCCGAGAGATAAATCAGGGCGGTGTTCATGCTTGCCTGGCGCGCTTTCAGCGCATCAATGGTTTTGCTGACCATGCTGTCGGTATACAGGATGGTGTTGTCATAGGTATTCATCAGCGCCTGATGATCGCAATCCTGAATTTCATTGGTGTCGCAGGTTGGGGTGAATTTTCGGAAATTGTCCGGGTAACGGCGATAGTACGCCGGACCGTGGCTCCCCATCAGGTGGATAACCAGCACCGTGTCCTGCTTCAGACCATCCAGCACGTTGTCCAGACGGTAGAAATTCACATCATCAATACAGGATTTGTCTTTGCAGAACTGATCCAGATTCCACTGCGTCATATCGGTATGCGGCACGCGATCGCAGGCACCTTTACAGCCGCCGTCGTTGTCGCGCCACAGCAGGTTGATCCCCGCATGCTTGAGCACATCGAGCAGACCTTCCTGATGGTGAGCCAGGTCGGCATCGTATTTGCTACGCGTCATGCCCGAGAACATGCACGGAACGGAAACGGCGGTTTCGGTGCCGCATGAGGAGGCCTGCGGGAAGTTAATCACATCCTGCTTTTTCAGCTCCGGGTTCGTTTCACGATCGTAACCATTCAGGGAGTAGTTCGCCGCGCGAGAGGCTTCCCCAACGACCAGCACCAGAACGGTTTTCTTTTGCTGGCCGGTAATCAACGGTCCTTTATGGGCATCTTCGCCAATCCGCACCAGCGTTTGATCGCCGGCAAACCAGCGCATTTTGCTGTACTTCACCACCGCGCTGACATAGTTGGCCGGGGTCACCATTTTGACGATGCTTTTGTTGTTGCGAAACAGCGACGCGTAATCTTTATAAAACAGCGCCGCAATCAGGATAATCACCAGCAGGGCACCGAGCATCGCGGCGACGCGCGTCAGCAGGGCATACCACCATTTCCCGGTACGAATACGGGTCAACGCCAGCACCACGGAGGGAACGAGGCCTGCGATAACAATCCACAGAATCATCTGCGGGGTCACCAGGGCTGTCGCTTCCTGAGAGTTGGTTTCGAACACGTTCACAATCATGTTCTGATCGATCACCGCGCCGTAGGTGTACATAAAGTAGGTGGCCGCGGCGCATCCGACCGTTAAGACGATCAGCAGCGGCTTACGGATATAGGGGATATTCAGCAGGCTAAAGACAATCACCCAGCCGCAAAACAGCACCAGCGGTACGGACGCGGCAAAGAAGATGTCGTGCAGGTGCGCAGGGGCAATAATGGCCCAACTGCGCTGGATAAACAGCCCATTAATCAACGTAAAAAAGAGTGCACAGCCCAGAGTAAATTTAATGTCGTTACATTGTAACTTTTTGATTAACCACATCGATCGGTAAACCTGTCATTGTCATGATGGGCCGAGTATAAAGAAGGAAGATTAGTGAAACCTTAATGCCACAAATCTGTGGTATAGGCCTTGCACGTGGCGCGTTTAGCGTCTTCACTGTAGGTGAGAGTGGTTATCCGGAGGTGAGTGTGGCAGAGCAGCTGGAGTTTTTCCCCATCCAGAGCCCGTGCCGTGGGATTTGTCAGGTGGATGAACGCGGATATTGCCGCGGGTGCATGCGTACCCGCGACGAGCGTTTTAACTGGCAAAACTTTAGCGACACGCAAAAGCAGGAGGTGTTACGCCTCTGCCGTCAGCGTCTTCTGCGCAAAATACGCGCAAACAAAGCCGGTGAGACCGAAGAACCCCAGCAACCTTCACTTTTTTAACACGGTAATTGCGTATACTCATGACATCACGTCCTTGAGGAAAATGTTATGGTTCAGCGAATTACCCTTGCCCCCCAGGGGCCAGAATTCTCCCGTTTTGTGATGGGCTACTGGCGCCTGATGGACTGGAATATGTCCCCCCTCCAGCTGGCGAGCTTTATTGAAGAGCATATCGATCTGGGCGTTACCACGGTCGACCATGCGGATATTTACGGTGGCTATCAGTGTGAAGCCGCATTCGGCGAGGCGCTCAAGCTGGTTCCGGCACTCCGCGACCGCATGGAGATCGTCACGAAGTGCGGGATTGCCACCACGGCAAAACCGGAACACGCCCTTGGGCATTACATCACCGACAGCGCGCATATCATCAAGAGCGCTGAGCAGTCGCTGGTCAATCTGGCGACCGACCGTATCGACCTGCTGTTAATCCATCGTCCGGACCCGCTCATGGATGCCGATGAGGTGGCAGAAGCCTTCCTGAACCTGCATCAGAGCGGCAAAGTGCGTCACTTTGGCGTTTCCAACTTTACCCCGGCGCAGTTTGCGCTGCTTCAGTCTCGTCTGCCGTTTACCCTCGCCACCAACCAGGTGGAGATCTCCCCGGTACACCAGCCGCTGCTGCTGGACGGTACCCTCGACCAGCTGCAACAGCTGCGTATTCGCCCGATGGCCTGGTCGTGCCTGGGAGGCGGACGCCTGTTCAATGATGATGAATTCCAGCCGCTGCGCAACGAGCTGGACACCATCGCCCGCGAGCTGAACGCGGAGAGCATCGAACAGGTGGTTTACGCCTGGATCCTGCGCCTGCCGTCAAAACCGCTGCCGATTATTGGTTCTGGCAAAATTGAACGCGTGCGTTCTGCACTGGCCGCTGAAGAGCTGCAGATGACCCGCCAGCAGTGGTTCCGCATCCGCAAGGCTGCGCTGGGTTACGACGTGCCATAAACCGCCAGAAGATGACTTTCCGGTGAAATCTTTGCCCCTGGTATACACTTAAGGGGCAAAAAATAACCAGCGGAGGTCATATGAAGCGTTTTGCTCTGGCAATGGTCGCGCTGGTTGTTTGCGCAGGGGCGCAGGCAGCCAGCGACGAAGTGGAAATGAATCTCGTCACCTCTCAGGGTGTGGGTCAGTCCATCGGTACGGTGAAAATCACGGAAACCGATAAAGGACTGGAGTTCGCTCCCAACCTCAAAGCACTCCCTCCCGGTGAGCATGGTTTTCATGTTCACGCCAAAGGAAGCTGTCAGCCCGCGTTAAAAGAGGGGAAAGCGTCGGCTGCGGAAGCGGCAGGCGGTCACCTTGACCCGCAGCACTCCGGCAAGCATGAGGGCCCCGAAGGCATGGGACATCTGGGCGATCTGCCCGTGCTGGTGGTCAATAACGACGGTAAAGCCACCGATCCCGTTGTCGCGCCGCGGCTGAAAAAGCTGGATGAGGTGAAAGGCAAAGCGCTGATGATCCACGTCGGCGGCGACAATATGTCCGATCAGCCTAAACCGCTTGGCGGCGGCGGGGCGCGTTATGCCTGCGGCGTGATCTGATCCCCAATCGTACCCGGCGGTGGTGCCTGTTCCAGCTGCGACAGCGAGCAGTGCAGCCGCCAGATTATCGAGGCCAAATCGCGGGCGGCGGGGAGATGATGTCGTGCAAGCGTATCGCAGATCCGCTGCAGTTCATTCAGCGTGGCTTCCAGCGGCCGCTGCTGGACCCCGCGTTCGCTCATGACATCGCGCAGCAGGGAGATGCAAACGTCACGCACCTGCGACAGCGGGTCGGAACGCGTTTCCCACCCGCGAAGCTGCCAGACCACGTGCGAGCAGTTCAGCAGCACCACGCCCCAGCGCAGCAGCCAGCGCCGGGAAAGCGCGTCCTGGCTGTTATTGAGCTGGCTGACGTGATGATAAACCAGCGATTCATACTCACTCTCACGAAGATGCGGCTTGCGGCTGAGCTGGTCGACAAACCCCCGGCGTAACTCCCGGATATGCCTGCGGCTTTTGCGGGCATCGGAGCCGGGACGCAGCACCGCGAAGGCCAGCCACGCCAGCCCCACGCCGAGGATCTTTGCGAGGTTGTCATTGAGAAAATCGGCGTAATCGTACACCGGTGGATTCGTCACGGAGATAAACGAGCCCATAAAGACAATCAGCTGTCCCCAAAGGCCCGCCAGCTTCGGCATCTGCAGCTTGAGTAGCTGCATGGTGGTCAACAGCGGAAAGAGGAACAGCAGGAACTGCCAGAGATCGCTTATCTGCACCATCAGGCCAAACTTCACCACGAAACTGAACAGCGACAGCAGCACCAGGGTGCGCAGCAGGAGCGTCAGCGAGTTAAACGGCGAGGCCGCGACGGAGTAAAGCACGCAGCTGATGGCGGCGAGCGTCAGGGCCGCCGTACCGGACTCCCACTGCGTGGTGATACTCCACGCGCCCACCAGCATCAGCGCGCAAAAGGTGCGAAAACCGCTCCACAGCGCCTCCAGGTAGTCAGTATGGCGGGCGAGAGCCGGGCTCCCGGGAACGTTGAACTCCGTAACCGGGGTGGCGTTCTCTACCGCGTTAATCCAGCGGCTGCTGCGCAGGTAGAGGCGGCAAAAGTAATTCAACCGCTGCCAGAAGGCGCGATGGCGATAATCATATTCATCCACCGGGGCGAGCGGGGCGATTATTCGCGCGACCGTGTAGATGTCTGCATCCGGGCGCGCAAGGGCCACGAGCAGCGTTTCTATCACCGCGCGCGTGTTTTCCGGCGGCGTCGGCCAGTTGAGCAGCATCCGGCGCAGGCTGGAGATGGCGCTGGTCATGCGCAGCTGCTGGTGCAGCAAATAGTTAAGCAGGGTGTTCTGACGGCGAAAGCGGTAGTGGCTCCAGAACGCCTGAATACGCAGCAGATTCATTGTCAGGATCTGTCCTATCACCTTTTCATGGGCGAGACGGATCTCATCGCTGGTATCCGGTTGCCACAGCAGGCTCGCGTGTTCAAGCAACCGGGTGTGCATGGTTTTAAGGGCGGTGATGAGTGCGGTGCCGTCGGAAGTGCTGGGGAGGATCATCATCATAAATCCGCCGCAGAGGATCCCGACAATCACTTCGCAGACGCGCGCCTGTGCAATATCCCACAGCTCGGTGGTATCGAGCACATTCACCACCGGGAAGGCAATAATGGCGGCGGTATAGCCCGCCAGCTGGAAAGCGTAGGCGACGTTGTTGGTGAAATGGGCGCAGGCCCAGGTACAGCATCCCAGCCATGCCGCCATGCTCAGCAGGAACAGCCATGGGTCGTTCAGAGTGTGGCCGGCGATAATTAACGCCGCCGTGGCACCCAGCAGGCTGCCGGCGATACGCCCAAGGCTTTTACTGATCACCCCACCAACGGTGGGAAAACTCACCACTGCGGCAGAGGTCATCGCCCAGTACGGCTCATCCAGGTTCAGGTAATAGGCGACGGTCAGCGCCAGACACATGGCAATGCCGTTACGCAGCGCGTAGCGCCACTGAGGACGCGTCGCTTTCATCCACGGCGAGTTTTGCCAGGAGAGCGCCTGCAGCTTCATTAAGGGGTTCCGATGGAGACAGTGCAGGTGGTGCCGGATACCAGCGTGATGCCCTGCGGTAAATGGTCAAACTCCACGCGAACAGGCACGCGTTGAGCGAGACGCACCCAGGGGACGTTCGGCTTGATATCCGGCACCAGGCCGGAATCTGTTTCAACGCTTTGATCGTAAATGGCGCGACCAATGCTGGAGACGTGACCCTGTAACCTTTGCGAGCCGCTGTACAGCGTAATCGCTGCTGGCGATCCCTCGCGAATATGTCGAAGCTTGGTCTCTTCGAAGTAGCCCACTACGTAGAAGGAGTGGCTGTCGACCAGGGCGAAAACGGGCTGTCCCGTGGTGGCATAGTTACCCACGCGGGCGGAAAGGTTGGTCACCCATCCATCGACAGGGGCGGTAATCACGGTTTGGGTCAGCTCCCACTGCGCCTGCTTCAGCGTCGCCTCAGCCACGTTGACGCTCGCCTGCATCGCCTTAACGTTGAGGTTGGCGGTGTCTAAATCCTCCGCGGAGATGTAGTTTTGCGACAGGTGACGGCGGCGGTTGGCCTCGTTGTTGGCCTTTGCCAGATCAGACTGGGCTTTTGCCAGCTGCGCCTGGGCATTCAGAATCGCGATATGGTACGGCGTGTCGTCGATTCGGAATAAAACCTCTCCCTTTTTAACGTACTGGTTATCCTTAACCAGCAGCGACGTAATGCTTCCCGATACCTGCGGGGTAATGCTGACCTGCTCAGCGCGAATCTTACCGTCACGCGTCCAGGGTGACTGCATGTAATAGTTCCAGAGCCACCATCCGGCGACCAGCGCAAGGACCAGAACAAACAGGGTGGAAAAGTACTTCAGCGTTTTCAGGGGCATAGTCACCACACGATCAGAACAGCAAGGCCCAGGCATACACAGAGGGCAAACAGGGAAAGATCCATCAGCATGGGATGCCAGATTTCGCCGGAATACATCCAGTCGCGAAGCAGGCGATGCGCGATGAGCCAGAGAATAAAGCCCACCAGCACGGCCTTAAACAGAGGGGGAAAGTAGACTGACGCACCGAAGATCAGGTCCTGGAGGGGTAAACCCTCTGAGCGATGAAAAAAGGTCACGAGCAGAGATCCTTTGCAGTGAACAGAATGCCGTGTTGGCTTGTCTGAGTATGAAGAAGCATCACAATTCAGTGTAAGTCATACTTTTGAGTTAGATGAATGCAGTATTGCATTTGTTTTGCCATTACAAATGCTGCACACTATTCTAAAATCAGTATAATAACTTAGCAAGCTAATTATAAGGAGATGAAATTGGAATCGCCATTAGGTTCTGATCTGGCAAGGTTGGTACGCGTCTGGCGTGCTCTGATTGACCATCGCCTGAAACCTCTGGAATTGACGCAGACGCATTGGGTCACGCTGCACAACATTCATCAGCTGCCGCCCGACCAGTCGCAAATTCAACTGGCAAAAGCGATAGGCATTGAGCAACCGTCACTGGTGCGCACGCTTGACCAGCTGGAAGAGAAGGGGCTGATCTCCCGACAAACCTGCGCCAGCGATCGTCGCGCCAAGCGGATAAAACTCACTGAGAAAGCGGCGCCTATCATTACTGAAATGGAAGCTGTGATTACCAAAACGCGCGGTGAAATCCTTTCAGGCGTTTCACCGGCGGAGCTGGAAATGCTCATTAGCCTCATTGCTCGCCTTGAGCAAAACATCCATGAGCTACAGTCTCGCGACTGATAAACACTAAGGCCTTGCAGCAGCAAGGCCTTTTTTTACTTAAAGACCACCACTCGATTACGGCCTGTCTCCTTCGCTTTATACATCGCCTTGTCGGCACTCTCCACGCACGCTTCTGCGGTCACGGACGATGACGTCGCCGTAAATACTCCCATGCTGATGGTAATCGGCTCAGGTAGCTGCCCTCCGCTGCTGGTTTTATCAAAGCTGCTTAGCTTCAACCGAATACGTTCCGCCACCTGGTGGGCTGCATCTGAAGAGGTGTTGGCCAGCATCAGCACAAACTCCTCACCGCCGATTCGAGCCGCGATGTCCTGCGGGCGTACGGAATCCATCAGCAGATTGGCGACAAACTGTAAGACTTTGTCTCCCTGAAGGTGGCCATAGTTATCGTTGATACGCTTGAAGCGGTCGAGATCGCTGACGATAACCGAAACTGGGCGGCTGGGTTTCGCCATGTCCAGCGCCTGGTTTAACGATTCATAAAAATAGCTGCGGTTATACAATCGCGTAAGCGGATCGCGAATCGAATTTTGATATGACTGCTGATATTTTAAATGGGAATCACGGTACAGCATGAAGACGTCGTAGAGCAGTACAAAAATAATCATCAGCGTAGCGACGGTTTCAAATAGCCGGGCGCGATACCACGATATATCTTCAGCATGTCCGCCTACTAACAGCATGGCGAGCGTGACGATATAGCAAACGCACAGGAAATTTCCGCCTACCCAGAATAAATTGCGCACGCGCGTGACAAACATCAGCGTTACTAATGAAACCACCCAGAAGACAATTAAAGAAATATTTATGCATTGGCTCCAGAGCACCATAAACTGACGGGTTTCGTTATCAACCAGGTCAATGGATAACAAGGGCGAGTGACTGGAATATATCCAGGCCAGTCCCACAACGCAGGCGGTAAAGAGAAACGCCCCGCTCACAATTGAGATATGCGCCAACCGTGAAAAAGGGTAATCGCGCGTAGGATAGAGTATTGCCGCAACGATGAACAACACCGCCATTAAAAAGTGGCGGAACATAAAGTAGATCATCGCATCGTTGTAGTTCACGACGTTGAACTGATAGAGGTTCAGCCATGCTGGAAAGCTGGACAGCGTTCCGACCATCAACAATGCCGAACCGGCAAAGGCAAAGGCGATCGCAACCAGATAGAGCCGCCGCTTATCACACCAGTATTTCATTGCCATAAAGCAGGCAATAAACAGGTGAAACACGAGTAAAAAAATGGTGAGCGTAGGGAACAAAAGAGGCGAGAAGGAGGGAACCCATTCAACCACTTTTGAAAAGAGAGCTTGTAATATTCCGATGACGACAAGGCAACCGAAACAGAACGAGATATAACGACCTTTTAGACAACGACTATTCGCAAGCATATAAGTTTTTACAAAATGAGAAATAAATTATGAAGAGGTAATTGCGAAGAGTCTAAGCAAGTAATGCAATAAATACTTTGCGCGGAGACAATATACGATGAGATTAAATATTTGTGGGGCGAATATATTTTGTAAAAATATTCGTATAAGTGATGTATATTGTAAATGGATGTGGCCCAATGGCCACATCCATTTTTAATTAACGTGGAGAAACGGTCACCTGGCTTCCGTTGCTTGCCAGCACAACGCGCTGACCTGCGGAGAAGCGGGTGCTGCCTTGTTTCTGAACAACCATAATGGTGCTGCCGTCGTCTTTACGAATTTCCAGCTCGACGCCCTGGGTTTTGTTCATCGCACCCTGAACACCCTGGCCTGCTACACCACCGGCTACTGCGCCTGCGGCTGTTGCCAGAGAACGGCCCGTACCGCCGCCGACGGTATTACCCAGGAAACCACCCAGAACGGCACCGCCGATGGCGCCCATCACGTTGTTTTCATCACCACCCTGAATCTGTACAGGGCGTGCGTTAACAACGGTACCGTAAGTCACGTTCTGAACCTGTTTCGCTTCAGAAGCGCTATAAACGTCGCCAGAAAGTGAACTGTCATTCACACAGCCAGCCAGAGTTAAACCAATCAGCGAAACGCCCAGTACACGTAAAATCATTTGAATCTCCTGTTCACCAAAAACGCCCGATGGGGGGCATCCGTTATGGCTAAATTATATGGCATAAGGGGCCATCGTTCATATCTTTGCACTAACAATAGGAAAATTGTACTTGAATTTGACTTAACGAGACATAAACAGGATCCGCCCACGCTACCCGTCTGACATTGTTAAAAAATATTATTGCCGGATGGCAAAGCGACGCTGTTTATGGTTGAGTGGATATCCTTAGCCCACGCAACGTAAGGAAAGCGCATGAAATCGGGTCGCTACATTGGTGTGATGTCAGGCACCAGTCTGGATGGGGTAGATGTCGTTCTGGCCGCCATTGATGAAAACATGGTGGCACAGCAGGCGAGCCTGACCTGGCCAATCCCCATTTCATTGAAAGAGGATATTCTCAGTATCTGTCAGGGGCAGCAGCTGACCCTTTCGCAGCTTGGACAGCTGGATGTTCGCCTGGGGGCGCTGTTTGCGGATGCGGTGCAGGCTTTGATGCAAAAAGAACATCTTCGTCCGCAGGATGTGGTGGCCATCGGGTGTCACGGACAAACGGTCTGGCATGAACCCATCGGCGATGCCCCGCACACCCTGCAAATCGGCGATAACAACCAGATTGTGGCGAAAACGGGCGTCACGGTGGTCGGCGATTTCCGTCGTCGCGATATTGCCCTTGGCGGACAGGGCGCACCGCTGGTGCCCGCGTTTCATCAGGCGCTGCTGGCACACCCTTCAGAACGGCGTATGGTGCTCAACATTGGTGGGATCGCCAATCTGTCGATGCTTATTCCGGGGCAGCCGGTCCGGGGCTACGATACCGGCCCGGGCAATATGTTAATGGATGCCTGGATCTGGCGTCAGTGCGGTCAACCGTATGATAAAAACGCGGAGTGGGCGAGTGAGGGTAAGGTAATTCTCCCGCTGCTGCAGTCCATGCTGAGCGATCCTTATTTTGCCTTACCGGCACCGAAAAGCACGGGGCGTGAATATTTCAACTTTGGCTGGCTTGAGCGCCAGCTGGCGTCTTTCCCGGCGCTCGCGCCGCAGGATGTTCAGGCGACGCTTGCCGAGCTTACGGCCGTGTCGATTTCTGAACAGGTGCTGCTTAGCGGCGGATGTGAACGCCTGCTGGTGTGCGGCGGGGGAAGCCGTAACCCGCTGGTGATGGCGCGTCTTGCCGGGCTGCTGCCGGGTACCGAGGTGTCGACGACCGATGAGGCCGGCATCAGCGGGGATGATATGGAGGCGCTGGCCTTCGCCTGGCTTGCCTGGCGCACCGTTGCCGGGCTGCCGGGCAATTTACCCTCGGTCACCGGCGCGCGCGAGGCGAGCGTGCTAGGGGCGATTTTCCCGGCAAATCCGCGTCATAATCAGAGTTAACTGAAATTCAGAGCGGTGCGTCGCCGTTAGAATGGAACGAAACAGGGGGGCAGCCATGCCCTCCAGGACCAGGATAGTCTTCGGAATATGCCCATGAAAAAACTTCTTCTTATTGCCGCCCCTTTGCTGCTGTCAGGATGCAGCGTCTACAACCAGCTCGTTGAGCGCATGCAGACCGATACCCTGGAGTATCGCTGCGACGAAAAACCGTTGACCGTGAAGCTGAACAATCCGCGCCAGGAAGCCAGTTTTGTTTACGACAATAAATTGCTGACGCTGAAGCAGGGCATTTCGGCCTCGGGCGCACGCTACACCGACGGTATCTATGTCTTCTGGTCGAAAGGCGACAGCGCCACGGTCTACAAACGCGACCGTATTGTGCTGAACAATTGCCAGCTCGAAAATCCGAAGCGTTGAGATTTTTACAGGGGCGGCGCACAATAGCGCCACCCACTCTCAATGTCAGCTAACGCCATGTCAGATAACGACGAACTGCAGCAAATTGCGCATCTGCGCCGTGAATACACCAAAGGCGGCCTGCGTCGCCAGGATCTTCCTGCTGAACCCCTCGTGCTTTTTGAACGCTGGCTGAAACAGGCCTGCGAAGCGAAACTTGCCGACCCAACGGCGATGGTTGTCGCAACGGTAGATGAAAACGGTCAACCGTATCAGCGTATCGTATTGCTCAAGCATTATGACGAGAAAGGGCTGGTGTTCTATACCAACCTTGGCAGCCGCAAAGCGCACCATCTGGAAAACAATCCGCGTATCAGCCTGCTGTTCCCGTGGCACATGCTGGAACGTCAGGTCATGGTGACCGGCAAAGCGGAACGTCTCTCGACGCTGGAAGTGGTGAAGTATTTCCACAGTCGTCCGCGTGACAGCCAGATTGGCGCCTGGGTATCAAAACAGTCCAGCCGCATTTCCGCCCGCGGCGTGCTGGAAAGTAAATTCCTCGAGCTGAAGCAGAAGTTCCAGCAGGGTGAAATCCCGCTGCCGAGCTTCTGGGGTGGTTTCCGCATCCCGATTGAGCAAATCGAATTCTGGCAGGGGGGCGAACATCGCCTGCACGACCGCTTTTTATACCAGCGCGAGAATGGCGGCTGGAAAATCGACAGACTGGCGCCGTAATCCCCGAAATTTGTTGATTTAAGCGCTAGCGCACACCGCGCTTGCGCTTTATTCTATGGTCCTTTCGCATCAGGCGAAAAGTCGTGTACCGGCAAAGGTGCAGTCGTTTATACATGGAGAATTTGATGGCAAGCAGTAACTTGATTAAACAATTGCAAGAGCGGGGCCTCGTGGCCCAGGTGACGGACGAGGAAGCGTTAGCAGAGCGACTGGCGCAAGGCCCGATCGCGCTCTATTGCGGCTTCGATCCCACCGCTGACAGCTTGCATTTGGGGCATCTTGTTCCATTGTTATGCCTGAAACGCTTCCAGATGGCGGGCCATAAGCCTGTTGCCCTGGTGGGCGGCGCGACCGGTCTGATTGGTGACCCAAGCTTTAAAGCCGCTGAGCGTAAACTGAACACCGAAGATACCGTGCAGGAGTGGGTCGATAAGATCCGCAAACAGGTTGCACCGTTCCTCGACTTCAACTGTGGCGATAACGCCGCGATTGCCGCGAACAACTACGACTGGTTTGGCAGCATGAACGTGCTGACCTTCCTGCGCGACATCGGCAAGCACTTCTCTGTTAACCAGATGATTAACAAAGAGGCCGTGAAGCAGCGTCTGAACCGTGACGACCAGGGTATCTCCTTTACCGAGTTCTCCTACAACCTGCTGCAGGGGTATGACTTTGCCTGCCTGAACAAGCTGCACGGTGTTTCCCTGCAGATTGGCGGTTCTGACCAGTGGGGTAATATCACCTCCGGTATCGACCTGACCCGTCGCCTGCACCAGAATCAGGTCTTTGGTCTGACCGTTCCGCTGATTACCAAAGCTGACGGTACCAAATTTGGTAAAACCGAAGGCGGCGCGGTATGGCTCGATCCGAAGAAAACCAGCCCGTACAAATTCTACCAGTTCTGGATCAACACGGCGGATGCCGATGTTTATCGCTTCCTGAAGTTCTTCACCTTTATGGATATTGAAGACATCAATGCGCTGGAAGAAGAAGACAAGAACAGCGGTAAAGCGCCACGCGCGCAGTACGTGCTGGCAGATGAAGTGACCAAACTGGTTCACGGTGAAGAAGGTCTGGCCGCGGCAAAACGCATTACCGCAAGCCTGTTCAACGGTACCCTGAGCGATCTGAGCGAAGCGGACTTCGAACAGCTGGCGCAGGACGGCGTGCCAATGGTTGAGATGGAGAAAGGGGCTGACCTGATGCAGGCGCTGGTGGATTCTGAGCTGCAGCCTTCCCGCGGTCAGGCGCGTAAAACCATTGCCTCAAACGCGATCACCATCAACGGTGAAAAGCAGGCTGACCCGGAATACACCTTTGTTGATGGCGACCGTCTGTATGGCCGCTACACCCTGCTGCGTCGCGGTAAGAAAAACTACTGCCTTGTCTGCTGGAAATAATTAACAGTCTTGAGGGGCGTGGGAAACCACGCCCCTTTTGTTTTTTCAGGGTTGGGTAAGCATAAAATGAAGAACATCCTCGCCATTCAGTCCCACGTTGTTTTTGGACATGCTGGCAACAGCGCTGCGGAATTCCCGATGCGCCGCCTCGGCGTCAACGTCTGGCCCCTCAATACCGTTCAGTTCTCTAACCACACGCAGTATGGCAAATGGACCGGCTGCGTGATGCCGCCTTCGCACCTCACCGAGGTTGTGCAGGGCATTGCCGATATCGACCAGCTCAAGCGCTGTGACGCCGTACTGAGCGGGTATCTTGGTTCAGCGGAGCAAGGGGAACATATCCTCGGCATCGTGCGTCAGGTAAAGGCTGCCAACCCGTCGGCAAAATACTTCTGCGACCCCGTCATGGGCCATCCGGAAAAAGGCTGTATCGTGGCGCCAGGCGTGGCAGAATTCCACGTTCGCCATGCGCTGCCCGCCAGCGATATCATTGCGCCAAACCTGGTCGAACTGGAAATTCTCTGCGAGCATCCGGTTAACAGCGTAGAAGAGGCCGTAAGCGCGTCACGCGAGCTGATCGCGCAGGGGCCTGAGGTTGTGCTGGTAAAACACCTCGCGCGCGCAGGGCTAAGCCAGGATCGCTTTGAGATGCTGCTGGTGACGAAAGAGGATGCCTGGCATATCAGCCGCCCGCTGGTGGATTTTGGCACGCGTCAGCCGGTGGGCGTGGGCGATGTGACCAGCGGACTGCTGCTGGTGAAACTGCTTCAGGGTGCAACGGTGAGGGACGCGCTGGAGCACGTTACGGCAGCGGTGTACGAAATTATGATTGCGACGAAAGAGATGCAGGAATATGAACTGCAGGTGGTCGCGGCACAGGATCGTATCGCGAAGCCGGAGCACTATTTCAGCGCAACCCAGCTTTAAACGATGCCAGGTGGCGCTGCGCTTACCCGGCCTACAAAACCCGTAGGCCCGTGCCAGCGCAGCGCCGCCGGCGATATTAGTTAAGACCTTCCGCTTTCAGCGCCGCAGCCACCGCAGGACGTTCAGCCACGCGTTTCATATACGATGCAATGTGGTCTAACCCTTCCAGATTCAGCTTAACCGCACGTGCCCAGCGCAGCACGGTGAACAGGTACGCATCAGCGATCGTGAAGCGCGAGCCGCCAATCCACTGTTCGTCTTTCAGCGATTCGTTAACGTACTGCAGCTTTTTCTCCAGCAGGGCGCGCAGGGTCGGCTTAAACTCTTCCGGCGTATCCGGGCGGAACAGCGGCGTAAAGCCTTTGTGCAGCTCGGTGGCAATGTAGTTCAGCCATTCCAGCGTTTTATAGCGAGAAATCGTACTGACCGGGGCCAGCAGCTGGCGATCGGGCACGCTATCGGCCAGGAACTGCATAATCGCCACGCCTTCGGTCAGCAGGGTACCGTCATCCAGCAGGAGCGCCGGAACCTGTCCTTTCGGGTTAATGGCAAGAAAGTCATCGCCGTTTTCCAGACGTTTTTTCATCAGATCAACGCCATCCAGCGTGAAATCTTTGCCGCTCTCGCGCAGGGTGATATGGGAAGCAAGAGAGCACGCGCCCGGTTTGTAGAACAGTTTCATCGGTAACTCCTTTTCGCTGAGGTTTCAGCTATGTTAGTGCGCAAACGGATAAAAAAAAAGCCGCTAATCAATTAGCGGCTTCTGGTCAGTCGTTTCTCACGGATTTCACGCAGTAGCGATTTTGGTCGCCTTAGCGGTCTTGTCGTCGTCCTGAGTCATGCGATTCAGTTTCGGTGCGGTCAGCAGCATCAGAGCGGCAATAACGGCAGTCGCGATACCAATCTGCATGAACACTGTACCGTAGACGTTCAGGGAAACCAGTGGGTCAGTGACGTTTTCCGGCACGGCCATCAGGTTCGCAATCTTACCGGCGATAATTGCTGCACCGGCAGTGGTCAGGAACCAGCTACCCATAATGAAGCCCATCAGACGCTGCGGAACCAGCTGTGCAACCATTGCCAGACCCAGACCAGAGATCATCAGTTCGCCGATAGACTGCAGCGCGTAGCTCAGGATCAGCCAGTTAACGGATACGATACCGGCGTCGGTAGCAAATTTGGTACCCAGCGGCAGCACCAGGAACGCGCCGGAGCACAGCA
Organism: Enterobacter cloacae complex sp. 2021EL-01169; assembly: GCF_020733125.1. Lineage (NCBI taxonomy): Bacteria > Pseudomonadati > Pseudomonadota > Gammaproteobacteria > Enterobacterales > Enterobacteriaceae > Enterobacter > Enterobacter cloacae complex sp. 2021EL-01169. The sequence goes on from NZ_JAJFTC010000004.1 coordinate 170,312, forward strand.
CCATACCGATAGCAAACTTGTGCGGCATTGGCAGACGGTCGCCCATCTTGTTATAGATCGCGGCCAGAATCGGGCTACCAATCATGATCCAGAACGGGTTCAGTGCCTGATACTGCTCCGGTTCGAACGCGATGCCCAGAATAGAGTGCTCAACGTTACGAATGGCGAAGAAGTTCAGAGAGGTTGGCATCTGGCTGTACAGCACGAAGAAGATAATCGCTTCCAGCATCAGAATGAAGGCCACGATCATCTTACGACGGGCAGCACCCTGCATAGCGAATGCTTCTTTCGCGAAGATAACCACGATACCCAGCGCCACAACGCCCAGAACGGCACGTGCGATACCCTGGTTGTGCAGCAGCCAGGTAGCGATGGCCGCCAGGACCACAACGCCTACGATGGTCGCCAGCAGTTTGCCCATATGCACAGGCTCGAAGTCTGGTTTTGAACCGTAGTTTTTAACCCAGCTGCGGCAGAACAGGAAGTTCACCACGGTGATCAGCATACCGACGAAGCTCAGTGCAAACGCCACGCTCCAGCCGAATTTTGCTGCGAGCCATGGGGTTGCCAGCATCGAGAAGAACGAACCGATGTTGATGGACATGTAGTACATGGTAAATGCACCGTCCAGACGCGGGTCATCTTTGCTGTAGCAGGTAGAGAGCAGGGAAGACGGGTTCGCTTTGAACAGACCGTTACCCACAGCGATCGTGGCCATGCCCATATACACGACAGCGGCATCATGCCCTGACCATGCTACCAGTCCATAGCCAATCGCCAGAACAATGGCGCCCAGCATGATGACACGTTTAGTTCCGAGGACTTTATCGCCCAGCCAGCCGCCGATAGCGACCAGACCGTACACCAGAGCACTGAAGGAGGAGAACAGCGTGATGGAATCGGCTTCGGACATACCCAGCTGTTTTACCAGGTAAACCGCCATGATCCCTTGCAGGCCGTAGTAACCAAAACGCTCCCATAACTCGATAGAGAAGATGAGATAGAACGCTTTAGGTTGTTTAAAAGCGTTCAGACTCACGCTTTCATCTGTTGGTTTATTGTTTGCAGTCGACACATATACCTCTTTTTTTACATCCCATATTAACGGGGGTGTTCATAGCGTGATGGCCGTAGTCCATACGCCTTATAGTTATATTGGGAGGAGAAACGGCGGGTAATGTTCACTATCCTGCCCCATCTGGCAATACGTTTGTAATAATCTGTTACATATATCCTGAATGGTATAATCGTCGGTTCATGCAAATGTTATTCAGCGTTAAATTTCATACGCTGAGTAAAGGTAGTTTTTTCGACTGGTAATCACCGGTCAGTACGGGCTGCTGGCGATATGTTCTGCTATTTGCCGCTTGTGGCAGTGATATAGCCCATATTCTGAAAAATAGCTGGTCTTATCGTCGGCAAAGAAAGAGGAGTGTCTTGTCAGATAAAGGGTTTAGGTCGATTTTGACAACAAAAATACAACATGAAGTTATCAGGGTGATCGCGATCACAGATGTATAGAAATTTTCGGCTATGAAAAAACTATTAACCTGTTTCAGCGTTAAAGAGCCGAATAAGTGACAGGTGAGGCGAAACGAAAGGCGAACAAATAACGGTCAAAAGAAGAGCGTTTGAAAGCCCTTCTTTAGTCAGGGGATTGAGATGCCTCAGGGGTACACTTTTTCTTTGTATTCGCAGAGATCTTCAATAATGCAGGAGCCGCAGCGAGGCTTACGGGCAATACACGTGTAACGACCATGCAGAATCAGCCAGTGATGGCAGTCAACCTTAAATTCCGCCGGAACCACTTTCAGCAGCTTCTCTTCGACCTGCTCGACATTTTTCCCCGGCGCGAAGTTGGTCCGGTTAGAGACGCGGAATATATGCGTATCGACGGCGATAGTGGGCCAGCCAAACGCGGTATTGAGCACCACGTTCGCCGTTTTACGCCCCACGCCCGGTAAGGCTTCCAGCGCGGCACGGTCTTCCGGCACTTCGCCTCCGTGCTGCTCCAGCAGGATCCGGCAGGTCTTGATGACGTTCTCGGCTTTGCTGTTAAACAGGCCGATGGTTTTGATATAGGACTTCACGCCTTCCACGCCCAGCTCCAGCATGGCCTTCGGCGTATTGGCGACCGGATAGAGCAGGGCGGTGGCTTTATTGACGCTCACGTCGGTAGCCTGCGCAGAGAGCAACACGGCGATCAGCAGCTCAAACGGGGAGGTAAAATTCAGCTCCGTCGTCGGGTGCGGGTTCTCGTCCCGCAGACGGGTCAGGATCGCAATGCGCTTTTCTTTATTCATGAGGCCTTCTCGGGTGTCCCTTCCAGAACGCTGCGCTCAGCCGCGCGGCGCTTACGTTTCTCGTCAATCAGGTATTTTATCGCCAGCATCATGCCAAGACCAATAAACGCGCCAGGCGGCAGCATCGCCAGCAGGAATGGCGTATCGGTGTGGAACACTTCAATACGCAGCGCTTTGGCCCAGCCGCCCAGCAGCGCATCAGCGCCGTCGAACAGCGTACCGTTGCCGAGGATCTCGCGCAGCGAGCCCAGCACGAACATGGCGCAGGTGGCACCCATGCCAATAGAAAAACCGTCCAGCGCCGACATGGCCGGACTGTTTTTCACCGCAAAGGCTTCCGCACGCCCGACCACGATACAGTTGGTGACGATAAGGGGAATGAAGATCCCGAGCGACTGGTACAGACCGAACGCGTAGGCGTTAATCAGCATCTGAACAATACTGACCACCGACGCAATGATCATGACGTAAATAGGAATACGAATTTCCGACGGCGTCCAGCGGCGCAGGGCAGAGATGGAGAGGTTGGTCAGGGTCAATACCAGCGTGGTTGCCAGACCCAGACCGAGCGCGTTGGTGGCGGTGGATGTCACCGCCAGCAGTGGGCACATGCCCAGAAGCTGAACCAGCGCGGAGTTGTTTTTCCACAACCCCTGGACAATAACCTCTTTAACCTGGCTCATGATTACTCCTCACAGGCCGGAAGATTGTTGATTTGCGCGGGCAGCGTTTCAGCGTACAGCCCGGCTCGTTTTACGGCATTCACCACCGCACGTGGGGTGATGGTCGCCCCGGTGAACTGGTCGAACTCGCCGCCATCTTTCTTCACCGCAAACGCGGTATCACCTTCGCCATGGATCACTTTACCGGCAAAGTGCAAAATCCAGTCGCTCAGACGGGTTTCAATTTTATCGCCAAGACCCGGCGTTTCATGGTGTTCCGTCACGCGGGTGCCCAGTATGGTGCCGGAGAAATCGCTGCCCACGAGGAGCTGAATGGCACCGGAATAGCCGTCAGGCGCCGTCGCTTCCATCACCGCGCCGACCGGTTTATCCCCTTTTCGGGCAATAAAGAGGCGGTGCGGGCCTTTCCCAAGCTGCGGCGCGTCTACCACAAAGCAGCTTTTTTGCAGGTCGTTATCGTAGAATTCCGCCGGGATCACCTGATCGAACAGCGCCTTTTGCTGCTTCGAGGCCTGCTCTTCGATGGTCGTTTTGGTCAGCGCATTTACCAGCGCCGTCAGCCCTGTCAGGACCGCGGCGAAGACAGCCAGCGTGACGCCGTGTTTTTGCATCGTTTTGAACATGGCGAGACCCTTAGCGATGGCCGTACACGCGCGGACGCGTGTAATAGTCGATGAGCGGAACGGTAATGTTGGCAAGCAGGACGGCAAAAGCCACGCCGTCCGGGTACCCGCCAAAGCTGCGGATGAGCCAGACCAGCAGGCCTGCCAGCGCGCCGAAGATCAGGCGCCCGCGGTTAGTCGTTGAGGCCGTCACCGGATCCGTCAGGATAAAGAAGGCACCCAGCATGGTCGCCCCGGAGAGCAGGTGCAGCTGCGGGCTGGCCAGTGATTCAGGAGAGAATACCCAGCCCAGCGTGGCGCAGACCGCCAGCGTCACGAGGAAGCTGACCGGAATATGCCAGCGGATGGCTTTCTGCTGCAGCAGGAACAGGCCGCCCAGCAGATACGCCAGGTTGACCCACTGCCAGCCGGCACCCGCCAGTGCGCCGCTGTAGATGGCGGATTTCATGATCTGCTCAACGCTGTGCCCGGCATGCAGGGACGTTTTAAAAGTATCAAGCGGCGTCGCCTGGCTGATCCCGTCCACGCCCATGCGCAGCGCGTTCATATCCGCACCGAGTGCCGTATGACCGGTAAAGATCACGTGCAGAGCATCCATAAAGCCCGGAACCGTGGCCGCAATCTCGTGCGGTGGCAGCCAGCTGGTCATCTGTACCGGGAAGGAGATCAGCAGCACCACGTAGCCAATCATCGCCGGGTTAAACGGGTTATGGCCGAGTCCGCCATACAGCTGTTTGGCAATGATCACCGCAAACACGGTGCCGAGGACCACCATCCACCATGGAGCAAACGGCGGGATACTGATCGCCAGCAGCAGCCCGGTCAGCAGCGCGGAGTTATCAGCCAGAATGCGGGAGACCGCCGCCTTGCGCAGCTTAAGGACAAGGGCTTCCGCCGCTAAGGCGCTGGCACAGCCCAGGATTATCTGGAACAGGGTTCCCCAGCCGAAAAACCAGCACTGAACGGCAATGCCCGGCAGCGCCGCCAGGCAGACCAGCATCATAATGCGCGATGTCTGGCGCTGATTGTGGGTGTAAGGGGAGCTTGCGATTCTGAAAACCATTTAATCCTCGTTAACTGCTTGCTGTGCGGCTTTCTTTGCCTGAACGCGCGCAATGGCGGCGGCGACGGCGGCTTTGCGCGGGTCATCGTTGGCGGCCTGCGGTTGCTCATCCTGCTGCGCCGCTTTGCGGGCTTTAGCGCGGGCAATCGCCGCTTCGACGGCGGCTTTACGCGGATCGACCGGCGCGTCGGGTTCTGCGGTTGGCGTCTGCTGCGCCGCTTTGCGGGCTTTGGCACGGGCAATCGCTGCCTCAACGGCCGCTTTGCGAGGGTCGACCGCTTCCTGCTCAACCACCACGCTTTGCTCACCGGCTTTGCGGGCTTTAGCGCGGGCTATTGCCGCTTCAACGGCCGCTTTACGCGGGTCGATCTCAGCATCCGTCTGGACCGTTTGCGCTTTTTCAGCCTGACGGGCGCGAGCTTGAGCTTTACGCGCTTCACGCGCCGCAATGGCTTCGCTGTTGTCCGGCTTCTCGCCAGCCGGGATCACCACAGGCTGCGCCGCGGTCGCTTTTTTCTCGCGAACGCGGGCCAGTGCGGCGTTAATCGCATCCTGATCTTTCTCTCCGGGCTGAACGGCGGCCTGCTTATGGCGCTCCTGACGGGCGATTTTTTCACGCTCCAGTCGCGCCTGGCGCGCTTCAAAGCGTGCCTTGGCTTCCGCCGCGCGTTTTTCTTCCATGGAGATGGCATAAATTTCCGCCTTCTCCTGGCGGAAATACTGCACCAGAGGAATGTTGCTAGGGCAGACCCAGGCGCAGGCGCCGCATTCGATGCAGTCGGCCAGGTTATGGGCTGTCGCCTTGTCGTGCAGCTGGCCTTTGCTGTACCAGTACAGCTGCTGCGGAAGCAGATCCGCCGGGCAGGCGTCGGCACAGGCGCTGCAGCGAATACAGCCTTTTTCTTCCTGCTCTTCACCCATCTCGGTCGGGGAAGGGGCGAGCAGGCAGTTGGTGATTTTGACTACCGGCACATCGAGCCACGGCAGGGTAAAGCCCATCAGCGGGCCGCCCATGATCACCATCTGGTCGCTGGACGGGCAAAACTCAGCCTGCTCCAGCAGGTGACGCACCGGCGTACCCAGACGCGCCCAGACGTTGCCCGGACGAGAGACCGCTTCCCCGGTCAGCGTTACCACGCGTTCGGTCAGCGGCTCGCCGTCGATCACCGCGCGCTTCACGGCGTACGCGGTCCCGACGTTCTGCATCAGCACGCCGATATCTGAAGAGCGTCCGCCGTGCGGAACCTGCTTACCGGTGAGAATTTGCGTCAGCTGTTTAGCACCGCCAGAGGGGTATTTGGTCGGGATAACGCGCAGGCTAATATCGTGACTGTCCACCAGCACGGCGCGCAGCATTGAGATAGCCTGCGGTTTATTGTCTTCGATACCGATCAGCACTTCCCGCGGCTGCAGAATGTGCGCGAGGATGCGGATGCCTTCCACCACCTGGGCGGCGCAGTCCTGCATCAGACGATCGTCGGCGGTGATGTACGGTTCGCATTCGGCGGCGTTGATAATCAGCGTCTGAATGTTATCGCCACCGCCGCGCAGCTTGACGCCGGTCGGGAAGCCTGCGCCACCCAGGCCAGCAACGCCGAACTGATGAATGCGTTCGATAAGCGCCTCGCGGCTGCGGGAGCGGTAGTCGCTCCAGCCATCGCGGTCGATCCAGCGGTCTTCGCCGTCGGCTTCAATAATCACGCTCAGCTCTGCGAGCGCTGACGGATGCGGCACCGTATGAGGCGCGATGGCGACCACCTTACCGGAGGTGGGGGCGTGCACCGGTAGCATACATCCGCGACCAAAGGTCAGCGGCTGGCCGCGAAGAACCGTATCGCCTTCTTTCACGCACAGCTCACCCTCAGCGCCAATGTGCTGCTTGAGCGGCATGACGAAACGGGTCGCCAGCGGAATTTGACGCAGCGGCGTGCCGTTAGACTGGGTTTTCATCTCCGGTGGGTGAATACCGCCGTCAAAGTCCCAAATCTTCTCTTTTCTGAAAGCAGAAAATAACTTAAGCATGTTGTTCCACAGGAATATTGCGAACCGGAATGGTCTGAAGATCCCATTTCCAGCTTTCGGTAGTCGTTTCAACCGGGCGCAGCTCGATACATTGCGTCGGGCAGGGGGCTACGCAGAGGTTACAGCCGGTGCACAGGTCCGCCACCACGGTGTGCATGGCGCGCGTTGCGCCAACAATGGCGTCGACCGGGCAGGCCTGAATACATTTGGTACAGCCGATGCAGTTCGCTTCGTCGATCACGGCCAGCGCGCGGACCGGCTCCTGCACGTCCGCGTCGCCATCAACCGGCTGCGGATCAACGTTAAGCAGGGCGGCAATTTTCAGCATGACTGCTTCGCCGCCGGGGGCGCAGCGGTTAATTTTTTCGCCCTGGATGCCTACCGCTTCAGCGTAAGGGCGGCAGCCCGGGTAGCCACACTGCCCGCACTGGCTTTGCGGCAGAAGCTCATCAATTTTCTCAACAACGGGATCGTCCTCTACCGCGAAACGGCGGGAGGCGTAACCCAGGATAAGGCCAAACACCAACCCCAGGACGCTGATAGAGGCGATGGCAATCCAGATAGCATTCATTACAACTTCACCAGACCACTAAAGCCCATAAAGGCCAGAGACATTAAACCGGCGGTGACCAGCGCAATCGCGTTACCGCGGAAGGGCGCAGGAATATCCGCTGCTGCCAGGCGCTCGCGAATAGAGGCAAACAGCACCATGACCAGAGAGAAACCGACAGCCGCAGAAAAACCATACAGCGCCGATTGCATAAAGTTATGACCCAGGTTGATGTTCAGCAGCGCCACGCCGAGAACGGCGCAGTTAGTGGTGATCAGCGGCAGGAAGATGCCCAGCAGGCGATAGAGCGCCGGGCTGGTTTTGCGCACCACCATTTCGGTAAACTGCACCACCACCGCGATAACCAGAATAAAGGCCAGCGTACGGAGATAGGTTAACCCCAGCGGGATGAGGATCCAGGTATCAATCCACCACGCGCAGATGGACGCCAGCGTCATGACGAAGGTCGTCGCCAGCCCCATACCCATTGCCGTTTCCAGCTTTTTGGAAACGCCCATAAACGGGCACAGGCCAAGGAACTTCACCAGAACGAAGTTGTTAACCAGCACGGTGCCGACAAAGAGCAGTAAGTAATCGGTCATTATTTAGCCTGAAATAAAAAAGCCGCCTATTATCGGACAAACCCAGGCAGGCGACAACAGGTTATCTGTAGGGTTATTACGGGTTCACGAAGGTGTTTTTCACCCGCGTCGAACGCTTGAAGTAGGGCACCAGCAGCGCCGCGGCCAGCAACGGGAAAAGCAGCTGACGAACGGCCAGCGCGTCTGAAACGGGCGAAAAAGCAAACGCCTTCACCGCCAGCAGGACCGAAACCAGCAGCCAGATAATGTAGTGCTTAGGCACATTCTTACGGCGCTTAAAGAAGGCGATGGTCAGCCACAGCGTGTAGTACCACATCCCGATCGCGAAAACGAACGACACAAACCACAAAGCAATATTAAGCACGCTTTGCGACAACAGGGTCTGAATGGCGTGAGGGGTAATCAGTGCGGTGGTATAAAGCAGCAGCGCAAGTGATGCGCTTAATAAGGCAACCAGCAGCCATGCCAGTGGGGCGATTAACCAGCCTCCAATGCGTTCTCCAGGCGTTGCGGTCATGAACTCTCCCATAATCTGCGCGAAATGTTGTACAGCCAGTTGGCAGGGCGGAGAGTATATAACATTTCGCGCGGATGGCTACTCTCTTATAAAACGTAACGCCACACGGACTTTGGCACTTCGCCGACGTTGAACAAACGGCCACCGGAGACCAGCTCCGCACGGCGATGGTCAGCGGCGCGATACATATTAATGATTTCCTGATTATCCGACAGGGTGTAGTTCAGATGGTCAAACAGTTTTTCCAGGCTCTCAAGCGAATTGATCTTGCGAAATTTTAATAAATAGTCCTGAACTGTCATATTAATAAGTTTCCATATAAAAGTGAGTAATACCAGTTAAGGTAATTCGTTCGAATAATAAACGGATTAATAAAGACGTAAACAGCCCACTCAGGTAACGCGACGAAATTAGGAGTTTTCTTTGCTGAAATTCAGGCATCAGACGATGCCTGGAAGAGAAGGTTAACCGTGTTCACCAGGGCTGGCAATAAGTAACTGACATATTATGTCACTCTTTATTGCAGTAACCGTTTACTTAGGTTGAGCGACGGTGACAGGTTCCGGCGGCTGGTAGTTATCGATATGGCTGGCAACGCCCAGCAAAATGACCGACACCCCAAGGACAATCCATCCCGCTAATTCAATGATTCGATTAATAATTGACGTCATGATGTGTAATTGTACTTTATCCATAAAGACAGGGCGCAAATGTTACAGCGACGTTTCTCTGACGGCAAGGGCTTTGGGAACGGTTCCCTTAAACAAAATCAGTAGGTTAATACTATGTAACAAAAACAATCCGTATAACCTGCTATTTTACGTCATACGGCACATTATTAATCCGTGGTAATGCCAGACTAGCCAGTGTGAAATAAGAACGACTTAAAAGAGGATGACACTATGAGTGATAATATCCGCGTTGGGCTTATTGGTTACGGGTACGCGAGCAAAACGTTTCATGCGCCTCTGATAGCCGGGACGCCGGGGATGACGCTGGCGGCGGTATCCAGCAGCGACGCTGCTAAAGTCCATGCAGACTGGCCTTCTGTGCCGGTTGTCTCCGAGCCAAAACATCTTTTCAACGATCCAAACATTGATTTAATCGTCATTCCCACGCCGAACGATACCCACTTTCCGCTGGCAAAGGCCGCGCTGGAAGCCGGGAAGCATGTGGTTGTCGATAAGCCCTTTACCGTGACACTGTCACAGGCTCGCGAGCTGGATGCGCTGGCAAAGAGTCTGGGCAGGCTGCTGTCGGTGTTCCATAACCGCCGCTGGGACAGTGATTTTCTGACGGTAAAACGGCTTCTCAGTGAAGGTACGTTAGGGGAGATCCTCTTTTTTGAGTCGCACTTTGACCGCTTTCGCCCGCAGGTACGAAACCGCTGGCGCGAGCAGGCCGGTCCTGGCAGCGGTATCTGGTATGATTTAGCCCCGCATCTGCTGGATCAGGCCGTCAATCTCTTTGGCCTGCCGGTGAGCATGACGGTCGATCTGGCCCAGCTCAGGCCCGGTGCGCAGACGACCGATTACTTCCACGCGGTGCTCAGTTACCCGCAGCGGCGAATTGTGCTGCACGGGACGATGGTCGCGGCGGCAGAATCTGCCCGCTATATTATTCACGGCACGCGCGGCAGCTACGTGAAGTTTGGTCTCGATCCGCAGGAAGACAGGCTGAAAAACGGTGAGCGTCTGCCGCAGGAAGACTGGGGCTATGATATGCGCGACGGCGTCGTCACGCGGGTGGAAGGCGAGGAGCTGGTCGAGGAGACCTTGCTGACGATACCGGGTAACTATCCGGCGTATTATGCCGCTATCCGCGATGCGCTGAACGGCACGGGAGAGAATCCGGTTCCGGCCAGCCAGGCAATACAGATTATGGAGCTGATTGAGCTGGGGATCGAATCTGCCAAACATCGCGCGACGCTCTGTCTGGCATAGTTTTTTAATATTTTGTAGGCCGGGTAAGCGTCAGCGCCACCCGGCAACGGTGTTAACCGCGAGCCACTTTATCTTTCAGCGCCTGCTTCTCTGCAGGCGTCAGGAAGGCGATCTCCAGCCCGTTGATCTGGGCCTGACGGATCTGCTCGCGGCTCAGACCCGCCTGCGGTGCGGCGATGTTGTACTCGTGGATGATATCCACGCCCTGAACCGCCGGATCGTCCGTGTTCAGCGAGGCCAGCACGCCGTGTTCAAGGAACGTTTTCAGCGGGTGCTGCGACAGCGATGCTACGGTGCTGGTCTGAATGTTAGACGTCAGGCACGACTCAATCCCGATACGCTGCTCCGCCAGGAAATCCATCAGGGCGCGGTCTTCTACCGCCTTCACGCCGTGACCGATACGTTCGGCGCCCAGCTCGCGGATGGCCTGCCAGATGCTTTCCGGGCCAGCCGCTTCACCCGCGTGCACGGTAATGTGCCAGCCGGCATCGCGCGCGCGGTTGAAGTGGGAGAGGAACAGGCTGCCCGGGAAGCCCAGCTCGTCACCGGCGAGATCGACGGCGGTGATGGCATCGCGATGGGCCAGCAGCGCTTCCAGTTCCTGCAGGCAGGCGGCTTCACCGAAGGTACGGCTCATGATGCCGATCAGGCGAGCCTGGACGTCGAAGGTTTTACACCCTTCGCGGACGCCTTCAATGACGGCTTCCACGACGCCTGCAACGGGCAGGTTGTGGGTCATCGCCATGTAGCCCGGCGAGAAGCGCAGCTCGACGTAGTGCAGGCCGTTGCGGGCGGCATCTTCGATGTTCTCAAACGCCACGCGGCGGCAGGCATCCAGCGACGCCAGCATCTTCACGCCCCAGTCGAGTTTGCTCAGGAAGCTGACCAGGTCCGGTTCATTAGAGGTCACCTGTACGTGAGGGATCAGGGACTCAAGGGTCTGAGCAGGAAGCGTTAAATTGAAATGGCGGCCAAGATCGAGGATGGTTTGGGCACGAATGTTACCGTCAAGGTGACGATGAATATCAGTTAAAGGCAGGCGTGTATCAATCATGGTCGCACTCTTTTCTGGTTAAAGTGCGCCATATTATAAAAACAAAACGGGGTAAAAAGCTATTTGCGCAAGGGAATATTCCGTTGCGCAAATTGATTACAGAAGCGTATTAATGCCGGCAATCAGGCGTTGAACCCCTTGCTCCAGCTTGCTGCGCGGGCAGCCCGCATTGAGGCGTACGAAGCCATTTCCCTCTTTTCCATAGGTATATCCCGGCATGATGGCGACCTTTTGCTGCTCAATCAGTACTTTTTGCAGCGCCCGATCGTCAATATTCAGCGGACGCAGATCGATCCAGGCCAGATAGGTCGCTTCCGGCGGCTGCCAGTTGAGTTTCGGAAAAGCGCGGTTTACTTCCTGAGCGATATACAACAGATTCTCTTCCAGATAACCCCGCAGGGCATCCAGCCACGGCCCCCCTTGCTGATAGGCGGCGATATGCGCCGTTAGCGCCAGCACGGAAGGGGAAGAGAGCCCGTCCCGTCCTTTTAGCGCGCTGAGATAGCCGTTACGGCTCTCTTCATCGCCGATCAGGCCGTAAGCCCCCGTCAGCGCCGGAATGTTAAAGCTTTTCGAGCCGGAGGTCAGAAGCGCCCATTTGCCCCGCGCCACGGCGTTCCACGGCGTGTGACGATGTTCTCCCCACACCATGTCCATATGGATTTCATCGCTGATAACCGCCACGTCATAGCGCTCGCAGAGTTCCGCCATCTGCGTCAATTCATCCCGCGTCCAGACCTTGCCGGTCGGATTCTGCGGGCTGCACAGCAGCATAATTCTGTTTTCCGGTTTCGCCAGCGCCGCTTCCAGGGCTGCCATATTGCCCTGCCAGCCAGCGGCCTGTTTTTCCATTTCAACCGCCACAACACGACGCCCGTTACCCTCTATGGCTTTGTAAAAGGCATCGTATGCCGGGGTGTGAACCACCACGCCGTCGCCGGGTTTTGACCAGAGGCGAATCAGTTCCGAGACCATGTAGATGACGGAGGGGCCATAAACCACGCTTTCGGTATCAATTCGGGTGTTAAAGCGCTGCTGGAACCAGTGTGCGACGGCGGCGAGAAACTCGTCGTTTTTCCAGCGGCTATAGCCAAACACGCCGTGATGAATGCGCTGCTGCAGCGCGTCGGTTATGCAGGGGGCGGTGGCGAAATCCATATCCGAGATGGTGAAGGGCAGCAGATCCGCCGCGCCAAAGCGGTCGGCGACATAGTCCCACTGCGTACACCATGTGCCGTGTCGATCCACGACGGTTGAGAAATCAAACATGCTTTAATCCTTAACGTAAAACCCCCTCATGGTGAGGGGGCTGAGGCATCAGGCTTCTACTGTTCGCATCAGGGTCGCCAGCTCATCTTTCACTGACTGTACCTGCGGGCCGATAACCACCTGCAAATTGTGCTGGTTTAACTGTACCACGCCGATGGCCCGGTTGGCCTTGAGGGCGTTGGTATCCACTTTTGACATATCCGCCACCGACAAACGCAGGCGGGTAATGCAGTTATCCAGCGAGGTGATGTTATCCGCACCGCCCAGCGCCGCCAGAATGGCAGGGGTGTTATAGCCGGATTTGCCCACGGTACCGGCAACCGCCTGTTCAACGCTGGTGGCCGTATCAATATCGCGTCCTGGCGTTTTCAGGTTAAAGCGGGTGATGGCGAAGCGGAAGATCCCGTAGTACACCGCAAACCAGATTGCCGCCACGACAGGGACCAGATACCACTTAGTCGACAGGCCGTGCAGGATCCCGAACACCACGAAGTCGATCACGTTGCCGTCAGTGTTGCCGATGGTGACGCCCAGCACCGCCATCACGGTGAAGCCCAGCCCGGTCAGCACCGCGTGAATCAGATACAGCACCGGCGCGACGAAGAGGAACAGGAACTCGATAGGCTCGGTGGTACCGCCCACGACGCAGGCGATCACGCCGGAAATCAGCAGACCTTTAATTTTATGACGGTTTTCCGGGCGCGCGCAGTGGTACATTGCCAGCGCAGCACCCGGCAGGCCGCCGAGGAAGGCAGGCATTTTACCCTGAGACAGGAAGCGGGTTGCGCTTTCGGAGAAGCCGTGTGTCGTCGGGCAGCTCAGCTGCGCCTGGAAGATAGTCAGCGCGCCGCTCACGTCGTGACCGCACACCTCCATGGTGCCGCCCGCTTCGGTGAAGCGAATCAGGGCCACCAGGATATGCTGCAGGCCAAACGGCAGCAGAAGACGCTCGCCGGTGCCGAAGATCATCGGACCAAAATCTCCCGCGCCGTTAATGATGCGGCCAATGCCGTTGATGCCCATAGCGAAAACTGGCCAAATCAGCGGAATAATCAGACCAAACAGACCCATAACGACCAGGGTCACGATCGGGACAAAGCGGGTGCCGCCGAAGAAGGCCAGGGCATCCGGCAGGCGGATATTGTGGAAGCGCTCGTGCAGCATCCAGATAATTACCCCGGCGATCACCGCCCCGAGGATCCCGGTGTCGATGGACTGAATACCAATCACGCTCTGAATGTTGTTGGCCTTCAGAACGGCGGCGTCGGTGGTCGGCAGTATGCCTTTTGCGGTCAGCCAGAAGTTAACCGCCAGGTTCATCACCGCGTAGCCCACAAAACCGGCAAACGCCGCGACGCCTTTGTTCTCGCGGGCCAGGCCCAGCGGGATTGCAATACAGAACATCACGGGCAGGAAACTGAAGGCAAAGGAGCCGACTTTACTCATCCAGATAAAGATCGCCTGCAGCACGGGCGCGCCGAGGAAGGGGATCAGCGTGATGACGTCTTTACTGCTGAGCGAGCTGCCGATCCCGAGCATGATCCCGCAGAACGAGAGAAGCGCCACGGGCAGCATAAAGGTTTTACCCAGTTGCTGGAAAAATTCCCACAGCGATATTTTTTGTGCTGCTTTCGCCGTCATAAAACGACTCCTTTATTGTTAAAATCAGTTTGTCTGCTTCAATGCTGCGAGAAGATAAAACGTTTTATCAAAGTTTAGTGCGCGCTAAATCACATTCTCAGGCTTTGACTGGTAGTATAAAGATAACGTATTGATAAAACGTTTTACCGATCTCATTTTTCAGGGAGTCACGCCAACACATGGCTGTAGCGAAAAAAGTCACCATCAACGATGTCGCGCTGGCGGCGGGGGTTTCCGTCAGCACCGTTTCTCTGGTACTGAGCGGAAAAGGACGCATCTCTCCCGCGACCGGTCAGCGGGTGAATGAGGCGGTTGAGCAGTTGGGCTTTGTGCGAAACCGCCAGGCGTCGGCGCTGCGCGGCGGGCAAAGCGGGGTGATTGGCCTGATTGTCCGTGACCTGACGTCACCGTTCTATGCGGAGCTGACCGCCGGCTTAACCGAAGCGCTTGAAGCGCAGGGGCGGATGGTCTTTCTGCTTCACGGCGGTCGCGAGGCCGATCAGCTGCTTTCCCGGCTCGATATGCTGCTGAATCAGGGTGTGGACGGGGTGATCGTCGCCGGGGCGTCGGGCGTGGGCAGCGAGCTGTGCGAGCGTGCCGCTGAAAAAGGCGTGCCGCTGGTGTTTGCTTCACGCGCCAGCTACCTCGATGAAGCCGATACGCTGCGCCCGGATAACATGCAGGCTGCGCAAATGCTGACCGAGCATCTTATTCGTCGCGGCCATCAGCGCATTGCCTGGCTGGGCGGCAAAAGCTCGTCCCTGACCCGCGCCGAACGGGTCGGCGGCTACTGCGCGACGCTGATTAAATACGGCCTGCCGTTCCACAGCGAGTGGGTTGTTGAGTGTGAGTCCAGCCAGAAGATGGCGGCGGAAGCGATAGGCGCGCTGCTGCGCAGCAGCCCGACCATCAGCGCCGTCATTTGCTATAACGATGTGATCGCCATGGGCGCCTGGTTTGGCCTGATCCGCGCCGGGCGTCAGAGCGGTGAAGGGGGCGTTGAAACCTTCTTCGGCCACCAGGTGGCGCTGGGGGCGTTCGCCGACGTCGGTGAAAACGCGCTCGACGATCTGCCGATCGTCTGGGCCACGACCCCAGCGCGGGAGATGGGCTACACCCTAGCGGACAGGATTATGCAGCGCATCGACAATACGGACGTTCAGGCCGGGCACCAGATTGTGGCGGCGCGGCTGGTGACGGTGAAATAATATCAGGTGGGTTGCGTTAACGGATTGAGCAGCAGTTCTGCCTCCAGTGCTTCCACAAATTTACGTACTTTTGCCGGGATCAGCCGTGAGGTCGGGTAAACCGCCCAAACGGCCAGCGATTCCGGCTGGGCATCCTCAAGGACAATCCGCTCGAGTTTCCCCTCTCTGAAGGCCGGTTCTACGTACCAGCGAGATAAATTGGCGATGCCCATCCCGCCGAGGCAGGCTTCGAAAATCGCCTCAACCGAGTTCGCAGAGAATCGGCCCGATACCTTTTGTTTGTAGCGCTGTTCGCCCTGTTCGAATGACCAGTGAACGGTGTCTGACATGGTCAGACAGCTGTGTGCTGCCAGATCGTTAAACGATTTTGGATAGCCGTTTGCAGCCAGATACGCCGCGCTGGCGCAGAGATCCCGTGGGTTATGACACAGGCGATGGGCAACTAATCGGTTGTCGCGCAGCGGCGCAATGCGTAACGCCACGTCGATGCCTTTTCCAACAATATCCACCTGTTCGTCGGTGGCGAGTAAATCAACCTGCAGAGCGGGATGTTGCTGCATAAACCGGGTTAGCATGGGCGCCACGATCTTACGGCCAAACCCAGCGGAGGCGGTAATACGCAGGCGTCCGGCAAGGTGCGACCCCTCGGGAAACAGATCGGCAAGCGCATTATTTTTATCTTCCAGCAGCGCCTGTGCATGCGGCAAGAAAACCTCACCATCGCTGGTAGGTGAGAGGGAGCGCGTGGTGCGGTGCACCAGCCTGACCCCCAGTTCAGCCTCAAGATGATTAAGAGACCGTGACGCCGCCATGGCGCTCATAGAGAGCCGACGCGCGGCTCCCGCCAGGCTACCGGTCTTGATGGCTTCGACAAACACTTCAACGTCTTCCAGTTTCATTATATCGTTTTTCGTTATGCTGACTTATCAACGTACATATCTACATTATTTATCGTTACGTTGCCATAGTCTCTTCACAACCTGAAAAATATTAATCTGGAGTGAAGATGAAAATGTTGAAAACGGTTCTGGCGTTCAGCGGCCTGCTCTTTGCAAGCACATCATGGGCGGATGTTCCCGCACAGGTGAAACAGCAGGTCCCGGGTTATTATCGTCTGGCGATAGGGGAATATGAGGTTACGGCGCTGTTCGACGGCTATAACGATCTTTCGCCTTCCTTACTACACGGGCTTTCAGGCGACAAGGTTCGTGAACTGTTGGCTCAACACAAAATTGATGCCGAGCGCATGCCTACCGCCTTCAACGCGTTTCTGGTGAATACCGGTAAACACCTGGTAATGATTGACAGCGGGGGCGGCCACTGCATGTCGGAAACGGCCGGCCAGCTGGTCAGCAATATAAACGCATCAGGGTATCGTCCCGATCAGGTCGACACCATTTTCCTGACTCACCTGCATCTTGACCACGTGTGTGGCCTGAGCGATGCAGACGGCAAGGCGTTGTTCCCCAATGCCACCGTCTACGTGCCGCAGGGGGAGGCCGACTACTGGCTTGACCCAGCAAAAGAAGCGAGCGCACCGGCTAACGCGAAGGCGTATTTTGCTATCGCCAGGAATGCGCTGTCTGCGTATAAAGCCACCGGGCATCTTAAAACCTTCGTCCCGCCAGCTTCGCCGATCCCGGAAGTCCAGACGATCTCTGCCATTGGTCATACGCCTGGCAGTACCGTTTATCGCTTTGCGTCGCAGGGTACGGCTATTAACTTTATTGGGGATCTGATCCATGCGCCTGCCGTCCAGTTCCCGCACCCAGAAGTGTCTATTCGCTTTGATGTCGATTCGAAAAAAGCCGTCTCATCCCGGGCGCAGGAGTTTAGCGCGCTGGCGAAAGACGGTGAGTGGATGGCCGCAGCGCATCTGCCTTTCCCCGGTATTGGGCATATCACCGCCCTGCAGCAGGGCTATAGCTGGAATCCTGTAAATTACGGACCTTATCAACGTCCGGCCAGCGTGCCTCTGCTGAAATAAAGTGAGGCTACGAATATGAAAAGTTACACCGTAACGGCAAACGGCATCCGACAGTTTGTAGTTGAAGAGGGTGAAGGCGCACCGGTTATTCTCCTGCATGGTTTTCCCGAGACAAACTATGCCTGGCGCTATCAGATACCTGTGTTGTCCCGACACTACCGCGTCATCGCGCCAGATTTACGTGGGTATGGCGAAACGGATAAACCGGCTTCTGGCTATGATAAACGGAACATGGCGCGGGATATCCGCGAGCTGATGCGTGCGCTTGGCTTACAGAAAGTGGTACTGGTGGGGCACGATCGCGGCGCACGCGTCGCGACGAGGTTTGCAAAAGATTACCCTGAGCTGGTGGATCGTCTGGTGGTGATGGATAACGTGCCAACGCGCATTGTGGCGCGCGATCTTAATGCGTCGATTGCGCGTGCCTACTGGTTCTTTCTGTTTCATCTTGTGCCAGACCTGCCGGAAGCGCTGATTGCAGGCCGAGAGAATTTCTGGCTGCGCCATTTTTTCTCGGACTGGACCTACGATCCGTCTATCATCAGCGGCGAGGCGTTTGATACCTATGTCCGGGCTTATCAGGCGCCCGGGGCCGTGAGAGGCGCAATGGCTGACTATCGAGCCAACGCGGAGGACGTGGCCCAGGATCTTGCCGACGCTGACGTGAAAATCTCCTGTCCGGTGATGTCGCTATGGGGAAATGATTTCCACGCGGTAGGCAAACTGTTTGATATGCACAGCGTGTGGGCGGAAATGGCTGACGATCTGCGAGCCTTCGCGATAGAAGAGTGCGGCCACCTTCCGCAGGAGGAACAGCCTGAGAAAGTTAACGCATTGCTGCTGGATTTCCTGCAGGGATGGAAGGGATAACGGCAATAAAAAACCCCTCATGCGAGGGGTTTTGACGTTTACTGCTGCGGTGCCGCCGGTTCGGCTGGCGCTGCCGGTTCAGCCGGTTCCGGCATCCCCAGAGCAGGCATGCCAAACATGCCGACAAAATCCTCCAGCGGCATTTTGTCGCCGTTGAGCGTGACCTGGCCGTTGGCGTACTGCAGGCTGGTGGAAATCGTGTTGTTGTCCACCTTCGTGATGCGGAACATCTGGCCCATGGCCGCCAGGCCTTTCACCTGCTGGTTCGCCAGCTTGCCGGCATCTTCATCGCCGTAGCCTTCCAGCTTCGCAATCTGGGTCATAAACTCGGTCGCCATATCCATCGGGATGGTCAGCTTGCTGTCGAGCGACTTCACGCTGCGATCCACTTCCTGCGCCAGCGTCTGCGGTTCACCCGTGGCGGTGGCCGGATCCTTCAGGAACAGAGACAGGTTGAAGCTGGTTTCACCTTTGCTGTTTTTCCAGCTCAGCGGCGCAACGGTGATCACCGGCTCGCCTTTCAGCAGGATCGGCAGGTTGTTGAACAGCACTGCCATCGCCTGCTGCTGGTACACTTCCGGGTTCTGCTGCAGCGCGGCATCGGTCAGCAGCGCCTGGCTCTCTTTGCTGTATTTCTGGCTAAATTCGTGCCACGCCTGGCCGTCGATATTGCCGATCTTCAGCGACAGTTTGCCGGTGCCCAGATCCTGATTCTGCACTTTCAGGCTCTTCAGCGTGTAATCCAGCTGGGTATTGATGCTCTTACCGTCTTTGGACACGTCGGATTTGCCGTTGACGTCCATGCCTTCCAGCACGGCCATCTCTTTGCCTTCAACCGCAATGGCGACTTTATCGAGAGAGAGTTTCTGATCGCCGATACGCTCTTTAAAATCGGTCATGCGGCTGTTGCCGTCGGCCTTCAGGTTGTTGAAGGTGAGCTGAACTTTTTGATTGTATTCGTTCACGGCGTTGACCAGGCCACTTTCCGCTTCACCCGTCAGGGAGAACACGTTCCCGTCGCGGTCCGCGTCAAGTTTGAAGTGACCACCGCTAAAGGCGACTTTCTCATTCTCTTTCTCGTAGTTCAGCGCTTTCAGCGCGATATCGGAACTGGTGTCACCGGCATAGCTGATGCGGGTGTCGATTTCGAAAGGTGAGGTATTTTTTGCCAGGTCGAACAGCGGTTTGGTGACGTCGTTATTCACCAGGACCGTGTGAACGGACGCCATTGACGGGATCAGGTTAAACGATTTTAGCTGCGCCAGCGGGAATGGACCGTGGCTGACCACTTCATCCAGCACCACGCTCTGACCCGGTTTCAGCCAGCCGTTTTCCGTACCGGCAACCGGCTTCACCACAACCTGCATACGGCTGGTAAACACGCCGCGCTGATAATTCTGGTAGCTCAGCTCAAGGCCCGCTTCCGGCGCGCTGCGCTTAATCTCTCCGTTAGCCTGCGCCACCATCTCAGCCAGGCGTCCTTCCAGCTGTTTCCCGGTAAACCAGGAGGCACCCGTCCAGACCACGCCTAACGCTACAATCACTCCTACCGCTACGACCGATTTTTTCATTGCGACTATCCCTAAAATGAAACCAGGCGGTAAAAACCGCCTGGAGATATTAAGCCTGCAACTAGCTTAGCAAGAGTTGTTAAAAAATTCAGTAAGTGCTTAAAGCTTATTGAAAACGCGCGCCAGTCGACCGGTGCCGCTTACGCTAACCGGAGACTCATTGGCTGCAACGAATGCTGATTCACCGGGCTTAAGCACCAGACGCTGTTCGCCTTTGTGCAGCGTCGCTTCGCCTTCCACGCAGAACAGGATCGCCGCACTTTCCTGTGCGATGGTCGTTTCTGTCTGGCTCAGGTCGTGCAGGGAGAAAGCAAAATCCTCAACCGGAATCGGGAAGTCCAGCTCTGCGCCGTTTTTCACCGGCTGAGTCAGCAGCTCCGCGGCAGGTTTCGCCACGAACTTGACGTTGGCAACCAGCTCGGGGATGTCGATGTATTTCGGCGTCAGGCCCGCGCGCAGCACGTTGTCAGAGTTGGCCATCACCTCCAGCGCCACGCCCTGCAGATAGGCATGCGGGGTTTCCGCGAACAGGAACATTGCTTCACCCGGATTCAGCTTCACCACGTTCAGCAGCAGAGGGGAGAACAGGCCGCTGTCGTCCGGATAGAACTGCGCAATAAGACGGATGGTCTCCCACGGTTCACCTTGCTGGCTCTCCAGGGCGGCTTTCAGCACCGCCAGGGCGTGGGATTTCTCTTCACCCTGCATGTTCAGCAGGCTGGCAAACAGCTGGCTTAGCGCCTCAGCGTTCGGGTTTTCAAGGAAATGCGCGATAGCGTTATTGGCACCCGCGACCGGCTGCAGCAGGGAGATAATCTCTGAAAATTCGCGGAACGCGTTCATCGCCAGGAACGGCGTCAGCGCGAACACCAGCTCCGGCTTGTGGTTAGGATCTTTGTAGTTACGCTCGGCGGCGTCTAACGGAATACCCGCCGCGTTCTCTTTCGCAAAGCCGATTTCAGACGCTTGCTTGTTCGGATGAACCTGGATGGAGAGCGGCTGCTCAGCGCACAGCACTTTAAACAGGAACGGCAGTTCGCCAAAGCGCTGAGCCACCTTGTCGCCCAGCAGCGCGGCTTTATCGACGTCAATTACGTCACGCAGGCTGCGTGCCTGGCCGCTGGCGTCTTCAATTTTTGAGCTGCTCTTCGGGTGCGCCCCCATCCACAGTTCTGCCATCGGCAGGTTGTTTGGGTTCGCGATACCGTAGAGATCCGTTAACGCAGTTTTACTTCCCCAGGCGTAGTTTTGCACTGAGTTGATGAGTTTTTGCATTATCAAGCCCTGATTCAAATGTGGAATAAACTCCGGGTATTAAAGCAATAAACCACCTGGAAGTAACCTGTGGATGTAAAAAGTCGTACTAGTCTCAGTTTTTGTTAAAAATTTGTGTAGGATAAGCTGACTCGCTTTTAAGCCGGGCAGCGGAACATCTGCTCTGAATAAACAGACCGAAGCAGTAAGTGAGAGACCAATGTCGAATAAACCCTTCCATTATCAGGATCCTTTCCCCCTCAGTAAGGATCAGACCGAGTATTACCTGTTAACCCGCGATCACGTCTCCGTCTCTGAGTTTGAAGGACAAGAGATCCTCAAGGTGGATCCGCAGGCGCTGACGCTGCTGGCGCAGCATGCTTTCCACGACGCCTCGTTTATGCTCCGCCCAGCGCATCAGCAGCAGGTTGCAGATATCCTGAGCGACCCGGAGGCCAGCGAAAACGACAAGTACGTTGCCCTGCAGTTCCTGCGTAACTCCGATATCGCGGCGAAAGGCATTCTGCCTACCTGCCAGGATACCGGCACGGCGATCATCGTCGGTAAAAAAGGCCAGCGCGTCTGGACCGGCGGCGGCGATGAAGCGGCGCTGGCGCACGGCGTCTACAACACCTACACCGAAGACAACCTGCGCTATTCGCAAAACGCGGCGCTGGACATGTACAAAGAGGTCAACACCGGTACCAACCTGCCTGCACAGATTGACATCTACAGCGTCGACGGGGATGAGTACAAATTCCTCTGCATCGCCAAAGGCGGCGGTTCGGCCAACAAAACCTATCTCTATCAGGAGACCAAAGCGCTGCTCACCCCGGGCAAGCTGAAGAACTACCTGGTTGAGAAGATGCGCACCCTCGGCACCGCGGCGTGCCCGCCGTACCATATCGCGTTTGTGATTGGCGGTACCTCGGCGGAAAGCACGCTGAAGACCGTGAAGCTGGCCTCAACCAAATACTACGACGGCCTGCCAACCGAAGGTAACGAGCACGGCCAGGCGTTCCGCGACGTGCAGCTTGAGCAGGAGCTGCTGGAAGAAGCGCGCAATCTGGGGCTCGGCGCGCAGTTTGGCGGTAAATACTTCGCCCACGACGTGCGCGTGATCCGTCTGCCGCGTCACGGTGCATCCTGTCCGGTCGGGATGGGCGTCTCCTGCTCTGCGGATCGCAACATCAAGGCGAAGATCAACCGCGACGGCATCTGGATCGAAAAGCTGGAAAACAACCCGGGCAAATACATCCCGGAAGAACTGCGTAAAGCGGGCGAGGGGGAAGCGGTTCGCGTGGATCTGAACCGTCCGATGAAAGAGATCCTGGCGCAGCTGTCTCAGTATCCGGTCTCGACCCGTCTCTCCCTGAACGGCACGATTATCGTGGGCCGCGACATTGCGCACGCGAAGCTGAAAGAGCGTCTGGACAACGGCGAAGGGCTGCCGCAGTACATTAAAGATCACCCGATCTACTACGCGGGCCCGGCGAAAACGCCTGAAGGCTATGCCTCTGGCTCATTAGGCCCAACCACGGCGGGCCGTATGGACTCGTACGTCGACCAGCTGCAGGCTAACGGCGGCAGCATGATCATGCTGGCGAAAGGCAACCGCAGCCAGCAGGTAACGGACGCCTGCCACAAGCACGGCGGCTTCTACCTCGGCAGCATCGGCGGCCCGGCTGCGGTGCTGGCGCAGGGCAGCATCAAGAGCCTGGAGTGCGTGGAATACCCGGAACTGGGCATGGAAGCGATCTGGAAAATTGAGGTGGAAGACTTCCCGGCGTTTATCCTCGTGGATGACAAAGGTAACGACTTCTTCAAACAGATCCAGTCTTCTCAGTGTTCGGCGTGTGTGAAGTAGTCTGAAGAAAATGCCGGGTGGCGGCTTCGCCTTACCCGGCCTACATTCTCGTAGGTCGGGTAAGGCGAAGCCGCCACCCGACACCAAAAAGAGCGCACAAAGCGCCATACCGTTTCTCAGAAGTCATCAATACTTATCCCTTAAGCATGTGAGCAATCCCGACAGTGTTATCAAGGAGAAAGTAATGACCACGGTACGCCATGAGAAAGACTCGATGGGCGCCATCGACGTCCCGGCCGACAAGCTATGGGGCGCGCAAACCCAGCGTTCGCTGGAGCATTTCCGTATCTCGACTGAAAAAATGCCCGTTTCGCTGATTCAGGCGCTGGCGCTCACCAAACGCGCAGCCGCGAAAGTGAACCAGGATTTAGGCCTGCTGGCGGCAGACAAGGCCACCGCCATCATAAATGCCGCCGACGAAGTGCTGGCGGGCAAGCATCCCGACGAATTTCCGCTCGCCATCTGGCAGACCGGTTCCGGCACCCAGAGCAACATGAACATGAACGAAGTGCTGGCGAACCGGGCCAGCGAACTGCTGGGCGGCGTGCGCGGCATGGAGCGCAAGGTTCACCCGAACGATGACGTCAACAAGAGCCAGAGTTCTAACGACGTCTTCCCCACGGCCATGCACGTGGCGGCGGTGATTGCTATCCGCGAGCAGCTTATCCCCCAGCTCAACGTCCTCAAATCCACGCTCAACGAGAAAGCGCAGGCCTTCCGCGACATCGTCAAAATTGGCCGTACGCACCTGCAGGACGCCACGCCGCTGACGCTCGGCCAGGAGATTTCCGGCTGGGTGGCGATGCTGGAACATAACCTGAAGCATATTGAAAACAGCCTGCCGCACCTGGCGGAACTGGCGCTCGGCGGCACGGCGGTCGGCACCGGGTTAAACACCCATCCGGAGTATGCGGTGCGCGTGGCGGAGGAACTTGCGGCCATAACCGGACAGCCGTTCGTCACGGCGCCCAACAAGTTCGAAGCGCTGGCGACCTGCGATGCGATGGTCCACACCCACGGCGCGCTGAAAGGGCTGGCGGCGTCGCTAATGAAAATCGCCAACGACGTGCGCTGGCTGGCCTCGGGCCCGCGCTGCGGCATCGGTGAAATCAGCATTCCGGAAAACGAGCCGGGCAGCTCCATCATGCCGGGTAAAGTCAACCCGACCCAGTGCGAAGCCATGACTATGCTCTGCTGTCAGGTACTGGGCAACGACGTGGCCGTCAACCTGGGCGGTGCATCCGGCAACTTCGAACTCAACGTCTATCGCCCGATGGTGATCCACAACGTTCTGCAATCGATTCGTCTGCTGGCGGACGGCATGGAGAGCTTTAACGAACACTGCGCGGTGGGGATCGAGCCAAACCGCGAGCGCATCAGCCAGCTGCTGAACGAGTCGCTGATGTTGGTGACCGCGCTCAATACCCACATTGGCTACGACAAAGCCGCCGAAATCGCCAAAAAAGCGCATAAGGAGGGGCTGACGCTGAAAGCCTCCGCCCTGGCGCTGGGCTATCTGACGGAGGCGGAGTTTGATGCCTGGGTGCGCCCTGAGGCGATGGTTGGCAGTCTGAAATAATCAACTCGCCACGTACAGGTGCAGCCGCGGAATAATGAGCTGAAGCGGCTGCGCCTGAGGTCGGTAGCGGTGCTGGACATTTTCAGCATCGTAATTCAGTAACTCACCAATATCCGGCACGATAGCCCCCTGATCGGCATCATAGAGCGCAATCAGCGGCGTTGGACAGGCATACTGCACCTGTTTTTGCTGGCCGGAATACCAGACGCGGGCGATAGGCTGCACCTTCACCGGGCGCTTAATTTTGAGGCGCGTATCCGCCGGTAGCGAGGCGATGCTGTGGTACTCCTGCTCCAGGCGCTCGATCCACTGCTCACGCGACCACGGCGCGACGGTGCGCGGCGTCTTCAGGCTCTTTTCCAGCTGCGCCAGAATTTCATCCCGGGTGAAGTTTTTAATGATGTGCTTATTCGCCCAGCCGAAGCGCAGCGTGGCGGGATGGCGCAGAACCGTCAGCGTGCGATAGGCATTCAGGGTAATTAACCCCGGAAGCTGACGGTGCACCCACTCAAACCGGGCGGCGGGAGCCAGGCCCGACTCTTCGGTAACGATCTTCTCAAATGCCGCTTTCAGACTGTTGATATGGGCAATCTGGCTTTCCAGCGCCTCGCGCGCTACTGCATCGGTTTGCAGACAGATCACGCCCGGCAGCCGCACGGCCGCCTTGCTGCTGCGCTGTTCAGACTGCTGCTGGATAAAAAGATGGCGATAGTGTTTCATCGCCAGCTCCAGTGCGGCCTTGCCGATGTGCTGCTTCACGTCGATGGTGTCCAGCGGATCGTGCTCGGCCCCTTTGGCCACCTCGGGCAGGGTAAAGACGCGCGCGGCCAGCAGCCGGCAGGTCTGCAAACGTTCTGTCAGGGTCAGCAGCTCGTGTTCTATTTCCCGAAACGTGCTGTTCAGCCGTTCGATAAGATCGTAGGTCGCCATAAGCACTCTCATTAGTTACAACATACTTATTATATAGCACAGCACGCCGGGTCAGGCCAGCGTGCGGTTAAAGTCAGGCAGGGACGGGAAGGGCGATGTTATGGTACACCGGCCAGCTAAAGCAGAAGCGCGCGCCGCCGAGCTCGCTCTCTTCGCAATGCACCGTGCCGCCCATCGCCTGCGCGATAGAGTGGACGATTGCCAGCCCCAGACCGCATCCGCCGGTGGCGCGATCGCGGCTGGGATCGAGGCGGACAAACGGTTCAAACACGGTTTCGCGTGCCTCCGGCGCAATCCCCGGCCCGTCATCCTCAACGGTCAGGCTGGCCTGATTGCCCTGCAGATCCAGCCCAATCTGCAGCGTACTTTCGCTGTAGCGCATGGCGTTGTTCATCAGATTGTCCAGCACGCGCTCCATCAGGCGCATATCGAGCGCGCCGTAGTCACCCTGCGTGACGCGCGTTAACAGCGTGCGCTGCGGGTTCACGCTCTGAACGTCGTCAATGTGGGTTTGCAGCCAGGCGGGCAGATCCGGCGTGCTGAGGTTCAGCTCGTTTTGCGGGCGATCGAGGCGCGCGTAGGTCAGCAGCTCCTCAATCAGCGCCTCAAGCTGGCCAATGTCGCGGTTAAGCGCCTGAGACTCCGCTTCCGTCAGATTCTCGCTCATCTCCAGACGATAGCGCAGGCGCACCAGCGGCGTGCGCAGCTCGTGCGCGATCCCGTCGATCAGCTGTTTCTTGCTGGCGATAAGGGCATTGATGTTATCGGCCATCTGGTTAAAGGCCACGCCCAGACGTTCAAAGCTGGAACCGCTGTCGAAGTGAATACGCTCTGTAAAATGCCCCTCGCCAAAACGCTGCGCGGCGGATTCGAGTTTCAGCATGTCCTGCCAGTGCGGGCGCATCCAGATAAAAACCGGAAACGCGAGTGAAATGGCGATAAAGGCCATCAGCGCCATGTCCAGCAGGCGCATCTGATGCAGATAATAGAGATAGGGCACCGGCCCGACGGCCAGCACGTAATGGCTGCGCGGAATTCGCTGGATAAAGGTGTATTTCTCATCCAGCGCGACGATGTCCCCGTCGCGCAGACGCTGCATGGCGGGCGGGTCCAGATCGAAATCTTTCAACGGCTCGATGCGTAAATCGAATGACAGATTGAGATCCAGCTCTTTCAGGGTTTTCGCCCAGTCGTGTGGCGGGATCTCTCTCAGCTCGCTGCGCATCAGATAGAGCGAGCTTTTCATCAGGTCGTCCAGAGACTGCCTGCCCGCGCGTTCGGCGGTAAATTTATAGACCAGGCCGACCAGCATGGTCATCACCAGGAAGCAGACAAACAGTAAAAGATAAAACTGCACAAACAGCTTTTTCATTGGATCTCACCGCAAAAACGCTATGTGCAGAATATACATGAAAACCCTTCGAGTTTTTCACGTCTGTCGAGCGTGTTAGATGGCTTTCGCGCTGTTTTTTACCTTGGCGATGAATTTTTCCGTCACGGCCAGGCCTTCTGCAATGTGCGTATCAATCACATCCGTTCCGTATTCGCTGATGAGATCCAGCAGTATTTCGTAAGACTGGATGAGTTCCAGCAGGTCAAAGAGCGCTTTTTGATCGGTGCGAGAGGGGGAGGCGTGGTTCAGGGTTGCCTGATTAACAATCCACTCAAGATTGGTTTTTATCGCTTCTACCTGACCGTAGCTATACATAATTCATGAGCTTAAATCCTCATTTCAAGATTTATTGGAGAGATGTCGTGAAAGCTTCACGGCGAAAATGAGTAAAACAATCGCAAGAGCGGGGCGAGCTGAAGAAAGGAGAGTCGAGAAGGTAATTATGGAATAGTTTGCGTGCTTAGCAAGTTAATTGTTGCGCAAACGTAAAAATAAACGCGCGAAAGAAGGGCATTGTCGCGTAATGCCTTTATTTCGCGCAGGTTATCTTATCCGGCGATCAGGTTTCCCACGCATGTGGGGCAAACAGATAGCCCTTGTTACGCACGGTTTTAATACGGTAGGGCTCGGTGGCGTTATCCTGCAGTTTTTTGCGCAGACGCGAAATCGCCACGTCCACGCTGCGGTCCATTCCGTCATAGCTTACGCCACGCAGGTTTTTCAGCAGCGCGTCACGATCCATGATCTGCCCGGCATGCGTTGCCAGCTCCCACAGCAGGTCAAAATCTGCGGTGGAAAGGGCGATAAGCTCGCCAGAGAGCAGCACCTGACGGTTAATCGGATCAATAGACAGCGTACCGAAGCGCATCGCTTTGTGCGGCGTCAGAGACGGCGCCGGTGCTTCGCGTTCGATGCTGGCGTGCTGGCGTAAATGGAGGCGCAGGCGAGCGAGCAGGACGGCAGGCGGTGTGGTTTTCAGAATGTAATCATTGGCACCCATCTCCAGCGACAAAATATGGTTCATATCGCTGTCCAGTGAGGTGAGCAGGACGATAGGGCCCTCCCACCGGGCGCGCAGGTCGCGGCAGAGCGTCATGCCGTCTTTGCCCGGCAACATGATATCCAGCAGCACCAGATCCGGGTTTTCACGGACGACCACCTCTTCGGCACGATCGCCACGAGGTTCAACAATGACGTCCATATCATGTTTACCCAGATAGGCGGCGATCAGCTGCCCGACTTCGGGTTCGTCTTCAACATAAACAATCTTATTCATACAGCGTCTGTTTTCGTGAAAAAAGCCAACATACACCGCGAAACCTTAACCTTCCATTAATCTTTCAAAATTAACGCCGGTTCCGTTATTCTGGCCCATAGGGTGAGTTGATTATTATAAGGAAAACGATGGCTCTGGTGATCAAAGCCGCGCTGGGTGCGCTGGTGGTGTTGCTGATTGGCATTCTGGCAAAAACGAAAAACTACTATATTGCCGGGCTGATCCCTCTCTTCCCGACCTTTGCACTCATTGCCCACTATATTGTGGCGTCTGAACGCGGCACGGAAGCGTTACGCACGACCATCGTGTTTGGCATGTGGTCAATCATCCCGTATTTTCTCTACCTGCTTTCGCTGTGGTATTTCACCGGTTTTCTGCGTCTTCCCCTGGCGCTGAGCGGGGCGGTGGTCTGCTGGGGGCTCAGCGCCTGGGTGTTAATTTTCTTCTGGAGCCGCTTTCACTAGCGCAGCGGTCGGCCGCCGTCCACGGCAAAGGTTCTGCCGGTGACGTAGCAACTGGTGAGCAGGTAATCCACGAGGTCGATGACCTCTTTCTCGCCTGGGGCAATTTTCATCAGCGATTTATTCAGCGCCTGCTGGCGATACTCCGCATCATCGTTTTCGTTGAATAAGATCATTGCCGGGGCGATGGCGTTCACCTTCACCTCGGGGGCGAGCTTGCGGGCAAACGAGCGGGTCATGTTATCCAGCGCGGCTTTACTGGCCGCATAGGCAATGTGCTTGTCGCTGCCGCGCTCCACCACATAATCCGTGAAGTGAATGATGTCGCCCGCAGCATGTCCGTGGCCGCGGAGCAGATCCTGCAGAGCGTGGTTAAGCAGATAAGGGGCATTGACGTGGATCTGCAGCATGGCGGAGAGCGTTTCGCTGAGTGACGTACCCGGCTTTTCGGCCTGCCATGCGCTGGCGTTATGGAGCACGGCGCGCAGACCCGTTGTGGTGGATTTCACCTTTTCCGCAAAGGCCAGAATGCCTTCATCGGTTGAAAAATCAGCCTGAATGCAGACCGCCCCGGCTTTGCGCAGCCCTTCAATCGACGGGTATTCCGTGCGGTAGCTGACAATGACCGGATGGCGAAGGTTGAGAAAATGATGGGCGAGGGCGAGGCCGATACGGCGGCCTCCGCCGGTGATCAGTATGGGGCGAAGCGGTGCATTTCCCATCGTATTCTCCTTTACAGTTCAACAATGGGAAAGGCGATGCTATCCCACTAACATCCAGGTTGCCGGCACGGCAGCAACCAGTAACAGTCCAATTAAGGCCATCTCACGGCGTTTCAGCGCGTTCTCCAGCTGATGCGTGCGGCGGGCGTAGATGAACACCAGCAGACCCGGTGCGTACAGCACCACCGACAGCAGCAGATGCATAGGTCCGGAAGCATACAACAACCACAGGCCGTAAATACAGGCTCCGACACCCACGACATAATGCGCCGGGCGTGTGGCAATTTTTAACAGATACGCACCCACTAAGAAATAGGGTACCAGAATCATCTCCGAGGCGATGGTCAGCAGCGTGTTATAGTCTGAACCTGTGAGCCAGATCAGCACCAGACAGATCTGAACGCTGATGTTGGTCAGCCAGAGTGAGGCAGACGGCGCGCTGTTTTGGTTTTGACGCGCAAACAGGCGTGGAAACGCCTTGTGCGTCGCGGCCAGGAAAGGCACTTCAGCCGCCATGATGGTCCAGCTCAGGTAGGCTCCGCAGACGGAGATGATAAGGCCAGCGGCAATCACCACGTCGCCCCAGGAGCCGAGCATTTTCACCATAAGGCCCGCCATTGACGGGTTACGCATTTCAGCCAGCTCAGGACGCGCCACCACGCCCAGCGACAGCAGCGTCACCAGCAGATAGACCCCGAGCGCGGCCAGTACCGCCAGCAGCGTGGCGCGGCCCACATCGCGTTTATTTCGGGCCCGGGCAGAAACCACAACCGCACCCTCAACGCCGATGAACACCCACAGGGTAATCAGCATCGTGTTTTTCACCTGCTCCCAGACGGGGACGCCCAGCGCAACGCCGCTGAAATCGAGCGTGAACACGTCCATACGGAACGCAATGAAGGCCAGAACGATAAACAGGCCGAGCGGAACCAGCTTCGCGAGCGTCGCCACCAGGTTAATGCTGGCGGCCGTTTGTACGCCACGCAGCACCAGCCAGTGGACGAACCACAGTAACACCGAGGCGCCCACAATAGACTGCCAGGTATTCCCGTCGCCAAACAGGCGCAGCTCAGGCGTATCGGTAAAGAAACTGAGCGCCGAGAAAACGATCACCAGATAGGAGACGTTGGCGATCACCGCACACAGCCAGTATCCCCAGGCGGAGCAGAAGCCAATCAGCTCGCCGAAGCCTTCACGGGCATAGGTGAAAATGCCGCCGTCCAGATCCGGGCGAATGCGCGTCAGCAGCAGCATGGCGAAGGCCAGCAGCAATATTCCGACACCCGTAATGCCCCAGCCAATGATGAGGGCAGACGGGCTGGCGACGGCCGCCATATTTTGCGGCAAACTGAATACGCCCGCACCCAGCATTGAGCTTAAAACGAGTGCAGTCAGAGCACTCAGGCCAAGTTTCTTTTCCATTGGCTTCCTGTTATGAAAGGTCAAAATCCAGAATAATTATTTCGCTCAGGCGCATAAAAATGGTGGATCACACTAAGGCGCGGGATTTTACGGAGTGTAACGAAAGCATGCAATGACGTGTGGCAGAAATTCAAAAAAAGTAACAAAAAAGGCGGCATTGCGCCGCCTTTTTTAAACGATTTTGTTACTTGTACAGATCGGCGCTGATGGTCACGTTGTTACCACGTTCCTGCCACTGGCGGGTGATGTGGTAGAACTTCGCCCCTTTCTTCGCCGCACGCTTCGCGACCTGGTAAGAGACTTCCGTCATGTTGCCGTAGTTGCCGGTAAATTTGATGCTGTCGAACGGCACCATCTGCGCGGCAGTGGCGTTGTTCAGCTCTTCAACTTTGGTACCGTCTGGCAGCGTAACCGAATAACGGCCACCTTTCGTGGACTGCGTTTCAAAGAAACGGCCCACTTCAGCGCTTGGCGTAGCCGTCGTTGCGACGCCTGGGATTTCCACTTTCTTCGCTTCTTCGCCGCCTTTCGCTATCGCCGCGCGACCGGCTTCTGAGTTTGCCGGAATCGCATCCGGGCTCTGCAGAACACGTTTCTTCGCATCTTCTTTATAGATGAACGCGGTAATACGCTGGTTGCCGCCCTGGTTAGCATCGACCTGACGCACGATGTAGAAAGAGTAGGCCCCTTTCTCTTTCGCGGCTTTGGTGATGGCATCGTTCACTTCAGGCTGGCTGCGGTAAAAGCCCTGAACGGTGACGGTGTCGTACGGTTCCAGCGCAATTGCCTGATCTTTCGGCAGTTCAACAACACCGTTAATCACGCGGTTTTTCGGTGCGTCAGCTTTTGGCGCGTTGTCCTTATACAGCGCAATGGTCACGCGCTGGTTACCGCTGTTGCCGTTATCAGACTGGTCAACAACATAAAACGAGGCTGCCCCGTTTTTATCAGCGGCCTTTGATGCAGCGGCGACGGCGTCGCCAATAGAATTATAACGACCCACAATGACCTTATGGTCAAAAGGTTTTAACGCTGCCGCTTGCTCCGGCGTTAACTCTGTTGCGGCATTCGCAGACAGGGCGGTCGCGGAGAGAAGTGCGGACGCCAGGAGTGTGTTCTTAAGCTTCATAAAAATGATCCTTCGCCTTGCGCAAACCATGTACTGGTATTGTTGTTAATTTGAGACGGTCCCGATTATGGCATTTAAAACCCGTCGCTGTCTGCGCCATTTTTCACTGCCTGTGCTCACTGAATCACCTTATTCGATAACATTTAGTGATATGTTGAAAAAACACGCGTTTGACAAGTAAAACTGATAAAGCTTATGACTTTTACAAGTTAATTTAATGTTAATAAGTTGTTCTCTTATGGCGCTATATCATGTTTTTACCGCTTCGCTTGCGCGAATTATCGGTTCTGGCGATGAATTTAAGGTAAATATCACTGTCAGTGACGCCGATCGCTTATTTTTCACAGATAAAGTAAGAAATAGTGTTTTCTGGCGGTAGATCACGGCCGCTATTTTCAGTAGGTTATAGACAGTTTGTTACTGTTTTATTTTCCGGGGTGAATTGTGTCTCATTGCTTGCGTGATGGCGAAAAATGATACAAACCGCGGGCACTTATCGTTAAACCATCATCAAAAACCGATGGAAGGGAAAACTATGCGTATTGGGGTACCAAAAGAACGGTTTGCCAATGAAACCCGCGTAGCGGCAACACCGAAAACGGTGGAGCAACTGCTTAAGCTGGGTTTTACCGTCGCAGTTGAAAGCGGCGCGGGCAAACTGGCGAGTTTCGATGACGAGGCCTTTATTCAGGCTGGCGCGGAAGTGGTGGACAGTGCCGACGTGTGGCAGTCGCCGGCTATTCTGAAGGTCAACGCACCGGAAGAGAGTGAGATTGCGCTGCTGAATCCGGGCACCACGCTGGTGAGCTTTATCTGGCCTGCGCAAAATCCTGAGCTGATGGAAAAACTGGCCGCGCGCGGCGTCACCGTCATGGCGATGGACTCCGTGCCGCGTATTTCGCGCGCCCAGTCGCTGGACGCCTTAAGTTCGATGGCAAACATTGCGGGCTACCGCGCCATCGTTGAAGCGGCCCACGAATTTGGTCGCTTCTTTACCGGTCAGATCACCGCGGCGGGTAAAGTCCCTCCGGCGAAGGTGATGGTAATTGGCGCGGGCGTGGCGGGACTTGCAGCCATCGGTGCGGCAAACAGCCTGGGCGCTATCGTTCGCGCGTTTGATACCCGTCCTGAAGTGAAGGAACAGGTCCAGAGTATGGGGGCCGAATTCCTTGAGCTGGACTTCAAGGAAGAAGCGGGCAGCGGTGATGGTTATGCGAAGGTGATGTCCGAAGCCTTTATCAAAGCCGAAATGGAACTCTTCGCCGCGCAGGCGAAAGATGTCGACATCATTGTGACCACCGCGCTTATCCCGGGTAAACCGGCGCCGAAGCTGATTACCCGTGAGATGGTGGACTCCATGAAGCCGGGCAGCGTGATTGTCGACCTGGCCGCGCAAAACGGCGGCAACTGCGAATATACCGTAGCGAATCAGGTGACCACGACCGCAAACGGCGTGAAGGTGATCGGCTATACCGATCTGCCGGGTCGCCTGCCGACGCAATCGTCTCAGCTGTACGGCACCAACCTCGTCAACCTGCTGAAGCTGCTTTGCAAAGAGAAAGACGGCAACATCACCGTCGATTTTGACGACGTGGTGGTGCGCGGTGTGACCGTGGTGCGTGAAGGTGAAATTACTTGGCCTGCGCCACCGATTCAGGTTTCGGCCCAGCCTCAGGCAGCGCCTAAAGCGGCGCCTGAGCCAAAAGAACCTGCCAAACCGGCTTCCCCGTGGCGCAAATACGCGATCATGGCGCTGGTGATTATTCTGTTCGGCTGGCTGGCTGACGTCGCGCCGAAAGAGTTCCTCGGCCACTTTACCGTCTTCGCGCTCTCCTGCGTCGTGGGCTACTACGTGGTGTGGAACGTCTCCCATGCGCTGCATACGCCGCTGATGTCGGTAACCAACGCCATCTCCGGGATCATCGTGGTGGGGGCGTTACTGCAGATTGGCCACGGCGGCTGGATCAGCTTCCTGAGCTTTATCGCGGTGCTGATCGCCAGTATCAATATTTTCGGTGGTTTCACCGTGACTCAGCGCATGCTGAAAATGTTTCGTAAAGGCTAAGGGGTAGCATATGTCTGGAGGATTAGTGACAGCCGCATACATTGTTGCTGCAATCCTGTTTATTTTCAGTCTGGCGGGGCTTTCCAAACACGAAACGTCTCAGCAGGGGAATAACTTTGGTATCGCCGGGATGGCGATTGCGCTGATTGCCACCATCTTCGGGCCGGACACCGGCAACGTGGCGTGGATCCTGGTGGCGATGATCATCGGCGGTGCGATTGGTATTCGCCTGGCGAAACGCGTTGAAATGACCGAAATGCCGGAGCTGGTGGCGATTCTGCACAGCTTTGTGGGTCTGGCCGCGGTGCTGGTGGGCTTCAACAGCTACCTGTACCACACGCCAGGTCTGGAACCGATTCTGGTGAATATTCACCTGACGGAAGTGTTCCTCGGTATCTTCATCGGTGCGGTCACCTTCACCGGTTCCATTGTCGCGTTCGGCAAGCTGCGCGGGAAGATCTCCTCTAAGCCGCTGATGCTGCCAAACCGCCATAAGCTGAACCTGGCGGCGCTGGTGGTATCGTTTGTGCTGCTGGTGGTCTTCGTGCGTACCGAAAGCGTCGGTCTGCAGGTGCTGGCGTTGCTGGTGATGACTATCATCGCGCTGGCCTTCGGCTGGCATCTGGTGGCGTCCATCGGTGGTGCGGATATGCCAGTGGTGGTCTCCATGCTGAACTCCTACTCCGGTTGGGCGGCGGCGGCGGCGGGCTTTATGCTGAGCAACGACCTGCTGATCGTCACCGGTGCGCTGGTGGGTTCTTCCGGTGCGATCCTGTCTTACATCATGTGTAAGGCGATGAACCGCTCGTTCATCAGCGTCATCGCCGGTGGCTTTGGTTCTGACGGCTCGTCTACCGGCTCCGATGAGGAAGTGGGTGAGCACCGTGAGATCAGCGCGGAAGATACCGCCGAAATGCTCAAAAACTCGCACTCGGTCATTATCACCCCGGGCTACGGCATGGCGGTGGCACAGGCGCAGTATCCGGTCGCGGAAATCACCGAGAAGCTGCGCGCGCGCGGCATCAAGGTGCGTTTTGGTATTCATCCGGTGGCGGGGCGTCTGCCAGGCCACATGAACGTGCTGCTGGCGGAAGCGAAAGTGCCTTACGACATCGTGCTGGAGATGGACGAGATCAACGATGATTTCGCCGACACCGACACCGTGCTGGTCATTGGGGCTAACGACACCGTTAACCCGGCGGCGCAGGACGATCCGCGTAGCCCAATCGCCGGGATGCCGGTTCTGGAAGTGTGGAAGGCGCAGAACGTGATCGTCTTTAAGCGCTCAATGAATACCGGCTATGCCGGGGTGCAGAACCCGCTGTTCTTCAAAGAGAACACCCACATGCTGTTTGGCGATGCCAAAGCCAGCGTGGATGCGATTCTGAAAGCGCTCTGACAGGGTAAAGCCCGGTGGCGCAAGCTTACCGGGCCTACCAAACCCGTAGGCCGGGTAAGGCGTAGCCGCCACCCGGCAAAAAAAAACCGCCGGTTCGCCGACGGTTTTTTTTCATCTTGCGGGTCAATCGTCTTCCGGATCGTCCAGCTCAACCGGCGTCTGGTACTCATCCGGCTTGATAACCAGCAGGTCGCAGCGCAGATGGTCGATCACCTGCTCGGCGGTGTTGCCGAGGAAGGCGGCAGAAATACCGGTACGTCCAATGGTACCCAGCACGACGATCCCCGCCTGCAGGTGTTCAGCCAGGTCCGGGATCACCTCTTCAGGCAGCCCTTTTTCCACGTGGGTCATTTTCTCATCGATGCTGAATTTCTGGCGCAGCGCTTTCATGGCCAGCAGGTGCTGACCGCGGATGGCGTCGTTATACACGCTCGGGTCAAATTCCGGCAGCTCAATGGCGATGTTAATCGGGGTAACCGGATAGGCACCTACCAGATGCACTTCGGTGTGGTTGACCTGGTCGGCAAGCTGGAGGGTCTCCTTCACCAGCTTCTCGTTCAGCGAGTTATGGTAATCCTCTTCGCTGGCGAGGTTTACCGCCACAACGGCTTTCCCGCCTTCAGGCCACGGCTGGTCTTTCACCATCCAGACCGGGCAAGGGCATTTACGCAGCAGGTGCCAGTCGGTCGGGGTGAAGATCACGGATTCCAGCTTGTCGTGCTGGTGCGCCATCTTCAGCAGCAGATCGTGCCCACCGGCAACGACTTCCTGAATGATGGCTTCGAAAGGTCGGTTGTGCCAGACCACTTTGATATCAATGGGCACGCCCGCTTCCAGGTAATACTTCGCCTGTTCGCGGATCCACGCGGTACGCTGGCTGATGACGCCCTGACGCATAGCGGTGCGCTCGTCAGGCGACAGAAGGGTGGTCATCTCATACGAGAAGTCATAGATCGGCAAAAACGCTTTGATTTTGCCACCAATCCGTTGATGCAAATACACAGCACGTCGTAATGCCGGCTGATCGTCCTGATTCGGATCGATTGCTACCAGCATGTTTTGATACTTGGCCATACAGGTCTCCTTACTACTGTCACCACAGTCTGTAATTAAAAGAGTAACCTATATATCCTGAATGAAACAGAGGAGAGCTTTTGCCAGATCAATAATTCATGAAAATTTATCAGAGGAAAAGCACCGTGGTCGTTACCGCGATAAACGCAATAAACAGCAGCACCATCACCGCTATCGCAAAGGTCGTGGAGTCCTGAACGTAGGTTTTTTCCTCCCCCTTCATTGGGCCGACAAGCATGATCCAGATGAAGATAAAGGTCACTGAGGCAATCACGACTGAAACGAAAAACAAACTTTCTCTCAATTCATAACCTCAACGAGACCCTTTTGGGTGCTGTGTGGGGACGTGCTACGGTGAAAAGGGCAGATATAAGACGGGGTAACAGGCCAGACCCATAAATCAGGAGAATTTATCGGTCTGGCAGTATACGTATGGCGTTTACGCCACGTTGCGGGCGTGCCCGGCAAGAACGGCCAGCGCTTCACCGTTTTCGATAGTGATGTATTTACCCTTAACGGCCAGCATCCCGCTTTTCTGGAAACGACCCAGCAGACGGCTGATGGTTTCCACGGTCAGACCCAGGTAGTTACCGATATCGCCACGCGTCATCGTCAGACGGAATTCACGCGGCGAGAAGCCACGCTCGGCGAAGCGGCGGGAGAGGTTGTAGATAAACGCGGCCAGACGCTCTTCTGCATTCTTTTTGGAAAGCAGCAGAATCATGTCCTGATCGCCTTTGATCTCACCGCTCATCAGACGCATCATCTGCTGACGCAGGTTAGGCATCTTGCCGGACAGATCGTCCAGGGTTTCAAACGGAATTTCGCAAACCATCGAGGTTTCGAGTGCCTGAGCAAAGCTCGGGTGGTGGCCCGTACCGATGGCATCAAAGCCTACCAGGTCACCCGCCAGATGGAAGCCGGTGATCTGCTCATCGCCCTGTTCGGTGATGGTGTAGCTCTTGATGGTGCCAGAACGGATAGCATAGAGCGATTTCAGTTCGTCTCCCGCTTTAAACAGCGTCTGCCCTTTCTGAATAGGCTTTTTACGCTCGATAATATTATCAAGCTGATCGAGTTCATGCTCATTCAGGGTAAACGGGATACAGAGCTGGCTGATGCTGCAATCCTGGCAATGGATAGCACAACCGCCAGACTGAATGCGTCGTATAATTCGCTTTTCCGGGATCATAGGTTTGCTCAAGCCTTAATTGATATTGGTCAATTTTAACATCTTTTTGGTAAGTACGTAAGCCTGACAAACCCTCAATAAGGACAAGAGACGGCAATGTGTCGCCATCTTCTTGAAATTCCACAGCTTGATTATGGATTTTTAGCCTAACCGGAAGAAAATTAAGCACAAAAAGCCTGGGAACTAGAGTAAGAGATACCCTTCGTGACGCAGCAACCACTCTTTTCGCTGCACGCCACCGGCATAGCCGGTCAGGGTGCCGTTGCGGCCAATAACGCGATGGCAGGGCACCACGATGCTGACCGGATTAGAGCCGTTCGCGGCACCTACGGCGCGTGCGGCCCCAGCGCGACCTAACTGCGCCGCGAGCTGGCCGTAATGCATCACCTGCCCGCAGGGAATGGCCCGCAGCGCCTGCCACACTTCGCGCTGAAAAGGCGTGCCCGCCGTGGCGGTGGGCAGCGTGTCGATGATGCTGAGATCGCCTTCGAAGTACGCCGCAAGCTTGTCGCTCAGTCCACCCGGATTGGTGGCGCGGATACGTTCATACCCCTGGGCGCGGTAGTGAATCGCAAGCAGTTCTTCCATGCGGTCGCTGTGCTCTTCCCACTCAACGGCGCGCAGGCAAAACTGCTCGTCCGCGATCACCCACAGCGGCCCAAGCGGCGTCGCAATCTTGTCTTCGAGTAATCTCAGCATCCTCATTCCCTTAGTTCAGCCTCGGGTAGATCCCCGGCCCAATCGGCAGGCCGACAAGATACCACGCCACCAGCATCACCAGCCATACCCCTAAAAAGATAAGCGGGTAGGGTAAAACCAGCGAATAGTAGGTACCCAGTTTGGCCTCGGGTTTATAGCGCTGCAGGAAGCCTAAAAACAGCGGAACAAACGGCGAAACCGGCGCCAGCGGGATAACCGAAGAGTCCGCGATGCGGAACAGGATCTGCGCGAAAGCCGGGTGGAACCCCAGCATCATAAACATCGGCACGAAGATCGGGGCCAGAATCGACCAGATGGCGGAGCCGCTCGCGATAAACATGCACAGCAGGGATGACAGCAGCGCCAGACCGACAAACGCCGGCACGCCGCTTAGCCCGGCAGCCTCCAGCGCGTCGGTGAGGCCCACGGCCATAAACTTGCCCATGTTGCTCCAGTTAAACATCGCCACAAACTGGGCCAGCGGGAACACCATCACGATAAAGCCCGCCATCTCCTTCATCGGCTCGATCATCAGCTGCGGCAGGTCACCCTGGCGGCGGATTTTGCCGGTGGCGATACCGTAGGCGAGCGAAACAACGAAGAAGAAGAGGATAATCAGCGGCACGATGCCCTGAATAAACGGCGAGGGCAGGACCGTATGTTTAACCGGATCGCGCAATATGCCGTTTTCCGGCACCACCATCAGCGCCACCGCGGCGATAAACGCCAGCGAGACAATCCCCGCCACGCGCAGGCCGAAGCGCTGCTCTTTGCTCAGGGTTTCCAGCTTTTCATCGCTACGGCCTTCCCATTTACCCAGCCGCGGCTCGACGATCTTATCGGTAATCAGCCCGCCGACAATCGTCAGGAGAATGACCGAGCTGGCCATAAAGTACCAGTTGTCGATCACGCTGACGTGCATGGCCGCATCAATGGTTTTCGCCGCCTCCGTACTGATGCCCGAGAGCAGCACGTCGGTGGTGACGATCAGCAGGTTAGCGGTAAAACCGCAGCCCACCCCCGCAATCGCGGACAGCAGACCCGCCACGGGATGGCGCCCGACGGCGAGGAAGATCAGCGCCCCCATCGGCGGCATGATCACCAGCGCGGCGTCGGAGGAGATATGGCTGAAGAAGGCGATAAACAGCACCATGTAGCTCGCGTAGCGCGCGCTGACGTGAGAAGCCATCTTCACCATCAATGCGGGCAACAGGCCGACGCGTTCAGCCAGCCCGGCGCCCAGCACCAGCGCCAGAATGGCGCCGAGCGGGGCGAATCCGCTGAAGTTTTTAATCACGTTGGGTAAAAACCAGTGCAGCCCTTCAATGCTCAGCAGGTTTTTCACCGCCACCAGGCTGCCGTCGGCCGGGCTGCGCACGCTGACGTCAAAGGCGGAGAGCACGGCGGTGGCGACCATCAAAATCACAATCAGATAGATAAAAAGCAGGAAAGGGTGCGGCACTTTATTGCCGATCCTTTCAACCCAGCCATAGAGCTTACCGGATGGGGAATGCGAAGGTATGGATGACATACTCATGGGCGTTCCTCGGGAGTGTTGTGTTGTTGTGTTGTGTTTTTTATTTTAAAGGTGACGGTGTCACGCCCGGTGGGATCGGACACGCGTACGGTTTTTCTTCTAGTTGTTGTTCGAACTCTTCACGGCATTTTTTCAGCAGCGCCGCGTCCTGCAGCAGATTCAGCGCGGTCGCGCCCATCACTTTCCCGGCCAGCAGCATGCCCTTGTGGGCAATAGAGGTTCGCCCCTGAGATACCAGTTGCCAGGTATGCAGCGGCGTGCCGACGGTAAAGCAGGGGCTGAAGCACTGGGCGACCGGCATTTTCCAGCTGACGTCACCCACGTCGGTTGAGCCTGCCAGCACGTTGTCGGTGACGGCATAAGGCGCGACTTCATCCACCAGCAGCGTCGCCTGATGACGACGGGCAAAGGCTTTACCCGCTTCACCACCCGTGGCGGCAATATTTTTCAGGCTGTTTTGCAGATCGTTGGGCGTCAGAGTGGCGCGGATCTCGCGGGCAAACTCTCGCTCTTCGTCGGTCCACTCCGGCGTGCCGTAGTGCTGCAGGGCGCGATACATCGCCGCCTCAAGCGTGCGGTTCGGCAGGTAGCTGGAGCAGGCTTTATCAAAGCGGCACTCGACGGTCGTTTCGGTCATCAGCGCCGCGCCCTGGGCGATTTTCTCGATGCGCTCGTAGATCTGCTGCGCATCCGCCATCTCCGGGGCGCGGATCAGGTACAGCACCTCGGCCTGCGCCTGCACCACGTTGGGCGAAATCCCGCCGGTGTCGGTAATGGCGTAATGGACGCGCGCTTTCTCGATGATGTGTTCGTTAAGGAAGTTGGTGCCGGTGGTCATCAGCGTCACGGCGTCCAGGGCGCTGCGTCCCAGGTGAGGAGAGTTGGCCGCGTGCGCCGCCACGCCGTGAAAACGCCAGGCGGCCTGAATATTCGCCAGCGTACTGACGTTAAACATCCCGGCAAAGGCTTCCGGGTGCCAGGTGACGGCGGCATCGACGTCATCAAACAGCCCTTCGCGCACCATAAAGGTTTTCCCGGAGCCGCCTTCTTCACCGGGACAGCCGTAAAAACGCACCGTTCCGCTGCCG
Organism: Enterobacter cloacae complex sp. 2021EL-01169; assembly: GCF_020733125.1. Lineage (NCBI taxonomy): Bacteria > Pseudomonadati > Pseudomonadota > Gammaproteobacteria > Enterobacterales > Enterobacteriaceae > Enterobacter > Enterobacter cloacae complex sp. 2021EL-01169. The sequence continues at coordinate 211,305 of NZ_JAJFTC010000004.1, forward strand.
CCGTGCTGCTCCAGCCAGCTTTTCACCGCCACCGCGCCCGCAAGCGCCGCGGTGCCTAAGAGATTATGTCCGCAGCCGTGGCCGTTAGCCCCCGGCGTGGCGGTTTGCGCCGTCGCGCAGTGTGCCTGCTGGCTTAACCCGGCCAGCGCGTCGTACTCGCCCAGCAGGGCGATAACCGGTTTTCCGCTGCCGAAGCTGGCGATAAAGGCATTGGGAATACCGCCTGCCTCGCGGGTCAGCGTGAAGCCTTCTGCTTCCAGCTCGCTGGCCAGCCGTTCGGCGGACCAGAACTCTTCAAAGCGGGTTTCGGGACGATCCCAGATCGCGTCGGTAATATCGGTTAACGTCCGACATCGCGTGTCGATCGCATCGGCAATAAAAGCGTAGTTCTCCTGCATTACACACCTCGCGTCCACGGGAAATTGAGCGCAGTTCGCGCCAGCGTTTCGATGGCGATAGTCATGACCTGCTCATCGAAGTCGAATTTTTCGTTGTGATGTCCGGCGCTCAAATCCGTGCCAAACACCATATAGGACGCCATGCCGCCGTTCTGCTGCACGCGGGCCATCATCAGCGTGGCGTCTTCGGAACCCGCTGGCGCTTTCACCTTATCGATGGCATGAACAACCCCGGAAACCTGGCTCGCCTGTTCGCGCAGATAATCCACCCACGCCGGTGTCGGCGCGCTGGAGGTGGCAGCCCCCATCAGGCGCATCTCCGCGCTCACGCCATAGAGCGCCGCCGCGCCGGTAATGACGGCCTGCGCGCGTTCAAAGACATACTGATTAATCGCTTCGCTTTCGCCGCGGGTTTCAACTTTGATCAGGGCATTCGCGGGCACCACGTTGCGCCCGCTGCCCGCCTGCATCACGCCGACGTTCACCCGGGATGCGCCGTCGCTGTGCGGGGCGATGCTGTGCAGGGCGAGGGCGGCCTGCGCGGCGGCGAGCAGGGCGTTACGCCCGTCCTCCGGCTTACCGCCCGCGTGTGCGGCCACGCCGGTGAAGCTCACGTCGAACTTGGTGGTGGCCATAAAGTTATCGCTTCCGCAGATCACCGTACCGGCAGGGACGCCGGTACCAATATGAATGGCCGTGAAATAGTCCACGTCATCCAGCGCCCCGGCGGCAACCATGGCGCGCGCGCCGCGCGTGCCTTCTTCAGCAGGCTGGAAGATCAGCTTAATGGTGCCGTTGAGCCGGGCTTCATTCTGCTTAAGCACCTGTGCCAGTCCCAGACCAATGGTGGTGTGGCCGTCGTGCGCGCAGGCGTGCATCATGCCCGGATTGCAGGAGGCAAACCCGTCGCGGAACGGGCGATGGCTGTCGTCGAGCGCTTCGCTTAAATCAAGGGCGTCCATGTCCACGCGAAACGCCAGGGTTGGGCCCGGGCGGCCGGTATTCAGGGTGGCGACAATGCCGGTAAAGCCGCCTTCAAACGGCGCCAGCCATTTCTCAGGCGCGCCTTGCGCCCGCGCGCGGGCAAACTCTCGCGCCAGGGTTGCCTCATCGGGCAGCCCCATCCGGCTTTCGGCATCGACCACGTCACGGCCCATCGCCAGTTCGTAACCCAGCGAGTTCAGGGTCTCCGCAACTTTCGCGGCGGTACGAAACTCTACCCAGCCGGATTCCGCAAAATGGTGAAAATCGCGACGCCACGCGCTCAGCTGCGGGGTTAACGTCTGGATGTACTGCGCCAGTGTGTCCATATCTGTTCCTGTCATCATGAAAATATGTGAACTGCTTCACGCTGTGATAGTTTTTACTTATCACTAACCGATTTTTCACAGTTTTAACCGTTCAGGAATTACCCTCGCACATCCCTTTCCAGTAAAGTAGATGACAGTTTCTTTACTCTGATAAACAACGGTTATCGGTCGGGCTATGTCATTTCAGGTTAAATTCCATCATCTACGGGCGTTTGTTGAAGTCGCACGTCAGGGCAGCATTCGCGGTGCCAGCAGGACGCTGAATCTTTCGCAGCCGGCGCTGACCAAATCCATCAAAGAGCTGGAGGAGGGCATGGCGGCGCAGCTTTTCGTGCGCAGGAGTAAGGGCGTGGCGTTGACCGAATGCGGCGAGGGTTTTTACCAGCGCGCCCGGTTAATTCTGGAAGAGCTGCGCGCGGCGCAGGATGACATTCGTCAGCGGCAGGGGGAACAGGCCGGGCAGATCAACATCGGGATGGGGGCCAGCGTTTCGCGCAGCCTGATGCCCGCCGTTATTACCCGCTTTCATGCCCAACATCCGCAGGTCAAAGTGCGGATAATGGAAGGGCAGCTGGTGTCGATGATCAACGAATTACGGCAGGGAGAGCTGGATTTCACCATCAATACTTATTATCAGGGACCTTACGACCAGGAATTTACGTTTGAAAAACTCTTTGAGAAGCCATTTGCGGTATTTTGTCGCGAAGGGCATCCGGCAACGGGGGCAACGTCGATTAACGAACTCCTGCATTATAACTGGACAATGCCGACGCCGCGGGGAAGTTATTATAAGCAGCTAGAAGAGGTATTTAGCCATCGCTCGCAAATACCGCGAATTGGTGTGGTCTGCGAAACCTTTTCTTCCTGCATAAGCCTGGTTGCACAAAGTGATTTTCTAAGCATATTGCCGCAGGAGTTAGGCTGTGACCCGCTGCTGGCGCACCGTCTGGTCATGCTGCCGGTTGTCGAATCGCTTCCAAAAGCAGCATATTATTTAATTCAGCGCCGTGATTCACGTCAGACGCCCCTGGCTGAATCATTAATTACGCAGTTCAGACGGGAAGCGAGGAAAATAATCGTGGCGTGAAAATGAGATAATAAAAAAAACAGGATCTGCCCGACATCAGACAGATCCTCCAGTACACACAGCAGTGCGTCCTTTCGCCAATCCTGAATATTATATCCATGAAGCAGGTATATTTAGGTATAACACCTTTTCCGCAAAAAGAAAGGATGTCGAGTGTTTGATTTTACGAAAATTTAACACAAATCACTTATTTCATCTTTGCTGAAATTTTAGTTAAGTTGTATTTAAATCCATTTTATAAATACTATATATATTCATCAGGTTAATATTTGTTGCGCACGACGGCCTGTAACGGTGATTGAGGCCTGTCTCGGGCACAGGTATAGTACCGTCCTCAGTTGTAGCCGGAGGATATCCATGAACCCTGACGACAAATCCTTTTTTCTTGACGCCATGGAAGATGTCCAGCCGCTGAAGCGTGGCCCGGATATTCACTGGCAGCCCAGCCGCAATACGCGGGCGCGCCAGGAGGTGGATAGCGAACAGCTGGATAACTTCCTGACGCTGGACTTTCTTGACGTTCTGCCCCTTGAAGAGCCGCTGGCGTTCCGGCGCGAAGGGGTGCAGCAGGGCGTTATCGAGAAGCTGCGCTCGGGTAAATATGCCCGCCAGGCCAGCTTAAACCTCCTGCGTCAGCCCGCCGAACGCTGCCGTCAGATGCTCTATTCTTTTATTCGCCAGGCCGGACGTGACGGGTTACGCAATCTGATTATCATTCACGGAAAAGGGCGCGAGCAGAACTCGCATCCTAATGTGGTGCGCAGCTATCTGGCGCGCTGGTTAACGGAGTTCGAGGAAGTGCAGGCCTTCTGCGTGGCGCTGCCGCATCACGGCGGCAGCGGGGCATGCTACGTTTCACTGCGTAAATCCGATGAAGCAAAACAGGAGAACTGGGAGCGGCACGCCAAGCGCAGCCGCTAGCGGGCGATTTCCTCGCCCGCCGGTGATTCAGAAGGTTTCCCAGTTGCTGTCGGTGGCGGCGTTTGCGGTTGCCGGGCGCAACAGCTGAGGCGTTTTCACGCTGGCCGGACGTGGAGCTACCGCTTTTTCTTTGCCGTTCAGACGAAACGCGGCCACCGCCTGGCGCAGCTGTTCGGACTGATCTTCCAGCGCCGCTGCCGCCGTGGCGGACTCCTGCACCAGCGCGGCGTTTTGCTGCGTCACGCTGTCCATCTGCGAAACGGCCAGGCTCACCTGTTCAATGCCGCGGCTCTGCTCGTCAGAGGCAGAGGAAATCTCGCCCATGATATCGGTCACGCGGGTCACGGCGGCGACGATTTCCTTCATGGTGGTGCCTGCCTCGCTAACCTGCTCAGAACCGGTATTCACGCGGCTGACGGAGTTCTCGATAAGCCCTTTGATCTCTTTCGCCGCCTGCGCGCTGCGGCTCGCCAGGGTCCGGACCTCCCCTGCGACAACCGCAAAGCCACGCCCCTGTTCCCCGGCGCGTGCCGCTTCCACCGCAGCGTTAAGCGCCAGAATGTTCGTCTGGAACGCGATGCTGTCAATCACGCCGGTAATATGCGCAATTTGCTGCGAACTGTCGGCGATCTCGTTCATGGTGCGAACCACGTTATCCACGACGTGACCGCCGCGCGCGGCCGTTTCAGAGGCGTTTTTCGCCAGCAGCGTGGCCTGACGGGCGTTATCGGAGTTCTGTTTAACCGTCGCGGTCAGCTCTTCCATGCTGGCGGCGGTCTCTTCGAGCGAGGCGGCCTGCTGCTCGGTGCGGGCGGAAAGATCGTTGCTTCCTGCGGCAATTTCGCCTGCGCCGGTGTAGATGGAATCGGTACTTCCGCGTACGGCGCTGACGGTGGTCACCAGCGACTGCTGCATCTCATGCAGGCCCGCGGCCAGCTGACCCATCTCATTGCGGCCCGAGATAGCGATCTCCTGCGTCAGGTCGCCTCCTGCAATGGCGCGAATATGGTCCATAATGGAGTGGAGTGGTTTTAACAGCAGGTGCTGTAAACCCTGCCAGATGACCACCAGAACCGCGATAACGGCCAGCAGAATTGCCGCCAGCGTCCACTGCATCTGCGTGAAGCTGCTCTGATTCTCTTCGGTTGCGGCCTTCAGCAGGGTGTTGTTTTCGGCGCGCCAGCGGTTATAAACCGCTTCCATATCGTCCTGCGCCTGCTGGGCGTCCAGATCGCCATAGGCCTGATAGTTGTCGGCGCGCAGATACTCAATCGATAAACGCATGACTTCGTGCATCTGGTTCCAGGATTTCTGCATCTCGTCGGTCAATGCCGCCTCCTGGCCCTTAACCTGCGGCAGTTTCTGCCACTCTTTGTTATAGGCTTCGGCTTTTGCCAGCGAGTCGCCTGCGGTGCCCAGCAGTTTATTGATCGCCGCCAGGGAAGCCGGGTCACGCTGGTTTTTCAGGTAGCGGATCGCCACGCGGGTGACGGTGACGCGCGTTTTCACCAGCGTGTTCACGCTGTCGCTCAGGCTTTCCTGCTGGGCATTGAGCACGCCGGAGTTCTGGAAGTTATGGCGATCGTTACTGACGGCAGAGTAGAACAACCCTCCCGTGACAACTTGCAGCAGGCAGAATATGGTGAGGGCAAAGATAATACCGGTAATCACGTGCAGATTTTTCAGCATAGCGGTCGTCCGTTAGAGAAGATGCAGGGTTACTTCATTACTATCGTCGTAGAGAATGTAAACTTTAATTAACTCGCGCTTAACTAAGGGGCCCTTTTGGGAACCTGTTGTAAATCCGGATCATTTTTATGAGGAAGGTCAACATGAGCAGCATTGATAAAAGCGGGACATACGCGCTCGGGACGCGGACGGTGAAACGGCTGGGCTACGGCGCGATGCAGCTGGCCGGGCCGGGCGTCTTTGGGCCGCCGAAGGATAAGCAGGCCGCGCTGGACGTGTTACGCGAGGCCGTGGCGGCGGGGGTGAACCACATTGATACCAGTGATTTTTATGGCCCTCATGTCACCAACCAGCTGATCCGCGAGGCGCTTCATCCTTATCGGGACGATCTGACGATCGTCACCAAGATTGGTGCCCGTCGCAACGACAAAGGCGCCTGGCTGCCGGCCTTTTCCGCGCAGGAGCTGACGCAGGCGGTGCATGACAACCTGCGTAATCTGCAGCTGGACGTGCTGGACGTGGTGAACCTGCGGATCATGTTTAGCGCGCACGGGCCAGCGGAAGGGTCGATTGCTGAACCGCTCTCAACCCTGGCAGAATTACAGCAGCAGGGGTTGGTGCGGCATATTGGTTTGAGCAACGTCACGGCCACCCAGGTCGCGGAAGCGCAGAAGATGGTGCAGGTGGTGTGCGTGCAGAACATGTACAACATTGTGAACCGGGGTGACGATGCGCTGGTGGATCTGCTCGCGCAGCAGGGGATTGCGTATGTGCCGTTCTTCCCACTGGGCGGCTTTACGCCGCTGCAATCTTCCGGGCTGAAGGCTGTCGCGGATTCACTGGGCGTCACGGCAATGCAGGTTGCGCTGGCATGGCTGCTGCAGCGTTCTCCGAATATCCTGCTGATCCCGGGCACCTCTTCCGTGGCGCATCTGCGGCAAAACCTCGCGGCGGGAGAACTGCAGCTGCCGCCTGACGCGCTGGAAACATTGAATACGCTGATGGACTGATCGTCACAGGCGCAAAGCCCGACATGTGCTTCCGGGCTTTGCGCGTTTTAAATCTTCTGACACTTCAACGCGTTTGGGTTCGCTTCCGGAAATGACCTTGATCCCTGACCATAATCCGTAATACTGTATTTATATACAGTATGTGGCGAGAAAGGCATCATGGACACTCTCTTTTCTTATCAACCAAAACAAATCATTGAACTACCTTTGTTTTTAGAACGTGTTGCCTGTGGGTTTCCCAGCCCGGCGCAGGATTATGTGGAGGATCGTCTCGATCTTAACCGGCTGGCAGTGAGGCACCCCAGTGCGACCTATTTTATCAAGGTGAGTGGAGACTCCATGATTGGCGCGGGGATTGGCGACGGCGATCTGCTGGTGGTTGACCGCTCGTTAAATGCCGAACATGGGGATATCGTCGTGGCGTCGGTCGCCGGTGAGTTTACGGTGAAAGAGCTACAGACGCGCCCGGTGCTGAGGCTGTTGCCACATAATGCCCGCTATCAGCCGATTACCTTTCAGTCCGAAGAGGAGCTGCAGATCTTCGGCGTCGTCACCCACACGCTTAAAACGCATAAACATGTTCGCGCTGGTTGATGTGAACAGCTTCTATGCCTCCTGCGAGAAGGTATTCCGCCCCGATCTGGAGGGGAAGCCCATCGTGGTGGTGTCCAACAACGACGGCTGCATAATTTCACTCTCGCGGGAGGCAAAGCAGTTCGGCATAAAAATGGGTGAGCCCTATTTTAAATTCAAAGAGAAGCTTTTTCCGGCGAGGGTTTACGTCTTCAGTTCGAACTATGCGCTGTATGCCGACCTCAGCAGTCGGGTGATGCAGACGCTGACGGATCTGGCTCCGGCCATAGAAATTTACTCGATTGACGAGGCGTTCGTGAACGTTTCAGGGATCGGTAACTGCATGTCGCTGGACGCGTTCGGACACCAGATGCGCACGCAGGTCTTTAAAAACACGGGCTTAACCGTTGGCGTCGGCATTGCCCCGACAAAAACGCTGGCGAAGCTAGCCAACTATGCGGCGAAACGGTGGGCCAGTACCGGCGGCGTGGTCGATCTGTCAGGCCGCGAGCGGCAGCGTAAACTGCTGGCAAAGGTTCCGGTAGAGGAGGTATGGGGCGTAGGGCGGCGCATCACGAAAAAACTGAACGCGATGGGGATTACCACGGCGCTGGAGCTGGCGGAGGCCTCCTCGTGGGTCATTCGCAAACATTTTAACGTGGTGCTGGAGCGTACGGCGCGCGAGCTTCGCGGCGAGCCCTGTCTTGACCTGGAAGAGTACACCCCCACGAAGCAGCAAATCATCTGTAGCCGTTCGTTTGGTCATCGCATTACGCAATATGAAGAGATGCACCAGGCGATTTGCGCCTACGCGGAACGCGCCGCGGAGAAACTGCGCGGCGAGCATCAATACTGTCGTTTTATCAGCGTGTTTGTGCGCACCAGCCCGCATGCGGACAACGAAATTTATTACGGTAATCAGGCTTCGGTCACCCTGATGACGCCCACCAATGACTCGCGGGATATCATCCGTGCCGCCACGGAGGCGCTGGATCGGATATGGCTCGACGGGTATCGCTATATGAAGGCCGGGGTCATGCTGGCGGACTTTTTCAGCAGCGGCGTCGCTCAGCTTAATCTGTTTGACGACAATCGCCTGCGCGCCAACAGCGCGGCGCTGATGGAGATGATCGACAGCGTCAATCACTCCGGCAAAGGGAAGATATGGTTTGCCGGGCAGGGTATTGAGAAACCGTGGGCGATGAAGCGAGAGATGTTGTCACCGGCCTATACGACGCGGTACGCGGATTTACCGGTGGCGAGGTAAAAGGCGGTTATTTTGTGGCGTTGTGGGTCGCGATCTCAGGCAGTAATTGCTCAATCACGCTGACGACCTTTCTGACGCGCTGCGGAATAAAGCGGGCATCAGGATAAACGGCATAGAGGAAGCGATCGGGTAACCGCCAGTCGGGCAGCACCGGTACCAGCTTGCCCGCCTGCAGAGCCCTGGCCACGAGCGGTCGCTGCATGCCGCCGATACCCATGCCGGATTCCAGCGCCTGCAGCAGCGCGTCGCTGGTGTTGGCACGGAAAACGGTATTCACGTTGACCTCGACCGTTTCCTCGTCAGACATCAGGCGCAGGGGAGCATCCGGCGGAATGCCGCTGAACCGTACGTGTGGCAGCGTCGCCAGTTCGCTGACCGCGCGTACCGCCTGAAAACCGGGAGCGGCAAACAGTGCAGCTTCAATCCGTCCCAGCACGCGAGCCGCGTGCGCCTGCGGAGGCTCGCTGCTCAGCCGTATCGCGACATCCACGCCCTCCGCCACCAGATCGGCAAGGCGGTCATCCAGGGAAAGCATCAGCTGCAGCTCGGGATGCAGGCGCTGTAACGCCAGCAGATGCGGCAAAATGATCTGCCCCAGGCCGCTCGGCAACTGGACATGGACGCGTCCCTGAACGCTATGATCGACAGGATGTAAACGCCTCTCCGCTTCCCCCATGGCGTCCAGCACGAGCTGCATATCACGCCGGTAGCGTTCCCCTTGTTCGGTCAGCTTCATCGTACGCGTCGTACGGTGCAGCAGTACCACACCCAGCGATTCCTCAAGCGCCGCGATCTGTTGACTGACGGCGGACTGCTTAATACCGGTCTGACGGGCAGCCGCTGAAAACGAGCCCGCTTCAGCGACGCGCAGAAAGGTAGAAATGGCATTGAGCTTATTATTCATTTAATGATTTTGCTTATAAGTGCCATCGGTTTCATGGGATATCTCCAGAAAAAATAATATATCACACTGCGTCTGTCACCCTTTCCGGAGAAATACCATGAATAATAGGCAGCAACATAACGTCGCCCTGGTCGCGGGCGCCAGCGGCATTGTCGGCAGACAGATGGTCAACACGCTCCTGCACCATCAGTGGCAGGTGATCGGCCTTAGCCGCCATGCCGGGTCGCATCCTGACGGCATTCCGATGGTCAAGATCGATTTACTGGATGAAAAGGACAGCGCCCGGGCGCTGCGCTCCCTGGACGGTACCACCCATCTCTTTTACAGCGCCTGGGCGAACGCGGCGAACTGGGAAGACATGGTTGAGCCGAACGTCACCATGCTGCGTAATCTGGTCAGCATCCTCGAAAAAACGGCACCTTTGCAGACGGTAAGCCTGATGCAGGGGTACAAGGTCTACGGCGCGCATCTGGGACCGTTTAAAACCCCGGCGCGCGAAAGCGATCCCGGCGTACCGGGTGCCGAATTTAACGCCGCGCAGCTTGCGTGGCTCAGCCAGTTTCAGCGGGGAAAGCGCTGGCACTGGAATGCCATCAGGCCGGGCGTGGTAGGGAGTGCGGTACCGGGCAATGCCATGAACCTTGCGCTGAGCATTGCCCTGTACGCCTCCCTGTGCAAGGCGCTGGGTTTACCGTTGCGTTTTCCCGGTTCGGAACAGACCTGGCACAGTATCGTTGACCATACCGACGCCGGGCTGCTGGCCGAGGCAACGCTGTGGGCCGCCGCGTCACCTGCGGCACAGAATCAGGCGTTCAACGTGAATAATGGCGATATCTGGCGCTGGAGCGAGCTCTGGCCGCGCATCGCACGCTGGTTTGACCTGGACTCTGCACCGCCGGTGAGGCTGTCATTTCATCAGCTGTTTACGGACTATCGCGGCGTATGGCGCGAGCTTGCCGGAGAGCGGCTGGTGGAAGCGGATATTCTGCAGCTGAGCGACGGGCGGTTTGCCGATTTTGTCTTTAGCTGGAATTACGACATGTTTGGTGACGGGAGCAAGCTGCGCAGGGCGGGCTTTACGCAAATGCAGGCGACGGATGAGATGTTTTTCCACCTGTTTGCGCAGTTGAGAGCCGCGCGGATTATTCCCTGACCGTAAGGGTTGTTGTCATCAACGATCGGCGCGTTATACTCACGCGTTTAAATGAATGTATTGTGGGGCAGGGATATGCACGAAAGTCTAAAAATGATATCAGTTGCTCTGCCCCTCATTGCGCTTCTCATTCTGTTAAGCTTTTTGGTCAGACGCATTCGCCAGGCAAAACGCATCATTACAGACCGTAACGGGATGAAAAAGATCTCTGCCAGTCCCTCAATATTTGGCGGGAATGGAGGTAAAACCTGGTTTTATGATGACCAGTTTTTATATGAAGTTAAAAACAACGCCACCCGTAAAATTGCGCTGGCTAATATCATTAAAATCGGGCCGGGGAATACCGAGATAAACAGCAGACGGGTCTGGATTGTTATTTACCGTGATGGTGCAAATGAAAAGCAGGTGCAGTTTTATAACAATCTGACCCTCTGGAATCATAACTTCACGGCTTTTCTGGTAGCGGTAAAACGTGCCAATCCTGACGCTGTGGTTAAAGAACGCGCAATCCTCAATCTATGAAAAAGGACCGCAGACGGTTTGCGGACGCTGCTCCTGTGCAGCGTCCATAGCATCAGGGTTAAGGGCTTACTCAACCGTTAACGCATCGACAACCTCGGCCACGCTTCTCACGCTGCGGATATTCCCAATCCCCGTGCCGAGCGCGATATACCCTTCATCGGTATTATTTTCCAGCATGCCCAGGCGCAGGCCCCGTAATCCGCCCATCGCCTTGCCCAGCGCTTCGTTGCTTGCGCCAGCTTTATCCATCGCCGCCAGTTTTTCCGCCAGCTTGCCGGGGAGAGAACGATAGTAGTGGGGGACGGTGCGGAAAAGCAGCAGGTCCAGGCCGTTGGCGGCAACAATTTTCTCTTTGACCCCCTGCGGCACGCGGCTTTCTTCGGTACTGATAAACACCGAACCGGCAAACACGCCTTCCGCCCCTAACGCATGCGCCGCTCTGGCGGTGCGATTATCGGTTATACCGCCCGCCGCCATCACCGGGACGTGCTTCACGGCATCGGCAATCAGCGGCACGATGGAAAAGGTACCCAGCGCCGTCGCGGGTAGCGTCCCGCCTTCGTCAAAACCGGTGGCGACGATGATGTCAGCCCCCATTTCTTCAGCCAGAAGGGTATTTTCCGGCGTGGGATTGATGTCGCGGTAGATAATGGCGATACCTGCCTCTTTTAACTCATTGAACAGCGCGGGAATAATGCTGCCTTCCCCATAGCCCGTATACACCACGGCCCTGACGCCTTCCTCTTTTACCACCTTAAGAATTGGCCCGGTCCAGACGTCATTAACGGCGGTGGGGATCAGGTTCACGCCGAAGGGTTTTTCGGTCAGCCGTTTGGTTTTCCGAATTTCTTCCCGCATTTTTTCGGCGGTCTCTTCCGGCGTGGAGACCGCGGTATCGGCGGTTAAACCGGCGTTGGGGCCCAGCACGCCGAGTCCTCCGGCATTGCTGACCGCGGCCACTAAACGGGCATCAGTAAGCCAGGATAACGGTCCCTGAATAACGGGCTTTTCGATACCCAGGATCTGACAGATACGGTTATTTTTCATAGCAGACTCTCCCTTACGTTTGAATGAGGGAGAGTGTAGAGAGTAAGATTGTTAGGAAAAATAGCCAAAAACATTCATCACTGTTATAAAATTAATAACAATCATTTTCTCCCGCTCGCGGCAAGACATCCCTTATGCAAATAAACCTCTTTGAATCTATTCGGATTTTTATTGAAATTGTCGACTCGGGGAGCCTTACCCAGGCGGCGGAAAATCTGCAGGTCCATCGACCGGCAGTGACCAAAGCGCTGCAGCTTCTGGAACAACACAGCGGCACGCGGCTCCTGCAGCGCACCACGCGTCGGATTAGCCTGACGCCGGATGGGGAAGCCTTTTATCGCCGCAGTAAACCCCTGCTGGCGCAGGCGGACGAATTACTGGAGTCGTTTGGTGCCGATCGACCGATACACGGCCAGCTGCGTGTGGATATGCCCATCTCTTTTGCGGCGCTGCGGGTGATACCCAACCTGCCTGATTTTTATCGTCAGCATCCTGAGATCGACATCATCCTGAGCAGCTCTGACCGCCGTCGGGATATGCTGCGGGACGGTCTGGACTGCGTGCTGCGGGTGGGCGAGCTGGACGACGGCGACTATATCGCGCGTAAAATCGGAAACATTAAAATCACGACCTGCGCCAGCCCGGCCTGGCTGGCTGAACACGGTACGCCAGAAACGCTGGAGGATTTACGCAAGCATCAGGCGATTAACTGGATTAACAACAGCAGCAGGCACGTTCAGCCGTGGACGTTTACCACGCCAGAGGGCGTCGCGGAGATCGCGCTACCCGGTAAGCTCGTGGTGGATAACTCCGAGGCCTACATCGCGGCAGGCCTGGCCGGGCTGGGGGTAATGCAGGGAATGAATCTCTTTCTCCAGCCTTACATTGACCGCGGCCTGCTGGTTGAGGTCCTGCCTGAATATCGTTCGCCGGACCGCAAACTGTCACTGCTCTACCCACACCGTCATCTCTCCCACAAAGTGCGGGTATTTACCGAGTGGCTGGAGAGTCTGGTGTGAAAGCGGCCAGCTCATGGCATAGCGCACCAATCTGCTCCACGGCATTGAGCAGGCGGGGCGTCGGTTCGTTTGCACAGTTTAGCCGCAGAAAGTGCGTGAGTTCTGCGCCAGGGGAAAACAGGGGGCCGGGGCTGACGCCAATACCCCGCGCCAGCGCGCGGCGATGCACCTCCAGCGCGTTGACCTGCGGAGGAAGTTCGACCCACAGCAGAAAGCCAGCTGCGGGGACGTTTACGCGGGTACCGGGGGGAAAACTGGCCCCGACCTGCGCCACGACGGCGTCTATTCCCTCTGCGATCCGCCGCTTTAGCCGCCGCAGGTGACGGTCGTAGTCGCCGTTTGCCAGCATCTCGCTCGTCGCGGCTTCCAGCAGCGGCGCACCGGCCCAGTCTCCGGCCATGCGGGCCTGCAAGACCTGCGGGTAATAGCGTCCGGCGGCAATCCAGCCGATTCGCCACCCCGGTGCAAGCGTTTTAGACAGGGAGCTGCAGTAAATCACATTCCCGTTCTGGTCGAAGGCTTTGCAGGCCGGAGGACGTTGCCCGTCACCGACCAGGTCACCGTAAACGTCGTCCTCAATCAGAGGAATACCGGCTTCTTCAAGCAGAGCAACCAGTTCCTGCTTGCGCGCGACGGGCATGCTGGCACCCAATGGGTTTTGCACGGTGGGCGAGGCCAGGACGGCCGCGGGACGGTGGCAGTGGATGGCGTCAGCCAGCGGTTCCAGTAACAGACCTTCAGCAGGATCGGTGGGAATTTCTAACGCCTTCAAGCCTAAATCCTCCAGCAGCAGGAGCGTGCCAAAGTAGGCGGGCTGCTCCACCGCCACCACATCACCTGGCTGACACACGGCCCGCAGGGCCAGGCGCAGCGCCTGCGTCGCGCCTGCGGTAATAATCAGATCGTCCGCGCCGAAACGGGCTCCCCACTGTGCAGCACGCGCCGCAATCTTGCTTCGTAAATCACGCCTTCCCGGCGGCAGGCTGTAGCTCTGCCCATGCGCGTCCAGACGACGGCCCACGGAGTGTAACGCCCGCTGTAGCGCATCTCCTGGCAGCCACGCGGGATCGGGCAGGGCGGCGCCCAGCGGGATCAGCCGGGCTTCTGCACTGCTGAACAGCGACCGGGCCACGGCGGACATAGTCACGGGCACCGGGCCCGGCGTGGAACGCGCGGGCTCCGCGCGCGGAGGGAGGCTGATCTGGCGGATGTAATAACCTGAACGCGGTCGCGCAACGATCAGCCCTTCAGCCTCAAGGCAGCGAAGGGCCTCCAGCGCCGTCGGAAGGCTCACGTGCTCGCGTTCGGCCAGTTTACGCGCGGAGATCATCCGGTCACCGACTCGCAATGCGCCTGAAGAGAGCGTGAGGCGCAGACGCTCAGCAATCCGGCGATAGTGTGGGGAGGGGGCAGACATGGGTATCTGTTCAGGCTAATTTTCGATAAAACTGACTATACAGCCAATGATGTGCGCCATCTATAGTGTCCGGCATGTTCAGGACAAGGAGGCATTATGCACAGCGATAATTTCGACATTTCCTCGTATTTCAAACGCATAAACTACACCGGGCCGGCGGCGGCCGATACGTCCACCCTGCATGCGCTGATGCGTCATCAGCTCTTTTCCGTTCCCTTTGAAAATCTGGACGTGCAGGCGGGTAAAATTGTCTCGCTGGCACCAGACGACATTGCCGAGAAGGTGTTAAAGAAAGGGCGCGGCGGGTACTGCTATGAGGTTAACGGGCTTTTTGCCATGGCGCTGGAAGCACTTGGCATTCCTTACCGTTTCGTGGCGGCGCGCCCGATGTTCTACCCCGCGCGGCGTCCGAAAACCCATATGGCGCTCATCGCCGAGGTGGAGAGCCGCCAGTGGCTTTGCGATCTCGGGTTCGGCAGCTACGGCATCCGCGCGCCAATGGCGCTGGACACGCTTGACGTGGAAATCACCCAGGATTTCGACACGTTTCGCCTGAGCCGCAGCGCGGAGGGTGAATATCTGCTCGAGGCGAAGGTGGAAGGCGAATGGGCCCGGCAATACGGCTTCGATCTCACGCCCCAGGAGTGGATTGATTTCGTTCCGGCCAACTACCTTAACTCCACGCATCCTGAGGCTATTTTTGTGCAGAAGCGGGTGGTGGTGGTGCACAGCCCGGAAGGACGCCAGATTTTGCTGGGCGATATGCTGAAAACCATCACGGCGAACGGCACTGAAACGCGGCAGCTGGCGGAGGAGGACATCCGCCATGTCCTGAAAGACCGTTTTGCGCTGACCGCCGCGTAATCGGAGAAAGATGGGGACTCAGCCCGGCCCGTCGGCTGCGGCTTTGCGCTGAGCCCCCCACTGTAACAGCAGGCTAAACGACGCGGGTAACACGGTCAGCGTCACCAGCGTCGCAGCCAGCAGCCCGCCGATGATGGCATAGGCCATTGGGCCCCAGAAGACCTGGTGAGAGATGGGGATCATCCCCAGAATGGCGGCACAGGCGGTCAGACAGATGGGTCTGGCCCGGTGCTCCGCCGCTGCCATAATCGCGGCATCGTTTGCCATCCCCTGAGCAAGATTGCTGTCAACCTCGCTAATCAATATCACCGCGTTACGCACGATCATCCCCGCCAGGGCGATGACGCCCAGCAGCGCGACAAACCCCATCGGCGTGCCGCCAGGCAGCATAGCCAGCACGATCCCCGGTAAACCAAACGGGGCCATCAGGAGCGCCAGCAGCATCCGGGAATATCGCCGCAGCTGAAGCATCAGCAGCAACAGCATGATGACCAGCGTTACCGGAAGAACGGTAAAGACGGAGTTGTTCCCCTTATCCGATTCGGCAACCGCGCCGCCTTCTTCAATGCTGTAACCTGCGGGCAGGCTCGCGCGCAGTTTATCCACCATCGGACGCAGCGCGGCGGATACCGCTTCAGCCCTCAGCCCCGGGGCGAGGTCGGTTTGCACCGTGATAAAGGGCACGCGCTGGCGGCGCCAGATGACCGGATCGTCCACGCCCCAGACCGGCGTTGCGACGGCGCTGAGCGGAATTTTTTTACCGTCATTCCCCTGAATCGTGAGTGAGGAGAGGGTGGCGGTGCTCTGGCGCGCGCTGTCCTCGGCCCTGAGCACCACGTCGACAAGGCGGTCATTATCTCTGATGGACGTGACAACGCTGCCGGACCAGACGGTGTTCAGCGTGCGGGCGAGGCTTTCTGACGATATTCCCGCCGCTCTGGCCGCCGTCTGATTCACCTTAAGGGTGATGACCCTCTCCGGCTCTCCGGCCGTCTGGTTAACGTCGCGTGAGAACGGGGAGCGGCCAATCGCGTCCGTGAGACGGTTCGCAAGCGCCCGGACCTGCAGATAATCCGGCCCGCTCACCCGGTATTTGATGGGCCAGCCGACGGGAGGCCCCAGCTCAAGGGGCGACACGCGCGTGATGATGTCGCTAAATTGCGTCGCCAGGATCGTGTTGAGCTGTGCGTGCAGACGATCCCGCGCCGCAAGATCCTTCGCGACCACAACCAACTGGGCGATATTTTCATTTTCCAGCAGCACGTCCATCGGCAGGTAAAAACGGATGGCGCCTGAGCCAACGTACGTCGAAAAGCGATCGATATTGCTGTTGTCGGCCAGCGCTTTTTCCAGCTTTTCCACCTCTCTGAGGGTTTCCGGCTGCGACGCGTTGGCCGGAAGCGTCAGGCTGACCAGCAACTCGGGCCGGTCCGAGGCGGGGAAAAACTCGCCCTGCATAAACGTCGTGCCGTACGCTGACAGCCCCAGCGCGGCAAGCGCAATCAGTACGGTAGCTAGCCGGTGGCGGAGCGCCAGGCGTAAAAGCCGTCCATACCCGCGCGCGATCCGTCCCGGTCCTGCCGCGTGATGTCTGACTTTTTCCGGCAGCAGCCACGTGCCCGTTAGCGGCGAAAACAGGATCGCGACGGCCCAGGAGCAGAGCAGGGCGATGAGCACCACCGCAAACAGGGAGAAGCAGTATTCACCGGCGCTGGAGGCCGCAAAACCAACGGGAATAAAACCGGCAATCATGACCAGAGTACCGGTGAGCATCGGGAAGGCCGTCGTTTTGAATGCATAGGTGGCCGCGTGTCGGCGGGAATCCCCCGCTTCCAGTCGGGAGACCATCGTTTCGACGGCGATCATGGCGTCATCCACCAGCAGGCCCAGGGCAATGATCAGCGCCCCGAGCGAGATACGCTGAAGGCCGATGCCGGCGAGCATCATGCCGACAAACGTCATGGCAAGCACCAGCGGAATGGCCGTCGCCACCACCAGTCCGGCCCGCAAACCCAGCGAGACAAATGAAACCGCCAGCACGATAACAACGGCTTCGATAAGTACCCGGATAAACCCGCTTACCGCTTCACTCACCACCGCTGACTGATCGGCGACTTTCACCATCTCAATACCGTGCGGCAGCCCGGCGCTGAGGGCCGCCATTTTTGCGTTCAGCGCAGCACCGAAACGCAGCATGTTGCCTGTCGGCGCCATCGACACCGCCAGCCCGATAGCCGGTTTGCCGTTCACCCGGTAGGCCGGGGCCGGTGGCTCGGCGATTTCCCGGGTGACGGTGGCAATGTCGGTCAGCGGAATATAGCGATTGTTAACGTGCAGCGTGACGGCGCGCAAACTCTCTTCGGTAGTGAGCGCCCCGCTGACCTTTATCGCCATGTTCTCCTGCCCGGTACGCATCGTTCCTGCCGGGACAACGGCGTTTTGCGCCCGGAGGGCGTCGGCAACGTCCTGAATATCCAGCCCCATACCGGCCAGGCGCGCCGGAGAAAAGGCGAGAACCCACTGCTCCTGCTGTTCGCCCAGCAGGGTGGTTTTGCCCATATCCGGCAGGGACATGAGCTCGCGCCGTATTGTCTCTGCGCGATCCCGCACCTCCCGCAGCGTGAAGCCTTCGGGAATAAAGGCGTAAATTGTGCCGAACGTGTCGTCAAACTCGTCATCCACGGCAGGACCCTGCACCCCTTCGGGCAGGGACGGCGCGATGTCCTGCATTTTTTTGCGAACCTGATACCAGATATTGGGCACGCGTTGCGGGGGCGTATCGTCACGGAGGTTGACGTGGATAACGGTGCGTCCGGCACGGGTTTCACTTTCGAGATAGTCCAGCCAGGGCGTTTCCTGCAGCTTTTTTTCAAGCGTATCGGTCAGCAGGCGGGTGGTATCCGTCACGGAGGCTCCCGGCCACTGCGCGGAGACGACGGCCGTTTTGATAGTGAATGCCGGATCTTCGTTACGCGGCAGCTTTTCATAGCAGAACACGCCCATCGCAATCACCAGCAGCATGAAAAAGCTGACCATCTGCTGGTTCTTAAGCGCCCAGGCGGAGAGGTTAAATTTCGCTTTCGGTTCTGTGTTCATGGCTGAACCTCTCCGGCCATCACCGGCTCGCCGGATCGTAATGTGCTCACGCCTGCCGTAATCACCCGCTCGCCTGGCTCAAGGCCGGAGGCAATCATGACGGAGGAGGCCGTATAGCCGACGGGTATCACCACGCGCAGCTGCGCCCGCGACTGCGGGGTAATGACAAAAACGGCCGGTTTGTCGCCGACGCGAGTCAGCGCTGACGCGGGAAGCGCGTACCCGTGCGGGGCGGCGGAGGGCAACGTCACGGTGACGCTGGCGCCCAGCGCCATGGCCTCCGGCGGGTTTTGCAGGGTGGCTCTGACGCGCCACGTGCGGGTCTGAGGATCGGCCTGCGGGGTGATATCCCGCAGCAGGGCAGACGCCTGTACTGACGGGTCGCCGAGCAGGGAAACCTGCAAAACCGCCTTATCCAGAGGCGAGATCGCATCGGGCGCGGCAATATCAAACGCCACGTCGCGGGCTTCCCCGGTCGCCAGCGTCAGCACGGACTGGCCGTCGCTGACAACCTGTCCCGCAGAGGCGCTCACGGCCGTGATGACGCCCGCTTGCGGCGCGATCAGGCGCGTCCAGCCGAGACTTTCGCGGGCATTTCGCCATGCGGCCTCGCTGCTTTTTAAGCGCGCGCGGGCGACAAGCCAGTCAGCCCGGGCGCTGTCGAGCTGCGTGCGGGCTATCGCGCCCGTTGGCATAAGCTTTTGCATGCGACTGACGTTAAGCGCGGCGACCTGGGCAGAGGCTTTGGCGCCTTCATAGTCGGCCGCGGCGCTGTCGAGCTGGTTTTGCCCGGTCGTATTATCAAGCGTGGCCAGCAGCTGTCCGGCAGTGACCCGGTCGCCAATATCAACGCTACGCGTCAGTATCCGGCCTCCGGTGCGAAAGCTCAGGGTCGTTTCATCGTGGGCATGGATCTCACCGGTTCTTTCCAGCGCGGGAAGGGATTGGGCGGAGCCAACGACGACGTAGCGTACCTTACGCACTGGGTCAGGTTTGTTTTCGTGTTTATCACCGCAGCCGGCCAGCGGAAAAATCGCCAGCGCGAGCAGGGCCAGGGGAAGAAAATGCAGCCAGGAAAAGGTGCGCGCCACGCCGTACAAATGATGCAGGCAGTGGCGGAGGGAGAGAAAAAATTCGTCTGACATAACGCCGCTCCATAAAGGGAATGGCGTTATTAAATGCGCGCTACGTCGAGAAAGATTCGATGTTCTGTCAAGGCTTTATCAAGAGGGGAGATTTTCATTATCAGACGGATGCCAGGGCAACAAAATGCGCACCGCAAGGCCGCCGGTTTCCGGTAATGACGCGCTAATCTCACCCCCATGCGCCTCGCAAATCGCCCGGGCGATGGACAAACCGAGGCCGCTGCCGCCGGAATGCCGCGCGCGGGACTGCTCCTCGCGGCTAAAGCGTTTAAACATTTCCGGTAAGAACTGGGGCGACACGCCCGGCCCGTCATCGGTGAATTCGAGGATGTAATGCCCGCTGGCGTAATGCAGCGCCACCTCAAGGTGGCCGCCTTCGCGTCCGTAACGTAGCGCATTTTCCATGAGGATGGTAACGACCTGCCCCATACGGAACGCATCGCCCCGGAAGGGGCTGGTGTGCGGGTTACACAGCGTTATCCTGAAATGATGCGCATCCGCCTGGGGCATGATCCAGGCAGCCCGCTCCTGAATCAGCTCATCCAGACAGAACGGCTGATCCTCCAGCACAAGGTTACCCGCGTCTGCCAAAGAGAGAAGGTGGAGCTCGTCGGTGAGGCGGTTGAGGTGCTGGAGCTGTTTCATCACCATGCCCAGCTGCGCCGGGCTGGCATCAAACACGCCGTCTAGCATGCCCTGCAGACGCCCGATGGCGGCCGTCAGGGGCGAGCGCAGCTCGTGCGCCATCGCGACGTGCGAGGCGCGGAGCTCTTTCTCATAGCGGGCCAGTTGCCCCGTCATGGAGTTAAAGTCGGTCGCAAAGCTGACCATTTCTGCCGGTGCATCCTTGATGAGCTCTGCCTAACGGCCAAACTGCCCTTCGGCGACATCCTTTGCCGCATCGCGAAGGCGGCTGAACTGCAGCGCCAGCGGGCGGGCGTGTTTGAGCCCCATCACCACAATAAACGGGATCATCACCAGCACCAGCAGGGCCACCGTGACCCAGTCCGCTGAGGCGATGGACGGTGTGGAATAGCTCAGGCCCCACCAGGTATCCACAATCGAGTGGAAGCGGGCCGGATTGGCCTGCGGGTTCTGGCTGAGCGTAAGAAACTCCTGCCGGACTGCCGGCGGCATCCTGCCCATGATCCAGTAGTTCTGGACCGCATAGCGCAGCCACATGCAGGTGGCAATGACGATCACGCTGCCGATGGCCAGCGCTAAAATGCGCGCGCAAATCCAGCGCCACAGAGAGGCGTGCCGGTTTTTTATCATGGCTGTCTGAACCTGTAACCCACGCCGCGCACGTTGATCAGCACGCCGGAAATACCCACCGCTTCGAGTTTTTTACGCAGGTTATAAATATGGGTGTCCACCACGCGCTCCAGCGCCTCGCTTTCCGGCAAGCAGTGTTCCAGTAAATACTGGCGGGAGAACGGGTGCGCAGGCGAGCGCAGCAGCGTTGCCAGAAGCGAGAATTCCGTTGGCGTAAGATCGAGCATCACAGGCGCGTCGTCGCCGTTGTCCACGCACGCCACAATGGCGGCGACATCCACCGCCAGCGTTTGCCAGCGAAGGATCTTTTCCTCTGTCTCTTTTTTACTGCTGCGCCGCAGCACCGCCTGCACCCGCGCCACCACTTCGCCCGGATGATAAGGCTTCACCACGTAATCATCGGCACCGTAGCGCAGGGCGCCAATGCGATCGGGAGTATCCCCCATGGCCGTGACCATGATCACCGGCACATCGCTTTTACGACGCAGGCCCGCCAGCACCTCGGTGCCGTTAAGTCCCGGCAGCATTACGTCCAGCAGGATGAGGTCGGGCTTCCACCGCTGCGCCATATCCAGCCCGGAAAGACCGTCTCCGGTAATGGTCACGTCGTAATTTTCACGCCGTAAATAGGCTTCGAGCACGCCAGCCGCATCGGCGTCATCTTCAATAATCAGCACTCTTCTGGATAACATCCGTTCACCTTGACCATTTCTTAACACTATCCCGACGATTCATTGATTCAGCCAAATCATACTGCGCCAACATTGTGTGGCTGTTCCTGTCTCAGGAGACGCCAGCGTCTGTAAGGAGAGCAGTATGATAGCGATAAAAAAAGTCCTGTATATGTCCGTCCCGCTTCTGATGGTCGTGGCATCCGCCGCGCAGGCGGATGATGACACCGCGTCTGATTCCTTAACCGTCGGGCTGGGAGGGCAATATGCCCCGCGTTACTCAGGCTCAGACAAGCAGGTGTGGCAGGTGGTTCCTGTGCTGCAGGGACGCAAAGGCGCTTTCTTTGTTGATGCACAAAAAGGGGTGGGATATGACCTGCAAAACGACAGCGGCTGGTATTTCGAACACACGCTGGGCGACGATCCCGGAAGGGCTGATAAAAATTCTGGCTGGCGCGAGGGGGCAAACAACCTGAAAGGGATGGAGGATATTGATGCCACCCTGAATACCGGCCTTGCCGTGGGCTGGCAGGCTGCGCCATGGCTGAGCATGGAAGGCAAAGCGACGCTGCCGTTAACCGACAGTCAGGGGGCAAGCTATCAGGCCTCCGTTACGCTGATCCCGGTACAAAATAACCAGGACACGATAGCCTTTCAGTCTGCGGCCCTGTTTGGCGACAGCCGTTACCTGAATACCTGGTATGGGGTCAGTGAGCAGCAGAGCCGCCGCACCGGCTATCGCCGCTATGCTGCGCCGGGTGGATTTTACGGCGTCGACACCAGCCTGACCTGGAGCCATCAGTTCGATGCTCACTGGGGAACTGTCCTCAGCGCGGACTATACCTGGCTTGGCGACCATGCCAATCAAAGCCCGATCGTGATGCGGCGTAATGAGGGGTCTGCAACCGCCGCTATCACCTGGACATTCTAAATTCGCGGATCATGATGTGAGCGAGGGGGCGAGAGGATTACTTCTTCTTATCCATCATCGCCTTTAAATCGGCAAACGGGTTAAACGTGGCGACGCCCACGTCTTTTTGCGCGTCTTCCCCGGCCACCACGGTGGTGCCGTACTGATCCGCTTCGGTGTATTTCGAATGCTCATGATCGTGGCAAAACAGGCACAACAGCTCCCAGTTGCTGCCATCTTCCGGGTTGTTGGTATGGTCGTGATCGATATGGTGAACCGTGAGTTCACGCAGATTGGAATAGACAAACTCGCGCGAGCAGCGTCCACACACCCAGGGATAAATTTTTAATGCTTTTTCGCGATAGCCGCTTTCCAGCCGCGCGTAGTTTTTGGGGATCAAAGCCATTGCCGGTTTTACCTGCCATGAAAAGAGTGGGGAAGAGTATATCCCATAACATTGCGTCGTGACGAACCCGTCAGTTATGTCAATTTATTTGAACCATTCCGTTAAATAAACGGCATTTATTCTTACCGGGTAATGCGTAAAGTGGACAGAACGCAACGCATTATCAGGACACAGGGTTATGAAAAAGATCGGATTTTTATCCTTTGGTCACTGGACGCCTTCACCGCAGTCCGGCACGCGCTCGGCGGCCGATACGCTGCTGCAGTCCATCGATTTAGCCGTGGCGGCTGAAGAGCTGGGGGCAGACGGCGCCTATTTCCGCGTGCACCACTTCGCCCGACAGCTTAGCTCGCCGTTCCCTCTGCTGGCCGCTATAGGGGCAAAAACAAAAACCATCGAAATTGGCACCGGCGTAATCGACATGCGCTATGAAAATCCGATGTACATGGCCGAAGATGCGGGCGCGGCGGATCTGATTTCCGGCGGTCGCCTGCAACTGGGCATCAGCCGGGGCTCACCGGAGCAGGTTATTGATGGCTGGCGGCATTTCGGCTATGTCCCGCAGGAAGGGGAAAACGAGTCGGATATGGCGCGTCGTCATACCGAGGTGCTGCTTGAGGTGCTGCGTGGGGAAGGGTTTGCCAAACCGAACCCACAGCCAATGTTCCCCAATCCACCGGGGTTGCTGCGTCTGGAGCCTTATTCAGAAGGGCTGCGCGAGCGTATCTGGTGGGGCGCGGGTTCTAATGCGACGGCGGTATGGGCGGCAAAACTGGGCATGAACCTGCAAAGCTCAACGCTGAAGGACGATGAAACCGGCGAGCCGTTCCACATTCAGCAGGCAAAACAGATCCGCGCGTACCGTCAGGCCTGGAAAGACGCAGGGCATACGCGCGAGCCGCGCGTGTCGGTTAGCCGCAGTATTTTTGCGCTGATGGACGACCGTGACCGGATGTATTTCGGTGCCAGCCGCAACGACAGCGATAGCGTGGGTTATCTTGATGAGAAAACGCGCGCCATCTTCGGGCGCAGCTATGCCGCGGAGCCGGACAAGCTGGTTGAACAGCTGAAAAAAGACGAGGCGATTGCCGAGGCGGATACGCTCTTACTGACCGTACCGAACCAGCTGGGGGTGGATTATAATGCGCACGTGATTGAGTCTATTCTCAAACATGTCGCACCGGCAATGGGCTGGCGCGAGTAGTTCCGCTATCAGCCTTGAGATCGTAATGGAAAATCTGGCCCTCTGGTATCGCCGGTTTGGCGAGCCAGAATCTGTTCTGCAACCTGAAAACGCGCCGCTGGGCGCGCTTGCGCCCGGACAGCTCCGCGTGCGGATGCTGTTTTCTCCGGTCAACGCGTCCGATCTTATCCCCATCACCGGCGCCTATCGCCACCGAACCCCGTTACCCGCCGTCGCGGGGTATGAAGGTGTCGGGGTTGTCACCGGGGCGCCCGCCTCGTTTAAGCATCTGGTGGGTAAGCGCGTCCTGCCGCTGCGCGGTCAGGGCACCTGGCAGCGCTATGTGGACTGCCCGGCAGAGTATACGATACCCGTTCCAGACGCTGTCGACTCGCGCCTGGCCGCGCGGGCCTACATCAACCCGCTGGCGGCGCAGATGATGCTGGCCCGCTACCCGCCGCGCGGAAAGCGGGTCTTGCTCACGGCTGCGGGATCCGATTGCGCCATCCTGCTGGGGCAGTGGGCGCGTCAGGCGGGGGCGGAAGCGGTGTACGGCATTCACCGTTCCGCCGTGCATGCTGAACGGCTGGAGGCGATGGGGATCACGCCTGTCGCGCAGCATGACGCGCACAGAATCGGCGCCGTCGCCGCACGCAGCGATATCGTCTACGATGCCACCGGCGGGCCGCTTGCGGAAGCGATCCTCAGCGTGATGCCCGAGCCGGGCATGTTTGTTTGCTACGGGCTGCTGTCCGGGCAAGCCTTCACACAGCGGCGGCCTGCGCCGCGCGTGGCGTGGTTCCATATCCGAAACGGTCTGGATGCGCTCAGCGTTGAGGCGTGGCGCGCGGAGTTCGATCGCATCTGGCTGAGGTTGCCCGACAGTGAGTACAGCGACGTTACGGTGTACCCGCTGGCGGAGTGGCGAAGGGCGCTCAGCGCTTATCGTGAAGGTGGAAGGACCCGCAAGCCCCTCCTGTCGATGGCGGAATGACGGCTATTTATGACTCATATCGCTCAGCAGCACGGCGATACTTTGCCCGCCCGCCGTCTGCTCCAGACCAATCTTGACGATGATGGTGAGCGGAACGGAGAGCAGCATCCCAACGGGCCCGAGCAGCCAGCCCCAGAATATCAGGGACAAAAAGACCACCAGCGTGGACAGCCCCAGGCCCCGGCCCATCATGCGCGGTTCCAGTATGTTACCGAACACCAGATTGATGACCAGGTATCCGGCCAGCAGGATCAGCGCGTCATAAAGCCCGCTGAAAACCAGCACCTGAAGGATAGGGGGGATCGCCGCCAGCACGGAGCCGATGTTGGGAATGTAGTTAAGCGCAAACGCCAGTAACCCCCAGACGAACGCGAAGCGGACGTCCAGCGCCAGAAGCATCACCCAGACGACAACGCCCGTCACCAGGCTAATGGCGGTTTTCAGCACCAGATAGCGGGAAACGCTGTCCAGCGCGCGTTGAATCGCCCCCATTCCTTCAACCGGACGGACCATGATCTGCTGCAGCTTTGCCGGCAGCTGGGGCACCTCCAGCAGCATGAACACCACCGTTAAGAACAGCAGGAAAATGGAGGTCATGGCGTTGGAAAGCTGCGTCAGCAGGCTGGTGACGATCGTCATCGCCGCATTGGGGTCGATATATTTCAGGAGTTCCTCAACCGAGACTTCGATCCCCGCGCGCTGCAGCCAGGGCTCCAGCTGCAGCAGGGGGATCGCCAGCGAAGAGCGATATTTCGGCAGCGTTCGCGCCAGTTCATTGAGCGAGGTCCCCAGATAAGCGACCAGCAGCACCATCGCCACAATAATGATGCTGATAAGCAGCGTGATGGCCAGCACGCGCGGGATGCGCAGCCGCGCCATGCGCTGCACCAGCGGGTTGAGGATCACCGCAATAAACAGGGCCAGAATAAAGGGCACAATAATGTCGGCGGCAAAGCGCACGCCTGTCAATATGATCACCAGCATGCCCAGCATGATGACAATTTTTAACCCGTTCAGGGTAATGATGGGTTTAGCCATGGTGACTCCGCAATTTTCGTTATTTTTATAATAAAGGCGAAAGGCGTTGCAATAAACTAACCAAAATCAAACGGGGTGGGTAAAGAATTGCAAAGACTTTGAGTAAAATCCTGGCTTATGGTACAAATTCGGTGTGTTTAACTACCGAGGACAATTTTCATCCGCAAAGACGAGAAGCAACAACGCGGATAATTGTAATTTTATGGACAATATGTTCAGGACGTACTCTTCAAACAATACTGCTGTATACTCCACCTCTTTCTGCCTGCTTTCTGGTGAGCAACACTGGCGCACCGCACTCTAGTCATTTCTTCTGCCTGAGCTGGCGCTAAGCGCTTAGCTGACTGATTTCAATTCGTATTTTTGGGTTTGCTGCACGCAGCGGGCCACGATGGATTATATTCTCAAGCAGGAGAAAAAGATGTTTTACTGGATTTTATTAGCACTGGCTATTATTGCTGAAATTACCGGCACGCTGTCGATGAAGTGGGCAAGCGTCAGCGATGGCAATACTGGTTTTATTTTGATGCTGGTGATGATTTCGCTTTCTTATATTTTCCTCTCATTTGCGGTGAAAAAAATTGCGCTGGGCGTCGCGTATGCCCTGTGGGAAGGGATCGGTATTTTGTTGATTACGCTGTTCAGCGTTCTGATATTTGACGAAACATTAACAACAATGAAGGTCGCCGGATTAACGACGCTGGTCGCGGGTATTGTGCTGATTAAATCAGGTACCCGTAAGCCGTCTAAAGTGCAGAAGGAGCAGAACCATGCAACAGTTTGAGTGGGTTCATGCGGCCTGGCTGGGGTTCGCCATCGTGCTGGAAATTCTGGCGAACGTTCTGCTGAAATTCTCCGATGGTTTTCGCCGTAAGCTCTACGGCCTGATGTCGATTGCCGCGGTTCTGGGCGCGTTCAGCGCGCTGTCCCAGGCGGTAAAAGGGATTGACCTGTCGGTGGCCTATGCGCTGTGGGGCGGTTTTGGTATCGCCGCCACGCTGGCCGCAGGCTGGGTGCTCTTCGGTCAGCGTTTAAATAACAAGGGCTGGATGGGACTCATCTTGCTGCTTGCCGGTATGATTATGATAAAACTCGCCTGACGCTCATAAAGCCATCCTTTACAGGCAGCGAAATTCGCTGCCTGTATTACGCTTAGAAAAGCAAAACCCTGAAGAGGATGGCGGATGTATCGCACATTAAGCTGGCGCAATATTCCCACCGCGAGAACGTTGTTTGCCATGGTCTTTATGGCGGGCATCGGCTTAATCATCTCCGTCGTCGCACTCCTCTATCTTTCCCTGCATCTTATCAGCACCAAAACCAATGAAATTGATGAACACCGCGCGGCGCTTTCCGTGCAGGGGGCCATCCAGACATCGGTCAACCGCGTCTCCTCGCTGGTGCTGGATAACGCCGTCTGGGACGATGCGGTGCGGGAGGCCTACCGTCCCACGCTCGATACCAACTGGTTGTATAACACCTGGGGCGCCGGCTTTAAAATCAACAACCTCTATGATGGCACCTTCGTGCTTGATGAGCATTTCAACGTCATCTGGGGATCGTTTCAAAGTCAGCCATTTCAGGAGACGAATCTCGATTTTTTCGGTAAGGGGCTGAAGGCGCTTATTGCTCAGCACGCGCGCGCCTTATCAGGCGATAAAAATATCTATGCCGGGATCAGCAAAACGCGAAGCGGCGTCGCCTTTGTGGGTATTGGGCTGATTCGCCCGATGGTCGGAAGATTACAGGTTACCGACGGAACGCGCCGCTATCTGGTAATCACCCGTCATCTGAACGCCAGAATTTTATCCGACCTGGGGTCGACCTTTCAGATCGATAACCTGCACTTTACGCCGGATAAAATTAACGAGCTGAGTATGCCGCTGCGCAGTTCGGCAGGGGAGCTGCTGGGCTATCTTAACTGGCAGGCACGGCTTCCGGGAGCGCAGGCCGCCCGGGCGGCATCCTCTGATATCACCCAGATTGTCGTGCTGGCATCGGCCCTGATCCTGCTCTTTATTCTGGTGAGCAGCGTGGGGCTGTACAAGCTTGCGCGCGGAGAAAGCCAGGCACGTCTGGTGGCCAGAACGGACTGGCTAAGCCATCTGCCGAACCGGCGAGCGCTCATCGAGGCGCTGGATCGGGTGAGCTTACGCGGAGATATCGACGTCAAAAGCGTGGTGTTTATCGATCTGGATGGCTTTAAAGACGTGAATGACATCTACGGCCACAGCGTGGGTGACGATCTCATCGTGGCGATTGCGAAAACGCTGAGTGAACGCGTGCCGCCGGGGGGAATGCTGGCGCGTATGGGCGGGGATGAGTTTGCCATGACAATCGGCGGTGATAAGGCAGAGTCACAGGCCACCGCTTTTGCCGTGTCGGTGCTGGATTCTCTCTCCGCCCCGATTCAGCTGGGGGAACGCACCATCCATATCGGGGCCAGTATCGGGATCGCCAGCGGAACCCTGATTGAATGCACCAGTTCCGAGCTGTTTCGTCGCGCCGATATTGCCATGTACCATGCCAAAATGAGCGGGAAAGGGCGTATCACCCACTACGACGCCGAGCTGAACAGCGCCCGTGAGCGCAAGCTGGCGATTGAAAATCAGATCCGTAATGGTCTGGAGCGCGATGAGTTTGAGGTCTGGTATCAGCCGATTATTGACGCCCGCAGCCAGAAAATGCGCAGCGTCGAAGCGTTAGTCCGCTGGCCGCGTCGCCCGGAAGGGCCGCTGGGCCCGGATACCTTCATCGCCATCGCGGAGACCAGCGGCCTGATTTACAAACTGGGCCAGTTTGTGTTGCAGCGCGCCTGTCAGGATCTCCAGCCATACGGTGACTTAACGCTTTCCGTTAATATTTCTCCCGCACAATTCCGCGATCCCGCCTTCGAAGACAAAGTGGCCAGCGTGCTGGAGACCACCCATTTTCCTGCCAACCGACTGCAGCTGGAGGTCACGGAGTCTTATGTGCTGGAAAATCCGGAGCGTGCCCGTATGGCGATAGCCAATCTTAAAGCGCTGGGCACCGCGGTGGCGCTGGATGACTTTGGCACCGGCTATTCCAGCATTGGCTATTTACGGCGTTTTAACTTCGACACCATCAAGATTGATAAATCCCTGGCCGGGCTGGTGGACCACGATGAACAGGCGGCCGCGCTGGTGAGCGGCACGGTGCGGATCGCCAACGCGCTGGGGATGGCGGTGGTCGCCGAAGGGGTCGAAACCGAAAGACAAATGAAACTGCTGCGGCTGGCTGGCTGCGATCAACTGCAGGGTTTCTGGTTCAGCCAGCCGATGCCGATTGAGTCAATCAGGGCGTTACATCAGGTCAGACGATGCTGATTTACTGCTGCGCCAGCGCTTCCAGCTTGTCGCGAAAACCGGTGACGGACAAGGCCCGGTTATCGGCCCGCCAGCGATCTTTCGCCGCCGGTGCAGAGCTCTGCACGCCAATCAACTGCCAGCCGTTATCTGTTTTCAGCATCAGCGGTGAACCACTGTCGCCCGGCAACGTATCACACTGGTGCGAGAGTACGCTGGTTTGCGCCCAGCCCGTCACAATACAGTCGGTGTGGGTGTAAAGGGTATCCAGATGGTCGACTGGATAGCCGGACTGCGTCACCTTCCGGTCGGCGGCTTTCAGCGCGGCGGTGAGTGCGTCTTTATCGCCGTCAAATAACGGCAGCGGCGTAATGCCGGAAGGGGGGTAGCGTAAAACGATCAGGCCAAAGTCCCATGAGGCGGCCGCCGGTGGCACGATCCAGCCGTCACCATCCGGTTTCAGCCGTTTGCCGAGAGACGGATCGACCCGGCCTTCAATGCCGTGGATTTCATAGCGCCAGGTGCCTTTTTGCGACACAAACCGCAAGGCCACCGCTTTATCCGGCTTGCCGTTTGGCGGCGTTAACAGACAGTGGCCTGCCGTCAGGGCAAGCTGAGGGGTGATCAGCGTCGCAGTACATAAGTTACCGCTGGCGGTTTCCAGTTGACCTATAGCATCCCAGGGCGCTTGGGTGGGATCGGCGACGCGCGTACGGTCGTCATGATTGAAAAAAAGCGTCTTTAGCTCTTTCGCGCTAATGGTGTCATCACCGCCATCATCCGCATGTGAGAATCCAGAAAAAAGACCAAACGTTCCCAGTAACAACACAACAGATTTACGCATATCTCACTCTGGTGGGGGTAATTATGATTATTAAAAGTGAACCCTATGAAAATACTATAGACGGGACAGCGCTAAAGTGGGAGTAAAATCAGCGTGCTACATTCAGGAAAGATAAAAATGGCTGGCGATGAGCGCGCATAAAATAAGCAGGATCAGAATCAGCTCAAACCGATAGCGCCGCAGCATACGCCCTCCGGATAAAAAAAACGGCGCGGAACCTGTTCCGGTTCAGCGCCGGTTTACCAACGTGCCCCGAAGGGCACGGTTTAGCTTGTACTCTTACGCAGCTGGCTGTGCAGCTGGTTTAGCAGCTTCGTGTTTTACTGCTTTTTTGTGATGCTTTTTAGCAGCCTGGGCTTTCTGCTCTACAGCCGGTTTGGTCGCTTTTTTGTGGTGCTTTTTAGCAGCCTGGGCTTTCTGCTCTGCAGCTGGTTTGGTCGCTTTTTTGTGGTGCTTTTTAGCGGCCTGGGCTTTTTGCTCTGCAGCCGGTTTAGCGGCTTTATGATGTTTCTTGTGATGGACAGTTTTTGCTGGCGCCGCGGTGGTCGTTGCAGCAGGTGCCGCAGCAGCCGGTGCAGCAGTGGTTTCAGCAGCGAACGCAGCAGAAGACAGACCCATAGCAGCGGCAACAACCAGAGCTAATACTTTTTTCATGTTCATACCCTCGAATTTGGTTTTTCATTTAACCCCACTGCGGGGCCGTTGAAATAACTATATCCCTGTAAATTCGGGGTTTCCGTGAGTGATTGGTATCGGCGTGTAACGGAATGTACAGAGGGGAGAAAAGTGTACGAACAGACCAAACGCCGCTGCTCGTACAGGTCTCTGTTATCTTTTCAGTGTGGCCAGAATAGCCGCCGGAGACTGACTGCCTATAATCGACCGTGATTCAGGCTCAATAACCACCATTACCGGGGTGACGCTAATGCCCAAACGTTCTGCCAGTGCAGATTGCCGCGCGATCAGATCGGAGCACGCTGTCGTGGTGTCGTTATTCGGTAAAAATCCCGCCATCGCTTGTTGCAGGCTTTTGACCTTATCGGCTGAACACCAGACGCGCCCCATATCTTCAATTACCGAGTCGCGAATGGCGCTGGGCGCAACGGTCAGAAACGACATCGTCAAACCGGCATCCGTATATTGCTTAACGTTTTTCACTACATTGCTGCAGTAAATGCACTGATTATCAATAAACACCAGCAGCTTATATTTTTCAGCGGGAGCCTGAAACGTGATGGGCTGGAGGTCTGCAAGAGAGCGGGTAATATCGTTGAACGCGTCTTGCGGGGTATTATCCGTGGCTGCGAAAGTACTTAAACTGGTCGCACACAGAATCGCTAACACCGTTTTCATTATGCCTTTCATCATTGATCCCTTTATTTTTTTAATCCTGGCCTGATAGCAGTCTAATTGTGTCGGAAGGACACGCATTCATACACCCGGCGCAATCATGGCAATATGTGCTAAATCATATTCTTATTGAAAAGGGTGAGAAGAGTGCCGGAGCAGGCTCCGGCAGAGGGATTAAAGATAACGGGAGGTCAGATGCTCGCGGAAGTAACGGATATTCAGATCTTCACCCGTCGCCTGGGTGATTAACTGCGACGTGCTGAAGCGACTGCCGTGCTGCCAGATGTTCTGACGCAGCCACTCAAAGAGTGCGGAAAAATCGCCCTCAGCGATGGAGGCCTGCAGACCCGGAAGCGCCGTTTTCGCGGCGTGGAACAGCTGTGCGGCATACATGGCCCCCAGCGTATAGGATGGGAAGTAGCCAAAACCGCCGTCGGTCCAGTGAATATCCTGCATACAGCCGTTGCGGTAGTTGTCTTTGGTGGATAACCCGAGCCAGGCCTGCATTTTCTCGTCCCACAGGGCAGGGATATCGTCCACTTCGATCTCGCCGTTGATCAGCGCGCGCTCAATCTCATAGCGCAGCACCACGTGTGCCGGGTAGCTCACTTCGTCCGCATCGACGCGGATATAGCCCGGCTTCACGCGCTGGTTCCAGGCAATAAAATTCTCTTCGCTGAACGCCGCCTGGCTGCCAAAGCGGGCGTGCACCGCAGGGAGAAGATGGTTGAGGAAGGCTTCACTGCGTCCCAGCTGCATCTCAAAGAACAGGCTCTGGGATTCGTGGATCGCGGTTGAGCGGGCCAGCGCAATCGGCTGTCCTGCCCACGCGCGCGGCAGGTTTTGTTCGTAGCGCGCGTGTCCGGTTTCGTGGATCACGCCAAACAGCGCGCTGAGCAGTTCATCCTCGTCGTAGCGCGTGGTGATGCGCACGTCTTCCGGTACGCCGCCGCAGAACGGGTGCGCACTCACGTCGAGGCGACCGCCGTTAAAATCGAAGCCGAGCATTTTCATGGCTTCCAGGCCCAGTTCGCGCTGTGTTGCGGTCGGGAACGGGCCCTGAGGAGGAACAAACGAACGTTGCGCCTGCTTTTCCACGACGTTTGCCAGCAGGTCCGGCAGCCAGGATTTCATATCGCCGAACAGAACGTCCAGACGGGCGCTGGTCATGTCGGGCTCAAAAATATCCAGCAGCGCGTCATACGGTGTGCAGCCTTTGGCTTCCGCCCGCAGGCGCGCCTCTTCACGGCTGAGTTTGACCACCTCTTTCAGGTTGGCGGAAAAACCCTGCCAGTCGTTAGCGGGACGCTGCGTGCGCCAGGCGTGCTCGCACCTGCTGCCCGCCAGGGATTTGGCTTCCACCAGCGATTCCGGCAGCAGGGTTGCCTGCTGGTAGTGGCGCGTCATTTCGCGCAGGTTGGCCTGTTCGACGTCATTCAGATCTTCACCTGCCGCCGCCGCTAACAGGTCGCCGACTTTTTTATCGGTCAGGATCTGGTGCTGCAGGACGCTCATCTCCGCCAGCGCCTCGCCGCGCGCGGCGCTGCCGCCGGGCGGCATCATGGTGAACATGTCCCAGCTGGCGATGGAGGTAAGGTGCGAGAAGCGGGAGAGACGCTGGAAGGTTTTCACAAGTGACTGATAGGCTGATATTTTTTGCAATTCTTATTTCCTCATGCCGGGGATGTGTTTCAGGGAGCATACAATGAAACAGACCCAATTCCCCAACATTTCCCACGCGGAGGAAATCTGTGCCGATCTCCTCCGTTGAAACCGTCCCCGGCATTCCGGAAGACGGTTTTCGGTGGGCACTCAGGACTTATCGCGCATAACCTGTTGCAGGATCGCCAGCGCCTGGTTGAACTGGGCGTCCGGAATGGTCAGCGGATAAAGGAAGCGGATCACGTTGCCGTACTGGCCGCAGATCAATAACAGCAGGCCCTGGGCGAGCGCCTTTTGCTGGATCGCCTGCGCGATAGCGGCTGACGGTTCACGGCTCTCGGGGTCAAAAAACTCCGCCGCAATCATCGATCCTCTTCCCCTTATCGCCACGAGCGCGGGGAAGGTGCCCTGAATCTCCTCCAGCGTGGCTTTCAGCCGATCGCCCAGCTGACGGGCGCGCGCGCACAGCGACTGGTTGTCGATAATCTTCAGCACCGCGTGCGCGGCGGCCACGGCAAGCGGGTTGCCTGCATAGGTGCCCCCCAGGCCGCCGGGAGCCGGCGCGTCCATGATTTCGGCGCGGCCCACCACGCCGGACAGCGGCATTCCGCCTGCCAGGCTTTTAGCCATCGTCATCAGGTCGGGTTTGTCCGCGTAGTGTTCCATCGCAAACAGTTTCCCCGTACGGGCGAAGCCGCTCTGCACTTCGTCGGCAATCATCACGATCCCGTGCTCATCACAGATACGGCGGATGGCGGCCACCAGCTCTGGCGGGGCGACGTTGAATCCGCCTTCACCCTGAATGGGTTCAAAAATAATCGCCGCCACCTGTTTCGCCTCAATATCTGCTTTGAACAGGCGTTCTATCGCCGTGATGGCATCCTGCGTCGTGATGCCGTGCAGCTCGGAGGGATACGGCACGTGGTAAACCGACCCCGGGAAGGGGCCAAATCCCAGCTTATAAGGCGCGACCTTGCCGGTTAAGGCCATGGTCATATAGGTTCGGCCGTGAAAGCCTCCCCCGAAGGCAATCACACCCGGCCTGCCGGTGTGGGCCCGGGCGATTTTAATGGCATTTTCCACCGCTTCCGCGCCCGTTGTGAAGAACGCCGTTTTGGCCGGGCTTTGCACCGGGGCCAGCTCGTTAAGTTTTTCGGCCAATGAAACGTAGCTTTCATACGGCACAATCTGGTAGGCCGTGTGGGTGAACTGGTGAAGCTGTTTTTCCACTGCGGCCACCAGTTCAGGATGACGATGGCCGGTATTCAGTACCGCGATCCCGGCGGCGAAATCAATATAGTCGTTGCCTTCCACGTCGGTGAGCGTGGCATTCTCCGCCGAGCGGGCAAAGAAATTACACATTACGCCAACGCCGCGCGGGGTGGCAGAAAGTCTGCGCTGATGAAATTCCTGGTTACTCATGTCAGATACCCTTTTGTCGAAACGATCATACGCCAAGACGATCGCGCAGGCTGTAGTACGCCGCGCCCATCGCCGTAAATGGAATCCGCAGGCTGCGGCCGCCCGGGAAGGGGTAGTGCGGGAGGTTGGCAAACGCATCAAAGCGCTCAGCGTCACCGCGCAACAGTTCCGAGATCAGCCGTCCGGCCAGGTGGGTGCAGGTCACGCCATGGCCGCTGTAGCCCTGCATGTAATAGATGTTTTTATCCAGACGACCAAACTGCGGCATACGCGACAGGGTCAGCAGGAAGTTGCCCGTCCAGCGGTAGTCGATTTTGACGCCTGCCAGCTGAGGGAAGGTTTTGAGCAGCTTTGGCATCACCAGGCGCTCGACATCGTCCGGATCGCGCGCGCCATACACGACGCCACCGCCGTACAGCAGGCGGTTGTCGGCGGTGAGACGGTAGTAATCCAGCAGGTAGTTACAATCTTCCACGCAGTAGTTATTGGGGATCAGCGTGCGGGCGAGCTCTTCCGGCAGCGGGGCGGTGGTCACCACCTGGGTGCCGCAGGGCATGCTGCGTTTTGCCAGCTCCGGTTCGATCTTATCGCCCAGATAGGCATTCCCGGCGACGATCACGTAGCGGGCCGTCACCTGACCATGCTGCGTGCTCACTACGGCCGGGCTGGTGTGCTGAATGGCAGTCACCGGGGACTGTTCATACACCCGCCCACCGTTCAGGCGAATGGCGTCCGCTTCGCCGATCGCCAGGTTCAGCGGATGAATGTGCCCCCCGCTGCGGTCCAGCAGCGCGCCGGTATAGCGTTCGCTGTCGACTTCCCGGCGGATGGCGCTGGCGTCCAGCAGCTCCAGCTGCGTGTTGCCGTAGCGTTCCCAGTTGGCCTTTTGCTCCTCCAGCGTCTCCAGCTGCTTATGGTTTAGCGCCACAAACAGCCCGCCGGGACGATAGTCGCACTGGATCTGATAGCGCTGGATACGCTCCCGGATGATCTCCCCGCCTTCAAACATCATGCTCCCGAGGGCTCTGGCAGCATCGGGGCCGTAGTTTTTCTCAATCACGTCGATGTCGCGGCTGTAGGAGTTAACCAGCTGGCCGCCGTTGCGTCCGCTGGCGCCGAAGCCGATGCGCGCGCCTTCAAGGAGCACCACGTCGTAGCCCATTTCGGCGAGATGCAGCGCGGAGGAGAGGCCGGTATAGCCGCCGCCCACCACGCACACGTCACAGCTGATCGACTCGTTAAGCGTCGGGAAGGGTTCGTAAGCGTTCGCGCTGGCCGCGTAGTAGCTGGTGGTATGTTCGGTCATGATTGAGGCTCCAGGGCAATCCAGATGGTTTTCAGTTCGGTAAATTTTTCCAGCGCGTGCAGGGACTTATCGCGACCGTTGCCGCTCTGCTTATAGCCGCCAAAGGGGACGGTCATATCACCGTCGTTATAGTTATTGACGAAGACCGAGCCGGCTTTCAGGCGGCGGCTCATGCGGTGCGCGCGCGAGAGATCGCGGGTCCATACCGCCGCGCCAAGCCCATATTCACTGTCGTTGGCCAGCGTTAAGGCTTCCTCTTCGGTTTTAAAACGGGTGACGACCAGCACCGGCCCGAAAATCTCTTCCCGGCACAGCGGGGAGGCAGGGTCGATGTCGACGAAAATGGTTGGACCGACTGCGGAAGGCCATGATTGTTCCCGCCCGTCCAGCAGCAGCGTACCTTTCCGGGTTCCCTCGCGAATAAACGTGTGAACGGTATCGGCGTGCGCGGCGTCGATGAGCGTGCCCATCGTGCTGTCAGGGTCGAGCGGATCGCCCGGCTGCCAGTGGCGGGCCTGCGCTTTCAGCTTTGTCAGGAATTCATCGGCGATGCTCTCTTCGAGCAGCAGGCGGGTGCCGGCGATACAGACTTGCCCCTGGTTATAAAAAATCCCGGCGGCGGTCGCGCTCACGGCCTTGTCCAGGTCCGGACAGTCGGCAAAGATAATGTTGGCGCTTTTGCCGCCCGCCTCCAGCCAGACGCGCTTCATGTTGCTTTCTCCCGCGTCCTTCAACAGCTGCTTGCCGGTACGGGTAGAGCCGGTAAACGTCAGCACCTCGACCTCCGGGTGCAGTGCCAGCGCCTGGCCCGCTTCGTGGCCGTAACCGCTTATCACGTTCAGCACGCCGTCAGGCAGGCCCGCCTCTTTCGCCAGTCCGGCCAGCCGCAGGGCGGTGAGCGGTGATTTCTCCGATGGTTTCAATACCACGCTGTTGCCCGCGATCAGCGCCGGGCCCAGCTTCCAGCAGGCCAGCAGCAGCGGGAAGTTCCAGGGGACGATGGCCGCGACAACTCCGATGGGCTCGCGCACGATCATCGCCAGCTCGCCCGGCCCCGTAGGCGCCACTTCGCCGTAGACTTTATCCGCCGCTTCGGCGTACCAGCGAATAGCGCGCGCCGCGCCGGGAATATCGTCGCGCAGGCTGTGGCGGATGGGTTTACCGGTGTCCAGCGTTTCCAGTAAGGCCAGCTCTTCGCTATGGCGTTCCATCAAATCGGCGAGCGTATTGAGCACGGCCTTGCGCTGCGCCGGAGACGCCTGCGACCAGTCACCGCGCTCAAATACCGCACGCGCGGCCTGAACCGCGCGGTCCACGTCCGCCTGCTTGCCCCGTGCGACGTTCGCCAGCGTCTGCTGGGTCGCGGGATTGACGGTGTCAAACGTGGTGTTATCGGCGGCGTCACAATAGGCACCGTTAATAAATAACCGGGTCTCAATGGCGCTGTTTTTTGCTTTATCCTGCCAGTAAGTCAGGTGCTGAAAATGCATATTCACTCCTTTCTTTCGCAATCAGATAAATAAAGGCATGGCCGTTTCAGGCAATACGAAGCCGTGGGGCATCCCGGGAATTAACCCGTTAAATGCCGACAGCGATCGTTTTTATATTTCCCGGCGTAAGCGCGCTTACGCCGGGACTGAGTGGTAATTAGAACGTGGTAGGGGTGTGGGCACTGATAATGCGGCAGATGCCTGCCGAGGTGTTGCTGAAGCTGTGCGGTATGCCGGTATTGATGGCATAGCTTTGCCCCGCAACCAGGTGATATTGCTGGCCATTAATCGTCAGCAATATTTCACCTTCCAGTATCGTACCGATCTCCTCACCCTGGTGTTTGATCCTCTCTCCGGTCGTGGTTCCAGGCTGGTAAGTTTCAAAAATCATCGCCAGCGTACGGTTCGGATTTCCGTTATGAACCAGCTTCATCGAAACCCCCTGACTGCCTATTTCGATAAGGTCTTCCTGATTAATAACCACCTGCGGTTCATCAGGTTTTTCCGGTTCCGAAAAGAATTCCGAGAGCGACAGCCCATAAACTTTCAGCAGCTTTTGCAGCGTACTGATAGCAGGACTGACTTTGTCCTGCTCAATGGTGCTGATGGCACTGTGTGTTAACCCAGACAGTTCGGCGGCACGCCGCTGCGAGAGACCCAGCTGCTGGCGGATCTCAGACAGACGTTTCCCTGGCGCCAGTCCGTCATCGCTCATAGTTGCATTTCCTTTACGGTAGTGGTCAAAGCCGTTGCTTCTCGGCAATGTGGCTTTGACAGGCGGTGATAAAACCTTCAAACAACATACGGGACAGGGCGTACTCGCTGCTGTTCCATTCGGGGTGCCATTGCACGCCGAGGGCAAAAGGGTGGTCATGAACGCTGACCGCCTCGACCAGCCCATCCGTCGAGCGGGCTTCCACGCGAAGCCGTGGTCCTAACGTCCGTGCACCTTGCCCGTGTAACGAGTTTACCCAAAATGTGTTACAGCCTGGTATTAATTGAGACAGCAGTCCTCCCTCCTGAACCTGAACTTCATGAGACGGGGCGTATTGTAGCTCAACCGGCAGTTCAGGATCTTCCCGGTGCTCGAGCAGGTCGTTCTGCTCGAACAGGCGGCGATACAGCGTCCCCCCCGTTGCAACAACGAGTTCCTGCAGCCCCCGGCAGATGGCGAAAATGGGGATGCGCCTTTCGAGCGCGGCGGCAATCAGCGCCATACTCAGAAGATCTCGCCCGGGATCGGCGTCAGGCTCATCGCCGTTTTCACCATAAAGGTGCGGCTGCACGTTACTTGGGCTGCCCGGCAGGTAAATTCCGTCAAGCGTTGGCAGCAGAGCGGTGAGCAGCTCTGGCTCTGCCAGCGCATGCGGTAAGGCAATTGGTAAACCCCCCGCGTTAATAATGGCATTCAGGTACTTTTCTTGCAGGGTCTGGGTCTCATGACCCTTAAGCCTGTTTCTACACATCACCACGCCAATAACTGGCTTGTTCATTATATTTTCCATGATCGCCCTCACAAAGTGGACTAAATTTAGGCCATTTTCGCCTGACAAACGGCCTTTTCGTTCAATATTTTCTCAATCTAGCAACGGGATCTGCCTTTTGCAAACTTAATTTAACATTTGACAAACAATTTATTTGCATACAGATTCGATAGGGTGGACATTATATTTGACAGTCCAGAGCAGCGAACGCAAATCCCAAAAACGGTGGTAAATCATGGAAACCAATATCGTAGAAGTTGAGAACTTTGTGCAGCACACGGATGAGAGGCGGGGCAGCGCCTTTACGCAGGAAGTGAAGCGCTATTTAGAAAAGTATCCTGACACCCAGTTTATTGATGTCCTCCTGACCGACCTGAACGGCTGTTTTCGCGGCAAGCGCATCCCGGTTGCCGGACTGAGCAAGCTTGAAAAAGGCTGCTATTTCCCGGCATCGGTTTTCGCCATGGACATTTTAGGTAACGTCGTGGAAGAGGCGGGTCTGGGGCAGGAGCTCGGCGAGCCGGACTGTATCTGCGTGCCGGTGCCGGGCACCCTGACGCCGTCCGCCGCCGACCCGGAATACATTGGTCAGGTGCAGCTCACCATGGTCGATGAAGATGGCGCTCCCTTTGACGTTGAGCCGCGGAACGTACTCAACCGACTCTGGCAGCAGCTGCGCCAGCGCGGCCTGTTCCCCGTGGTAGCGGTAGAGCTGGAGTTCTATTTACTTGACCGTAAACGCGATGCCGACGGCTATCTGCAGCCACCCTGCGCGCCGGGGACCGACGTGCGTAACACGCAGAGTCAGGTCTACTCGGTTGATAATCTTAACCATTTTGCTGACGTGCTGAACGACATTGACGAACTGGCGCAGCTGCAGCTGATCCCCGCCGACGGGGCAGTGGCTGAGGCCTCCCCGGGCCAGTTTGAGATAAACCTGCACCATACGGAAAACGTGCTCGACGCCTGCGATGATGCGCTGGCGCTTAAACGTCTCGTCAGGCAGATGGCGGAAAAACATAAGATGCACGCCACGTTTATGGCAAAGCCGTATGAAGAACATGCGGGCAGCGGGATGCATATCCACATCAGCATGCAAAACAACCGAGGCGAAAACGTGCTCGCAGACGCCAACGGCGAGGATTCCGCGCTGCTGAAACGCGCGCTGGCCGGGATGATCGACCTGATGCCTGCGTCCATGGCGCTGCTGGCACCGAAC
Source organism: Enterobacter cloacae complex sp. 2021EL-01169 (assembly GCF_020733125.1). NCBI lineage: Bacteria > Pseudomonadati > Pseudomonadota > Gammaproteobacteria > Enterobacterales > Enterobacteriaceae > Enterobacter > Enterobacter cloacae complex sp. 2021EL-01169. The sequence goes on from NZ_JAJFTC010000004.1 coordinate 251,307, forward strand.
GTCAACTCCTACCGCCGTTTCCAGCCGGGGATGTACGTGCCGACGCAGGCGTCATGGGGACACAATAATCGCACCGTTGCCCTGCGTATCCCCTGCGGCGATCGCCATAACCATCGGGTCGAGTACCGGGTGGCGGGCGCTGACGCGAATCCGTATCTGGTGATGGCGGCGATTTTTGCCGGCATTTTACATGGGCTGGATAACGATTTACCCCTGCAGGAAGAAGTGGAAGGCAACGGTCTGGAGCAGGACGGACTGCCGTTCCCGATTCGTCAGAGCGATGCGCTGTGGGAATTTATGCAAAACGATAGCCTTCGCGAGCGGCTGGGCGAACGTTTCTGCCACGTCTATCACGCCTGCAAAAACGATGAATTACTGCAGTTTGAACGCCTGATTACCGAAACGGAAATTGAGTGGATGCTGAAAAACGCCTGATGACGTGCCCCGGTAAGGGGCCGCTTTGTTTCATCTGACACGTATCACCAAACGGCCTGCGCGGAGCCTGGCCTAACTGTTCGCTGGCACGCCAGCTTTCTCCCGGGAGTCGCGTTATGGAGCGCAGGCGGCACAGGGATTTTCTTAACGACACTGTGTGACGAGGTAGGAAATGATGCAGATGTTCAACTATCCGCAGGGCGAAGGGGGCCAGTCAGGCGCCTGCTGTGAGTGCGAGCCAGAGACGGTGCGCTGGTACGATCGCGTGTGTTCTTTACAACTTCCCCCTTTGCTAAGCAGGTTTGCGTTAAGGACAGCGCGATTGCAAACCACGGTAAGCATGGGGGGGACGGTTTATGGCGACTAACACCTCTCTTGACTCGCCGCGCATGGCCGGCAGAACCCGGCTGCGCAGTTCCCTCAAGCTCTGGCAGGTGGTCATGATGGGGCTGGCTTATCTCACCCCCATGACCGTGTTTGATACCTTCGGCATTGTGTCCGGTATCAGCAACGGCCACGTGCCCGCCTCGTATCTCCTGGCGCTGGCTGGCGTCATGTTTACCGCCATCAGCTACGGCAAACTGGTACGACAGTTCCCGGAAGCGGGCTCTGCGTACACCTACACGCAGAAATCGATCGGCCCCCATTTAGGCTTTATGGTCGGCTGGTCATCGCTGCTGGATTATCTCTTCCTGCCGATGATCAACGTGCTGCTGGCGAAGATCTACCTTTCCGCGCTGTTCCCCGAAGTCCCGCCGTGGGTCTGGGTGGTGGGGTTTGTGACGATCCTGACGCTGGCGAACCTGAAGAGTGTGAATCTGGTCGCCAACTTTAACACCCTGTTTGTGCTGGTGCAGATCGCCATCATGGTGGTGTTTGTCATACTGGTGGTGCACGGTCTGCATAAGGGAGAGGGCGTCGGCACCGTCTGGTCGCTCCAGCCGTTTATCAGCGAGAACGCACACCTGATTCCGATTATTACCGGCGCGACTATCGTCTGCTTCTCTTTCCTCGGCTTTGACGCGGTCACCACGCTATCGGAAGAGACGCCAAACGCGGCGCGTGTGATTCCCAAAGCCATCTTCCTCACCGCTCTGTATGGCGGGCTGATATTTATTGTTGCCTCGTTTTTCATGCAGCTCTTTTTCCCGACGATCGCGCGCTTCAAAAACCCGGACGCTGCGCTGCCGGAAATCGCGCTGTACGTGGGCGGCAAGCTCTTCCAGTCGGTGTTTCTGTGTACCACGTTTGTGAATACGCTCGCTTCAGGCCTGGCCTCGCACGCCAGCGTCTCTCGCTTACTGTATGTGATGGGGCGTGACAACGTGTTTCCGGAGCGGGTGTTTGGCTACGTGCATCCGAAATGGCGTACGCCAGCCCTGAACGTCATTATGGTTGGGATAGTGGCGCTGTCGGCCCTGTACTTCGATCTCGTGACCGCGACGGCGCTGATCAACTTTGGCGCGCTGGTGGCGTTTACGTTTGTTAATCTCTCGGTGTACAACCATTTCTGGCGGCGTAAGGGGATGAACAAAACGTGGAAAGATCGGTTCCACTATCTCCTGCTGCCGCTCATTGGTGCCGTCACGGTCGGCGTGCTGTGGATAAACCTCGAAGCGACGTCCCTGACGCTTGGCCTCATCTGGGCGGCGCTGGGGATCCTTTACCTGACATGGCTCACGCGCCGTTTCCGAAAACCGCCTCCGCAGTTTGAAGCCGGTAAGATAGAACAGGCCTGGGATTCCTGAACGAAAAACGGCACCAGTACGCTGGTGCCGTTTTTCGGGAAACGGACGTCCGCCCGCGAGCATATTATCTCAGACGTTTATGAAGACTTGCGCCCACCAGCAGTGCGGCACAGAGCATTAGCGCGATAAACCCGCCCACGCCGTTCCAGCCGTAGTGATGCCAGAACACGCCGCCGAGCGTCCCGGCGATGCTGGACCCCAGGTAATAGCTAAACAGATAAAGAGACGATGCCTGACCTTTGGCGCGACGCGCGCGTGGGCCTATCCAGCTGCTGGCGACCGAGTGGGCGGCGAAGAACCCTGCCGAGAAGAGCAGCATGCCGGCAAAAATCAGCCACAGGGAGGAGAAGAGCGTCAGCAGCAGGCCGACCAGCATCACCGATGTGAAGAACAGCATGACCGGGCCGCGGCCATAGCGGGCGGTCATTGCCCCGGCCTTCGGTGAACTCCACGTACCGGTCAAATAAGCCACCGAGAGTAAACCGACAATAGCCTGGTTCAGATGCCACGGCGAGAGCATCAGGCGATAGCCAATATAGTTAAACAGCGTGACGAAGGCGCCCATCAGCAGGAAGCCGGTCAGGAACAGGCGCGGCAGCCCCTTGTCGCGCCAGTGCAGGCGGAAGTTGATAAACAGCGTTTTCGGGCGCAGCGATGTCGGGCGGAAATGACGCGATTCCGGCAGAATTTTCCAGAACATCAGGGCAGACGCCAGCGCGAAACAGCCGATGACCGCCAGCGCAATACGCCAGCTAAAGAAGTCCGTGAATACCCCGCTCAGCAGACGTCCGCTCATCCCGCCAATCGAGTTCCCGCTGATGTATAGCCCCATAGAGAAGGCAACAAAGCTCGGGTGGATCTCCTCGCTGAGGTAGGTCATCCCGACCGCCGCCACGCCGCTGAGCGAGAGCCCGATCAGCGCGCGCATCACCAGGATGCCGTGCCAGCTGGTCATCATGGTCGAGAGTAGCGTACAAACCGAGGCCAGCATCAGCGCGGTTACCATCACCTGTTTACGGCCGATGGCGTCAGAGAGCGGCCCGGTAAAGAGCAGGCCAACCGCCAGCATACCGGTTGAAATAGAGAGGGATACGCTGCTGCTGGCGGGTGAAACGCCAAACTCATGGGAGAGCACGGGCAGGATCGGCTGAACGCAATAGAGCAGGGCGAAGGTCGCCAGACCGGCGGAGAAGAGCGCCAGCGTGACGCGCATAAATTGGGGGGTACCACGTTTAATGAACTGAACCGGCTGCGATGTTGCAGGTAAATCATCGATATCGCTCGCCGGATCGATATCAATGGCAGTTGTACGACTCACACAGTTTCCTTGCTTAAACATCCCCGTGATTTCTGGTGACGGGTATGACCACCTGATAAGGGTAGGAAAATGTAAATATTCTGTCTAATATATTAATAATCTCAAATGATACTTTAGAAATATGAATATCGAGCTGCGTCATCTCCGCTACTTTGTCGCTGTCGCCGAAGAGCTGCATTTTGGCCGAGCGGCGGCGCGGCTGAACATCTCTCAGCCCCCCTTAAGCCAGCAGATTCAGATCCTGGAGCAGCAGGTCGGGGCGCGCCTTCTGGCCCGCACCAACCGCAGCGTAAGCCTGACGGCGGCGGGTAAGCAGTTTCTCATCGACAGCCGACAAATTCTGAGCATGGTCGAGGACGCCGCCGCCCGGGCAGAACGGCTCTATCTCGGGGAGGCCGGAGAGTTGCGCATCGGGTTTACCTCGTCGGCACCGTTTATCAGCGCCGTCTCGGAAACCCTGTCGTCATTCCGTCGCCATTTCCCGGATGTGCATATTCAAACGCGCGAGATCAACACCCGCGAGCAGATCGCGCCGCTCAATGAAGGTTCGCTGGATCTGGGGCTGATGCGTAATACCCAGCTGCCGGACTCGCTGGCGTGGGAGGTGATCCTGCGCGAGCCGCTGATGGCCATGATCCCGCACGATCACCCGCTGGCGTCGCGTCCGGCGATTTCGCTGGCAGAGCTGGCAAACGAGCCGTTTGTCTTTTTTGACCCGCAGGTCGGAACGGGTCTGTATGACGATATCCTGGGGCTGATGCGCCGCTACGATCTTGCCCCGGTCATCACCCAGGAAGTCGGGGAAGCGATGACCATTATCGGCCTGGTCGCCGCCGGGCTGGGGGTGTCTATTCTTCCGGCCTCCTTTAAACGGGTACAACTGCGCGAAATGCGCTGGGTGACCATCGCCGAAGAGGATGCCGTTTCAGAGATGTGGCTGGTCTGGGCAAAACATCGCGAACAGAGCCATGCCGCACAGCGCTTCAAACAGCAGTTGATGAACGCCTCCGCCGGGCGGCATTTTCAGGGAAAAGTGGGCAAAAATGTGCAGTAAATCACATGGCTAAGTAAATATTTGACGGCAGCCCTGCAAGTGCTTCACCATAGCCAACAGTTTATTTCGAAGCTCGAAAATAAGGGAGTACGAGGTGGTCGCTGATAGTCAGCCAGGGCATATTGATCAGATTAAGCAGACCAACGCTGGCGCGGTGTATCGCCTGATTGATCAGCTTGGTCCGGTTTCGCGTATCGATCTTTCGCGCCTGGCACAGCTGGCACCCGCCAGTATTACCAAGATTGTCCGCGAGATGCTGGAAGCGCACCTGGTTCAGGAGACGGAAATTCAGGAGCCGGGCAGCCGTGGTCGTCCGGCAGTCGGGCTGGTGGTGGAGACGGAAGCCTGGCACTACCTGTCGCTGCGCATCAGCCGGGGGGAGATCTTCCTTGCGCTGCGCGATCTCAGCAGCAAGCTGGTGGTGGAAGACCGTCTTGATCTGCCGCTCAACGCCGGGGAACCGCTCCTCGACGCGATTGTTTCGCATATCGATCGCTTCTTTATTCGTCACCAGCAGAAGCTTGAACGCTTAACGGCCATTGCCATCACCATGCCGGGGATTATTGATACCGAAAATGGCATTGTTCACCGCATGCCGTTTTACGACGATGTTAAAGAGATGCCGCTGGGCGAAGTGCTGAAAAACCATACCGGCGTGCCGGTCTATATTCAGCATGACATCAGCGCCTGGACCATGGCGGAGGCGCTGTTCGGCGCGTCACGCGGGGCGAGGGATGTGATTCAGGTGGTTATCGATCATAACGTCGGGGCAGGCGTCATTACCGACGGACGTCTTCTCCACGCCGGAAGCAGCAGTCTGGTGGAAATTGGCCATACCCAGGTCGACCCATACGGTAAGCGCTGCTACTGCGGTAACCACGGCTGTCTGGAGACCATTGCCAGCGTGGAAAGCGTGCTGGAGCTGGCGCAGGTCAGGCTCAGTCAGTCCATGAGCTCATCGCTGCACGGACAACCCCTCACGGTGGATTCTCTCTGCGCCGCGGCGCGTCAGGGCGATCTGCTGGCGAAGGACATCATTACCGGGGTGGGGAATAACGTTGGCCGCATTCTGGCGATTATGGTGAACCTCTTCAACCCGCAAAAAATCCTTATTGGCTCACCGCTGAGCCAGGCGGCGGAGATCCTCTTCCCGGCGATTACGGCCTGTATTCAGCAGCAGTCACTTCCCGCCTACAGCCGGAACATTGCGGTAGAAAGTACCCAGTTTTCCAATCAGGGCACGATGGCCGGCGCCGCGCTGGTCAAAGATGCCATGTATAACGGCTCGCTGTTGATCCGCCTGTTACAGGGTTAACTCTTTTTTGCAGATGTAAGAAAAATTGCGCTATCTCAAGCCGGGTAGCGCACGCATCCCGTAGACTTCCTCCACTGAATTATTTACCTGGTTTATATTTTCGAAGCATACCCAAGAGGTGGAGTGAGTCATGCTTAAGCGTTTCTTTGTTACTGGTACAGATACCTCTGTCGGCAAGACCGTTGTATCCCGCGCATTGCTGCAGGCGCTGGCAGCAAGCGGTAAACGCGTGGCAGGGTACAAACCGGTCGCAAAAGGGAGTAAAGAGACGCCAGAGGGATTGCGTAATAAAGACGCCCTGGTACTGCAAAGCGTCTCGTCACTGGAACTGCCTTATCACGCGATCAATCCTATTGCGTTAAGCGAAGAGGAGAGCAGCGTGGCGCACAGCGGCCTGATTAATTACCCTCTGCTGTCCAACGGTCTGGCGAGCCTGTGCGAGAAGGTCGATCACGTGGTGGTGGAAGGCACGGGCGGCTGGCGCAGCCTGATGAACGATCTGCGCCCGCTGTCGGAATGGGTGGTGCAGGAACAGCTTCCGGTGGTGATGGTGGTGGGGATCCAGGAAGGGTGCATCAACCATGCGCTGCTGACGGCGCAGGCGATTGCCAATGACGGCCTGCCGCTGGTTGGCTGGGTGGCCAACCGCATCAACCCTGGTCTGGCGCACTATGCGGAGATCATCGACGTGCTGAGCACCAAACTACCCGGACCACTGGTGGGCGAACTGCCTTATCTGCCTCGCGCCGAGCAGCGCGAGCTAGCGCAATACATCGATCTCTCTGCCCTCAGTGGCGTGTTGACCGTAGATCGAGTCGTGGCGTAACGTCCGCGACAGCACGGACGCCAGCACGCAGGCGACCAGCAAACCGGGCAGTAAAAAATATTGCCCGGTCATTTCACAGACCATCAGCGCCGACATAATGGGCGCATGCGTGGTCGCGGCGAGTAGCGTCGCCATCCCCGCCAGCCCAAGCAGAATCGCCGTCTCAGCGCCCGGCAGCCACAGCGCGAAAAGCTGTGCAAACAGCATCCCTGTCGCCATGCCGACAAACAGCGTGGGCGTGAACACCCCGCCCGGCGCGCCCGAACCGCTGCTCGCCAGTACCGCCAGTAGTTTACAGATAAAGACGCCTGCAACGATCGACAGCAGCGGTGGGGCGAGCAGAAAAGCCTGCACCACGCTGTAGCCGTTCCCCCACACCTTCGGCGTCAGAAGAGACAGTAGCCCGACGATCGCACCGCCGAGCGCCAGCTGCCACGGGGGCGAAAGCTTAAGGCGCAGGAATAGCCCGTGGCTGAACGCCATCAGCCACATCAGCAGCGGTCCGCAGAGACCCGCCAGCAGCCCCATGGCGGCCAGCAGGGCATAATCAGTTGCGGTGAGTGTGCCGCTCAGATGGACCGCGTAGAGCGTGCCGGTTCCCGGCGCCAGGAGCTGCGTGGTGAGAAGCGCCACTACCGCCGCGATAACCACGGGCCCGAGCGAGGCCAGCATCAGGGTGCCAAACAGAATCTCCGCAATGAACAGGCTTCCGGCTAACGGAGCATGGTAGGCGCTGGCCATCCCGGCCGCGGCGCCGCAGGCGATCCATAACTTCCATTCGGATTTGGGCGTAAAGCGCCGGGCAAAAAAGGAGGCGGCGAGGGCGGCAAGCAGGATCATCGCCCCTTCACGCCCGATGGCGCTTCCGCTTGCCACGACCAGCAGCGAGGCAAGGGATTTCACCAGGCTGGCGCCGTAATCAAACTGACCGTCGCCGGTCTCCAGCGCTTCCATATAATCGGTGGGGGCATGAGGCCGCTGGGCGGTCAGCCGTTGCCATCCCCATAGTAACAGTCCCGCAGCCAGCCCGCCCAGCGCGGGCGTCAGCGCGCGCCGCCAGGGTGAGAGCGACGAGGCGGCATTCACCAGGCTGCCGCTGTCGTTGCTGAGAAGCAGCCACTCCAGCAGATACATGCTGTGGCGGAACACCGCCACGGCCAGCGCGGCCAGCACGCCGGTGACGGTAGCAATCAGCAGTCGACGAAACATCGCGCGGATGTCGGGGTACGTATGAAGACGTTGCATGGGTCGCGAGTAAACGGGAAAGATACAATATTGTGGCGGGAAATCGCGGGGTTAGCAAAAGGTATGCGTGCGGAAAAGCCGGGCGATGCCCGGCCGGAAAGATTAGCTCTCGCTATGTATATTCAACGCCCGACGCGTACGACCTGAACTGAGATACTCGGCAATATAGTCCTGAGAAATCTCGCCGTTGTAGCGCCCGTCCTCATCCACGATCGGCATCCAGCTGGTGTTGCTCTCATACAGGCGTGACAGCACCACGCGCAGGTTGTCTTCGGCTTTGCCGGTCATGCGGAACGGATGCAGGATGTCGGCGCAGGTCCCGCTGGCGTTACGCGCTTCGCGACGCTTCACAAAGCCCAGCGGCTTGCCGTGCTCGTCAACCACGGTAATCGCGCGAATATCGTTATCATCCATGGTGGCAAAGGCTTCTGGCAGCGGCGTCGAACCCCGCACCGTAATGGTCGGCTGCTGGTCGGTGACGTCGCCCGCCGAGACTAGCAGCAGGCGCTTCAGCGTGCGGTCCTGACCGACAAACGAGCCGACAAACTCGTTCGCCGGTTTCGCCAGCAGTTCGTCCGGGCTGGCGCACTGGACGATTTTCCCCTGCCGGAACACCGCAATACGGTCGCCAAGCTTCAGGGCCTCATCGATATCGTGGCTCACCAGCATGACGGTTTTTTTCAGCTTGCGCTGCATCTCGAGGAACTGGTTCTGGATCACCTCGCGGTTAATCGGGTCCACCGCGCCGAAGGGCTCATCCATCAGCAGCACCGGAGGATCTGCCGCCAGGGCGCGGATCACGCCGATGCGCTGCTGCTGGCCGCCGGACATCTCGCGCGGATAGCGATTCAGGAACTTATGCGGATCCAGCGCCACCATATCCATCAGCTCTTCGGCGCGGGTTTTGCAGCGCGCTTTATCCCAGCCCAGCATGCGCGGTACGACGGTAATGTTCTCTTCGATGGTCATGTTCGGGAACAGGCCAATCTGCTGGATCACGTAGCCGATGTTGCGGCGCAGGGTGACGGTGTCCATCCCGCTGGTGTCTTCGCCGTTGATCAGGATCGTCCCGCTGCTCGGCGTAATGAGGCGGTTAATCATCTTCAGGGTGGTGGTCTTCCCGCAGCCGGACGGGCCGAGCAGGACGCACATTTCCCCTTCGGGCACGTTCAGGTTGACGTTGTCGACGGCCTTGAAGGTCTGGCCGTGCTTCTGTGAAAAGTGTTTGGTGAGGTTTTCCAGTTTTATCATTATCGAATCCCCTTCGGAGTCAGAACCACCTGCAGACGGTGCAGCAGCCAGTCGAGCACAATCGCTAAAAGACAAATCATCAGCGCACCCGCAATCAGCATGCGAATATCGCTTCCGCCGATGCCGTTGAGCAGCAGCAGGCCCAGACCGCCCGCGCCGATCACTGCGGCAATCGCCATCACGCCGATGTTCATCACCACGGCGGTGCGGATCCCGCCGAAAATCACCGGCAGCGCCATCGGAATTTCGACCCAGCGCAGGCGCTGCCAGAAGGTCATGCCGATGCCGCGCCCGGCTTCACGCAGGCCCGGCGGCAGGCTGTCGAGCGCCGTATGGGTGTTACGCACAATCGGCAGCAGCGAGTAGAGAAACACCGCCGTGATCGCGGGCAGGGCGCCAATCCCCTGACCGATCAGCGAAAAGAGCGGGATCATCAGGCCAAACAGCGCAATGGACGGAATGGTCAGCACGATGGTGGCAATCCCCAGCACCGGCGTCGCCAGCCACCTGTGGCGAACAATCAGAATGCCGAGCGGGACGCCGATGAGAATGGCTAAGCCCACGGCCAGCGCCACCAGCCACAGATGCTGCAGCGTCAGGGTTAAGAGGTAGTCCCAGTTGTCCAGAATGTAGTGAATCGTCTCCATAGCGCCTCCTACAGCAGCTGTTTGCTACGCAGGAAATCACGGGCGACCTGCTGCGGTGACTGATGGTCGATATCCACCTTCTTGTTCAGTTCGGTGATAACGTCGTTGTTGAGCTGGGCCGAGAGGGTGTTGAGCGCCTCTTCCAGGCCCGGATTGGCCTCCAGCGTGTCCTTACGCACCACCGGGGTGACCGCATAGCTCGGGAAGAAGCCTTTATCGTCTTCCAGCACCTTGAGATCGAAGCCCTTCACGCGCCCGTCGGTGGTATAAATCAGCCCGGCGTCGACGAAGCCGTCGCGCACCGCGTTATAAACCAGACCGGGGTCCATCTGGCGGATCTGCGGGCGGTCCAGGTCCATCTTATAGGCGGCCTGAAGCGGCTTCATGCCGTCGCTGCGCCCGGCAAATTCCAGGTCTAAGCCCAGCAGCCAGTTTTTGTCCGGGTTGGTTTTACGGATCTGCTCAATCTTCGCCACCATCTCCGACATGGTGTTGATATGTTCCGCCTCGGCGCGCTTGCGCTGCATGGCGAACGCATAGGTGTTGTTCATGTCGGCGGGCTTGAGCCAGACCAGACCGTGCTTCGCGTCCAGACGTTTCACCGTCTCGTAAGACTCCTGGGGCGACATGCGCTTGTTGATATGGTTAAAGATGATTAATGACGTGCCGGTGTACTCCCAGGTCATATCAATCTGCTTGTTGATCATCGCGTTGCGGGAGATCACCGTGGCGATATTGGTTTGCGGCTGCACCTGAAAGCCTTTCTTTTGAAGGTACTGCACGGTCATCGCCGAGAGAATGTGCTGCTCGGTAAAGCTCTTGGTCGCCAGAATCAGCGGGGCCGCAATGGTCTGGCCGGTGAACAGCGCCGCGGCACACAGCGCCGCCAGGCTGGATATCAGTCTCATAAAAGCTCCTTGTTATTGTTATCGAGCGAGATGGGGACTCATCACGCGACCCAGCGCCGCCAGCAGGGTATCGAGGATCAGGGCGAACAGGGCGGTGGCCGCCGCGCCGAGGATCAGGGTCGGAAAATCGTTCAGGTAAATGCCGGGGAAAATCAGCTCGCCGTAGCTGCTGGCACCGATCAGGAACGCCAGCGGTGCGGTACCGACGTTAATGGCGGTGGCGATGCGGATCCCCGAGAGCATGACCGGCCAGGCGGCAGGCAGCTCAACCTGGCGCAGACGCTGCCATTTGGTCATCCCGATGCCGTTTGCCGCTTCCAGCAGCGACGGCGGGACCGAGCACAGCCCGGCATAGGTGTTGCGCACGATCGGCAGCAGCGAGGCGAGGAACAGGGCGATGATGGCCGGCGTATCGCCAATACCAATCACCACCATCGCCAGCGCCAGCACGGCCAGTGGCGGCAGCGTGTTGCCGACGTTGAAGATTTGCATCACATATTCGGCGATACCCCGCGCGGCCGGGCGGCTCAGCAGAATACCGGCCGGAATACCCACCAGCAGGGCAAAGAACATTGATGAGAAAACCAGAATCATATGCTGTTGCCCGAGATAGATCAGGTCAACCTGACGCGCTCTGAGGGTCTCCAGCCCGATCCCCCAGACGAGGAGGGCGAGAACCACGATAATGGCGCCGACAAACAGCAGCGAACGTTTGAATAATGGGTGCATTGCGGTGTGTCTCCCTGTGCGCATGCGTTATAGCAACCACCGGTTGCCTGTTGTTATGCCATGTTTCGGCAGGGGTAATTGACCTATAGCAAGCGTTTGGGAAGGGTTCCAGCGAAGGGGCAAAATCAGTAACCCCATGAAACTAGTGGCAACCTGAGGTCAGGCCTTATGGCATAAGGCCTGATTGTGGGGCGGGCAGAATAGTCCTAAAGCGAATATTTAGATGTGACAGTGTCACATTTAAAGGGCGCTTACGCCGATTACAGGTCATTACCTTCATAGAGGGGCACGAACCCGTCGAACCCGCGACGAGACGGTGATTATTGAGACGGTGGCGACAACCGCAAGCATCACCCCCAGCGTCAGCATGGCGTTAAAGCCAATCCATCGGAACAGCAGCAGCCCCGCGATGCCGCCCGTAATGAACGAAAACAGGGTGGTTAAGTGGGTTTTTAGCTGACTTTTTTGCGCCGCCGTATCTTTGGAGTAATCCCTGCGCAGCATCGCCACCATGACGGAGGCCAGGGAAATCCCCGCGTCCGTCAGCGTGCCGGTAATGTGCGTCGATCTTACCCGTCCGCCGGAAAGCTGCGTGGAGGTGGAATTATGAATGCCCATCAGAAAGCAGAGAAAAAGAATAATCTCGCGATTGCTGGTGAGCGCATGGAAATACATTTCGTAGAAGGAAACGCCGGTCAGTAATATCCCCTCGACAAAAAGGATCTGGCAAAAAACCAGCCTGACGTTATGGATAATTCCCCATATCACGATCGTGCGCGCAATAATGGCGCCAGCCACAAAAGAGAGAATTATCGAGCCGAAGAAAATCATATCGCTCAGATCGGTAGAAGAAACTTCGCTGGATAACTGTGAGGTGTTGCCGGTCATGTGTGAGGGGAAAAAGCCAAATGCCCCGAGGGCGATGGCGTTCAGCAAACCTGCCGAGGTCGCCAGCCAGAGAGCAAGCCGGCGATCCTCCTTATGCGTTCGTTCTTTCTTGAGTTTAATCAGCAAGAATACCTCCGGGTTGAGCTTTGCCTGACTATTCAGGCTAGCAAAGCGGTGCAACGGGCTGTCCAGGATATGGCTTAATTATTATTCCCTCTGACGACAATCAGGGTTTCGTAATTAAATAAAACAGCCTCGTTGCGGTATTCATTCAGGCATTAAGTTTTATATCATGCCGTTATTGCCGTGACGCAAAAATGCCGGACGCTGGTTAAGTCGCTCGAACCAGGCCTCAATGGCGGGCACGTCTGGCTTATCAAACGGCGTCATTTTCCAGCGATTCACCGACAGCCCAAGCACCACGTCCGCGAGGGTAAACGTCTCGCCCGCCGCAAAGGCCCCGGTGCGCTGCAGCTGGTTTTCCAGAATGGTGATGCAGTGGTTCCACTCTTTGATTCCCGCCGCAATGCGCTCAGGGTCGTTAAAGTCCGGGTTTTTACGCCCCAGCGCCGGGAAGACATAGCGCCAGGCGTTGTTAAATTCAGTGGCCTGCCAGTCCATCCAGCGCTCAACGTTGGCGCAGGCCTGCGGTTCTGCGGGCAGCAGATCGTGACGTTCGGCCTTGCGCGCCAGATAACGGCAGATGGAATTGGACTCCCACAGCACGAAATCACCGTCTATCAGCACCGGCACCATGGCGTTGGGGTTCAGGGCGCGAAAGGCATCCGTTTCCGTCGAGGCGAAACCGCTGCCGTAATCTTCCTGCTGATAAGTGATGCCCGCTTCTTCGCAGGTCCAGAGCACTTTACGAACGTTGATGGAGGTGGTTTTGCCGAGGATGCTGATCATTGCGCAGGTGTCCTTTAGAGGATGTTATTGTTTAAAAACAATACACGATCGGTGAAGAAAAGCGTCAAAAAATCATCCGGCGCGTTATTTGTGAAGACGCGAAAGCAGAAACGTTAGCGCTGCCGCAAAGAGGAGCACTATGCCACTCAATGCAAACGTGCTCTGCCAGCTATAACGATCGAAGGCTATACCGCCCGCCGTTGAGCCGAGCGCAATGGCGAGCTGGATCACCGCGACCATCAGTCCACCGCCTGCTTCAGCATCCTTCGGCAGCGTTCGAGCAATCCACGTCCACCACCCCGTCGGCGCTGATGTTGCCAGCATCCCCCATAGGCCTGACAGCAGGGCCACAATCCACACGTTATGCCCGGCGAGAATCAACGCGACTGCGATGACCGCCATCAGTAGAGGGATCGCGATCAGCGTTATGTAAAACGCGGCATTAAGCACCAGGGCAACGAAAAGGGTGCCCACAAAACCTGCAACGCCTATGGTGAGCAAAATTAGCGACAGCCCGGCTCCGCTCACCCGGGTGACGGTTTCAAGGAACGGGCGCAGATAGGTAAACAGCGCAAACTGCCCCATAAAGAACAGGCCGCAGGCCAGCAGACCAACGGAAACGGCAGGCTGGCGGAATAACCGAAAAACACTTGCTCGTGATGTACCGTTTTTACGCGCGTTCATGTCAGGCAGGCTTAAACACTGCCAGATGAACGCGACTATCGCCACGGGCACCAGACAAAGAAATGCGCCGCGCCAGCCAATAGTGGCCCCAAGATAGCTGCCAAGCGGGGCGGCCACCACCGTTGCCAGCGCGTTACCGCCGTTGAAAATGGCCAGCGCGCGCGCAACCTTATGCGGCGGAACAAGGCGAATGGCCGTTGCGGCAGACATGGACCAGAACCCGCCTATAGCGATACCGATCAGCGCGCGGCCCGTCATGTAAACCAGATAGTTTGGGGCGAAAGCGATAATCATCCCCGAGAGCGCCATCAGGAGCGTCATGCCCAGAAGAAGGTGTTTGCGGTTTATATTCCCGGCAAGCCGGGAAAGGAAGAGGCTGGTCAGCACCGCCAGCGCGCCGGAAATCGCGATCCCCTGGCCAGCGAGACCCTCCGTAACGCCCAAATCTCTGGCAAGGGGAGTAAGCAGGCTGACGGGCATAAATTCCGAGGCAATCAAGACAAATACGCACAGGGTCATGGCAAAAACGCCACTCCAGTGTGCATGCTCTGTGTTCTGTGATGTGGTGCGGCTCAGTGTAGACATAGTCAGATTTCACAAAGAGCCACCCGTATAGGGCGGGTGGCGTAGAGGTTTATTTCAGGTTGGTTTTGAAAAACTGCTCAAACTGGCCGAACGGGATCTTCCCGGCAACGTTGTCGTAGAGATCGACATGGTTTGCGCCCGGAACAATCACCAGTTCCTTCTGCTTGCTGCCGACCGCTTTAAACGCATCTTCCGCAAAGTAGCGGGAGTGTGCCTTTTCACCGGTTACGATAAGCGTTGGGATAGTAATTTCCCTGCCGTAGCTCAGCAGCGGCATATTCATAAATGATAATGGCGTGGTCGCGGTCCACGCGCCGGTGGAGTTGACGGAGCGCGCATGGAAGCCGCGCGGCATACGGTAGTAGTCAAAGAATTCTTTGAGTACCGGATTCGGGTTGTCAGGTAACGCCTCCGGCAGAATACGTTCAGCTGCCGTCACCTTGCCGTTCTCATCGACATAAATGTCATGGCCGCCGTGCGCGAAGGTACCGTTCTCAGCATCTTTCCAGCGCTGTGCGTTCAGATATTGCAGAACGGCACGGCGGTCAGACGTTGAATAGCGATCTTTCCCGTCGCCCACGCCGTGGCCCATCGCCCGGCTCATGTCATACATCACGCTGGTGGCGACCGCCTTCACGCGGGTGTCCATGGATGCTGCGTTGAGCGCCATACCGCCCCAGCCGCAGATGCCGAGAATACCAATGCGGTTACGATCAACCTCTTTCTGCAACCCGAGGAAGTCCACCGCCGCGCTAAAGTCTTCGGTGTTGATATCCGGAGACGCTACGTTGCGCGGCTGGCCACCGCTTTCGCCCGTATAGGACGGATCGAACGCCAGGGTTACAAACCCATTTTCTGCCAGGGTTTGCGCATACAGGCCGCTAGACTGCTCTTTGACCGCGCCAAATGGCCCGCTGACCGCAATCGCCGCCAGCTTGCGGTCGCCGCGGTTTTTGGGAAGATACAGATCGCCTACCAAAGTGATCCCGTATCGGTTCTGGAAGGACACCTTACGGTGATCGACTTTGTCACTTTCGGCAAAGGTTTTATCCCATGTGCTCACCATCGAAACAGGCGCGTTTGGGTTGGTGGTTTCTGCATAACTCATTGTTGTCACTCCACTTAATGATGCACATAGCAGCATCGCAACGGACAGTTTTTGGGTAAATGTTTTCATAGAAATGAACCCTGGGTTGTTGTGTTGCGGTCATTATAGTTAGCAGAAATAGTGCTGATTAGAGGGCGAAAGCTGCTAGGATTCATATCATATTGTTATAAATGGGTGGGGATGATGGCGAAACGGGAAAACTATAATGAGCTGTACCTGTTCATGCAGGTGGTACGGGAGGGGAGCTTCACGGCGGCCGCGCTTCGGCTTGGGCTGGCGCAATCCGGGATCAGCCGCTCGGTTCGCGAGCTGGAAGAGCGATTGGGCGTTCAACTTCTGGTCCGCACCACGCGCAACCTCTCGCTCACCCATGCCGGGGAACAGCTTTATCAGACCGCCGAGTCTGCATTCGATACGCTCGATACGGGTCTGGCGACCCTGGCACACTATCGTCAGACGCCGTCCGGCACGGTGCGTATTAATGCCAGCCAGCACGCTATCGATAAATGTCTGCTGCCAAAGCTCGCCATTTTTAAACAGCGTTACCCGGACATCAGGCTGGAACTGATCAATGAAAGCCGCTTCGTCGACATTATCGCCGAGCGGTTCGATGCGGGTGTCAGACTGGGGCCGGAAGTGGGGCAGGGAATGATTGCTGTGCGTATCACGCCTGATATGGAAATGGCCGCGGTGGCTGCCCCGGAACACTTCAGACGCTACGGTTTTCCGCAGACGCCAGCCGATTTAGTGGCTCATCCCTGCATTGCTTACCAGTTTGCCGACGGTAGTGACTATCAGTGGGAACTGGTGCAGGACGGGAAAAAAATCACCCATCGGCCAGAGGGGCAATGGGCGCTGTCTGACAGCTACATGGAAGCCGAGGCCGCCCGGCTGGGGCTTGGGCTGGCCTATGTCCCGGTGGAGCTGGTGGCTGACGATCTGGAGCGCGGAACGCTTATCCGGGTGTTGCAGCGCTATAGCCTGCGCATGGACGGGTTGTACCTCTATTATCCGCACCGCAACGTGTCGCCTGCCCTGAGGGCTGTGATCGATACGCTGAAAATTTAGGGCGCATAACATCACGAGAGCGGACATTCAAACTGCCCGCCGGTGAGCTATGACTAAAAATAAATCAGGACCGCTGTGGTGAGGCAAATTTTGCAGCAATCATTTCAGATGTGGGCTGTATTCCCCCAAGACTCCACTGTTCCGGTTCATGCTCGTCAATACGGATCCATACTGAACGCCGGAATTCAGGATCGCCGTTTCCCTCAATTTCAACAATAAGGTCAGTCATACGACGTAGCAGTTCTTTTTTTTGCTCCGAATTCATCATTCCTTTAATGGTTTGCACATTTACGAAGGGCATTGTATTCTCCTTAAATAACTGAGTCTTTAAATCATACTCAGGTTACGAGGCAAACGAAGAGATGTCAAAAAATAAATCATTACCGTACTTATTACCTGAGCTTTGTGGGTTAGCGGCGGCCGCTGAGCTTCTTGGCGATCAATGGGTTTTGTTGATTCTGAGAGAGGCGTTTTATGGGGTAACACGCTTTGAAACGATACGGGATCATACAAAAATCACCCGGCAGACGCTGGCGAACCGGTTAAAAAAAATGACTGAACTCGGCCTGCTTTGCAAAATCCCTTATCAGGAAGAAGGGGCGCGTGAACGGTATGAGTATGTTCTTACCGCCAAAAGCCGCAGCCTTGCGCCGATTCTTTTCTCTTTGATGGAGTGGGGTCATAAAAACATACTGCACGACGCACCACATATTGCCTTAACAGACAAAGAAAGTGGAGAAGTGGTGAATAGCGCCTATGTTACCGTCGACGGTAAGTTCGTTGATCCTAAAAACGTTCGGTTAACGTTTCACGACAGCCAATACTCCGCCGCCATGCCCAAGGCGCCTGACCATACTGACGCTTAAAGCTGCGGTTGAAGGACTGCCGGGAGTCAAAGCCCAGCGAGAGCGGTGATTGATACCCTTAAAATTTAGGGCAGCGTTGTCATTCTGGAAGGCGCCTCGCAAACCGCAAAGTAACCTTATGAAATTCAGCGTTATGTCTTTTCCTCTACGGGGCGCGGTCGTAAAGTGCCTGCGTTGCGGCACATCCGCAATCGGGCGTAGGAACCCGTCAACCATATAGTGACATTACGTATGTCGCAGCAGTGCCGATCTCGTTACAATAACGGTGGCGCTGACGGAGCAGCCGTAAGGCTGGCCGTTTTCTATATGGGCGGTATTCCTACCTCTGTCAGCGCTACCCCCCGAGCGTAGGAACTCAAAGGGTGGTTAAATAAACTCCATATAGAAGGAAGCCTTGTATGGCGACTATCCCAACATTGACTTATCTCCCGTCTGACGAAAACGTCATTCTGCAACGTATCTCCCGACCGCTTCCGGCCGATGCCGATCTCTTTGACGTCGCCGACAACTGCGCCGCGCTGGTGAGCGTGCTGGTCGAAACCGATGATGTCGCGAGCCGTACTGCGCTGTGCGAGCGTCTCCTTGAGGCTCTGCGCAGGCTGCGCGCACTCTGCGATGCCGATCTTCCGCCATACCTGATTGAACAGTTGATCATGGGTGAGAAAACCAACTCCTGCGTGCCCGACTGCTGGCAGGACACCTTAACGCAGGTGGACTATGTTCTGGCGCTGACGCAAGCCGTTATGGGGGGAACGCTGCCCGCTCACGTAGTGAAGGAGCTGACAGGCCTGCTGCACGATATGGTGTGGCTGCTGGCTGAGTTTGTGAAGGAGCCGCGCATTACTGCGCATTAAGGGGCTGGCGTGGAGGGGCGGCAGCGCCCCTTTGAAAGTGTGATTAACGCGATCGGTTCCCGGTATCCAGAAGCGACGTGCCGTAGGAGTTGTCGATAGTACAAAGCCAGCGACCGTCGCTTTCCTGCCGAAAAACATAGGTCGCGCGGCGCGACATTTCCGTTATTCCACCCTGACCATCAGGAAAACGCAGAACGGTTTCCATGATAACGAGGGCATTGTCACCGCCTTCGATCA
The DNA here is from genome assembly GCF_020733125.1 of Enterobacter cloacae complex sp. 2021EL-01169. NCBI lineage: Bacteria > Pseudomonadati > Pseudomonadota > Gammaproteobacteria > Enterobacterales > Enterobacteriaceae > Enterobacter > Enterobacter cloacae complex sp. 2021EL-01169. The sequence goes on from NZ_JAJFTC010000004.1 coordinate 269,982, forward strand.
CCTGCATCTCTCCTTGTTCCGCAATCAATTGGTCCTGGAAATAATCCGAGATGGCAACAAACGCGCTGCGGATGTTGTCTTTGCCTTTAACAACCATTCCGGGCTTGACCACCAGAGCTGCATCTTCGGCGTAGTGTTTCATCAGCGCGTCATAGTTTTTGGTGGTGATGGCGCGATCGCAGGATTCGATTATCTGGCGTAGCGGGTGTGGGGTCATGCGTATTTTCTCAGAGAGGGGGAAAGCGTATTAACTTAACAGTCTGGCGTGTTTGTATAGCTACCAGGTTTTGTGGTTGGAAGGTTTAGCATAGAAGCGGATAGTTTTAAGGTTACGCCTGCTATGGGTGGTGAGCTCAACGGGGCGATTTCTAAACTGATATCGAGTCATTAAAACCTTCATCTGTCAGGTTTTGTGTCAGCAGTCCCTACAGCAGGATAATAACTTCCTTGGGTAACTAAAGATTTTTTGCACAAAGTCGATAACTCCCCGGAAGACAGTCATTTGACGAAACAGTATTTATCAGGGGAAAAAGAAGTTGAGATTTCTTACATTGTTTATCCTCCTTATTGCTATTACTCTACATGCCGAAGAACATGATTATGGCCCACCTGTCTCTGTATGCGGCTTTGTTGAATAAATCGAACTTTTGCTGAGTTGAAGGATCAGATCACGCATCTTCCCGACAACGCAGACCGTTCCGTGGCAAAGCAAAAGTTCAAAATCACCAACTGGCCCACCTACAATAAAG
>NZ_JAJFTC010000050.1:0-1317 GCF_020733125.1 Enterobacter cloacae complex sp. 2021EL-01169
GGCGTTAGATGCACTAAGCACATAATTGCTCACAGCCAAACTATCAGGTCAAGTCTGCTTTTATTATTTTTAAGCGTGCATAATAAGCCCTACACAAATTGGGAGATATATCATGAAAGGCTGGCTTTTTCTTGTTATCGCAATAGTTGGCGAAGTAATCGCAACATCCGCATTAAAATCTAGCGAGGGCTTTACTAAGCTTGCCCCTTCCGCCGTTGTCATAATCGGTTATGGCATCGCATTTTATTTTCTTTCTCTGGTTCTGAAATCCATCCCTGTCGGTGTTGCTTATGCAGTCTGGTCGGGACTCGGCGTCGTCATAATTACAGCCATTGCCTGGTTGCTTCATGGGCAAAAGCTTGATGCGTGGGGCTTTGTAGGTATGGGGCTCATAATTGCTGCCTTTTTGCTCGCCCGATCCCCATCGTGGAAGTCGCTGCGGAGGCCGACGCCATGGTGACGGTGTTCGGCATTCTGAATCTCACCGAGGACTCCTTCTTCGATGAGAGCCGGCGGCTAGACCCCGCCGGCGCTGTCACCGCGGCGATCGAAATGCTGCGAGTCGGATCAGACGTCGTGGATGTCGGACCGGCCGCCAGCCATCCGGACGCGAGGCCTGTATCGCCGGCCGATGAGATCAGACGTATTGCGCCGCTCTTAGACGCCCTGTCCGATCAGATGCACCGTGTTTCAATCGACAGCTTCCAACCGGAAACCCAGCGCTATGCGCTCAAGCGCGGCGTGGGCTACCTGAACGATATCCAAGGATTTCCTGACCCTGCGCTCTATCCCGATATTGCTGAGGCGGACTGCAGGCTGGTGGTTATGCACTCAGCGCAGCGGGATGGCATCGCCACCCGCACCGGTCACCTTCGACCCGAAGACGCGCTCGACGAGATTGTGCGGTTCTTCGAGGCGCGGGTTTCCGCCTTGCGACGGAGCGGGGTCGCTGCCGACCGGCTCATCCTCGATCCGGGGATGGGATTTTTCTTGAGCCCCGCACCGGAAACATCGCTGCACGTGCTGTCGAACCTTCAAAAGCTGAAGTCGGCGTTGGGGCTTCCGCTATTGGTCTCGGTGTCGCGGAAATCCTTCTTGGGCGCCACCGTTGGCCTTCCTGTAAAGGATCTGGGTCCAGCGAGCCTTGCGGCGGAACTTCACGCGATCGGCAATGGCGCTGACTACGTCCGCACCCACGCGCCTGGAGATCTGCGAAGCGCAATCACCTTCTCGGAAACCCTCGCGAAATTTCGCAGTCGCGACGCCAGAGACCGAGGGTTAGATCATGCCTAGCATTCACCTTCCGGCCGCCCGCTA
>NZ_JAJFTC010000051.1:0-1317 GCF_020733125.1 Enterobacter cloacae complex sp. 2021EL-01169
CAGCAGGTGCAGCAGGCTGAACAGCCGCATGTCGTTGGTGGCGACGATGCGCTCCCGAATCTGCTCCTGAATAGCTTCGCTAGCCCGATGCGCTTGTGGTGTGGCAGTCCCCTCGTAGTCAGCGGGGAATTCCGCTTCCTCGGCAATCCTTGCCCAGGCGCTGGCCAGCGCCTCGATGGTTGACGTGCTCATTTCCGCCGCTCCTGTGCTCTTTGGCGAATCAACCGGCCAAGGGGCCTCGACGCGAAAACCAGCAGCATCACGCCTATCGGATACCAGGTCGAGAAGACCACCAAGGCATCGAAGGCTGGCCGTCCGGTGTTGGTAGGCAGTACGGCGGTCACAGCCATCAACCCGCCGACCGTCCAGATGATGCGCCACACGTAGGGCATCACGCGGGGCACGTAGCCGTCATCGAAAGCGGTCTGGTAGTAGCGGCGCAGGCCGCGCTCGGCAAGCGCCTGGCGCTGCCGCTCCGACAGCGCATCCGTCCGGCCATACCAGCGCCGGAATGGTGGACAGCGCAGCAGCAAAGGGGTGAAGAGGATCATCACCGCCACGATCGCGACACCCCACGCCATGACGGCGCCGGCATCGGGCCGCTTGGCGTTCTCGATCACGGGCGCGAAGACGCCCGGAGCACCGATCATCCAGAACAGCGCAATGTGCTGATGGAAGGAGAGCTTCATTTGCTCATCCACTTGCGCAGCAGGCGCTTTTTCAGGGAGGCGCGTTCTTGCGGGTTGCGTCCCTTGTGATTGGCGATGCGATCCGCCGTGGCGGCCTGGCGCTTGACGGGCCAGTAGGAGCGGCCATCCTTGCCCATCGACCAGACGCTGCTGGCCTGGTTTTCCAGCAGGGGCAGATGGGCGCTCAGGGCTTCGGGCGACGCGCTGGTCAGCGCCGTGCGCTCACGGGTGCGCCAGCGCTGATGCCAGAGCTTCTTGTCCTCGCGCTCGCTGCCGCAGGTCGTGTGCCCGACGATGGGTGTTTTGCGGCGGCTGCGGCTCATAACGTAGTGGTCTCCAAGAACATTCAGGACTGATCCCAGGCGTCGATGGTCAAGACCTGATCGGCAGGACAGGCGGCTACGCGGTCGGGAACTGGATGGTGTTCAGTCTCATGCCGACCCCATTCGATTGATCGCGTCGCTTGCGGCACGCTGCGACGCAAGGAGGTTTGCGACCTGGTTTAGCAGCCGTGTCCGCTGCATGTCTGTTACCTATCTCCCCGACCGCTCATTGGACCAACTCCAGAGATTGGGCTCTATCGCTCAGCCAATACGAAACCGGCATTGGCTGATGCCACAACCGAGAC
>NZ_JAJFTC010000052.1:0-1225 GCF_020733125.1 Enterobacter cloacae complex sp. 2021EL-01169
CAAGGCAACCGGCGCGGCACGGGAATCAAGGCATTGCGATTCTCGAAAATAGTTCTTGAAATTCTATTCTTGATTGCATATCATCTCAACGAGTTTCGATAAGAAAGGATGCGCATGCGACCGTCTGTTGTGCTTGACATGAAGCGAAGCGCAGTGCGTGAAGCGGTAGGCCGCTTTCGCGCCGCGAACCCGCGCGTCTTCGGCTCGGTGCTGCATGGCACCGACCGGGATGGCAGCGACCTCGACCTGTTGGTCGATGCGCTGCCCGGTGCCACGTTGTTGGACTTGGGCGATTTGGAAGAAGAACTGAAATCGCTGCTCGGCGTTGACGTCGATCTGCTGACTCCCGGCGACCTGCCGCCGAAGTTCCGGGCCAAGGTGCTCGCGGAGGCGCAACCGATATGAGCGAGAACCGCCTGCCCGATTACCTCGACCACATTCAGCAGGCCGCAACCGATGCGCGCAGCTTCGTGGAAGGGATGGCCAAGGACGACTTCTTGGCCGACAAGCGCACCCAGCAGGCCGTCATCATGAGCCTGATCGTCATCGGCGAGGCGGCCACAAAGGTGATGGATGGCTACGTCGAGTTCACCCAGGCGCATGCCGACGTGCCGTGGCGCAGCATGCGCAATATGCGTAATCGCATGGCTCACGGCTATTTCGACATCAACCTCGATGTGGTGTGGGAGACGGTACAGGAATGGCTGCCGGCGTTGCTCCAGCAATTGCCCGCCGTGCGTCAGGATGCCGACGATGAAGACCGTAACGACAACTGTGAAAGAGGGATCTCCGATGACTGTTGAATCGAGAATATTTTCTGTAGCCGAGTATGTTCAGCCGTCCGAAGGCGAGCCTATTCGTTCCGTTGTGCTTGAAACCCGAGACTCAATTATCGTGGTTTGGCATGTCCATCCCGGGCAGGAAATTGCGGCTCACATTCATCCTCACGGCCAAGACACGTGGACTGTTTTGTCGGGAATGGCTGATTACTTTCAGGGCAATGGGATTGTTCGTGCCCTCAGGGAAGGTGAGATAGCCGTGGCAAGACCGGGCCAAGTGCACGGGGCGCGAAATACAGGTACCGAGCCATTTGTGTTAGTCTCGGTTGTGGCATCAGCCAATGCCGGTTTCGTATTGGCTGAGCGATAGAGCCCAATCTCTGGAGTTGGTCCAATGAGCGGTCGGGGAGATAGGTAACAGACATGCAGCGGACACGGCTGCTAAA
>NZ_JAJFTC010000053.1:0-1221 GCF_020733125.1 Enterobacter cloacae complex sp. 2021EL-01169
TGACCTGCTCCCCGTTGATTAGTACACCCCGATGTTAGTAATGTCTTCATAAGCCACATGAGGACATCCCCATGAAGAAGCGTTTTTCCGATGAACAGATCATCAGTATTCTCCGCGAAGCCGAAGCTGGGGTACCCGCCCGTGAACTCTGCCGCAAGCATGCCATTTCCGATGCCACGTTTTACATCTGGCGTAAGAAGTATGGCGGTATGGAGGTGCCTGAAGTTAAGCGCCTGAAGTCGCTTGAGGAAGAGAACGCCAGACTCAAGAAGCTGCTTGCCGAAGCCATGCTGGATAAAGAGGCGCTTCAGGTGGCTCTTGGGCGAAAGTACTGACGACAGACCAGAAGCGGGAAGCCGTGATGTTGATGTGTGATGCGACCGGTCTGTCGCAACGTCGTGCCTGCAGGCTTACAGGTTTATCCCTGTCGACCTGCCGCTATGAGGCTCACCGTCCGGCTGCTGATGCGCATTTATCAGGGCGCATCACTGAGCTGGCACTGGAGCGCAGGCGTTTTGGCTACCGTCGTATTTGGCAGTTGCTGCGCCGTGAAGGGCTTCATGTTAATCATAAGCGCGTGTACCGGCTTTATCACCTCAGTGGCCTGGGCGTAAAACGCAGAAGACGTCGTAAAGGGCTGGCAACAGAACGTCTGCCGCTGCTCCGTCCGGCGGCGCCCAATCTGACCTGGTCGATGGATTTCGTCATGGACGCACTTTCCACCGGTCGCAGGATCAAGTGTCTTACCTGCGTCGATGATTTCACAAAGGAATGCCTGACGGTCACTGTTGCCTTTGGGATTTCAGGCGTTCAGGTCACGCGTATTCTGGACAGCATTGCACTGTTTCGAGGCTATCCGGCGACGATAAGAACTGACCAGGGGCCGGAGTTCACTTGCCGTGCACTGGATCAATGGGCCTTTGAGCATGGTGTTGAGTTGCGCTTAATCCAGCCGGGCAAGCCAACGCAGAACGGATTTATTGAGAGCTTTAACGGACGATTTCGCGATGAATGTTTGAATGAGCACTGGTTCAGCGATATCGTTCATGCCAGGAAAATTATTAATGACTGGCGGCAGGATTATAACGAATGCCGCCCGCACTCCACGCTGAATTATCAGACACCGTCTGAATTTGCAGCGGGCTGGAGAAAGGGTCATTCTGAGAATGAAGATTCCGACGTTACTAACTGAGTGTTGTATCTAATCGTGGGGGCAGGTCA
>NZ_JAJFTC010000054.1:0-1164 GCF_020733125.1 Enterobacter cloacae complex sp. 2021EL-01169
TGATCGATACTATGCAATGTCTGTCTATTTTTTACACTCTAATTTTCCGGTTTTGAGCAATATATTGCCTATTCAGGCCAAATTTAGCCTTTTAGCTGGGTTATTACCAGATTTTAGGCGGATTTAGTCTGTCGTCGTATCATCTGATCCACTTTAAACAGGTTCGCTAGCGTGAATAGCATCGCTAACTGTGAGTCATTTTTCATCAGCCCCTTGTAGCGTGCTTTGATAAAACCAAACTGACGTTTAATAACCCTAAACGGGTGCTCCACCTTTGCCCTGATGCTGGCTTTCAGGTATTCGAGTTTGATGGCGGCTTTGTTTTTGCGGGGGTGCTTTTTCAATATCCTGACTTTCCCTGGACGTTCAGCGATGAACCAGTCCACATCACGGTCCTTCAGCTCATCCCGTTTCTCTGCGCCACGATAACCCGCATCGGCGGAGACAAATTCTTCGTCACCGTGCAGAAGATTATTCAATTGGTTCAGGTCATGTTCATTAGCGGCGGTGGTCACCAGCGTATGAGTAAGGCCGCTTTCAGCATCGACTCCAATATGAGCCTTCATGCCAAAGTGCCACTGATTTCCTTTTTTGGTCTGATGCATATCGGGGTCACGCTGTTTGTTTTTATTCTTGGTTGAGCTTGGTGCTTCGATAATTGTGGCATCAACCAGGGTACCCTGAGTCATCATCACGCCGCAATCCAACAGCCACTGATTGACGGTTTGAAATATTTTGCGAGTCAGTTTGTATTTTTCCAGCAAGTGCCGAAAGTTCATGATGGTAGTACGGTCAGGAATAGCTTTATCCAATGACAGCAAGGCAAATTGGCGCATCGAAGCAATCTCATACAATGCGTCTTCCATCGCTTCATCACCGAGGCTGTACCACAGTTGCAGGCAGTGAATACGGAACATTGTTTCCAGCGAATAAGGTCGGCGGCCATTACCTGCTTTTGGATAGACAGGTTCAATGTTGCCCAGCAGTTGAGGCCACGGCAGCAGAGTATCCATCCGGGATAAGAAAATTTCTTTCCTCGTCAGGCGACGTTTACTGGAAAACTCACTGTCGGCAAAGGTTAATTGCTGGCTCATGTGACCTCAGTACGTGTGATGTGCATTCCTGCTATGACCTCATATCCTGGACTTATTCGCACCTTCCCTA
>NZ_JAJFTC010000055.1:0-1126 GCF_020733125.1 Enterobacter cloacae complex sp. 2021EL-01169
TTACGAACCGAACAGGCTTATGTCCACTGGGTTCGTGCCTTCATCCGTTTCCACGGTGTGCGTCACCCGGCAACCTTGGGCAGCAGCGAAGTCGAGGCATTTCTGTCCTGGCTGGCGAACGAGCGCAAGGTTTCGGTCTCCACGCATCGTCAGGCATTGGCGGCCTTGCTGTTCTTCTACGGCAAGGTGCTGTGCACGGATCTGCCCTGGCTTCAGGAGATCGGAAGACCTCGGCCGTCGCGGCGCTTGCCGGTGGTGCTGACCCCGGATGAAGTGGTTCGCATCCTCGGTTTTCTGGAAGGCGAGCATCGTTTGTTCGCCCAGCTTCTGTATGGAACGGGCATGCGGATCAGTGAGGGTTTGCAACTGCGGGTCAAGGATCTGGATTTCGATCACGGCACGATCATCGTGCGGGAGGGCAAGGGCTCCAAGGATCGGGCCTTGATGTTACCCGAGAGCTTGGCACCCAGCCTGCGCGAGCAGCTGTCGCGTGCACGGGCATGGTGGCTGAAGGACCAGGCCGAGGGCCGCAGCGGCGTTGCGCTTCCCGACGCCCTTGAGCGGAAGTATCCGCGCGCCGGGCATTCCTGGCCGTGGTTCTGGGTTTTTGCGCAGCACACGCATTCGACCGATCCACGGAGCGGTGTCGTGCGTCGCCATCACATGTATGACCAGACCTTTCAGCGCGCCTTCAAACGTGCCGTAGAACAAGCAGGCATCACGAAGCCCGCCACACCGCACACCCTCCGCCACTCGTTCGCGACGGCCTTGCTCCGCAGCGGTTACGACATTCGAACCGTGCAGGATCTGCTCGGCCATTCCGACGTCTCTACGACGATGATTTACACGCATGTGCTGAAAGTTGGCGGTGCCGGAGTGCGCTCACCGCTTGATGCGCTGCCGCCCCTCACTAGTGAGAGGTAGGGCAGCGCAAGTCAATCCTGGCGGATTCACTACCCCTGCGCGAAGGCCATCGGTGCCGCATCGAACGGCCGGTTGCGGAAAGTCCTCCCTGCGTCCGCTGATGGCCGGCAGCAGCCCGTCGTTGCCTGATGGATCCAACCCCTCCGCTGCTATAGTGCAGTCGGCTTCTGACGTTCAGTGCAGCCGTCTTCTGAAAACGACA
>NZ_JAJFTC010000057.1:0-979 GCF_020733125.1 Enterobacter cloacae complex sp. 2021EL-01169
AGTTTTTACCCAGATCGATACCAATGAGCGCAATGTTTTCCATGATAGTTCTCCGAATGAAAGCCTGTCCTCAGCATAGTACCGGGAAGGAGGGAGTGACCATCTCATTAAATAAAGCACGCTAAGCGTGCGTGGAGGCTGGCACCCAGCGGTACAGCGTCGGAATGGACACGCCGAGGTTCTTGGCCACGTCCTTGGGCGGCACCCCGCTGGCCAGCAGCTTCTTGGCCGACTCGATCTTGCTGTCGGTCATCTTCGGCTTGCGGCCGCCTTTGCGGCCGAGCTGCTTGGCGACTTCCAGCCCGGCGCGGGTGCGCTCGACGGTCAGCTCGCGCTCCATTTCGGCAAGGCTCGCCATGACGTGGAAGAAGAACCGCCCGGATGGTGTGCCGGTGTCGATGGAGTCGGTGAGGCTCCTGAACTGGACACCGTGCTTGTGCAGATCGCCGACCAGATCGACCAGTTGCTTGACCGACCGGCCCAGCCGGTCGAGCTTCCAGACGACCAAAGTATCGCCTTCGCGCAGCATTTCGAGCGTCTTGGCCAAGCCAGGCCGGTCTGCCCGCGTGCCACTCACCTTGTCCTCGAAGACCTTTTTACATCCGGCCTTGCTCAAGGCTTCGCGTTGCAGCTCCAGGTTCTGATCCTGCGTCGAGACGCGCGCATAGCCAATCAACATGGCTTGTCTCGCGCCCGGTCGATGCGTTCCTGCATCGCCTGCATCACTTCTTCGTGGGTGTACGATCTGGCGTTGGCGTCGGTGGCTTGCCGCAGGGCTTCCTCAACCTCGCGCGTCATCCGCTCGTAATCCTCCGGCCACAGCGCTTGCTCCATGCGCAGCGACGCCTGACTCAGCAGGTGCAGCAGGCTGAACAGCCGCATGTCGTTGGTGGCGACGATGCGCTCCCGAATCTGCTCCTGAATAGCTTCGCTAGCCCGATGCGCTTGTGGTGTGGCAGTCCCCTCGTAGTCAGCGGGG
>NZ_JAJFTC010000058.1:0-690 GCF_020733125.1 Enterobacter cloacae complex sp. 2021EL-01169
GGCGCGGGTAATCGCTTCGGCGCTCGCCCGCTCGACGGCGTTGAGGGCGGGCACAATGACCGACTGCCGCCGCAGGTGCTCGATCAAGGCTCTGGCCAGCACGATGCCCTTGTCGGTTTGCATGGCCAGCTCGGTCAGCAACTGGACAGCCTGCCGGTAGTGGCCAATCGTGAACGGCTGGAAGCCGAACACCGTTTGCAGCTCGACCAGGTGCTCGCGTCGGGTCTGCTCACGCTGCCCGTACTCGTCCCAGCTTTCGATGCCGACCTTGAGCTGGTTGGCGACCAGTCTCAGCAATGGCGGGAACGGTGGCTCATCAGCGCCAAGGATGACGCCGGGAAAGCGCAGGTAGCAGAGCTGCACCGCGAAGCCCAGCCGATTGGCCGGGCCGCGCCGCTGCCGGATGATGGAGAGGTCGCTTTCGCTGAACGTGTAGTGACGGATCAACTCATCCTTGGTGTCCGGCAACGCCAGCAGGCTTTCGCGCTCGGCGGCGGAGAGGATCGAACGGCGGGGCATGCGGTTTCCTTCTTCTTGAAAACGTAGGTTTGTGACAAGCCCGCCAAGGCAACCGGCGCGGCACGGGAATCAAGGCATTGCGATTCTCGAAAATAGTTCTTGAAATTCTATTCTTGATTGCATATCATCTCAACGAGTTTCGATAAGAAAGGATGCGCATGCGACCGTCTG
>NZ_JAJFTC010000059.1:0-644 GCF_020733125.1 Enterobacter cloacae complex sp. 2021EL-01169
TCAAAGGTTCATATCACCTCGCCGGCGCTTTTCGCAGATTAGCACGTCCTTCATCGCCTCTGACTGCCAGGGCATCCACCGTGTACGCTTAGTCGCTTAACCTCACAACCCGAAGATGTTTCACTTCTGATTGCGAAAATTTGAGAGACTCGAACACACCTTTAAGATGTGTCGTTTCAATTTTCAGCTTGATCCAGATTTTTAAAGAGCAAAACTTCGCAGTGCACCTTTTCAGGTTCACTCTGAAGTTTTCTTGGGTTCGCAGTAAAAGATGGTGGAGCTATGCGGGATCGAACCGCAGACCTCCTGCGTGCAAAGCAGGCGCTCTCCCAGCTGAGCTATAGCCCCATCGTTTTGCAATCTCTGTACCGCTCATCCTTTAAAAGGAGTTTGGTAGGCCTGAGTGGACTTGAACCACCGACCTCACCCTTATCAGGGGTGCGCTCTAACCACCTGAGCTACAAGCCTGCAGAGATTTTTACTGCTGTTTTTCATCAGACAATCTGTGTGAGCACTACAAAGGCAGGTTCTTTAAGGTAAGGAGGTGATCCAACCGCAGGTTCCCCTACGGTTACCTTGTTACGACTTCACCCCAGTCATGAATCACAAAGTGGTAAGCGCCCTCCCGAAGGTTAAGCTACCTA